>NZ_AYYW01000050.1 GCF_001434535.1 Ligilactobacillus animalis KCTC 3501 = DSM 20602
ATGATCAAATTACTGCTCAAGTTATTCAAATTCTTCAACTCTTGTAAGCTCATATTGTGGTTGACTGCAATACGGTACAAAGAGTCGCCCGCCTTGACCGTATACGTCCCGTTGCCACTTGCTTGGGTCTGATTTGAATTTTGTGATGTATTTGTACTTGGTTGGTTCGAAGTTGCTTGGCCCGAGACCTTCAAAACTTGACC
>NZ_AYYW01000051.1 GCF_001434535.1 Ligilactobacillus animalis KCTC 3501 = DSM 20602
A
Organism: Ligilactobacillus animalis KCTC 3501 = DSM 20602; assembly: GCF_001434535.1. Classification (GTDB taxonomy): domain Bacteria; phylum Bacillota; class Bacilli; order Lactobacillales; family Lactobacillaceae; genus Ligilactobacillus; species Ligilactobacillus animalis. Next base: position 2 of record NZ_AYYW01000051.1, read on the forward strand.
GTATGCATACAAAAATGCAAAAAGGTGTGCACCCTTTTTTGTGGTTTGTGTGCACACTTTTTTTAGTGCCGGAACAGCTATTTTAGGCGTTCCGATCGTGTGGAGATGCTGACAAATGTTGACATGAAACGCTAAGAATTACTAAGGTTATACCCTAAGAAAGCCTAAGGTAAATTGCTCAGATATGCTCAGATAATTTTGTGACCGTAGTTACAGTTACGGACATAAAAAAGCGCTATGTAACTGCAGATACACAGCAAATAACAACCGTAGCTACAGGTACGCTTGTTAAATAACGACCGTACCCGCAGGTACACCCGTTAAATTAACATATGCACTTACAAGTGTGCATGTTAGAACGAAGTAACTTATAGGTGCAGTCGTCGGATCGCTGACAGTTGCAAAATATGCAATAGCCACTAAAAGCGCCAGGAATTAAATAGGCCAAAAAGTTTGCTGATGCCTTGTATATCAAGGTTACATGCTTTTAAATCATCAAAAAAAGTCTGATTTTTGGCTAAAAAGCGGGTA
>NZ_AYYW01000052.1 GCF_001434535.1 Ligilactobacillus animalis KCTC 3501 = DSM 20602
CTTAAAAATATAATATAAAAAAGATGTTGACATCATCTTGAAAATCATGATATTATATTTAAGCTGATTTGTTACAGCATAACAAAAAATTATTTTCTTATTGACATTGATTAATGGTTTTGATAAGATAAATAAGTCGTCTGATTACGACGTTGAAAAAATAATTTAAAAAAGTTATTGACAACAAAAATCAGATATGATATAATAATTATGTTAGTTTTATCACTTAGATAAAACAATTAAGTAGATCTTTGAAAACTGAACAAAGTTTCGATAAGCAAATGTGCAGGGTCTCTTA
>NZ_AYYW01000053.1:0-960 GCF_001434535.1 Ligilactobacillus animalis KCTC 3501 = DSM 20602
AGACCCCTGAGAGATGATCAGGTAGATAGGATGGAAGTGGAAGTACGGTGACGTATAGAGCGGACCATTACTAATCGGTCGAGGACTTAACCAAGTCAAAAACGTAGCGTTTTCGGAAATAAAGATATTGTCTAGTTTTGAGAGAACAAGGTTCTCACAAAAAAGTGTGGTGGCGATAGCACAAAGGCTACACCTGTTCCCATTCCGAACACAGAAGTTAAGCTTTGTAACGCCGATAGTAGTTAGGGGATCGCCCCTTGCGAGGGTAGGAAGTTGCCACGCTATCATTATGGAGGATTAGCTCAGTTGGGAGAGCGTCTGCCTTACAAGCAGAGGGTCACAGGTTCGAGCCCTGTATCCTCCATCATGAGTCGTTAGCTCAGTCGGTAGAGCATCTGACTTTTAATCAGAGGGTCGACAGTTCGAGCCTGTCACGACTCATTTCGTCGATTTTGCGGGTGTGGCGGAATTGGCAGACGCGCTAGATTTAGGTTCTAGTGTCTTATGACGTGGGGGTTCAAGTCCCTTCACCCGCACCATTTTTTTACGCCGACTTAGCTCAGCTGGCAGAGCATCTGATTTGTAATCAGAGGGTCGGAGGTTCGAATCCTCTAGTCGGCACCATTAATGCGGAAGTAGTTCAGTGGTAGAACACCACCTTGCCATGGTGGGGGTCGCGGGTTCGAATCCCGTCTTCCGCTTGTGATCAGTGTATCACGCCGGGGTGGCGGAACTGGCAGACGCACAGGACTTAAAATCCTGCGGTGAGTGATCACCGTACCGGTTCGATTCCGGTCCTCGGCATTAATTGAATATTCATATTATGCACCCATAGCGCAACTGGATAGAGTGTCTGACTACGAATCAGAAGGTTGCAGGTTCGACTCCTGCTGGGTGCATTTTTTATCGGGAAATAGCTCAGCTTGGTAGAGCACCTGGTTTGGGACCAGGGGGTCGCAG
>NZ_AYYW01000053.1:970-15129 GCF_001434535.1 Ligilactobacillus animalis KCTC 3501 = DSM 20602
CACGTAAAGGTCATACTTTTAGGGTATGGCTTTTTTTGTATATTCAGATTAAGTAGAGCAAAACAAAAAATTACTATTTTAAATCATTATAATGATTTAATAAGTTTGTAGTTAAAATGATCAGAGAAAGGTAAATGTATAGCTGGTCATTGTAGTAGTTAATAAGGTTTATAGTTAAAAAAGGGAAACGATATTCTTTCTATGCATGGATTTGCGCCCTATACATTTATCTAGCGGTAACAATGAAAAAACGACCTGATCAGCCCATTAGACGACCGATCAAGCAACGTTTAAATGAGAGCGGTTACTTAAATATTTTGGGCGTTATTATAGCAATTATCTTACCTGCATTACTCTTCTTTTTTGAAGGTAATTTTTTACATGATGATCTTGAGCTTAGACAAACTAATGAAACTACGGAGACAAGTCTTAAAGTGCGATCAAGCGAAGAACTTGAACCACAATTTGATGTGCAAGAAAATCTAGATCAAGAGGCGATCAACAACTGATAAGAAAGGATGAGTAGGATGTTTAACTTTAATGAATTGGCACAAGTAGAAGATATTTTACAACGTAGTCCTAGTTTAACGCCTTATGAAGTCCAAATGGCAATGTGTGACTTACGTGACCAAGGTAGTTGTTATGTTAGAGATCAAGGATAGATCGAGTATGCCTTAGCTTATTTACCATTTGTTAAAGTTGAAAATGGGCCAAACGGTAACTTAAGACTTGATCATTGGTAGAGTGATTTAAATTTTTTAAGACTTTTAACTTTACTTAAAATCATAAATGTGATATTTTTCTCATAACGTAATTTTAAGGGGGAAATTTCATGCGACCAAGAATTGCCATACCAGCAGACACTTTGACCGAAGCAACTAATGTGATCAATGAGCGCAATGCGCCATTTGCACCACGACCAGCGATCGAAGCGATCGTTAAATCAGGGGGAGCCCCAGTTATTTTGCCAAGTGTTGATCCTAAGTTTGTGGATGATTATATCGACCTGTTTGATGGGATCGTTTTTGCGGGGGGATTTGATGTTGATCCAACCTTTTTTGGGGAAGAACCTCATTTGAAGTTGGGGATGACTTACCGCAAACGTGATATTTTTGAAATTGCATTACTAAAACGATCAGTTGAAAAAGGTAAAGCTATTTTAGGGATCTGTCGTGGTATGCAACTGATAAATGTTGGTCTAGGTGGTACGCTTTATCAAGATCTTTCGGAAAATAAAGATATCTATGTTAAGCATTCGCAAGATGCACCCGGGAATTTTCCGTCTCATCATGCAAATGTGCTCACGGATAGTCGCCTCTATGGACTCGTTGGAAAACGCCCGTATATCAATTCCCGGCATCATCAAGCTTTAAAGGATATCGCACCATCTTTACGCGTTGTGGCTAAATCCGATGATGGAGTAGCCGAGGCGATCGAGTCGCTTGAAAACGATCAAATTTTGGGCTTACAGTGGCATCCTGAAAATACCTACAAGCATTATCAGGACTCACAAAATATTTTTGCTGATCTGATCAAACGTGCAGCTAAAGTTGCTGAAAAAAATAATAAGAATAACTAAAAATAGCTCGCTGGTCATCCAGTGAGCTATTTTTGTGGAGCTATATTATTTTATTCAGTGAAATCAAGCACCATACGACCGTTGATCTTGCCAGCTTCCATTTCTTCAAAAATTTCTGGTGCATCTTGGACCGGACGTTTTTGAACAACTGGTACAACTAGGCCTTGAGTAGCAAAGTCAAAGGCTTCAGCTAGATCTTTTCTTGTTCCAACTAATGAACCGACAACTTTGATACCATCTAAAACGGTTTTAACGATACTTAGTTCCATATATTCAGATGGTAAGCCGACCGCAACAACTGTCCCGCCAGCGCGTAAACTTTCAACAGCTTGATTGAAAGCGATTTTAGAAACGGCGGTTACGACAGCTCCATGGCAGCCACCAGTTAATTCTTGGATCTTTTCGGCACCATTAGGAGTATCTTTAGCATTGATAATGATATCAGCACCGGATTCTTTGGCTAAAGCTAACTTGTCATCGTTGATATCAATGGCAACGACTTTAGCGTTAAAGACCTTTTTAGCGTAGTGAACAGCTAAGTTACCTAAACCACCAGCGCCGTAGATCGTGATCCATTTACCAGGGGCTGCATCGGCTTCTTTGAGTGCTTTATAAGTTGTTACCCCAGCACAAGTAACAGAACTGGCTTGTGCTGGATCGAGTCCCTCGGGTACTTTGACGGCATAATCTGCTACAACGACAGCGTATTCACTCATGCCCCCATCAACTGAGTAACCCGCATTTTGTACGTTACGGCAAAGTGTTTCACGACCTATGGTACAGTATTCACAGTAACCACAGCCTTTGAAGAACCAGGCAATACTTACGCGATCACCGACCTTGAGCGAAGTTACATCATCCGCAACTTCAGTGACGATCCCGATCCCCTCATGGCCTAAGATCCGCCCAGGAACTTTGCCAAAATCCCCATTGGCTACGTGTAAGTCAGTATGACAAACACCACAATACTCCATTTTTACTAAAGCTTCACCTTGTTTGAGTGTTGGAATAGCGCGTTCTGAAATTTCGATCCCACCCCCAGAGTCCTTAACTGAAACGGCCTTCATATTTTTGTGTCACTATATTAAATGCGGAATAACATAACGGTTTATGTTATTAGGAAGAAATATAGTTTCTCCTTTCTTGGCTTTTGTTAGCGGTTACAAAAAATGTTTGAATAATTGATCCCCCCGCATTTGTCCTTCCAAGGAAATCATATATTATTCTTACAAATAAAGCAAAGATTAACTCCGACGTAGATCAGGATCCCAGTTACCAGGGAAGAGCGCTTCTTTTAATTCAGCCGCTGTATATTGTCGATCTTCAAAGCCCTCGAACTTAATGATCGACTCTTGGGCTGCTCGTTGATAGCGACGCACCCGCCGTAAAGCATATTATTCTAAGGAATCGTCTTTGACATAATTTAAGAGGAGCGCACTTGGCGTCGTCAAAGGGTTCTCGACCCGATCTTCTAAATCATCTAAGATCTCTTGATATTCAGGACCAAGTTGGATCCGATTAGCATAACGCTCTAAACTTTTGATCAATGCTCGGGCTTTGTTTTGATATTTACAAATACTACGTGGATCTTCACTGGTAACTTCTTCATTCATGCGATCGGCATTTTCAAGCACACGATTGACTTCATTTGGTTTTAGTGCAGGTGTCATGATCAGATAGCTAGCCAGTAAGCTAATAAAGCGCAAAGTATCAGTTCTAATACCCACTGAACTGCTTGGATCAAGATCTAGCATCCGTAATTCGATATATTCGGCGCCAGTCTTAGGGAGCTCACTTAAAACGGGATTACCTTTAAAGCGGACTGAACCATGGAATTCGTAATCTTTGATCAAGATTTTGTCTTTAACACCTTACTGGATCCGATCGACATAAGCTTGCACACTAGTATAGTCACCAGCAAATTTGGTCCCAAAGCCAAGTGAACTTTGGCGAATGCTACGAACTGGATGCTCGAGCTTAAAGTCATTTTCAAAGTAATTTTTTTCAGCGATTGGACTCGCACCAAAAAGATAGGTGATCAGCCAGCGATAACGCATGAAACCTTGGGCTAAGATCTCATAGAGATAGTTTTTAGCTTCTAACTCATTTTTAAAGCGCTCAGGAAAATTTTATAAAACTAAGTCGATCAGATGTTGATCAATACTTAAATTGATATGTGCCCCACAAGATGTTCCTTCAGCAAAACGGTGGCGACGGGCCCACTCTTTGAGATAAGCTTCTTTTTCTGGACCCCACTGCGCTAAGCGAATATGGCTGGTGTCTTTTGGTAATTTAGGTGGCATTGAAAGTGGCCACAGCAGTTCACCTGGGGCTAGGGATGTTCGTAAAATATTGTTGATCCCATACAGGTAGTGCATTGCATCGAGCGCATACGCTGCTGGTGGAGTTACGATCTCAGACATTGTTTCTAAGAAATCCGTAGTGATCCAAGGATTAGTCGCTTCATCGCCGATTGCTGCTGGATAGGGCTCTTGACTGAGGTCGCCCGCATCATCGATCCGATGCATCTCGATCTCAAGTCCCATTGTGAAATCCGACGTCTTTGCAACTGCTTCATTATCAAAAATTAACTGACCGATCTTACTAAACATAAGCTATTCCCCCAAACGTTATCATTCATATTAGATATTAATTTTAGAAATATTATACTACATTTAAAAAATAATGAAATATAAATCTGGATTATTTTGCAATTTCTTATGCTCGTTCTGAATGGGTGTACTTTACTAAATCAACCTTAAATAGAAAATTTATGGGAGAGAATTGACAAAAAGGAAGCTATTTGTTAATCTATTCAACGAAAAGATTGAATAGGAGTTTAAGCTAATGAAAACGAGCGAAGCACAGGAATATAAGACAAAACTCTATACTGAACTAGCTAAGATCGGTAAGTGTCTCTCGAGCGAGCGACGTTTAGAACTCTTAGAATTACTGACGCAATGCGAAAAGACCGTCGAAAAACTGGCTACAGAGACGCAGATGACGATTGCAAATACATCGCGTCATTTGCAAGTTTTATTTAAAGCCGGGCTAGTCAAGCGCCGAAAACAAGGAAATTTTGTAGTCTACTCGCTGGCCTCATCTCAGGTAGCAGAGTTAGCAAGTAGCTTAAAACAAGTTGGTGTGGTACGTTTGGAAAAGACGCAAGCTGATCTGGCTAAAAAGACAGGTAGCTTGACGATCACGTTAAAACAGGCTAAACAACAAGACCATGCCCTATTTTTAGATGTCCGTCCTACCGATGAGTATCAAGCCGGTCACATCGAAGGCGCATTGAATATTCCATTTGAACAGTTAGAGGAACATTTGAGCTTCTTACCACAAGACCGTGAGATCATCGTGTATTGTCGCGGAAAGCTTTGTACGTATGCTGACCTAGCAACAGGGCTTTTGCATGCTAAGGGCTATGAAGCATATAGCTTGAATCATAGTTATTATGATTGGGTCACTGAAAAAAAGTAAGTTAAGATGGTTGCGTTAAATAAAAAAACGTGATATAGTTTAGTTATTCAATTGGTTAGTTGAATAGTTTTATGATCGTGAGGTAATAAAAATGGTCAAAGTATTTACAGATGAAAATTTTGAAACAGAAACAAATAATGGTGTTGTCTTGATCGACTTTTGGGCAACTTGGTGTGGTCCATGTCGGATGCAAGCTCCGATCATCGAACAATTAGCTGATGAAATGGGCGACAAGGTAACGATCGGCAAGTTAGATGTTGATGCTAACCCTAAGACAGCTCAAGCATTTGGTATCATGTCGATCCCAACTTTATTGATCAAAAAAGATGGTCAAGTTGTGGACCAATTAGTTGGTGTCCATATGAAAGACCAATTGAAACAAGCTTTAGAAAAACATTTAGCTTAATTAATGGAGGATACGCAGATGGCAGATAAGTATGATGTGATCGTGATCGGTGCAGGACCAGGCGGCATGACCGCAGCGCTTTATGCGTCACGCGCAAATTTAAAAGTAGCGATGCTTGATCGTGGTGTTTATGGTGGTAACATGAACAACACAGCTGAGATCGAAAATTACCCGGGCTTTAAAATGATCATGGGTCCCGATCTTTCTGAAGAAATGTATCAAAGTGCAACTAATTTTGGTGCGGAATTTGTCTACGGTAATGTTGAAAAGATCGAAGTGCTCGATGAAAAGACGAAGCTCGTTAAGACCGATAGTGGCGAATTAGAAGCTCCAGTGGTGATCATTGCTACTGGTTCAGAAAGTCGCAAGTTAGGTGTGCCGGGCGAAGAACAATATGGTGGTCGCGGTGTATCATACTGTGCTGTCTGCGATGGTGCCTTTTATAAGAACCGTGATGTTGTTGTGATCGGTGGCGGTGACTCGGCGGTCGAAGAAGGGATGTATTTAGCCAACCTTACTTCAAGCGTGAATGTTGTCCATCGGCGTGATAGCTTACGAGCTCAAAAGATCTTACAAGAACGTGCTTTCAAAAATGACAAGATCAAGTTTACTTGGGATACTGTAGTTGAGGAGATCCAAGGTGACGAGCAAAAAGTGACTGGGGTCAAAGCTAAAAATGTCAAGACAGGTGAAACGACGATCATTCCAGCAGATGGTGTCTTTATCTATGTCGGTTCGATCCCAATGACAGCTCCATTCCAAGACCTTGGGATCACGGATGATAAAGGTTGGATCGTGACAAATGATAAGATGGAAACAAGCATTCCTGGGGTCTATGCGATCGGGGATGTTCGGCAAAAGACATTGCGTCAGATCACGACTGCAGTTGGCGATGGTGGTATCGCCGGTCAAGAAGCTTTCAACTATATCGAAAGTCACAAATAGCAATAAAAGGGCTACTGGGTGCTACCAGTAGCCCTTTTATTTTTGAATCAATTATACTCAACTGAAAAATTGCTATCGTGTGGATCGTCAAAAGCATCATCTTCCAGTCCGATCTCAACGAAATGATGTGTTCCTGTATGCGTGTACGAATAGTGGGCACACCAAAGTAATAATAGGAGTGCAAGTAACGCGATCAAATAGCCCAGATATAGGGCACAATGTTTCATAATTAAAAGATCCCCTTTATCTTACTTAATGCTATTTTAAAATAGCACAACGTAGAAAATTATCGCATATTGCCTTGAGAAGGTCTATAAAGATTATAAAATCAAAAAATATTGTTCTAGTTTTTAATCTTGGAAAGGTATTCATTTAGGACGATATAGTAAGGTTAGGGACGGTAGATCAAGCATTCTAGGCTTTTAATACAAGATTAAACATGTGATAAACTGCGCTAAGAATGTTATTATAGGTAAAGTATTTTATCTAAAGGGATGTGATGCTTTGGTAGCTAGAGCAAAGGATGTACTGGCGCGACCATTTTCCATGGACTATTTAAATTTAGTCTTTCAAGGTGTGATCGTGGGTCTGATCACAGGTGTGATCGTCAGTTGTTTTCGGTGGATCATCGACCACACATTGCAATTATTATTTTGGTGGTATCCATATCTCGAAAGCCATCTGGGTTATGTGCTAGTCTATGCGCTATTTTTAGTGGCGATCAGCTGGTTGTTAGGCAAGATCCTCAAGTATGATCTGACTAACTTGGTCGGATCAGGGGTTCCACAGGTCGAAGCGATCTTGCTGGGACAAAATAGTTATGCACCGTGGCAGATCTTGTGGCGGAAATTTGTGGGTGGCTTGTTAGCAATATGTCCTGGGTTATTTCTTGGACGTGAAGGCCCGTGTATTCAGATGGGAGCCTGTGTAGGACAAGGTTTGGCAGCTGATGTTTTTAAAACTTCTAAAAAAGATCAACAGACTTTGCTATTGGCTGGGGTAGCAGCGGGCTTGGCAGCCGCCTTCAGTGCACCATTAGCTGGGGTATTATTTATGGTCGAAGAGATCACAACGACTTTTAAACCGCGTGTTTGCTTGACGGCTTTAGCAGCTGCTTTGAGTGCAGATCTGATGACCTTAGTTTTATTGGGCCAACAGCCTAGTTTAGCAATGTATATCAAACCCTTTGAAGGAGCACCTAATTATGTCTTTTTGCTCATCTTGGGTATTATTATCGGTATCTTAGCATATGCTTATCAATATGTTTTGTTAGAGCAACTCTATGTTTATAGCAAGCTAAACTTTTTACCGCAACGTTATCACAGCTTGATCCCGTTATTATTGACGATCCCCTTGGGTTTGTGGAATGCTAAACTCTTAGGCGGAAGTCATGATTTTATCAGTTACGTGACGGACATGAGTTTAACGCCGACCGATCCACATGCGCTTTTGAAGTTGCTTGTGCTCTTCTTTATCGTGCGGTTTGTTTTTTCCATGGTATCCTATGGTGCTTCGGTCCCAGGTGGTATCTTTATGCCGATCTTAGCTTTAGGTGCTGTGATCGGATGTTTTGCTGGTTTGTTGGGTGTAAGTGCGGGATGGCTCGAGCACAGCCAAGTTTTAGGGCTGATCTTGATCTCGATGGCAGCCTATTTTGGAGCGATCGAAAAAGCCCCATTTACGGCGATCGTCTTATTGACTGAGATGGCGGGCTCATTAGCGTCAGTTTTCCCATTAGTCTTTGTGACGTTTATCGCCTATACAGTTGATACACTTTTAGGTGGGCGCCCGATCTATACTGCTTTACGTGAAGAAATGTACTTTAAATAAAAAATGACTTGATGGGGCACATCAAGTCATTTTTTATTATCGATCGCGTTTGATACAAAAACTGGTGATCACGGCAAAATCGGGTAGTGCCGTACGGATAACAAAATAGGCGGTTGAAAGATCAACCTTGTTTTATGGTGACCCGAGCGAGGAGTTGTCCGTGGGTCACTTCGCGTTCGACATCGAGTTTCAAATTGGTGATGCGTTTAGGCTGTGTGAAAAAGACGATCACATTATCGCTAAGACCGGCATCTTTGATCACAGCTGGATCAAATTCCAACAATAGATCGCCAGCCTTTACAGTTTGACCATCGGTATAATGTGTCACAAAACCTTCACCGCGTAATTTGACCGTATCGATCCCCACATGGATGACCGCTTCTAGTCCATTATCAGCAACTAATCCTAAGGCATGTTTAGTGGAGAATGTAAAGCGGACTGTGCCATCAAATGGAGCATAGACTTTGGTATCAAGTGGATCGATCACAAAACCAGTTGCATCAAAATCTGGTGCAGCTTTGCTTGGTAAAGCATTGGCAAAACCAGTGACTGGAGCTAAGACATTAGTTGTATCACTGACAGTTAATGGAGCTGGTTTAGCTCCAAGTCCAAAAGTCTCATCGCCAGCGGCTAATTTATCCTTGAGCTCCTCAACAATCGCAGCGTGTTTTTTCTCAGTCAAGTTGACCTTGGTCAAAAAGATCAACAAAGCTAAGACCGCTAAAGCAAGTGGAATGTAAAAGGCCATACTTTCAAAAGTCCGGATGTTTTTAGCGGTCATATCCGCAGCAGTAGCTGAACCCGTCATACCAGCGGCGATCGCGATATAACCGACGATCCCATTGGAAAAGGCCCCTGTCAATTTATCGATCATTGGCCGAACCGCCAAGACGACCGCTTCGTTACGTTCGCCAGTCTTTAATTGACCGTATTCGATCGCATCAGTCAAGGTAAGAACTGTTACGAGTTGGGCAAAGGTAATGTTGAATAAGACGAGCCCGATGACTAAAAGGACCATATTTTCACGGGCAAAGATGAAGATCAAGTATGAAGTGATCATACAACATTGTCCAAAAGAAAAGAGCCACTTTCTCGGGATGAACTTATTCAAGACGGGATATAAAGGTGAGGTCATAAATCCGACTATGATCGCAATAAAGCCTGCCAAACTGAAGGTCTCTGGTTTACCCAAGACGAACTTGAAGAAGTAGTATAAGACACCGTTTGTGACCACGTTAGCAAAGGAGAACATAAAGTATGCCAAACTAGCCCAAAGGATCTGATCGTTCTTAGCTAGACCGACAAAGACATCTTTGATCGTCGTTTTTTGCTTAGCAGCATTACGGATCAGATTGTCTTTTTCTTCAGTTCCCCAAGCCACGATAAAGGCACAGAGAACGGCTAAAAGCGAAATGATGATCGCAAATGCCAGCCAACCTTGAGCGCCTTGGGTGTGTTTTCCGGTGGCAACATAAGTGAAATAGGTCACCACAGGTACGACGATGACGGTCAGACCATTCCAACCGATCGAACCTGTCAAAGTTCCTAAGGCAGTGTAGACGCCTCGTTCTTTACTGTCTTCACTCAAGGCTGGTACCATGCCCCAATAAGAGACATCGGAAAATGAGTAAAAGACATCTAATGTGATGAACAAGATCACAAATAATACGGCAAAGGCGATCCAATTGACATTGGCTAGGTTAAAGATCCCAGTAAAAAGTATTACTAAGATCACAGCACTAACGAGGTTACCGGCAATGATCCATGGTTTGAATTTGCCCCATCTAGTCTTAGTATTATCCACAATGTTTCCCAACAGTGGATCGATCAAGATCTCAATGATCCGGATCACCACGATCAGCCCGGTGATCAAAGCGATCAATTTATTGGCGATCGCGGGTGCTAGTTCACTGAACAAGCCCGCCGTAACAAAGACGATGAACCAATTACTCAGTAAGCCGTAAAAAGCTGCATGCCCCAAGTTGCCCATTGCAAATGAGAACTTGGAGACAAATGATTTTGATGCATGTTTTTCCATTGGTGTTCCCCCTAAAAGCTAAGCAAATAGCTAAAACTAGCTGTAATCGTTTACAGGGATCATCATACAACTTTTTACTTAATAAGTAAACTATATTACTAAAACAATTATGTAAAAACAGTAAAATAAAAATCACATCCTTGATAGAATGCGATTTTTAAGGGTTTATAAGGTAAAACTTTTACGGATCACTAATTCAGTATTGACGAAAGCATGGATCTTAGCACGGTCGGGACGCTCTAAGGCATCACATAATAAATTGATCGCGGTCTGACAGAGTTCCTTTTGGTCGATGCTGTAAGTCGTCAATGGTGGTGAAACGTATTGTGAGACTTCGATGTTATTGATACTGATGATCGCAGTATCATGGGGCAAACGGATCCCAGCTTCATTGAAAGCTTGTAAGACGCCGATCGCTAAAGCATCAGAAGCGACGATAAAGGCATCGGGGAGATCTGAGCACAAAGTAGTAATGATTTTTTGGCCGAGCTCATAACCATTTGAGGTCGTAAATGAGCCCCCGACGAAATAATCTTTTTCATCAAAGATATTCAAACGCTTAGCCCAGTTTTCAAAGGCAAAAGCCCGTGGATCTTGGCGATAGTTGTGTTGTCCCATGATCGAACCGACCCCGCCGATAAAACCGATCCGTTTTTTGCCAGCCCGCTGTAAGAGGTCTAAGGCGTCTAAGATCGTTTGGGAGAGGTCGGGTTGAACGGAATCGAATTTATCTGGATAAGGATTGATATCTAAGAAGATCCCGATCGGTGTGACTTCATGGAGTTTAGCCAGCTTTTCCGGGGAAAGTTCGTCTGCCCCGATCCCGATAAAGCCTTCGTAATTTTTGCCCTTAGCGATCAACTGATCAAGATCATGGAAGATATCGATCGCTAAGTTGGCATTTTTACTTTGTTCGAGGATAAGTTCTTTTAAAGTGTTGAAATAAACATCTTGCAGCTCTTCTTCAGCGGTGAAACTAGTCAAAAGTGCGATCTTACGTGAGATAAGAAATTTATTTTGGCGTTTACCATAGCCGAGCTTGTTTGCCACTGTGAGGATCTTATTTTTAGTGGCAGGGGAAACGGATAAGGTCGGATCTTCATTTAAGAGGCGTGAGACGGTAGCTTGTGAAAAGCCGGATTCTTCTGCGATTTGTTTGATCGTTACCATAATATTACCTGCCTTTACTGCATATTTATAGTTACATTTTACCCTATAGACGTAATTTTTGCTAATTGTGGTATAAGTTGGATAAAAAATAAATTAACGTTTTCATAATAATGGTTATGTTTGAGTTAAGTCGGAGTTGAATGTAAGTGTTTTTATTGACCCGAGAATACGTAAAAAGATAAAATTAAATCACTAAAAAATTTTAGATAATTATTTTATTTTTTAATTTATGGAGGGTGAAAAGATGAATAAGATCGCATTGATGGAAGACGATAAGACAGTTAAGTTGAGTATCCCACGTGGTTACTACGTATTTGCTGAGATGTCAACGATGTCAGACTTTAACGTTAAGATGATGTTACGTGATGCTCAAAGTCAAAAAGTATCATTTGAAGGTGAACGTCAAAGCAAAGATGCTTTACCGCCGATCCGTGGTTTTTACCAATGTGATTATGACGAGACCGAATTACACATTCATATTGAAGAAGGGATCGATCTAGATCTACGCGTTGATAGTACCGATCTGTATGATCAAAACGAAGAATTAGCTGTACGAACAGTTACTGCAGTTGGGCGTGATCTGGCCGATGATAAATACAATGATTTTATGTTGCATTTAACGATCATGCGTTGCAACGATCTTTAAAAAACTAATTGACTATGGTTTCATTTTCAAGTGGAACTATAGTCAATTTTTTTGGAAAAATATTAATTTTTTATTAAATTAAAATTCTATTTGTGTACGAATAGTATGACTTATTTGGTGTCTAAGTCTAAAAAAGACTATTTATACGGTTGGATAGATTTTGCGAAATTTTATTTTTAAAAATAAAATTAAAATAATCTATTATCACATATGAATATCGTAAGTTAGGTAGTGTTGAGCTTTATGATGAAAATGGCAATTATCTAGATCAAGGCTACCGATATGTCAATGATGCAAACGATGCTGCTAAGGCAAGTTTGCCAGAGGTTCCCAAAGAGTTTCCCCAAGGTGACATTGAATACACTTTAGTAGCAAAAGAGGATCTTCCTAGTGATCTAAGCAGATCGATCAAGTATATCTATCGTGGTATTGAAACAAAGGTAACACATGATACTTATACCCTAACGACTAAATTTGTCGACGAATCTGGCAATAAACTTAAAGCTGCTGAACCACAAACGATCACTTGGACAACGACGACTAAGCGAGATATCCATACAAACGAAATTATCTCACAGACATCTGTTCCAAGTGAAGCGAGCTATATGGCAGTAAATAGCTCAGTGATCGCTGGCTATTATGCAACAACGCCAGGCTTGGGCAGCCGAAAAGCTGAACAAAAAAATGCTACACAAGAGATCGTTTATCGTAAGTTGGGTAATATCATTGCTAAAGACAGCCAAGGTAATGATTTAACGAAGGTTCAATATGAAAATGATGCTAACGATGCAACTAAGATCAAAGCGATCGTAGCTCCAACGATCAAAGGTTATCACGTAAAAAGTGAAGTTGTTCAACCAAGTGATCCAGGCCAAGATACAGTGCTCAACTATGGTGAAGACATTCAAGTTGCGCAGATAAAGTATTGGGACAAGACCGCTCACAAGTATATCACTGATGATCAAGGTAAAGATTTGGAAACGATCGAAACTGGGGCACATAATACTAAGATCTCGCATGAAAAAGTAGCCGAACAGATCCACGCTTTGGAAGCTAAGGGCTATAAATATAATTCTGCAAACCAGGAATTTTCAACGGTCTATTTTGATGATGATGATTCAAAACCACAAACATTTACCGTCAAATTAATACATGGTACAACAACGGAACTTGAATCTAAGCAGATTACA
Source organism: Ligilactobacillus animalis KCTC 3501 = DSM 20602 (assembly GCF_001434535.1). GTDB lineage: Bacteria > Bacillota > Bacilli > Lactobacillales > Lactobacillaceae > Ligilactobacillus > Ligilactobacillus animalis. Next base: position 14,258 of record NZ_AYYW01000053.1, read on the forward strand.
CGCGAGATCCATATCCATCATCCTAAACAAAAAGAGGAAGTTGTACCACAGACAGCTACCTTTACTCGTACCGGTACTAAGGATCTAGTAACAGGTAAGACTACTTGGAACGCTTGGAGTCCAGCGCAAAAACTTGCCGCTTATACAGCTCCTAAAGTAGATGGATATACGGCAGATAAGTCAGTAGCACAACTTACAGTCAATGCCAATGATGAGATCGCTCCAGTCGATATCTACTACACAGCAAATGATCAAAAAGTGATGATCAAATATGTTGATGTCGATAACAATAACAAAGAAGTCAAGAGCCAATCTGTATCTGGTAAAACTGATCAAACAGTTGATACAAAATATGAAGTACCAGCTAACTATGAATTAGTGGCAGGTCAAGATCTACCAAAAGCAGTTACCTTTAAAGCAAACGGCAACGAACCGATCATCGTAAAGGTAAAACATAAGAAGGTATCCGTGGAAGTAGGCGAGAAAGATACACAAAATGTTGTAACTCGAAAGATCACGGTTCATAGGCCAGATGGTACGACCAAAGATGCCTCTCAAACAGCTACCTTTACTCGTACCGGTACTAAGGATCTAGTAACAGGTAAGACTACTTGGAACGCTTGGAGTCCAGCGCAAAAACTTGCCGCTTATACAGCTCCTAAAGTAGATGGATATACGGCAGATAAGTCAGTAGCACAACTTACAGTCAATGCCAATGATGAGATCGCTCCAGTCGATATCTACTACACAGCAAATGATCAAGAAGTGCTGATCAAATATGTTGATGTCGATAACAATAACAAAGAAGTTGCTAGTCAATCTGTATCTGGTAAAACTGATCAAACAGTTGATACAAAATATGAAGTACCAGC
>NZ_AYYW01000054.1:0-2511 GCF_001434535.1 Ligilactobacillus animalis KCTC 3501 = DSM 20602
CACGTAGGTAGTTCTAAAATATCGAAGTGGCTCAATTACTACAAATTACTACTTTTGCGCTGGTATATACTTGGCGCATTTTTGCGCTCAGTGATTGCGATCGAGTACGTCGGAGATTTCCGCCCTACCAGCGAACGCATTTTTACGCTGGCTAGTTATCGGCCGGAATTTCGGCTGGTTGGTTAATATGTTTTATAGTAAATTTACCACCAATCATCGGGATTTCTTTCTTTTTCAAGGTCTTCAAGTTTTTTCTCAAAGTCTTCTACAAGTTTCATTTTTTCTTTATCACCACCAACACCATCTATACATGCCTCAAAAAAATAAAAAGTTGGCTCTGTTATCTTATTAACTTCATGCACACTATTTAAATTATTTATGACTTTTTCTATTTTGTCTTGTGTTATATCCGACACAGATAGAGTATTAAAGAATTCTACCATTCTTTTAAAGTCCTCAAAATTGCGTTGGGACATATATTGATGAACTTCTTTTTCCCAAGTCTTCTCTGTAAACAGTAGATCACCACGCTCATTTTTACCGTCTGCAACACATTCTAAAAAGTTTTGGAAATTATCTATTTTCCAAAACTCTGAGGGGTCTGCTTTATAATTCGAGGTCCCTTTAAGGTAACTGACTGGTACTTTGAAAAAATTAGATAATTTTATCCAAGTTTCGAGTTTCGGTTCCCTATCGCCCTTCTCAAATAGTGAAATAGCTTGTCTAGTAACACCGACTTTATCTGCTAAATTTTGCTGACTAATACTTTTTTCAAGTCTTAATTCCTTTATTCTATTGCCCATTTTACACACCTTCTTTCACTCAAAATATTAGCACTTAAATATTTTTTTAGCAACTTATGTTGACAAATCCTAAGATTTATTTATATAATTGTCAACATAGGTTGCGCAACAATTGTTGACAAAAAGGAGGAAGAAATGAAGCTGACATCAGAACAACTAAAAGCTCTTAAACGTAAGAGAGGAGAGCTTAATTACTCAGTCTTAGAGCTATCAGAAGCCACTGGAGTTAGCCGGTGGACGTTAGATAAAATTTTAAAGGGCCACAGCAACGTACATGAAACAACGGCCAAAAAGATTAATGATTGGATCATCAAGCAATACATGAATGACTAGAAAGGAGCGACACCATGAACGACTTAGAACAACTAACCGAAGTGATGATAAAAGACCGCAAGGCGATCACAAGCAGTCTAAACGTGGCTGAAGTGTTTAATAAGCGACACAAACACATTTTAAGAAAAATTGATCAGATCAAAGATGATTGGAGCAAGGTAATTAGTTCTAAAGAGTTGGGCTCAAAAAGTAGCCCAGTAAAACAAAATGAATTGGGCCCATTTTTGGGCTCAACTAAAAAGAGGTTCAAAGATCATTTTAAGGAAAATACCTATATTGCTGAGAACGGTAGAACTGTAAGAAGTTACGATCTTGATCGTTTCGCATTCACAATGCTAGTAACTGGCTTTAACGGTAAAAAGGCAATGGAGTTCAAACTAGCGTATTTTAGCCGTTTCGATGAGATGGAGCAAGAACTAACCAAGCGTAACACCTTGTACGATATGGAAAAAGAACTAAGAAAACAGCTTACAGATTGTCTAAAGGATCACTATGCCGGGGATGATCTAAGCAATGAGATCCGAAACATGACGACACTTTTATATATGGTTTCGGCCGGAAATAATGCAAGTAAGTTAAAGCGTGATCGTGGCTTAGACGTCCGAGCATCCGCATTCGCTGACGCTTTAACGAGTAACGAACGCCAAACCTACATAGCAAAGGAAATGCAATTAATTGCGTTGTATCAGATCGGTGTTACCGACTATCACGAGTTGAAAGAAAAACTAAAAGGGTCTGTATAAATTACAGCCCTACATCCCTAGCCGTGATACTCAAATTTGAGAAACACGACAACGAGCGTAACGGACATTTTTGTCCCTAGCGTATATAAGCCCCCGCAACGGCTAAACCCAAAACACCCACCCAATAAATGAATGATGAACAGGAAATAGAACGGAATGAAACAACTTAGCACAGACGAAAAAAACATCTTGAAACTGCTGGAATATCTAACAACTAAAGGAGATCAAGACAATGGCAAATCTGACATTTAACGTTGCTGGTGTATCTGTATCAGTAAACACCGCAGACCCTGACTTAGTAAAAGAATTGCAAGCATTTAACACTAACATGCAGATCGTTCAAACGCTGCTAACGACACATCCTAATAGTGGCGGGTATCTGACTGATACGGCTAAGGTCTTTGGTGTTTCAGATAGCACCGTCAAGAAATGGACCAGCAAAGGGATGCCAGTAGTCAAGTTGGACGGAATGCACGATTACTATGTATACCGCAACGCGATCCAATGGCTAACAGATAATCAAGTAACACTTACAGACTAATGCACACGATCCATAGAGCTATAACGATAAATCACGGGCTAGGTGGCTTAAAGGTTAGCTTTATGGATCGCTGAAAGGAATTGAATAGACA
>NZ_AYYW01000054.1:2521-6261 GCF_001434535.1 Ligilactobacillus animalis KCTC 3501 = DSM 20602
AATTGACGAGATCGAACCTGGAGCGGATCAATACCATTTTAGAGAACGTCATAAGCGGTCAAGACGGGATCTACATCCCTAGGAGAGTAGAACGATCCGACAAACTGACATTTGAACAAAAAGAGTTGTACGGGCTTCTATGTATGCAGGCAGACACAACGGGCGTAGTTACTAACGGTGATCACTTGGTATATATCCTTGGTGCTTTGACTGCTGAAGTGGTCAAGGACTTGGAACGTTTGAAAAAGTTGGGATATATTGCGCCAGTGATCAAATCAATAGGCTTTTGCAAGTATGAAGTCACTTACTGGAATATTTTGAACATTGACGACGTAGAAAAAGTAAAAAGAAAGATGCTAAAGGAGGGCTAAGCATGTTAGAACAAATCAAATTGGACGCCTGCTACTTGTTTGAAGTAGAACGATCCGACCGGGACGGGGTCAAATACGCCCTAACAATGTATTTACTGATGATCGTATTGCTAACGCTGATCTTTGGCGTTGCTGGACTGGTTACACCGCTTGTCATTGAGTTGGTACGATCGAGAGAAAAGAAAAAGCCCGCTGGCACCCCTGCCAACGAGCTAAACCCAAAACACCCATTCAAAAATAAATGATGAACAGGAGTTATCTATTATGTTACAAGAAAACGCACAATTAAATCAAGACAAAATCACATCATTTGAACGATTAAAAGTAAGCTTGCGTAGTCTGATCGCAACTGATGACTTGGAACCGGAACAAGCACGCTCACTATTTAATGCTTATGGAGACAAGCTAAAGAATGACGATCCCAAATTATATAGCAAGCTTAGCGATATTGTTTTAGTTAACGCCGTTGTATACTCCCTTAAAAATAAGATCAAGCACGTACCGTTAGAGGCTTGCGAAGTTAAGGTTGCTCTTAAGTATTTCAGTAAACACCTAAGAGCGCACGAGCCGGAACTATATACGCAACTGATCGAACTAGATCGCAAGGAGGCCTAACAATGAGATCCAAGCAATACGCCTTAGAGTTGGCCAAACATGATTATAAAGTATTTCCCCTTGTTCCTAATACTAAACGACCGCTTAAGGATCGCAGCTATTTGACAGCTAGCAAGGATCCGCAAGAAATTTCCAACTGGTTCGATCACGAGCCAAACATTAACTTAGGTCTATCGCTTTCAGATAGCAATTTGATTGTTGTAGACATTGACAACCACAATAACAACGACATCAGAAGCATATTTCAGACGCTTAGTGATCAAGGCTATAAATTGCCTGCTGATACATATATCGAGCAAACGCCAAGCGGTGGCCTACATCTCTTTTATCGTGGCCAAGTAAGTAAGAAGCGTGTAACTAATTTCATCCCTAGCGTTGATCTATTGGCTGATTTTACAGTAATAGCGCCTAGCGTGATCAATGGTGATACTTACAGGAGTATTAATACTAACTACACATATAACACTATTCTAGATGCCCCTAACTGGCTATTAGACGCATTGAACGATAGACCAGTACAACAATATTCAAATAGCTTTAAACGAACTGGAAACGTTAAAAAATGGACTACTGGCAAGCGATTAGATGAAATAGTCGCAGGCGTTGACAGTGGCGGGCGTAATATGTGGCTGACAAAGCAAATTGGTTGGCTCATTGGTACAGGCGCAGAGCTTGCGACAGCCTACACGATCGCACAGCAGATAAACCGTGACTATATCAGACCACCGCTAAAAGATAGTGAAGTCAATGTAATTTTTAAAAGCATAGTAACGAGAGAGGTAAGAAAATGATCACTAACAGCGAAATGGAAGCATTTATCAAAGAAAAGCAAAAAGATATGAATGACCTGCAACAATTACCACCATATCTATACAAAAATAACAGAGGCGTAATTAAGATCATCCCCGTTAAATTGGGTCAAATGATCCTAGCAAACGATAAATATTTAAGGATCCAAAGCGGTGACGATCTCACATTATACCGATATAGTGAGAAAACAGGTTTGTGGGAAAAAATGACATTAGACAAGCTAAGAAGTGCGATCAGTGCCTTGGTGGTCGATTATTGGAGCAACAAGGAAGTATTAGAGACTGCTAAATACATATTAGATATTGCACCGGTCAAAGACGCAGCGGACACAATCGATAACGTGGACCCGTACCAAGTCCATTTTTTAAATGGTGTATTTGATCTAAGAACTGGCAAGATGAAACCGCATAGCCCGGATAATTACTTATTTCATGGTCGCAAGTATGCGATAAACACGCTAGACGGAGCAACACCGCTAACAGATGCTTGGTTAGAGGAAAGCCTAAGGGATGCTAAAACGTTCATTATGGAGTACATTGGCTTTTGCTTTTATAGATCTTATGAGAACCTGCAGAAGTTCGCTATCTTGCTATCAGAAGGCGGAGACGGTAAAAGCACCTTCTTTAATTGGTTACGTGACTTAGTAGGACCGGAGAACACTAGCACCGTACGACTAAGCGACTTAACTAACCCGGATAGCCGGTTTACCATTGCCCGCCTGCAATATAAGAATTTGAATTACTATGCTGACATTGGAGGCAATAGCATCAAAGAGCCCGCATTGATCAAAGGTATCACAGGTAACGACGCAATGGACGCAGAAAACAAAGGCGAGAACGCCAAAACGATACGACCATACGCCAAACAATTCTATGGAGCTAACCAGCTACCGAGCTTTAAAGATACGTCAAACGGCTTTGGTCGCCGTCCTTGTATCGTTGCTTTCCATTCTATCCCGGACTTTCAAGAACGCTATAACAAAAAGGCGTTATACGCTGAACAACCCGCATTCGTTTATAAATGCCTGCAAGAGTTCCGAAAGGTCTTAGAGCGTGGCTATTTCTCTGAAACCGAAGAAATGGACCGCTTACGCAGGGAGTGGCTAGGCGATAATAACATAGTGCAGGAATTTTTAGACGAGTGCTGTATCTTAGGATCAGAGCTATATACCAAGAAAGTATATCTATATGATGCCTACAAACGCTATTGTTTCGCTAACGGGTATAAAGCCTTGAGTAATCAGAAAGTCAGACGGGAATTAGAACGCCTTGGAATAATCTCTAAGGCAAAATTAGACAATGGAAAAACGATCAAAGCATACATCGGAGTAAAACTAAAACCAGGGACAAGCGAAGAGCTTTCAATCATGAAACTAGAATAAGTTACCGTTTTTAGGTAAATATTACCCGATATTACTTTTTAAAAATCGCTGTAACCATTGATATATATAATGTATTACCATTATTACTATTATTTTTAATATTAATATGAAATAAATAAATAATAAAAAAATATATTATAGGGTATAGGAAAGCTAAAAAACGTAATTTCGGTAATAACTCAATAGCCCCAAAGTGCACAGCTTACGCCCCGAAAGTAATCCGGGGTAATAATCACCCTAAAATCGTAATGCTGAACCCAAAACATCAAACAGACAGGAGCATTCAAACAATGAAACGGATCCCGAATAACTTGAACGATCTCAAAGAACAGATCAGAAAAGACAGTCAATCGCCCACACAACCACTGGAATATCTAAGGACATTGCACTAAACCGAACGCAAAGGGATGCGCTGGCTCAAATGCTGGCACATCCCTTTTTACATGTTGAAATGCTGAAAGGTTGGAAATGCGAGTGTAAAAAACCGGTGTAATCTGCAGAAATCGCAGCAAGGATCACGACGCCGGACGAAATATTTAATAAGTTCCTGCAAGTGTAACCAA
>NZ_AYYW01000007.1 GCF_001434535.1 Ligilactobacillus animalis KCTC 3501 = DSM 20602
AAGTCTATCACAAATGGCTTTTTATTTTTCTAACTTAATTTTACAAACTGCGTTATTTTAAAATATCTTAAATGATCTGGCAATAATTTTTTATAAGATCTGTTCCAGTTCTAGTAGCGCCTGTTTACGGTCAAGTCCACCAGCATAGCCATGCAAACTGCCGTCACTTGCCAAAACGCGGTGACACGGGATAAAAAGACTCAATGGGTTATGCACTACAGCCCCACCGACAGCCCTTGGATGCGAGGCCAATTGTTTTGCTAGCTCTTGGTAGGTCACCGTAGTTCCATAGGGGATCTGCTGTAGTTGCTGCAATACTCGCTGCCTAAAAGGCGTAACTTGTGGTGCTAACGTGATCTTTGTAGTCGGGATCTGACCATTAAAATACTCCGTTAGCCATGCTCTAGCTTGTTTTAAAGCCGGAGTCTCAACATCTGCGATCTTTTCAAGTGAAAAATCAGGAGCAAAATATTTTTGATCAGTGAACCAAGCTCCCACAAGTTCTGTTTCGGTCCCGACTAACAGCAATTCTCCCAGGGGCGTGGAATAGATCTGTTTGAAGTACATACTTTCACCTGCTTGATTTTTCTTTAGCATAACACAAGTCTATAGTTAAGCACATCCCCCAGCCACTCTTGGTTTAGAACTGATCACTGAGATCTTGGCCATTAGTCGCAATAACTTTTTTATACCAATAAAATGAATCTTTGCGGTAACGTTTTAAAGTCTTGAGATCAAATTCATCCCGATCAACATAGATGAAACCATAGCGCTTCTTGATTCCTTCATGCGTTGAGATCAGGTCGATCGCTGACCATGGATTATAGCCTAACATCTCAACGCCATCCGAGATCGCTTTTTGTATCTGAGCAATGTGTTCGCGCAAATAAACGATCCGATATGGGTCATGGACTTTTCCATCTGCAGTTAGTTCATCATAAGCTCCGATCCCATTTTCCGTGACTAATAATGGAAGTTGGTAGCGATCATATAAGGCACGCATGGTCGCTCTAAAGCCAACTGGATCGATCTCCCAACCAAATTCGGTCTTTTTCAAATTTTGATTTTGTACACTGCGGTAATATCCCGGTTCAGACATTGCGGATTGCTGATCAGCAAACTTGTCATCGATCTGTTCACTACCATCACTTGCTTCGACCGTAAATGAAGTATAGTAATTAAAAGCGATAAAATCAGGTTTGGCTGTCTTTAAGACTTCGGCATCTCCAGGAGCAAACGTTGGGGTTGCATCTTTAGCTTCTAAATACGCCCAAACCAAGTTATTGTAGCGCCCATAAACAGCCATATCTAAATATAACCAATTGCGGATCGCATTGGCATTTTGTTCCGCGATGATGTCTTCTGGACGATTACCATTAGGATAAGCCAACGCGATATTTGGCGCCGGACCGATCTTGGCTTGTGGCAACATCTCGTGGCATAATTGCATCGCTTTAGCTTGTGCCACTAATTGATGGTGATTTTGTTGATAGATCTCTTTAGTCAAGTTCGTTGTTGCTTCTGGCACACGTAATGTACCGATCAGTTGTCCAACTAAAGTCATCATATTTTGTTCATTGATCGTCAACCAATATTTGACCCGGTCACCGTAATTTTCAAAGAGCACTTGAGCAAATTCCTTGAACCATTCGGAAGATTCCGCATTGCTCCAAGAACCTTTTTCTTCCAGAGCTGCCGGCATGTCGAAATGAAACATCGTGATGATCGGTTCGATATCATATTTCAAACATTCATCGATCAAATTATTATAAAATTCGATCCCCTTAGGATTAACTTTCCCGATCCCTTCTGGTAAAACACGTGACCATGAGATCGAGAAACGATATGCTTTAAAACCCATCTCGGCCATCAAGGCGATGTCTTCTTTGTAACGATGATAATGATCAACTGAGACCGTTAGATCAGCGGTCCCTGGTGGCAATTCCTTGGTATCTTGAAAAGATGGTCCTTTGCCGTCTTCTAAACTGGCACCCTCAACTTGGTAAGCCGAAGTCGAAGCCCCCCATAAGAAATCTTTTGGAAATGGTTTTAATGTTTGATGGATCATTTGCATAAGCCCCTTTCTTAGATTATGTATAATTGTTTGGGTACACTTATATGCTAAATTGTTACCAAACATTTTGTCAAGCGTTTTCATTATGCTATACTGAAATATGAGGTGAAATAGCATATGTTAAAACATCAAGCGATCGCAAACAAGCTCAAATCTTATATCGATGATAATCAACTTTCCCATGGAACTAAACTGCCCAGTTTGACCGAATTGATGGAAATGTATGGTGTGAGCAAAAACACGATGATGCAAGCACTTAAGAATCTCGAAAATTCGCATGTAGTCTACCAAGTTCAGGGAAGTGGGATCTTTGTCAGACGGCGCCAACGCCAAGATTATGATCCTTTATTTCAAAATACTGCTGGTTTTTTTGGTAATTTTCACGAACGGATCACCAACCGTGTCCTCGCTTTTGAAAAACTCCCCGCCGAACCTGAAATTGCTAAAAATTTACAGCTCCCAGTCGGCAGTTTGGTCTACCGCATTTTGCGGTTACAATATTTAGATGGTAAACCTTTTTGGCTAGAAGAATCTTTTTATGTTGCCGATCTCGTCGGCCATTTACCCGCTACTGTAGCAGAAGGCTCGATCTTTAGCTATTTACGCGCCCAAGGCCTAAAGATCGGTTTTTCGGATAAATACTTTGATAGTGTTTTGCTCGATGAAGCTCAAGCTAAATTACTAGACTTGCCCCCTAATAGTCCCGCTTTACGACTCGAAGATATTTATTATTTAAATGATGGGCGCATTTTTGACTATTCACGCACTTACTGCCAAGCTAAATTCTACGCCCAATCAAATTGAACCAGCACGTTGTGGATCCCACGATGTGCTGGTTCTTTTGGTTGATCATATTTATATAATATAGACAACAATATTTCTGCAGATTAGCCATTTTTCTGCAGATCAATCTCTATCTTCTGTGATTCTTAAATCGGCTGTCCTTTGTTTGATCGTAGCAACTTCTTGCTCCAAAGTTCTATTACGTCAAATCTGATTTATTAATCATCTTATGGATCTATACAATACATCCCTTGGGAATATTCAACTTATACTTCTTATTCTCGAGTAAAGCTCTGATCAGAATTTCTCTCAATTCACTATCAGTTACACACATCTGAGCTATCGGTAACCTTTCACCAAAATGATCCATATAAACTCCCAACAACTCCCATGTTGTCTTTCTTTCCAATAAAAACCGCTTAATCTTTTTCAATTTTTAGCACCTAGCCATATCTTTCCTGAATTACTAGAAGTAATATAGCTTTTCCCTTCTTAATTTATTTACCACCATTAACATTCATTGCAAATATCACGATCATGAACTTTTTTCTGCAAGAGAAATAATAGCTTCACGATCTGACTAACACACTCCATTTTCTTTCTCCATGATATTCCTGATAATGGTCTACGGCAAATAAAATATCCCATAATCTTCTGAAAAGTCTAGGTCAAAACAAAAAAACGCATCTCCCACCGAAGTGAGAAATGCGTTTGAAACGTTGATATAACGCGATATTAACGTTTTGAGAATTGTGAAGCTTTACGAGCCTTCTTAAGACCTGGCTTCTTACGTTCTTTCATACGTGCATCACGAGTCAAGAGACCTGCACGCTTCAAGACACCGCGGAAGTCTGGATCTACTTCAAGTAAAGCGCGTGCGATACCATGACGTGTAGCGCCAGCTTGACCTGAGAAGCCACCACCGCTAACGTTTACCAATACATCATATTGGTCTTTTGTTTCTGTGGCAACGAATGGTTGAGCCATAACTTCGCGTAAGTTTGCAAATGGAATGTATTCTTCTGCAGATTTGCCGTTCATTGTGATCTTACCTGTACCTGGTACCAAGATCACACGTGCAACTGAGTTTTTACGACGACCTGTGCCGCGATATTGTACTTGTGCCAAATTCGTTTTCCTCCTAGATTAAGTTTGTGATGTCTAATACTTCTGGGTTTTGAGCAGCATGCTTGTGTTCTGCACCACGGTAAACGTGAAGCTTCTTAGCTTGTGCACGACCAAGAGTACCCTTTGGAAGCATACCTTTAACAGATAATGCGATCAATTTTTCTGGATCCTTTTCACGGTAGTCACCAGCTGTACGTTCCTTCAAGCCACCTGGATGGTTTGAGTGATGGTAATAGATCTTATCTGTTGCTTTACGACCTGTCAAAGCAACTTTTTCTGCATTGATGACGATCACAAAGTCACCTGTATCAACGTTTGGTGTGAAAGTAGGCTTGTTCTTGCCGCGTAAAACAGATGCTACCACTGTGGATAAGCGTCCCAAAGGAACATCTGTTGCATCTACGACATACCATTTACGTTCTACTTCGCCTGGTTTTGCAATATATGTTGTACGCACGTTTATTTCCTCCATTTAATGTATACATGTTTGACAAACAATAAGATTAACGGGGCTTACTGTGGGGCAAACAATACCAAATACTATATTACGATTTTTTTTAGGTATAGTCAATTATAACTTTCAATAAATCGTAAAATCAAGCTATTATTTTATTCATAATACACTTTCTTCAGATAAAGTCCACTTGCGGGTGCTGTTTCCCGACATTCATTGCGGTCTTTGACTTCGTACAAGCGCAAAAAATCATGGACTGGACGTTTACCATTTCCGATCTCTAACAAGGTCGCTACCATGATCCGCACTTGATTATACAAAAAGCCGTTGCCGTAGAATTCAAAGATCACTTCATTGTTTTCTTTGTCTTCTCTGACGGTAGCCTCATAGATCGTTCGGACATGATCTTTAGTTTGACTGCCTGAAGCTACAAAACTCGAAAAATCATGGGTCCCCACGACATCGGGCATCGCTTCTTCGATCCGCTTGATATCAAGGGGATATTTGTAATGTCCCGTGTAGAAACGTTTGAAAGGATCGGTAAACCACGAACGGCTGACACGGTACATATAGCGCTTGCCATGAGTGGTAAAGCGCGCATGAAAGTCATCACTGACGATCTTGCAGTCGATGACCTCACAATCAAGGGGCAACATTGAGTTTAACCCCTTGAGCATCCCTTCTGGTGAGATATCATGGGGAAAATCAAAGTGAATGACTTGCCCCAAAGCATGGACACCCGAGTCAGTGCGCCCCGAGCCATAGATCGTGATGTAGTCGTCAAATTTACTCATCTTGTTGAGTGCTTTTTCTAGAACTGACTGCACGGTCCGTTGCTTAGGTTGGGCCTGAAAACCCGCAAAATTAGTGCCATCATAGGCTAAAGTTATCATATAACGCTTCGTCATTAAAATTCCTCAATTTCTCAAAAATATCAAAGCAAGGGTCACTAGGAAAAAGAATACTAGCGCTAGCGTATCTTGTAAATGCCAAACTTGCAAACGATACTTGCTTCGCCCTTCTCCTCCACGATAACCACGCGCTTCCATCGCAGTTGCCAGATCTTCCGCCCGCGTCAAGGCACTGACAAATAAGGGGATCAATAGCGGGATCACGGCCTTTATCCGGGAGATCAAACTGCCTTCACTAAAATCGACCCCACGCGAGCGTTGTGCATTCATGATCTTAGTCGTTTCATCCATCAAAGTCGGCACAAAACGCAATGCGATCGACAACATCAAAGCGATCTCGTGCACTGGGACCTTTAGTTTCTTTAACGGTTGCATCAACGATTCAGTTGCATCCGCGATCGCAAGTGGTGTCGTTGTCACGGTCAAAAGTGTCGACATAAAAATGATCAACACAAAACGACAAAAGACATAAAAACCATTGACTAAGCCAAACTGTGTCAAGGTCAGTGGTCCAAATTGCCAATAAGTCGTGCCGCCACGGGTGAAGAAGACCTGCAAGAGGACTGTAAATAAGATCAGCCAGATCAACGGTATGACCCCTTTGACAAAATAACTCAGGCTGATCTTTGAAAGTAAAACACTGAGCAAGGTCACAGTTCCTAATAGCAGATATGATTGCCAGTTGTTACATAAAAAAATGATCAACACAAAGTAAAAACACAAGATCATTTTGGCACGGGGATCAAGGCGATGTACCAAAGAATCACCCCGTATATAACGTCCGAGTAATAATTTATCCATTTTCAGCCCCCTGTTCTTTTATTTTTGTCGCTAAAATTTGTGCTAATTCATGTTCAGTCAACGGTAGCTGCGCAAATTTCAATCCCCGTTCGACTAACCGCTGCGCAAATGCGGTCGTTTGTGGCAGATTTAAGTGATGTGCTTTTAGCCAGTCGGGATCAGAAAAGAGCTCAGCTGGTGTTTTATCGGCGAGCAAGCGCCCTGATTCCATCACTAAAACTTGATCGGCAAAATTAGCCACATCGTTCATTTGATGGGTCACTAAAATGATCGTCAATTTTTCTTTTTCATGAAGTCGTTTGAATAACGCCATCATTTCGGCACGTCCGCTCGGGTCTAGGCCTGCAGTCGGTTCATCTAAAACTAAAACTTTAGGTGACATCGCTAAGATCCCTGCGATCGCGACCCGACGCATCTGCCCCCCAGAAAGCTCAAACGGTGAACGCTCCAACACACTTTCATCTAAATTAACGAGTTTGGCTTTTTCACGCGCGATCTTTTCAGCTTCTTCAGCCGTTGCCCCAAAATTTTTCGGTGCAAAGGCAATATCCTTTAAGACCGTCTCTTCAAATAGTTGAGCTTCAGGAAATTGAAACACGAAACCAACTTCTTGGCGCAACTTGGCCAACTCTTTATTTTTAGTCGCTGGCGTTATCACCTGCCCATTGACTGTCAAACGACCACTAGTAGGTTTTAAAAGTCCATTTAAATGCTGGAGCAAGGTGGACTTTCCACTCCCAGTATGTCCAACAATAGCGGTAAAACTTTGATCTTTGATCGTAAAGCTCACATCTTTTAGAGCTTGTTGGGCTAACGGGGTCTCGGCTTGATACGTATAGCTTAATTTTTCAAGTTGAATTGCCATAACCAGTCCACCAATTCCTTTTCTGTCAAATATTTTTCGGGTACTTTGATCCCCAGCTTAGCTAGCTCATGCTTCAACCGTTCGGGATAAGGTACATCTAACCCCACTTTACTCAATTCATTGCCCCGGGTAAAGATATTTTCTGGGGTATCATCATCGATCACTTTACCTTGCTCTAACACAATGATCCGATCAGCCAGAGCCGCCTCATCGATATCATGTGTGATCGAAATGACTGTAAAACCTTCTTCTTTATTCAAGCGTCGCATTAAAGCAACTAACTCGGCTCGGCCCTCGGGATCAAGCATACTGGTCGATTCATCGAAGATCACGATCTGTGGTCTAATCGCCAAGACGCCTGCGATCGCAACGCGCTGCTTTTGTCCACCCGAAAGCCGGACCGGTTCGTGTTTGGCAAAAGCCTGCATGTTAACAGCTTCCAAGGCTTCTTGAACATGTTGATGCATTTGTTCATAGGGTACACCTCGATTTTCCAAGCCAAAGGCCACATCCCCTTCAACATCTGCGCCCACAAATTGATTATCCGGATTCTGAAAGACCATCCCGATCTGATCTCTGATCGCCCAAATATTTTCTTCATTCAAAGGAAGACCGGCCACAGTTATCGTCCCCTCAGTTGGCGTCAATAGCCCATCGAGCAATTTAGCCAGAGTACTCTTGCCACTTCCATTATGGCCGATCAAAGCGACCCACTGCCCTTGTTCGATCGTTAAATCGATCTGCGACAATGTCTTTTTTTGACTCGCTTCATCGTACGCAAAGCTAAGATTTTTTATCTCAATAATTACACTCATTTAGCTTCCCCCACTGAAATTCTAGTTGCTAGTCTGCAACCCTTTAGGAATAATATACCACATTCTCACGTTTTAATTTGCCAATCTGAGATTTTACTTCTAAAATTAAAGTCACGAGGTGAAATTTTATGAAAAAAATCGGGATCATCATCGGTAGTACGCGTCCTGGGCGCCGGAGCCCCTCGATTGCTGAATGGTTCGCAAAAAATCTGCCTCAAGCTGAGCTGACTTACGATATCATCGATCTAGCTGATTTTGACTTACCCTTCTTAGATGAAAGTGAAATGCCCCAAACTGGTATTTACCAGCATGAGAAGACCAAACGTTGGAGTGAAAAGATCGCTGCTTACGCGGGCTTTATCTTCATCGTTCCGCAATATAACTGGGGCTATCCTGCGGTCTTGAAAAATGCGCTTGACTATCTCTATTGTGAATGGCAAGGAAAACCCGCTTGCTTAGTTACTTTTGGTGGACACGGTGGCTCCCAAGTCCAGATCGCCTTACGTTTAGTCATGCAAGGGCTCAAAATGCCTGTTCTTTCGGTAGCACCGATGATCACGCTCTCACCTAGTGCAAGTCCAAGTGAAGCCTTAAAGACTCTAAGTACATATGAACCTTTACTTCCAGCGTTAGCAGCTGAGTTCAAACGCTCTTTAAGCTAACTAAAAAGCCGACCGGTGCTGGTCGGCTTTTTAGTTAGCCATTACTATACGTTTGCCAAAGCTTGAGCGATCGGTGTATCACCACTGCTCATCATGATAACTTTTTTGCGTGTATTGTCATGTTCCAAGATCTCAGCTAAGGTCAAGGCCACATCTGGGATCGGATTTTTAGAAACTTTAGTCGCCCCGACCGTGATCTTACCTGTACCAGGTTCTTCGGTCAAAGCTGTTGGTTGTAAGATCGTATAATCTAAGTCCGTGTTATGCACTAGATAGTGGTCCGCAAAGAATTTGGCAATGTTATAATCCATGATCTGAGCTAAACCGTTCTCATGCCAAAATTCTGGTTCTAAGGCATGTAATGAGCTCAACATGATATAACGTTTGATACCATTCAACTCGGCTGCTTGCATCGTCTTGACAGCCCCAAAAGCGTCGGTCTGTAAGAGATCTTTACCACGTGAACCGGCTGTAAAGTAGATCGCATCTTGTTGACCGATCAATTCTGCCAATTCTTCTTTTGAAGCATGCAGATCTAATTTGACTGCAGTCACTTGGGGTGAATCCTTCAACGAGACATTTTCCGGATGACGCGCAGTTGCGGTTACTTGATGCCCCTTAGCAACTAGCTCTTTGACCAATTCTGATGCAACTCGACCAGTAGCACCGACTACAAAAATTCGCATTATATAATTACCTTACTTTACTTTAAAACATCATTGAGCGCTTCACTCATCGTTGGATGGGTATAGATCTGATCACGCAACATTGTGTATGGTAATTTAGCATTGATCGCCAAACTGAGCAAATTGATCAACTCGTGTGATTCTTTAGCATAGATCGTAGCCCCTAAGATCAAGTCAGTTTCAGGATCGACTAAAACTTTAAAGAGTCCCCGAGTATCCTTTAAGACCCGGGCCTTAGGAATAGCTGCAACTGGTAACTTGAAGAGCTTATATTCGATCCCTACTGCTTTAGCTTCTTTTTCATTTAGACCAACTTTAGACAATGGCGGTTCGATAAAGACGCTATAAGGCACATTTTTACGATCACTGATCCGACGTTTGCCAGCGCCAAAAAGTTCATCTTTAATGATCCGGAAATCATCTAAAGAGATATAGGTGAATTGCAACCCACCTTTAACATCCCCGATCGCCCAGACACCAGGAACACTGGTATGCAATTGATCATCAACGACCACTGTTCCACGTTCATCCAATTTGATCGCGGTATTTTCTAAGCCTAGTTCGCTAGTCCGCGGTTTACGTCCCGTCGCAGCTAAAACTTTATCCGCTGTTACGGTATGTTCACCATCGTTTTCATAGACGATCTCAACTTTATCCTCAAGGTCGCAAACTTCTTTGATCTTGACACCCAACTTAAAGTCGATCCCCAAAGCACTCAAGTCATCAAAGACCATTTGGGAAATATCATCATCTTCTCTTGGAATAAACTTATCTGATGCATCCAAAACTGTGACCTTAGCACCATAATTGGCAAACATGCTAGCAAATTCAAGCCCGATATAACCAGCACCAATGATCACCAATTCTTTAGGCAATTCACTTTGATCCATCGCACCAGTTGAATCCAATAGATACTTGCTATCTGCTAGACCTGGGATCGGTAATATCACTGGTTCAGCTCCAGTATTGATAAAGATCCGTTCCCCTTCAAAATCTAGGGTCTCACCAGCAGGCGTCGTTACTGTGACTACATGGTCTGACTTGAACTTAGCGGTTCCATCTAAAACACGCACAGTCGGTTCGTCAGCCAACATGTGGTAATTCTTATCCCGCAAGAAAGCTGTCATCTCATTTTTACCAGTAACAGCTTGACTGAAATCAGCCTTTTTCTCAGCTTCGATGATCAAGCGTTTGGAGGGTAAGCAACCGATATTGATACATGTTCCCCCATACATCTGGTCAGAACGTTCGATCACTAAAACTTCCTCGCCTTTAGTTGCCAAAGTCTTGGCTAAAGTTTTACCACCCTTACCAAAACCGATAATAATATTTTTTACCTTTTCCATTTTCACTCCCACTTTCTTTTACTTACTACTCTTGATTATACAAACATTTTCCAATTTGTCACGAAACATGCTTACAAATTGTAAGTTCGATAAATAACCACTCTCATACTGAAGTTACCGCTTTCGTTTTGCAAAAGCAATTTTTTTACCTAAATACTAAAAAAATCAGCACCCATCCAGGATGAGCACTGATCTTTTCAACTATTTGATTTGACGTTTACGACGTCCGACAGCTAAAAGTCCAGCTCCCGTAAGTCCGAGCAAGCCAAGTAGCGATAAGTTATTTTCGTTGACATCCCCAGTTTGTGGTAATTCAACTTTTGGTTGCGCTTTAGGTGTTTCCACCTTAGCCACTGGTTTTACTTCGGGTTGTGGTTCTTCTACCTTAGTCCCTTGTTTGACCAATTGAGTAACTGGTGCGATCACTTCTTCAGTTTCTTCAGCGATCAATTCACCGGTCTCTTCATCAACGCGATAAGTTATGGTCTTGATCTTTTGTCCTTTTTCCCCTGCTTGTACGATGACTGTCGTCCCCACTGGTAAGGTCGGATTGGCTTCACATAAGATCGTGAAATCGAGTTCTTCGACTACTACCTCTGGCTTGGTCCCGACCAAAATGATCTCAGTTACTGGTTCTTTAGTTACTGTACCATTTGGATGTTTGATACCTACTTGGCCTGGGATCGCTACGACTCTTTCCCCTTTAGCTAGTGACTCATCGCCTTTATAGCGTGTTTGGTATGGGATCTGTGTCTCTTCACCACTACAACGCTTGATCACACGGTCGATTGCTGCGATCGCTTCAGTCGCAACACTTGAACTTAATTCACCCGTTTGTTCATTTACCGCAAACGTTGTCGTTTCGATCGTCTTACCCGCTGTGCCTGGAACTACGATCACTTCGGGATCATCTTTTTTCATCGTTGGATCGTCTTGGTAGATTACTTGTGGTTCAATTGCTGTTTCAACTACAACCGGTTTAGTCCCAACTAAGATCAGTTCAGTTACTGGTTCTTTAGTTACTGTACCATTTGGATGTTTGATACCCACTTGACCGGCTACTTTGACTGCTTTTTCACCATTTGTCTTGGTTGCATCAGCTTTATAGCGCGTTTGATATGGGATCTGCGTTTCTTCACCGCTACCACGCTTGATCACACGATCGATCGCTTTGATCATTTCAGTCGCAACACTTGAACTTAATTCACCCGTTTGTTCATTTACCGCAAACGTTGTCGTTTCGATCGTCTTACCTGCTGTGCCTGGAACCACGATCACTTCTGGATCATCTTTTTTCATCGTTGGATCATCTTGGTAGATCACTTGTGGTTCAATTGCCGTTTCAACTACAACTGGCTTAGTACCCACTAAGATGAGTTCAGTTACTGGTTCTTTAGTCGTTGTACCATTTGGATGTTTGATACCTACTTGACCAGCGACTTTAACGGCTGTTGTGCCATTTGCCATTGTTTCATCAGCTTCATAGCGTGTTTGGTATGGGATCTGATTTTCTTCACCACTACCACGCTTGATCACGTGGTCGATCGCTTTGATCGTTTCAACGGCTGTACTTGAGCTTACTTCACCCGTTTGTTCATTGACAGTAAAGGTCGTTGTTTCGATCGTCTTACCTGCTGTGCCTGGAACCACGATCACTTCTGGATCATCTTTTTTCATCGTTGGATCATCTTGGTAGATCACTTGCGGCTCAATCGCAGTTTCGACCACGACTGGTTTAGTCCCAACTTCGATCACACGAGCAACCACTTCGGTCAAGACCTTACCATTTGGATGAACGACCCCATCGACCCCAGCCACGACTTCACGTGTCGTCTTATTTGCTAACTCGACATTAGCAACATATTTGGTTGGCTTAGCTACAATAGTCGTCTTACCAGTCCCGCGTTTTACGATCTGATCGACCGCAGGAGTCGTTTCGACTGTTGGTTCTAAAGCTGTTACCGCCCCAGTTTTGCGATCAACTTTATATTTAGTCGTCGTTACTTGTTTACCAGCCTTACCAACTTGTTCGATCACTTCTGGATCAGTTGGTAAACTCATTGGATCAGCCGTGTATAAAGTCGTAAAATCTAGCGTCTTTTCTTCGACCGTTGGCTTGGTCCCAACTAAGATGATTTCGGTAACAGCAGCTCTAGTGACCACCCCATTTGGTTGCAAGACACCATTTTTACCTTTAACTTTGATCTCTTGTTTGTTTAAGTCTAATTTTTCACTTGCTTGATAAATTGTTGTATATGGGAGCGAAGTTTCTTTACCCACACCACGTTTGATCTGATGAGTTATCGGTTTAGCAGTGATAACTTCTTGTGGTGGCTGGGCAGTCACTTTACCTGTGTTTAGATCGTGCGTGTAGTTGATCGTCGTCACTTTTTGGCCAACCTTACCCTCAACCAAGACAACTTCTGGGGCATCGGCCCGCATCTTTTCATCAGTCACGTAAATCGTTTCAAATGGGATCTCTTCTGAAGTCGAAGTTGGTTTCGTCCCGACTTCGATGATCTCATTTGTTGGTGTTGTAACTTCAAAATGAGCTTTTGGTTGCACATTTGTTGATAATTTAGCTACTGACTTGCCATCTGCAGTTACGTTAAATTCGATCGCACGTGTTTGTGTTGCTTTACCTGCAAAAGCATAGCTGACTTCTTCGATCGGCGTATCATCTTTCGGTGTATATTCATCCTGAACTTTACCAGCAGCTACTTTAAGATCTTTTACCTCAGAGCCAACTTTTAATTGAGCAGATGTGATCTGCAATTCACCTGATGGATCAGCGATCGCGATCGTCAATGGCTTATATACGATCGTTGGGATCAAGTTTGGTGTCACACTGAGCAATCCAGCTTGATCATCCAATTTGTATGGCATCTTAGCTTTTTGGAAGGCTTTTTCCGCAAAACCAAACTTTTTGAATTCCTGTTTGTTTTGGCCGGTATTTCTGATCGAGATCACCCGTGAACCAGCTTTATTCAATAGATTTACCAAAGCTTTATTATTGATCAAAGAATTCTCATTTTCTGTAAAGAGGTCAGTCTCTAAACGAATTTCCGCATTTTTAAGATCCTCATCGGAAATATTAAACCGTGCTGGAATTTGATCAGCTGTGATCGTGCCAATGCTTTCTAATGGTTTGATCGCTGTATCTTGTCCTTTGACCGAATAACTTGCTTTAGCATCATCAAATTTTTCTGGGATCCGCAAAGCACTGATCCAAAGTAACTTGTCGCCATCTTCCATCTTATCCCAGAGTGGTGCTAATTTAGAAACGTCAGTCGATAGATACATATCGACTACACCACTATTTTCAACTAAAACGACGATCAATTGTGGCTCTCTTGTCACACTAGCTTCAGTTTTTGGACTAAAGGTCGCCGTAGCTGTACCATTTACTGGGTCATAGACCTTAGTCGAAGCACCTTTTTTACCAGCTTGAATGACTTTCGTTTCACCCGCAGTAAGGTTCTTATTTTCACGATATTCTGTTTGGTAATTGATCTCACCACTTGGTCCGTGCTTGATAACTTGATTGACTGGATCGGTCACCTTCACTGTTTCTTGGGTCGTTAGTTCACCAGTCTGTTCATTTAAAGTATATGTTTTTGTCGTCACTTTTTGACCTGCGACCCCTGCCACCGCGATCACTTCTTTATCTGTGACCTTCATGGCTGGATCTTCTTCGTAGACCGTTACAAATGGAATGGCTTCAGTTGTAGTTTCCGCCTTAGTCCCGACGCGAACGATCTCTGCTTCTGGTTGTTTGGTGATCTCTTCACTCGTTTTAGCAACGAATTGGTTATTTGCCCCTAGAACATGTGTCGTAATGACTGTTTTTTGCCCTGAAACACCCTTTTTCTCCACTTGACGTTGGCCCCCGAGCAGTTCTGGATCTGCTTTATATACGGTTTCATACGGTACTTCTACTTATTCTACTTTATCAGCCGGTGCTTCTAATTCCTGGATCACATCATTATAGGCTTTAGAATCAAATTTATTAGTTGCAACTAAAGCGTTATTGATAAAAGCTTGGCCCTGATGCTTAGCTGGGAAAGGTTGGCCATACCCTTGATTAGCCGTAGCGATGTATATATTGAAGGAAGTCACTTTATTTAAACGACCTGAAACATTGACCGTAAACTCGATCAGGCCTTCTTCGTTAGGTCTGACCTTAACATTTTTGGAATAATAGTAACCATCTCCAGTCAGTGCAACAGAAGTGCCATTTACTTTGATCGAACTTGGCAGTTCATAATTAGAATTACTGGTCAACTCGATCGAGATCGGTAATTCTTTACCTGTTTTTGCACTTGGGACATATTTAACTTCTACACGAACGACTTCAGATCTTGTGGTATGTTTTTTCTTATCCACATAACCATCCATCGCCGTTACTTTAGCACCACCATTTTTAATCGCAACTTGACTATCTAAGCTATAAACTTTAACTTCATTAGCTTTAGCCGCTCTAAATCCTGAACTTTAGCTGTATTCGTTTTCAACAACAGGAACTGGATCTGCCTCATTAGTTACTGTTTTTGCCTCTGTATTTGCTGACGCTTCAGGAGCCTCAGTATCGACCACTGAGTTTTCTGTTTCCGCTTGAATAGTTGGAGCTGGTGTCACAGAAGTTTCAACTGGTGTTTCTGTATCCTCGACTGTCTCTGTTTCGGTGTTTTCCGGCATCGTTTCAGTCACTTCGGTCGATGCTTCAGTAGATTTTAAAGTATCATTCTCAGATGTCTCTTTTGTATCGTCAGTTTCTGTCATTGTCACTGCGGGATCAACCTGAGTATCCGCTGACGCACGATCCACTCCTGTATAGGTGGCAAACATAGTACCTACCAAAACAGACGCTACCCCTACACTCAATTTCTTTATTTTAAAACGTTGCTTTTTAGCAGATAGTTTTTGGTTAGATAATTTATGATTATTTTTTGAAAGCATTTTTTTCCTCCAATTGATCTGACCTTAAGTTATCATTCTACAATTTAATATTAAATTTTTACTAAGCAAAAAACAATTTAAATTATGAAAATCTAAAGGTTATCTTCTAAAAAAACGTTTTTATCCAGCAAAAGATTAATTTTTTTATCTAATGTCTTAATTTAACGATTTACATTTAAAAAACGATTTTCTCAAATAGCTAAAAAACGCCTAATAATAAAGTTTTAGTCCGCAAACTCCTAAATTCAAACATAAAAATTTTAAGTCCTGAATTGTCAAATCAAGTTAGAAAAAACTACATGCTCATTTGTAATGTACTTC
>NZ_AYYW01000055.1 GCF_001434535.1 Ligilactobacillus animalis KCTC 3501 = DSM 20602
CTGCGGCTGGATCACCTCCTTTCTAAGGATAATTTCGGAAACCTGCACTTTATCGTAAACTTTGTTTAGTTTTGAGAGGTTTACTCTCAGAGCTAAATGGGCCTATAGCTCAGCTGGTTAGAGCGCACGCCTGATAAGCGTGAGGTCGGTGGTTCGAGTCCACTTAGGCCCATTATATGGGGCTTTAGCTCAGCTGGGAGAGCGCCTGCTTTGCACGCAGGAGGTCAACGGT
>NZ_AYYW01000056.1 GCF_001434535.1 Ligilactobacillus animalis KCTC 3501 = DSM 20602
GGTTTGAACGATTATGTAAAATACATAATACTAAGATTGTGGTATTGAATAATGTTAAAACTAGTCCAACGCAAGAAATGATTGATGATATGGTGAGTATTGTACACGTATTTTCCTGTCGTTTATATGGTTTACGTAAATATAAGCATAAACTAGAAAACGACAAATCTTTGAAAGGTGGTGAAAATAATGGTGTTAAGAACCCAAAAAGTTAGACTTTATCCAAATAAAACCATGTAGAAAGTCTTAGATGACTTGTGTGATTATCGCAGATATCGCTGGAATGCTGGTTTGGCTTTATGGAATGATATGTATGAAGAAGCACTGATCTTAGATGATAAGCGCCTCAGACCAAATGAATACAAGGCTCGCAACGAGTTAGTGGCTAATAAAGCTGATTGGCAATATCGTTTTTCAGCCCGTTGCTTACAACTAGCAATTAGCGACTTAAATAAAGCTTGGAAGAACTTTTTTGATAAGGCACAAGTTGATTGGGGTAAACCACGTTTTAAATCAAAGAAAGCCACTAGACAGGGTTTTAAAACTGACCGTGCCAAGATTATTAAGGGTAAGTTGCGCTTGGATAAACCACATGGAATTAAGAATTGGTATGACATTCACATGAGTGGCGATAAGTTGTTAACTGGTGAATTAAAAGTTGTTTCAATTTACCGTGAAAATGGTAAATATTGGGCAAGTTTACCTTTTGAAGTCAATATTGAAACAAAGCCTAAAACTGACCATGTAACAGCTATTGATGTCAATGTCGGGCACATTAACTATACGGAAGGTAAGATCAACACTTT
>NZ_AYYW01000057.1 GCF_001434535.1 Ligilactobacillus animalis KCTC 3501 = DSM 20602
TATCGACTCAAAAAACGTTTGTTTTGGAGTCATACAAAACAACATAGCTCTAAAACCCAGGTAGTCACCGAACTTGTTGCTGAATAGTTTTGGAGTCATACAAAACAACATAGCTCTAAAACTATACTAGCCCCCTTTCCTAACTTGGCCTTGTTTTGGAGTCATACAAAACAACATAGCTCTAAAACCCAGGTAGTCACCGAACTTGTTGCTGAATAGTTTTGGAGTCATACAAAACAACATAGCTCTAAAACAAACACGGCCTTCAAAAAGCACTTTGTTTTGTTTTGGAGTCATACAAAACAACATAGCTCTAAAACTTTTTTGAGTAATTAGTGGACAATAGCGACGTTTTGGAGTCATACAAAACAACATAGCTCTAAAACGAAATGAAAGAAGAGGTGTTAAAGATTGAAGTTTTGGAGTCATACAAAACAACATAGCTCTAAAACAATGCTTTCAGATTTAAGAGACTCTGGCTCGTTTTGGAGTCATACAAAACAACATAGCTCTAAAACTATTTACAGTGAAAACTCTCTTTAAAACTGTTTTGGAGTCATACAAAACAACATAGCTCTAAAACCTTACTAATTTTTATCTGATCCGCCGATACGTTTTGGAGTCATACAAAACAACATAGCTCTAAAACTCATCAGCACCTCCGAACAAGCCTACCTCAGTTTTGGAGTCATACAAAACAACATAGCTCTAAAACAACCTCCATCAGCATTTTGGCCAAAATTACGTTTTGGAGTCATACAAAACAACATAGCTCTAAAACATGACACCATTCAAAACAGCTAATAACATCGTTTTGGAGTCATACAAAACAACATAGCTCTAAAACATTCACCGCCCATCCAATAAACACGCCAATGTTTTGGAGTCATACAAAACAACATAGCTCTAAAACTATTCTTCAAAGCTGTTTGAGTCAATTGTTGTTTTGGAGTCATACAAAACAACATAGCTCTAAAACTGGCCAATCTTCCTTGCATATATGCGCAGCGTTTTGGAGTCATACAAAACAACATAGCTCTAAAACTTACAAGTATACATTAATACGTTTTAGTATAGTTTTGGAGTCATACAAAACAACATAGCTCTAAAACATCGATATTCAAGATAGTGACATGCCGTTCGTTTTGGAGTCATACAAAACAACATAGCTCTAAAACAACATCGCTAAACAGATTTTTAATGCCATTGTTTTGGAGTCATACAAAACAACATAGCTCTAAAACTATAAACACGGCTTTAGTATTAATGCTTTTGTTTTGGAGTCATACAAAACAACATAGCTCTAAAACAAAGCTACTGTAACGATCAACCCTGCTGATCGTTTTGGAGTCATACAAAACAACATAGCTCTAAAACAGCGCCAACGAAACATCACAATCAGATGCTGTTTTGGAGTCATACAAAACAACATAGCTCTAAAACGAAATTAGCAAAGCGATTACCGATCGTTGTGTTTTGGAGTCATACAAAACAACATAGCTCTAAAACTGAATTTCGCTTTACCCCCCCACACAAATAGTTTTGGAGTCATACAAAACAACATAGCTCTAAAACTACTGTGACAAAATCTTTTACATCTTGCTTGTTTTGGAGTCATACAAAACAACATAGCTCTAAAACATTCATTGATAAATTATTTATAGCTATGTGTTTTGGAGTCATACAAAACAACATAGCTCTAAAACATCCAACGCAGGTACAATATGCGATCGCTCAGTTTTGGAGTCATACAAAACAACATAGCTCTAAAACCATTAGATGTGATTGCAGACATTATCAAGAGTTTTGGAGTCATACAAAACAACATAGCTCTAAAACGAGATCATTTGAGATAGTGAAGTGTAACCAGTTTTGGAGTCATACAAAACAACATAGCTCTAAAACTATCCTTCAAAATAACTCTCATAAACATACGTTTTGGAGTCATACAAAACAACATAGCTCTAAAACGAAAGTAATTAATTTTTTGTCAAAAAAGTAGGTTTTGGAGTCATACAAAACAACATAGCTCTAAAACCAGTTCTTTAATTCTGTTTCCCAACTTACGGTTTTGGAGTCATACAAAACAACATAGCTCTAAAACCTCAAATGCAAAAAAATGTCGTTTTGGTTTCGTAATCGCGCTACTTATCCTAGCAAGATTTCAGTTTTGTATGATTCCATGTTTTTTCATTAACGTAATACACAATTCAATTATAATTATACACTACGTTAAGCAAAAATATAACTGTCTAAAATTTTCAGTACTAGATTAATATGAAGCATCTCAATTGTTAGAGTCACTACCTAACTATTGAGATGCTTTTTAAGAAATTAGAAAAAATTTCTAATGGAACTTTTTTGTCTAAATTTATATGCGTTTTAGGTGCATCGGCTACTAAGCTTATTGTATGCTATATAAAAACGATGGGGTGACAGGATGGTAAAAATCAATATAAAACACTTTTCGGATTGGTATTTTGAAAATAAATCAGCACTGTTAAAACGAGCAGAGGCGTGGAAGAAACAAAATATACAGTTGGCAAAAGAATTTTTGAAAGAATGGCCACTTGACCGGATCAAAACAATGGAATTAGACGAATATGTTATCGGTAGAGGTCCAGCTAACAAGTCACTGTGCTATGAGATCGAAGCTGGAAAATATCGTGATCTACACTTAGGGATCAGGGGTGGCAGCGCAAATAAGTTCGGTATCTATTGGAATAAAGAGAAGCAAGTTTATTGTAATAAACGTAATCAACCGATTCCAGCTTCTGAACTTGAAGCAGAATTTACAAAGCTAAAAGCAGATTTAATTGCGATCCTTGAAGCAGGTATAAAAAAAGATTTTGATAGTGCAGAATTTAGTAGTAAAAATTCATTTTTTACACGGCCAGCTATCATTACTAAATTATTATGTGCCTATTCAGCTGAAAATACGTATGTAGGAATTAATATGAATTTAGATAATGATAAAATCTGGAAAAAATTATATACCCCCCAAAAGGAAGGTTGGGTCTATCACCAAAATCATGGATTGACGGTGATGATGATGGAGCGCTTTCCAGAATTGGATGGTTATCATCTAAGTGTTATTTTGTGGGATTATCATGAATATGTACTCAAGGAAAATAATAATAGAAAAATAAGTGGTTATTGTGAACAATTATTAGCAAGCAAAAATATTATTTTACATGGAGCTCCTGGAACGGGAAAAACGTATTTAGCTAAAAATATCGCAGCTGAACTGATTTCTAATGGAAAAGTGAATAATATAAATAATCTAACTGAAACACAGCGACGACAGCTAGGCTTCGTACAATTCCATCCGAGTTATGATTACACCGATTTTGTCGAAGGATTGCGTCCGGCGAGTACCATTGGGGGAGTTGTGAGCTTCGAATTAAAATCTGGAAGTTTTAAACGTTTTGTTGAACAAGCCTTAAATGACTTAGATAGCACTTATGTATTTATTATTGATGAGATCAATCGTAGTGAGATAGCTAGAGTTTTTGGTGAGTTATTTTTCTCTATCGATCCTGAGTATCGTGGTCATAAAGATGGAGTTTATACGCAATATGCTAATTTACATGCTGATCCGACAGAAAAGTTCTATGTACCAGAGAATGTATATATTATTGGAACAATGAACGATATTGACCGTTCAGTTGATACGTTTGATTTTGCGATGAGGCGTCGTTTTACTTTTTTAGAAATCACAGCGCAAACTTCAGCTGAAAATATGCTAGCAAATGATACTATCAAAGAAATACTTTCACACCTGAATACTGCGATCATTGCTCCAGAAGTTGGGCTCACCAAAGATTATCAGATCGGTGCTAGTTATTTTTTGAAACTTGATATTGGTGAAGAAACATTAGAACATTTATGGGAAACCAAATTATGTCCATTATTAAATGACTATTTTAGAGAGGATCATAAAGCAAGTGAAAAATTAGCTTTTCTAGGTAGAGCATATTTTGCTGGAGTAGATGAATGATAGTATTATATGATAATCGTGAATTTGATATTGATTTGTTAGGAAATGAGCTAGCTTCAAAATTAGTAGGACGTTCCTTGCGTGAATTGGAGAATGAAGATTTTCTAGTGTTTCCACCAAGTATAGCTAAAAGTGATACAACGATCTTTTCAGCGATCAATGGTAAAACGACAACAGGAAATCTAGTCGGTTTTTTGAGTGATGGGAAACAAAATGTTGTGATCAAATCTAGATTTAGTGAGTATGCTGATGATGATTATTTTTTGACCTACATGTTGGAAAAAGTCTTAAATTATAGTATCATCGATAGTTTTCAAGGAAGTTCCGAAAAAAATCCTTACTACAATTTACTATTACTACTATTTCCATATTATATGAATATTGCGATGCAAAAAGGACCATATAAAGAATACGTAAAGCGAAACTACAATAATGCTGATTTTCGAGGCCGGATCAACATTTCAAAACAGCTCAAAAGGAATATACCCTTTTCAGGCCAAATTGCGTATCAAGTAAGTGAACTCAGTTATGATAATGATTTAATGCAGTTGGTACGACATGCATTAGAAAAAGTTAGTGAACGCTTACCGAATTTGATAAATTCAAAAGTTGAAACACGTAAGAATGTTTCGCTGATAAGGCAGGCGACCCCAAGCTATTCTAAAGTGCAAATTATGTCTGTTTTACAAAAAAATATTAGAAATGAGATTCGACATGATTATTTTAGTGAATATATCTCACTACAGAAATTATGTATCCAGATCTTAAAGGAAAATGGAGTGGGAGATAGTAATAAAAAATTTTATGGGATCATTGTAGATATTGCTTGGCTATGGGAGGAATATATTGCAACGATAACAAAATGGAAACACTATGGTATGGAGAGGGAGCTAGAGACATTATACCTATTTAGAGACTCTAGAAATCATCATCGATATCCAGATTTTATCGTGGAAAATATTCCGATCGATACAAAATATAAGTTTGAGCTTGATACAGTGAATGATTATAATCAGCTCATCACTTATTTGCATATTATAAATAAAAGTCAAAGTTCTACGATGCAGGCGGGCTTTTTGCAACCGACAACAAGTTATGACCAAACGTGGCAACAACTAGGAACACTAGAAGGGCTAGGTGGGAATTTATTTACCTATAAATTTTATGTTCCACAACAGGTCGATAGCTACGAGAATTTTGTTAGGAATATAAGGAAAGTAGAAAAACAGTTGAAAGATTATTTTGCAGATTAAATGTCTTTATCTGCTTTATTTATTTTAGAGTTATGTTGTTTAGCGCCTCGATTCTACCAAAAGGATCAAGGTGTTTTTTGTGTGACCGTAAAAAGTACGGTGGGCTTAATAATTTTGGCTAGTAATACACTTATCAAGACTAAAAATATGTAAAATTGTTGAGATGATCAGCTTGATATTTAAGATAAAAAAGGTTGCTAAAAAAATCTATTTAAATGAAGTGATATTATTAGGTTTTATTTACTAAAAATAGTAAAATAGAGGAGAAGTAAATAAGAAGTTTTACAAAACAAAAAAAGCGCCGAAACGGCGCGCGCAAGATAAAACTTGTTGATTACGGATTAAACCTTATTTTAACTTCGCTAATGTTGTTTTGTATAACTCCACTAGTAATAATAGCATAAAAATGAAAGGATGGGAAGTAATATGCTGAAAAAAGATTATAGTATTGGGTTGGATATTGGGACAAACTCAGTGGGACATGCTGTAGTTACTGATGATTATAAAGTTCCTACCAAAAAGATGAAAGTTTTTGGGGATACATCTAAAAAAACGATCAAGAAAAACATGCTGGGAGTTTTACTGTTCAATGAAGGACAGACGGCAGCTGATACCCGTTTGAAGCGCGGGACTCGCCGGCGCTATACCCGGCGAAAAAATCGTTTGCGCTATTTACAAGAGATCTTTGCACCAGAATTGGCTAAGGTCGATCCTAATTTCTTATATCGACTAGAAGAAAGTTCACTGGTGGCTGAAGATAAGAAGTATGATGTGTATCCTATCTTTGGAAAGCGTGAAGAAGAATTACTGTATCATGATACATATAAGACGATCTATCACTTACGCAGTGCACTAGCTAATAATGATCAACCAGCTGATCTAAGATTGGTTTATTTGGCTTTAGCACATATTATCAAGTATCGGGGGAATTTTTTACTGGAAGGTGAAATTGATCTAAGAACTACTGATATCAACAAAGTATTTGCGGAGTTCAGTGAAACTCTAAATGAGAATAGTGATGAAAATTTGGGTAAACTAGATGTTGCTGATATCTTCAAAAATAATACATTCTCAAAAACAAAAAAATCTGAAGAACTGCTGAAACTTAGTGGGGCTAAGAAAAATCAACTAGCTCATCAATTATTCAAGATGATGGTCGGCAATATGGGTAGCTTCAAGAAAGTGCTAGGGACCGATGAAGAACACAAATTATCCTTTGGAAAGGATACATACGAAGATGATTTGAATGACTTATTGGCTGAAGCTGGTGATCAATATTTAGATATCTTTGTTGCTGCTAAGAAAGTGTATGATGCAGCTATTTTGGCAAGTATTTTAGATGTAAAAGATACGCAAACAAAGACTGTTTTCTCACAAGCGATGATCGAACGCTATGAAGAACATCAAAAAGACCTAATTGAATTGAAACGAGTCTTTAAAAAATATCTTCCTGAGAAATGTCATGACTTTTTCAGTGAACCTAAGATCAGTGGTTATGCGGGATATATTGATGGCAAAGTAAGTGAAGAAGATTTCTATAAGTATACTAAGAAGACTTTGAAGGGGATCCCTGAGACAGAAGAGATCTTACAAAAGATCGATGCTAATAATTATTTGCGAAAACAAAGAACATTTGATAATGGTGCGATCCCGCATCAAGTCCATTTAAAAGAACTAGTGGCAATAGTTGAAAATCAAGGTAAATACTATCCTTTCTTACGTGAAAATAAAGATAAGTTTGAAAAGATCTTAAACTTCCGAATCCCGTATTATGTTGGGCCTTTAGCGCGCGGAAACAGTAAATTTGCATGGTTGACCCGAGCTGGTGAAGGAAAAATAACACCATATAACTTTGATGAAATGATCGACAAGGAGACTTCAGCTGAAGATTTCATTAAACACATGACGATCAACGATCTATATCTACCGACTGAGCCAGTTTTGCCTAAGCATAGTTTATTATATGAGAGATACACTATCTTTAATGAGTTAGCTGGTGTCAGATATGTGACTGAAAATGGTGAGGCTAAGTATTTTGATGCCCAAACCAAGCGCTCGATCTTTGAACTTTTTAAATTAGACCGAAAAGTAAGTGAAAAAATGGTTATTAAGCATCTGAAAGTTGTTATGCCAGCCATCAGGATCCAAGCTTTGAAAGGGTTGGACAACGGAAAATTCAACGCTTCTTACGGAACCTATAAAGATTTAGTTGATATGGGTGTTGCGCCAGAACTTTTAAATGATGAAGTAAATAGTGAAAAGTGGGAAGATATCATCAAGACTCTAACTATCTTTGAAGGACGCAAATTGATCAAACGTCGCTTAGAAAACTATCGTGACTTTTTAGGCGAAGATATATTACGTAAATTGAGTCGGAAAAAATATACGGGGTGGGGGCGCCTTTCAGCTAAGCTGTTGGATGGTATCTATGACAAAAAGACACATAAGACGATCTTAGATTGTTTGATGACTGAAGATTACAGTCAAAATTTCATGCAATTGATCAATGATGATAACTATTCATTCAAGGAAACGATCAAAAATGCCCAAGTGATCGAAAAAGAGGAAACTTTGGCTAAAACTGTACAGGAATTACCTGGAAGTCCAGCTATTAAGAAGGGGATCTTACAGAGTTTAGAGATCGTTGATGAGATCATCAAAGTCATGGGATATAAGCCTAAAAGTATTGTAGTCGAAATGGCGCGTGAAACCCAGAAAACGCATGGGACACGGAAACGTGAAGATCGAGTGCAACAGATTGTGGAAAACTTAAAAGATGCTAATGAATTACCTGAAAAATTGCCAAGTAATGCTGAATTGAGTGATGAAAGAAAGTACTTGTATTGCTTACAAAATGGACGTGATATGTATACCGGGGCTCCTCTAGACTATGACCATTTGCAGTTTTATGATGTTGACCATATTATTCCGCAGAGCTTTTTGAAAGATGATTCAATCGAAAATAAGGTCTTAACGATCAAAAAAGAAAATGTCCGTAAGACTAATGGTCTGCCAAGTGAAGCCGTGATCCAAAAGATGGGAAGTTTCTGGAAAAAATTGTTAGATGCTGGAGCTATGACCAACAAAAAATATGACAATCTACGGCGTAATCTTCATGGCGGATTGAATGAAAAACTAAAAGAACGTTTTATCGAACGCCAATTGGTCGAAACACGGCAGATCACTAAATATGTGGCACAGCTCTTAGACCAACGACTAAATTATGATGGAAATGGTGTTGAACTTGATGAAAAAATTGCGATCGTTACTCTAAAAGCTCAGTTAGCTTCGCAATTTAGGAGCGAATTCAAACTGCGCAAAGTAAGAGCGCTCAATAATTTACATCATGCTCACGATGCTTATCTTAATGCTATTGTAGCCAATTTGATCATGGCAAAATATCCCGAATTGGAGCCAGAATTTGTCTATGGTAAGTACCGCAAAGCTAAGTTTAAAGGTTTAGGCAAAGCTACAGCTAAAAATACCTTATATGCTAACGTTTTATATTTCTTAAAAGAGAATGAAGTATATCCTTTCTGGGATAAAGCACGTGATCTCCCAACGATCAAGCGTTATTTATATCGGGCACAAGTTAATAAAGTTCGCAAAGCTGAACGCCAAATCGGTGGCTTTTCTGATGAAATGTTGGTACCTAAGAGTGATTCAGGTAAGCTACTGCCACGAAAAGAAGGGCTCGATCCAGTTAAATATGGTGGCTATGCCAAAGCGGTAGAAAGTTATGCGGTTTTGATCACTGCAGATGAAGTCAAAAAAGGCAAAACAAAGAAAGTGAAAACTTTAGTAAATATTCCGATCATAGATAGTAAGAAATATGAGGCTGATCCAACTGCATATTTAGCTAGTCGTGGGTATACAAACGTCACAAATAGTTTTATTTTGCCTAAGTATAGTCTGCTTGAAGATCCAGAAGGTCGTCGTCGTTATCTAGCAAGTTTCAAGGAATTTCAAAAAGCAAATGAATTGATCTTGCCACAGCATCTAGTAGAGTTGCTCTATTGGGTCAATGCAAAAGATGGAGAGCAAAAATTAGAGGATCATAAAGCTGAATTTAAAGAATTATTTGATAAGATCATGGAGTTTGCGGATAAGTATGTTGTTGCACCTAAAAATTCAGAAAAGATCAGACGCTTATACGAAGAAAATCAAGATGCTACCCCAATGGAATTGGGTAAGAACTTTGTTGAGCTCTTGAGATATACAGCTGATGGTGCTGCGAGCGATTTCAAATTCTTTGGCGAAAATATTCCACGGAAACGATATAATTCGGCAGGAAGTTTGCTCAATGGAACATTGATCTATCAGTCAAAAACGGGGTTATATGAAACAAGGATCGATCTAGGTAAATTATAATGGGCTGGCGTACAGTTATTGTCAACAAGCACTCGAAGTTGTCGTATCAAAATAATCATCTCGTTTATCGTACCCCGTTTGAAACCGAGATGATCCATCTGTCAGAGATCGATATTTTGATCCTTGAAACAACGGATATTTTATTGAGTACAATGTTGACTAAGCGTTTGATCGATGAAAATGTTCTAGTGATCTTTTGTGATGATAAACGAATGCCCACGGCACAGTTATTACCATTTTATGGTAAGCATGATTCAAGTTTGCAGATCGACAAACAAATGATGTGGGATGCTGAAAATAAGAAAGTGTTGTGGACTGAGATAATTTCTCAGAAATTGATCAATCAAAGTGTATGTTTGCATAAACATGATTTTGAAAAAAATTCGCAAAAATTATTGGATTATTGTGCAGATCTGACTATTTTTGATAAAACAAATCGTGAAGGACATGCGGCTAAAGTTTACTTCAATACTTTATTTGGTACGGGCTTTACACGTGATATCAAAAATCCGATCAACGCCGGTTTAGATTATGGGTATACACTGCTCTTAAGTATGGTAGCACGTGAGATCGTTAAAAATGGATGTTTGACGCAGTTAGGTCTAAAGCACGTCAATCAGTTCAATCAATTCAACTTGGCGAGTGATATTATGGAGCCTTTTAGACCGATAATCGATGATATTGTTTTTCAAAATAAAGAGCTGGATTTCAAATCGATCAAATACTGCTTACTGCAAATTTTTTCAGAGACATATTATTTCAATGGTAAAGAAATGTTTTTGACCAATATTGTTGAAGAGTATACCCGTAAAGTGATCCAAGCTTTGAATAAAAAAAGCGAGGAGGTTCCTATATTTAAATATGGGTTATAGGTATATGCGTATGTTGTTGATGTTTGATCTACCGACTGAAACTGCAGAAGACCGGAAAAACTACCGGCGCTTTCGCAAATTTTTATTATCGGAAGGCTTTTTGATGCACCAATATTCTGTTTACAGTAAGTTGTTGCTTAATGGCTCCGCTAAGAGGTCGATACTGGATCGATTAACTAAAAATAAACCGCCATCGGGTAAGGTAACTGTTCTGACGGTCACAGAAAAGCAATTTTCAAGGATGATATATCTTAGTGGAACAAGTGACCCGTCAATTGCTAATACAGATAAAAGGGTAGTTTTTCTGGGGGAAGAGCTATGAAAATTAATTTTCCATTATTAGATGGCATGATCGAATTTGATAAAACTTTGATCTTAGCGATCGAAGATACAGAAACCTTCAGTGATCTTGCGAGGTTATTGTATAGCTATAATGAATCGAGCCCGTTGAAGTTAGCTTTGGATGATTTTTCACCACTTAAAGAGAGCCAATTAATGCTAGTTTCAGATATTCTAGGGTATAATGTCAATACTCCAGCTATTTTGAAATTAGTTTATGCGGATCTGGAAAGACAATTTGGTGAAAAAGAGGAAGTTAAAGACAGACTTGAGTCATTAGCAGTGGAGATAGCAAATATTATTTCGAGTGAATGTTTAGAAAATGAGTTAGATCTTGAGTATGATGAGATCACACTGCTAGAATTGATAAAGGCGATGGGTGTAAAAATCGAAACGACGATGTCATCGGTTTACGAAAAATGTTATGAGATAGTGCAAATTTTCAAATACTTAAGTAAGAAAAAATTATTAGTTTTCTTAAATGTTGGTGCTTATTTGACAGAAAAACAAATAAGAAGCTTACTTGAGTACATTGGACTGTGCAATTTGAATGTCATATTCCTTGAGCCAAGTAAGTTGTATGACTTACCGCAGTATATTTTAGATAGTGATTATTATTTAGAGTATTTGAATAGCTCTTCGGAGTCATAGAAAGCGAAAATTTTGCTAGAATTAGTAGCGCAATCACGAAACCACTGTGCCATTTTTTGCATTTGAGGTTTTAGAGCTATGTTGTTTTGTATGACTCCAAAACTGTGATCTTTGTGCCCGCGTCTCGTAAACGGTTTTAGAGCTATGTTGTTTTGTATGACTCCAAAACGGCAGAACAGGAGGCTGCTACAATGAATGAGTTTTAGAGCTATGTTGTTTTGTATGACTCCAAAACATGTTCCCGTATCATATTCATCTCGCATATGTTTTAGAGCTATGTTGTTTTGTATGACTCCAAAACCACTAGCACGTACATTGCTGGTGGGCTTGAGTTTTAGAGCTATGTTGTTTTGTATGACTCCAAAACAAACATCATCGAACCGTTTCTTTAAGCGATGTTTTAGAGCTATGTTGTTTTGTATGACTCCAAAACAATTTTTTACTCAATCATGTTGACCTAGCAGTTTTAGAGCTATGTTGTTTTGTATGACTCCAAAACACTGTCTTTTTGTTATCGACTGTTAATTGTGTTTTAGAGCTATGTTGTTTTGTATGACTCCAAAACATGGCAAAGTATCGTTTGACTGGACAGAAGGTTTTAGAGCTATGTTGTTTTGTATGACTCCAAAACTAAATGCTTAAATGATACAGCTTCGTGCTAGTTTTAGAGCTATGTTGTTTTGTATGACTCCAAAACACGTTTCGATTTTCTTCATCTGGTCGGTGTGTTTTAGAGCTATGTTGTTTTGTATGACTCCAAAACACCCAGAAGATACGGAAACGAGGATCGCATGTTTTAGAGCTATGTTGTTTTGTATGACTCCAAAACCTATAACTATTTCCCAAGCTTTGACAATATGTTTTAGAGCTATGTTGTTTTGTATGACTCCAAAACATCTGAATGTGGACAAGGACGACGGTACATGTTTTAGAGCTATGTTGTTTTGTATGACTCCAAAACCAAAGGTATCAACGGTGTTGTCCATTTCTTGTTTTAGAGCTATGTTGTTTTGTAAAACTTTAGTATTTTCCGGTTGAGAATATGTGCAATTGAAAAATATTTTTACAGTATTTCTATTGACGGCAACTTTATAATTTGATATTATATTAGCGTTGTATTTGTGCATGCCACAACTGCAACCGCACGTTTTAAGTTCAAGTGCTCTCTGAGCCACTACATTACGGCGAGTCTAAGTAAAATACAAGGAGGTGCACATTAATGTACGCAATTATTGAAACAGGTGGTAAGCAACTTAAAGTAGAAGCTGGTCAAGCTATCTACGTTGAAAAGTTGGCTGCTGAAGCTGGTGAAAAAGTAACTTTTGATAAAGTTGTTTTAGTAGGCGGCGAAAACACAGTGATCGGTACACCTTTTGTTGAAGGTGCTACTGTTGAAGGTACTGTTGAAAAGCAAGGTCGTGCTAAGAAAGTTGTTACTTTCAAGTACAAGCCTAAGAAGCATCAACACACAAAGCAAGGTCATCGTCAACCATACACAAAGGTTGTTATCGACGCAATCAACGCATAATTTTTGCGAGGTGGACGTTAGATGATCCATGTAAATATTATTAGAAATGGTAAAGTGATAGAAGGTTTCGACATTACTGGTCATGCAGGTTTTGCTGAAGCTGGTGAGGATATTGTTTGTGCAGCTGTTTCAGTGTTAGCAATCAATACGATCAATACGTTGGAAAAGTTGCTGAAACAAAAATTTGAACTAGTTGAAGATCAGAAAAATGGCGGTCTTTTACAAGTGGCTTTATCAGATGAGGGACAAAATGATCCCGCAGTTCAATTGATCTTATCGAGCCTTGAATTAGGTTTGAAAGATGTTGAACAGAGTTATCCAAAATATATAAAAACGAATATAAATTAAGCAATAAGGAGGTGCACGAACTATGTTAATGAACTTACAATACTTCGCTCATAAAAAGGGTGGTGGTTCCACTTCTAACGGTCGTGACTCACGTTCTAAGCGTTTAGGTGCTAAGAGTGCTGACGGTCAAACAGTTAACGGTGGTGCTATCTTATACCGTCAACGTGGTACACGTATTTACCCAGGTGTTAACGTTGGTATGGGTGGCGATAACACATTATTTGCTAAGGTTGCTGGTGTCGTTAAATTTGAACGTAAAGGCCGCGATAAGAAGCAAGTTAGTGTTTACCCAGTTGCTGAATAATCGGTAATGCAAAAAACGTCTTGATCCCTTGTATAGCAAGAATCAGGGCGTTTTTTATTTTGTGGAAAACTTAGGCTGATTTCTTTTTGCCTAAGTTTTGTTAGAAATTCCAATAATAAAATAGGTCTTCTAAAAACATAGCCAAATGCCATCTTTTTAGAAGACCTAACTTTATTTACTTGTATCTTTTTGAGCTGCGAAATATTTTTCTAAGCCTTGATAAACGTCATTTACGACGGTCGCACGGTAAGACTTAGAGCTTATCTGATCAAAGTCACGATCGGAGTTGATATATCCCACTTCTAATAGGATCGCCGGTTCTTTGATGTCACGAATGACCAAAAAGTCACCGATCTCGACCCCGCGATTTTCTAAGCCGATCGCACCAAACTCCT
The DNA here is from genome assembly GCF_001434535.1 of Ligilactobacillus animalis KCTC 3501 = DSM 20602. Classification (GTDB taxonomy): domain Bacteria; phylum Bacillota; class Bacilli; order Lactobacillales; family Lactobacillaceae; genus Ligilactobacillus; species Ligilactobacillus animalis. Next base: position 14,062 of record NZ_AYYW01000057.1, read on the forward strand.
TATTTATCGTTTGTGCTAACTTGGCGGAGTTCTTATGATAATAATAAGTCGTAAATCCCGAAGCTGTGTTTTTGACTGGCGACGAGTCAAAGTGGAAACTGATAAAAGCATCTGCATGGACTTGATCTGCTAGTGCGGGACGTTTGCTTAGACTGACAAAAGTGTCATCGCTACGTGTAAGATAGACTTTTGTATTTTGTTTACGTAATTTTTCAGCCAAAAGTTTGGCATAAGCTAAAGTATATTGTTTTTCTTCTTTTTTCTCAGTGTTCGAGGTCGCCCCAGAATCATAACCACCGTGACCAGGATCGATCACGATCGTCGCATTTGAAAGATCGGTAATAGGTAATTTGTAGCTACTGTTGATCATCCAATCAGCGATCCAGCCTTTTTTTTCATCGTCAGTTTCAACATACATCCAATGATATTTGCTTTTCAAGACAGTTACACGTTGGTTTTGCTTGAGTTGACTGATTTGATCATATTCAACACCAGGGCCGTTTTTAAGGACAGCATAGTTAGTTTGGATCTCTAGTTGTCCGAAATATTTATAAGTGCGATAACCTAAAATACCAACTAGTACGAAAATGATCGCAAATAGGACCCGAATACGTTTGGGGAGGCCAGATCCATGAGAAGTTCTAAGCTTTTCCATGTGCATCACTCCAAATTTAACAACTATTCACATTATAGCAAAAATACTTTGTGTCCAACAAGTAAATGCTAACGGTTTCCTATCAAAGCTTGTTGAAATGTAAAAACAAATTAATAGTTGGCAAAACCCCCGATAGAATGATAAAATTTATTCAAACGGCTTTCGTTAAATCGTGAACGAATTTCAGCAAAATTGTTTTAGGAGGATCAACTAATGTCTGACATTAAATACAAACGAGTTGTGATGAAACTGAGCGGGGAAGCATTGGCCGGAGATGCTGGTCAAGGGATCAATCCGCCAGAGATCCGTAAAGTTGCCGAAGAGATCAAAGAAGTGCATGACTTGGGGGTTCAAATCGCGATCGTTGTCGGTGGTGGCAATATGTGGCGGGGAGAATCTGGTGCACAAATGGGAATGGAGCGCGCTCAAGCAGATTATATCGGAATGCTTGGAACGGTGATGAATGCTTTGGCACTACAAGACAATTTAGAATCGATCGGAGTACCAACTAGAGTTCAAACTGCAATTGAAATGCGCCAAGTAGCTGAACCATATATTCGTCGTAAGGCTATGCGTCATTTGGAAAAGGGACGTATCGTGATCTTTGCAGCCGGCACAGGCTCGCCATATTTCTCCACTGATACGACTTCAGCCTTGCGGGCGTCAGAGATCAATGCTGATGTGATCTTGATGGCTAAAAATGGTGTTGACGGCGTTTATTCAGCAGATCCGCGCAAAGATGCAAATGCAGTTAAATACGATAAGCTAACACATATGGAGATCATCAATAAAGGGTTACAGGTTATGGATACAACGGCTTCATCACTATCCATGGATAATAATATCCCACTTGTAGTCTTTAACATGAATGAACGTGGCAATATCAAGAAAGTTGTTCAAGGTGAAACGATCGGAACAACAGTTGAAGGGAAGTAAATAAATTTATGAAAATTACAAATCCAACTATTTTACAATATCAAGAAAAAATGACTAAAGCCGAAGAAGCTTTACAACGTGAATTAGGTACGATCCGTGCGGGTGTAGCTAATGCTAGCTTGCTCAACCGGGTCAACGTTGAATATTACGGGGTGCCAACACCACTTAATCAAATGGCTCAGATCAGTGTTCCAGAAGCACGCGTGCTTCTCATCACACCATACGATAAGTCTTCTTTGAAAGACATCGAACATGCGCTTTTAGCATCTGATCTAGGCATCGCTCCTATGAATGACGGATCAGCTATTCGCTTAGTGATCCCACAATTGACGGAAGAACGTCGTAAGGAATTAGCTAAACAAGTTAAAGCAACTTCTGAAAAGGGCAAGGTTGCTGTTAGAAATGTTCGTCGTGAAATGATGGATGCTTTGAAGAAAGCTCAAAAGAATGGCGATTTGACCGAAGACGAATTGCGTGACTTGGAAGATGTTGCCCAAAAAGTAACGGATAGTTCGATCAAAAATATTGAAAATATTACAGCAGAAAAAGAAAAAGAAGTGCTTGCCGGTTAGGTGAAAGCTTTGTTTTGCTGATGATAACGGGGCAAGGGCTCGTCGAAACAGGCGCTTACTGGATCGACGAATTTGTCCCGTTATTCTTTTAACAGAGGTGAAGATATGTTTTCTAACTTATTTAAAAATAAGCAGGCAGCACAAAACGAGCTAGATCCAAAAAAAATACCGGCTCATATTGCGATCATTATGGATGGTAATGGTAGATGGGCAAAAAAGCGTGGGTTGCCCCGAGTTGCGGGCCACAAGCAGGGAATGGAGACTGTTAAAACGATCACTAAAGTTGCTAGTGATCTGGGCGTCAAGGTATTGACGTTATATGCTTTTTCAACGGAAAATTGGAAAAGACCACAAGATGAAGTGGGTTTTTTGATGGATCTTCCAGTAAAGTTTTTCAATACATTCGTTCCAGAATTGATCGCAAATAATGTCCGCGTCAATGTGATGGGATATACGGATAAATTACCTGATTCAACGCAAAAAGCAGTTTTTGATGCGATCGAGCAGACTAAAGATAATACTGGCATGGTCTTGAATTTTGCTTTGAATTACGGGAGTCGTGCTGAGATCACGTCTGCAGTTCAAGCTTTAGCAACGCAAGTCAAACAAGGTGAATTGGAACCATCCCAGATCGATGAAAAAGTTTTTTCAGAGGCCTTGATGACGGCTGATCTCCCTTATGCTGATCCAGAATTACTGATCCGCACGAGTGGTGAAGAACGGATCTCTAACTTTTTATTGTGGCAGATCGCTTACAGTGAGTTAGTATTTACAGATGTTTTATGGCCGGACTTTTCGGCTGAAGATCTAGAATTATCGATTTATAAGTTTCAGCAACGCGATCGACGCTTTGGTGGGCTGAATAAGAAGGAGGATAATTGATTAATGAAACAGCGTGTTATAACAGCGGTGATCGCTTTGATCGTTTTCTTACCATTGCTTTATCTAGGGGGACTACCTTTTGATATCTTGGTAACGTTGATGGGGATCGTCGCAATGTCAGAATTTTTGATCATGAAAAAGAAATTACTCGTGTCATTTGAGGCGATCATTTCATTTCTTTTGATACTCTCAGTATTACTGCCGGTCTTTTGGGCTGGTTTTTGGACGCAAGATACTTTAGGCGGCAGCTTTTATTTGCTAGCCCTAGTTATGCTAGTCTACACTGTGATCTCTAAAAATCGTTTTTCATTTGATGATGCTGGGGTCCTGTTATTAGGTGGGCTTTATGCGGGGCTTGGATTTAGATTCATGATGCTAGCTCGCGCAGAGAGTCTGTGGATGATACTTTATGCCTTATTGATCGTTTGGATCACAGATAGTGGGGCTTATCTGATCGGACGCAAGATCGGTAAGAATAAATTAGCACCACATATCAGTCCCAACAAAACTTGGGAAGGTTCGATCGGTGGTTCACTCAGTGCGGTAGTTATTGTAGGCGCATATCTATACTTTGTGCAAGGTGCGTTTCCATATAGTTTCTCGACCATGCTTTTGTGGACTTTAGTCTTTTCAGTTGGAGGCCAACTTGGTGATCTGATCGAGTCAGCCTTCAAACGTCATTATGGAGTCAAGGATTCAGGCAAGATCTTACCTGGACACGGTGGGATCTTAGACCGCTTTGATTCATTACTATTTGTTTTACCATTGATGCATTTTGCTGGCTTGATCTAAGTGGATCGATTAGGATAAGGACGGTAGAGCAATATGATAACAACTATAATTACATTTATCATCGTCTTTGGGATCTTAGTATTTGTCCATGAATTTGGGCACTATTATTTTGCCAAGCGTGCTGGGATCTTGGTACGTGAATTTGCGATCGGAATGGGGCCAAAACTGTTTGCATATCGCAAGAATGGCACGACCTACACTTGGCGGATCTTGCCACTAGGTGGATATGTCAGCATGGCAGGTTTGGAAGACGATACTGAAGAGCTGAAAAAAGGGATGCCAGTCAGTCTGATCACAGATGAAAATAGTGTCGTTCAAAAGATAAATACTAGTAAAAAAATCACTTTAGTCGAAGGGATCCCACTCGAATTGACTGACTGGGATCTGACCGATGGACTTTGGATCGAAGGCTATGAAAACGGCACTGAAGACGAGATCAAACGCTTCAAAGTTGATCACGATGCATTGATCATCGGTAAAGATGGGATCGAACTTCAGATCGCACCACGTGATGTGCGTTTTCAGTCGGCTTCGTTAGTCGATCGGATGCTGACCAATTTTGCGGGGCCATTGAATAATTTCTTGTTAGCGATCGTAGCTTTTGGCTTAGTTGCCTTCTTACAAGGAGGAGTCCCTGTAACCACTAATACGATAGCTCAAGTTCAAACTGATTCAGTTGCTCAAAAAGCTGGTTTAAAAGCAAATGATACGATCATTGCGATCAATGGTGATAAAACACCGACTTGGGACGATGTAGCCCAACATATCAGAACAGCTGACGGTAAAGAGCTTGTTTTAACAGTCAAGCGAGCTGACAAAAAGCAAAACATCAAGGTCACACCAGTCCAAAAAAACGTAAATGGACAAAAGGTCGCCCAGATTGGTATAATTGCTAAGGGAAAAATGGATCGTTCTATCAAAGCCAAGCTGACTTATGGGTTTACCCAAACTTGGTATGTGATAAAACAACTAGGAAATGCCCTAGCGTCAATGTTACACGGCTTTAGTCTAAATGATCTAGGTGGTCCGGTAGCAATGTTTTCACTCACATCACAGGCTAAAGAAAACGGCCTGATCAGTGTTGTGACACTAACAGCACTGTTGTCAGTTAACTTAGGGATCATCAACTTGTTACCGATTCCTGCTTTGGATGGGGGCAAGTTGTTATTAAATATTATCGAAGCGATCAGAAGAAAACCACTTGATCCAGAAAAAGAGATCATTATCACAATGATCGGTTTTGGATTTTTGATGATCTTGATGCTTCTAGTTACGTGGAATGATATTCAACGCTATTTCTTCCGCTAATTAAATATAAAAGGGGTCTGAGCAAGAATGAAACAATCAAAAATGTTGATTCCAACATTAAAAGAAGTGCCAAGCGATGCTGAAGCACTCAGTCACCAGTTAATGTTACGGGCTGGTTATATCAAACAAGTGACAGCCGGGGTCTACGCCTATTTACCATTGGCTTATCAGGTCTTGAATAATATCGAAACGATCATCCGTGATGAGATGGATAAGATCGATGCCGTTGAAATGCTCGTGCCAGGAGTTTTACCAGCTGAACTTTGGGAAGAATCTGGCCGTTACAAGACATACGGAGCTAATTTATTTAAATTAAAGGATCGCCATGAACGTGATTTTATCTTAGGACCAACACACGAAGAGACATTTACTAAGATCATCAAAGATGCGATCAAGACATACAAAAAATTGCCGTTGACGTTGTATCAGATCCAAATGAAGTACCGGGATGAAAGTCGTCCGCGGTTTGGACTTTTGCGTGGACGTGAATTTTTGATGTTGGATGATTACTCATTCCACACAGATATGGAAAGTTTAGATCAAACTTACCGTGATATGGATAAAGCTTACCAACAGATCTTTGAACGTGTCGGCCTTGATTTTAGAGGGATCATTGCTGATGCTGGTGCAATGGGTGGTAAGGATTCCAAAGAATTTATGGCGATCGCACCGATCGGGGAAGATACAGTCGTTTATTCCGACTCAAGTGATTACGCTGCTAACCTTGAAATGGCAAAGAACTTGCGGATCAACAAGAAATCCCACGAAACGCCAAAGGAATTGACAAAAGTAGCCACACCAGATGCCAAGACGATCGACGAAGTTTCAGCTTTCTTAGAAGTTGAGCCTGAGAGCATGATCAAAACTTTAGTCTTTATGGCCGATGAAGAACCAGTCATCGTTTTGATGCGTGGTAATGACGAGCTCAATGAAGTCAAATTGAAAAATTATTTGGATTGTGACTTCTTAGACCCGGCTGAAGATGCCCAAGCGCGTGAGCTTTTAGGTGCAGATTTTGGCTCTTTAGGACCAGTTGGTGTCGCCAAAGACGTTAAGATCGTAGCTGACCTTGATGTTGAAGGTATGGTCAATGCTAATGTAGGGGCTAACGAAAATGGTTACCACTACATGAACGCTAATATCGAACGCGATTACCGTGTAGATGATTTTGTCGATCTTCGGACTGTCAAAGAAGGTGACCTTTCGCCAGATGGTGAGGGTGTCCTTAAGTTTACACGTGGGATCGAGATCGGTCACATTTTCAAATTAGGTACACGTTATTCTGAAAGCTTAGGTGCGACAGTTTTAGATGAAAATGGGCGTGAAGTACCGATCATCATGGGTAGCTATGGTATCGGGGTATCTCGTTTGCTATCTGCGATCGTAGAGCAAAATAGCGATGAAAATGGGATCATTTGGCCACGTTCGATCGCACCATTTGACATTCACGTGGTACCGGTCAATGTGAAGAAAGAAGAACAAGTTAAACTAGCAACTGAGATCACAACAATGCTAGAAGATGCTGGCTACAAAGTTTTAGTTGATGATCGTAAAGAACGTCCAGGGGTAAAATTTGCCGATGCTGATCTTATCGGTCTACCTGCGCGGATCACAGTTGGTAAAAAAGCCGATGAAGGAATCGTTGAGATCAAATTACGTCGTACAGGCGAAACACTTGAAGTTAAGACAGATGAATTGTTAAATTCGATCAAGATCTTACTCAAAGAAGATCAAGGCATTTTTGGCTAGATATAGATAATTGGACTGGCGAAAGTGACTTCACCAGTCCTTTTATTTCTGATAGAGAGGGGTCAGAATTTGGAACCAAATAAACAGGAATTGTTTTTGCGCTTACTTGAACAGATCAAGTGGCAACATTTACCAGAAGAACAAGAACTCTTTGCTGGAGCTGCGATCGATAAAGTTGAAGTCCATACAGCTTCAAAGCGCTGGGAATTTGTGATCAGTTTAAAGCAAGTGTTGCCCTTTACAACATTTTTACGCTTCAACCACGCCCTTGCTAACGCTTTTGAACCGATCGCGAAAACGACTTTGAACTTGAAAGTCCAAGAGGCGACGTTAAATGAGCGTGATCTAGGTGATTATTGGGCCTATGTGGTGTCAACGTGTGGGGTCAATTCGCCTTTGATCCAAGAATTGTGTCAAGGTAAGGTACCGTATTTAGACGATAACCGGGTCATGTTGTTAGCTGAAAATGAGATCATCAAAAAATTTTTGACGACACAGGCTTTAGGGCCGATCGAACGGACATATCAACAGTATGGGTTTCCTAAATTTACGATCAATACGCTGATCGATGAATCAAAATCGCAGGCTAAGATCGATGAATATAAAGAACAAAAAGCTAGATCTGATGCGCAATTAGCCCAACAAGCGGTCGAGGCGATCCAAAAGCAAAACGAAAAACGGCAACAAAAAGCTAAAGAAGAAGAAACGGTCACTGTCGACGGACCAGTCCAACTCGGCAAGAAGATTGCTGATGATGCTGAGATCAGACAGATGGCAACGATCACGGAAGAAGAACGTTCGGTGGTCGTTCAAGGTTATATTTTCGATAAAGAGGTCCGTACTCTACGTTCTGAGCGCAAATTGCTCATCATCAAGGTCACCGATTATTCTTCATCAATGGTGATCAAGAAGTTTTCGCGTAATGAAGAAGATGAAGCGATGTTTGATGCACTAGCTGTCGGTAAGTGGGTCAAAGTTCGCGGGAGCGTTCAAGAAGATACCTATATGCGTGATTTAGCGATGAATGCCTATGATATCGTTGAAGTAGCACATGAGGGACGCAAAGATACCGCACCCGAAGATCATAAGCGCGCTGAATTGCATGTTCATTCCAATATGAGTATGATGGATGCGACAAACAGCATCAGTGACTATGTCAAGCAAGCAGCTGCTTGGGGGCAAAAAGCGATCGCGATCACTGATCATAGTACGCTCCAAGCTTTCCCTGAGGCGCATAGTGCGGGCTTAAAGAATAATGTCAAGATCTTATACGGGGTCGAAGCTAATGTTGTTGATGATGGGCAACCAATCGCCTATAATGAACAACATGTGAAATTAAAAGATGCGACATATGTTGTTTTCGATACGGAAACGACCGGGTTATCGGCTCGTTATGATAAGGTCATCGAATTGGCGGCAGTCAAGATGAAAGATGGCGAAGTGATCGAGCGTTTTGAACAATTTATCGATCCAGGTCATCCCCTTTCACAAACGACGATCAAATTGACTTCGATCACCGATGATATGGTCCGGGGCTCAAAGTCTGAAAAAGAAGTTTTTGAGATGTTCCAAGAATTTTGTAAGGGCAATATCATTGTCGGGCATAACGCGACCTTTGACGTTGACTTTATGAATACGGGTTATGCTCGGCATGGGTTACCTTTGATCAGTGAACCTTGGTTAGATACATTGCCAATGGCGCGCTTATTGTATCCAGAAATGAAAGGTTTTCGTTTGAATACCTTAGCTAAAAAATTGAATGTTAATTTGGAACACCATCACCGGGCGATCTATGATGCGGAAGCAACAGGCTACATCTATTATGCAATGCTAAAAGATGCTGAAGAGAAGTTGCAGATCGAATACCATGATCAATTTAATACGCAAAAAGATGATGATACTTATAAACATCAACATCCGTTCCATGCGGTGATCTTGGCTAAAACACAAGAAGGTCTTAAAAATCTCTTTAAAGTTGCTTCAGAGTCAATGGTCAAGTATTTCTACCGTGTTCCACGGGTACCGCGTTCAGTCTTAGATAAATATCGTGAAGGCTTGATCGTTGGTTCGGCTTGTGCTGATGGAGAAGTCTTTACTGCGATGATGCAAAAAGGTTACGAACAGGCTAAAGAAAAGGCAAAATATTATGATTATTTAGAAGTTCAACCTAAAGCATTATACGCACCTTTGATCGAACAAGAATTGGTCAAAAATAATAAAAATTTAGAAGAGATCATTGCTAATATGGTGCAACTAGCTGAAGAGCTCAAGATCCCGATCGCAGCTACGGGGGATGTGCATTTTATGAATAAAGAAGATGCGATCTACCGTAAGATCTTGATCCATTCACAAGGTGGGGCTAACCCCCTTAATAAGCTACGTGATCTACCAGATGCCCATTTCCGAACGACGGATGAAATGTTAGAAGATTTTGTCTTTTTAGGTGAAGAAAAGGCGGAAAAAGTCGTCGTGACTGATCCAAATAAGATCGTCGATATGTGTGATGAGATCACGCCGGTCAAGGATAAGTTGTATACGCCTAAAATGCCAGGGGCTGAAGATGATATCAAGAATTTGACATTGGACAAAGCCCATGAATGGTATGGCGATCCGTTACCAGAGATCGTGCAAAAACGCGTTGATAAAGAATTGAAATCCGTTATCGGAAATGGTTTCTCAGTTATCTATTTGATCTCACAAAAGCTGGTGGCTAAATCCAATAAAGATGGCTATTTAGTAGGGTCTCGTGGTTCGGTGGGCTCCAGTTTGGTCGCCACTCTGACAGGTATCACTGAGGTCAACCCCTTACCACCACATTATCGCTGTCCTAAGTGTAAGTGGTCGCATTTTTATGAAAAAGGTGAATATGGTTCTGGCTATGACTTACCGGATAAAGAATGTCCAGAATGCGGAACAGAATTGGTCAAAGATGGCCAAGAGATCCCATTTGAAACGTTCCTTGGTTTCAAGGGGAATAAAGTTCCCGATATCGATCTGAACTTCTCGGGTGACTATCAACCAGTAGCTCATAATTACACGAAAGTTTTGTTTGGTGAGAACAATGTGTTTCGGGCTGGCACGATCGGTACAGTGGCTGATAAAACGGCCTATGGCTATGTTAAAGCTTACGAACGTGATACTGAGCAGAATTTACGAGGTGCTGAAGTCGATCGATTGGCCAAGGGTGCCACAGGTGTTAAGCGAACGACTGGGCAACACCCGGCTGGGATCTTGGTCGTACCGGACTATCTTGACATCTATGATTTTACTCCGATCCAGTATCCGGCTGACGATCTGACTGCGGCTTGGAAAACAACTCACTTTGATTTCCACTCGATCCATGATAATATCTTAAAACTTGACTGTTTAGGGCATGATGATCCGACGATGATCAGAATGTTGCAAGATCTTTCAGGGATCGAACCAAAGACGATCCCGACCGACGATCCGGGTGTGATGAAGCTATTTTCAGGAACCGATATTTTAGGTGTTACTCCAGAGCAGATCCAGTCTAAGACCGGGACTTTAGGGATCCCAGAATTTGGGACGCGTTTTGTTCGCGGGATGTTAGAAGAAACGCACCCCAAAACGTTTGCCGAACTAGTCAAGATCTCTGGTCTTTCTCACGGGACTGATGTGTGGTTAGGTAACGCGGAAGAATTGATCCAAAACGGGACCGTTACGATGCCAGAAGTTATTGGATGTCGTGACGATATCATGATGGACTTGATCCATATGGGGGTTGAGTCTGACTTGGCCTTTAAGATCATGGAACACGTACGTAAGGGACGCGGGATCCCAGATGAGTGGCAGGCGGCGATGCGTGAATCTGAAGTGCCGGAATGGTATATCGGTGCATGCTTGAAGATCAAATACATGTTCCCGAAAGCCCACGCTGCTGCTTACGTGTTGATGGCTTTGCGGATCGCCTATTTCAAGGTGTATTATCCATTGGTATACTATGCTGCTTATTTCTCAGTCCGGGCTGATGACTTTGATCTAGTTTCGATGGCTCATGGTAAAGAATCCGTCAAAGCTGCGATGAAAGAGATCAATGACAAGGGCAATGATGCGACCGCTAAGGAGAAAAATCTTTTGACGGTGCTTGAATTAGCTAATGAAATGTTGGAACGTGGCTTTGAATTCAAAATGGTCGATCTCAATAAATCGGATGCCAGCGATTGGTTGATCGAAGATAATACGTTGATCGCACCATTTACGGCAGTACCAGGGTTAGGCCTGAACGTTGCTAAACAGATCGTGGCGGCACGTGAGGAACAAGATTTCTTATCCAAAGAAGATCTTGCTAAACGTGGTAAAGTTTCGGCGACGATCATCGATTTTTTGTCAGAAAACCACGTACTTGATACTTTGCCAGACGAAAATCAATTGAGTTTATTTGAAAATCTATTCTAAATAGATCTTTTTGTCATTGGTTTTAGCAAAGTAAATATGGAAAAATAATGTAACCTTGAAATTCCAAGGTTTAAATGTTATAATTACTTTTGTATTTTGATAACTCGTGAGAGTGAGCAGAGATGCTCACTCTTTTTATTGGAATAAAAAATGCGTTACAATAGAGTTGCAAGTTATTTTAGAGGGGGCTAATGCGTGAGTGTTGTAGAAACAGTAACGAAGCTAGTTACACCGATCTTGGATGATCATCACTTTGAATTAGTTGATATCGAATTTGTCAAAGAAGGAAAAAGTTGGTATTTGCGTGTCTTTATCGACAAAGAAGGGGGCATCAACATCGAAGAATGTGCCCTTGTTAGCGACCAACTTAGTGAAAAGTTGGATAATTGTGATCCAGATCCAATTCCACAAGCTTATTATTTGGAAGTTTCTTCGCCAGGGGCAGAACGACCATTGAAAAAAGAAAAAGATTATGAGCGTGCTTTGAACTCATATATCAATGTTTCACTTTACCAACAGCTCGATGGTAAGAAAGTATATGAAGGAACAATGACAGCATTGTCCAAAGATGAGTTGACACTTGAATATATGGATAAGACCCGTAAAAAAACAATCACGATCCCACGCAAGCAAATTGCTAAGGCGCGGCTCGCAATTAAATTTTAAAAGATTATTTTTACAAGGAGAATCAAACCATGAGTAAGGAATTACTTAACGCATTAGATGCGCTTGAAACAGAAAAAGGAATCAAAAAAGAAGTTGTGATCGATGCGTTGGAACAGGCTTTAGTTTCAGCTTACAAGCGAAATTACGATAAAGCCCAAAACGTAGAAGTTGAATTTGACAAGCGTAAAGGTGACATCAAAGTCTATTCCGTCAAAGAAGTTGTCAACAATGTCTTTGACTCACGCTTGGAAGTTAGCTTAGAAGATGCATTAGAGATCAACAAGGCTTATGAAGTTGGTGATACGATCCGCTTTGAAGTGACACCACGTGATTTTGGACGGATCGCAGCTCAAACAGCTAAGCAAGTGATCATGCAACGTGTGCGTGAAGAAGAGCGCCAAATGATCTATGATCAATACAGCAAGTATGAAAATGAGATCGTTTCTGGTGAAGTTGAACGCCATGATAGCCGTTATATCTATGTCAATTTAGGCAATGTTGAAGCTGTTTTATCTAAAAAAGATCAAGTGCCAGGTGAAGTTTACAAATCACATGATCGGATCAAAGTCTACATCTACAAAGTTGTGGATCCATCAGCTAACAACAATGAACCAGAAGTTGAAAATAAAGATGGTAAGAAGCGCCGCAAGAATCGTGGACCACAAGTTTACGTTAGTCGTTCTCACCCAGATCTATTGAAACGTCTATTTGAAAACGAAGTACCTGAAATTTTTGACGGTACAGTTGAGATCAAATCGATCGCACGTGAAGCTGGTGATCGTGCTAAAGTGGCTGTTTACTCAGCAGAAGAAGGCGTTGATCCGATCGGAACATGTGTCGGCCCACGCGGTGAACGTGTTCAAGCAATCGTCAATGAATTGAATGGTGAAAAGATGGATATCATTGAATGGAGTGAAGATCCAGCTAAGTATATCTCAAACGCTTTGAACCCAGCTAATATCGTTGAAGTTCGCTTTGATCCTGAAAATGAACGTGTCTGCACGGTGATCGTGCCAGATGATCAACTTTCACTTGCGATCGGTAAGCGGGGGCAAAATGCTCGTTTAGCAGCGCATTTGACTGGATACAAGATCGATATCAAATCCGAATCCGATATGGCTGCTTTAGAAGCAAATGCTGAGCTAGCTGATGAAGCAGAAGTTTCAGTTGAAACAACTGAAGAATAGGGGGCACAAACATGGCACAACGCAAGATCCCAATGCGCAAAGATATCGTTACTGGTGAAATGAAACCTAAAAAAGAACTTGTACGCGTCGTGAAAAACAAAGAAAATGAAGTAAGTCTCGATCCAACTGGTAAAAAAGCTGGCCGGGGTGCATATATTCATTTAGATGTAGCTACCGCAAAGAAAGCTCGGGAACAAAAGACTTTTGATAAAGTTTTTGGTGTTAAGATCGAACCTGCTTTTTATGATGAGCTAGTAGCATATGTCGATCACCAAGTTGCACGAGCAGAGTTATTTGGCAATGGAAAATAAGATACAACAACAAAAAGCTCTAAACTTATTGGGATTAGCCCGGAAAGCTGGCAAGTTGACTACAGGCCAAGACCTGGTCTTAGCAGCGATTCGTTCCGGAAAAGCTAAAGTCGTGCTGATGGCAAACAATTGCGGGCAAAGTACCCAAAAGAAATTCACTGATAAGTGCAAGAGCTATGATGTAGCATTAACAACAGAATTTACAAAACAGGAATTAAGTGCTGCGATCGGCGCCAAGCGTTCATTGATCGCAGTTACCGATCCTGGTTTTGGGAAGAAGATACGCCAGCTTCTTTTTTCTTGATCGAAGGGTACAAAGCTTATTCGGTCAGGGATCGAGTAGGTGTGTATTCTTGAAAATAAGGAGAGTGAAGTCATGAGTAAAAAAAGGATTTATGAACTGGCTAAGGAATTAAACGTTAGCAACAAAGAAGTAATTGAAGTTGCAAAGAAAAATGGTTTTAAAGTTGGTAACCACATGTCATCTTTAGACCAAGCTGCTGAAGCTAAAGTAAAAGCTTCATTTGTTAAACCAGTTAAATCTAGTTCACAACAGCAGGCGACTCCTAAAAAAGAAAACAGCGAGAAAAAACAAAATGTTGCTGTAAACAAAAACTCCCAAAATGCGCGGAATAATAACCATTCTAAGCATCAAAACCAAGCATCCGCACAAAGAAATAATGAAAGGCATTCAGGGAAGCGTATGGAAAAAAACAACAACAATAATAACAACGCGAATAATACAAAACATCGCGGTAATAATTCCCAAGGCAATAGCCAAAACAACAACAGTCAAAAGAAAAACAAGTTTTCAAACAATCGCTTTGGCGGGAATAATAACAATCATAAGTTCAATAAAAAGAACAAGAAAAACAAAAATAAGAAGTTCAATCAAAAGAACAATAAACCAGCAGTTCCTCCACGTAAAAACAAGCCATTACCAGAAGTTTTGGTCTATACGGTCGGCATGAACGTAGCAGATATTGCTAAAAAGATCCACCGTGAACCAGCTGAGATCATCAAGAAATTATTTATGATGGGTGTTATGGTCAACCAAAACCAATCCCTTGATAAAGATACGATCGAGATCTTAGCAGCTGATTACGGTATCAAGGCAGAAGAAAAAGTTGAAGTTGACGTAGCTGACATCGATAAATTCTTTGAAGAAGAACAAAATAATCAAGATAATTTAACTTCACGCCCACCAGTTGTAACGATCATGGGTCACGTTGACCACGGTAAGACAACGTTATTGGATAAATTACGGCATACCAATGTTACAGCAGGCGAAGCTGGTGGTATCACCCAACATATCGGTGCTTACCAAGTGCGTCACTCAGGCAAGACGATCACATTCTTGGATACCCCAGGACACGCGGCCTTTACCAACATGCGGGCTCGTGGGGCAGACATCACTGATATCACTGTCTTAGTTGTTGCAGCTGATGACGGTGTAATGCCACAAACGATCGAAGCTATCAACCACGCTAAGGCTGCTAATGTGCCGATCATCGTTGCGGTCAATAAGATCGATAAGCCAGGTGCTAATCCAAACCACGTCATGGAACAATTATCCGAGTATGAATTGATCCCTGAAAGTTGGGGTGGCGATACGATCTTCGTTGAGATCTCAGCTAAATTCAATAAGAACTTAGAAGAATTACTCGATATGATCTTACTTGAAGCTGAAATGCTCGAATTAAAAGCCAATGCTAAACAACACGGTGCAGGTTCTGTTATTGAAGCTCGTTTAGATAAAGGTAAGGGTTCTGTGGCCTCATTACTTGTACAACATGGTACCTTACATGTTGGTGACCCGATCGTTGTGGGTAATACCTTTGGTCGTGTGCGGACGATGACTGATGCTCGTGGTCGTTCGATCAAGAAAGCAACTCCAGCGACTCCAGTTGAGATCACTGGTTTAAACGATGTTCCTGATTCTGGTGATCGTTTCATCACATTTGATGACGAAAAAACAGCACGGGCAGCTGGTGAAGAACGTGCTAAACGTGCCTTGATCAAGGAACGTAACCAAACGACACATGTGACCTTAGATAACTTGTTTGATACCTTAAAAGAAGGCGATCTAAAGGAAGTTGATCTGATCATCAAAGCCGACGTGCAAGGTTCAGCTGAAGCTTTAGCACAAAGCTTTAAGAAGATCGATGTTGAAGGTGTTCGCGTAAACATCATCCACCAAGCAGTTGGTGCGATCAACGAATCTGACGTTACTTTGGCCGAAGCTTCAAATGCTATCATTATCGGTTTCAACGTACGTCCAACGCCACAAGCTAAGATCCAAGCTGAAAGTGATAAGGTCGATATTCGTTTACACAACGTTATCTATAAGGCGATCGATGAAGTTGAAACTGCGATGAAGGGTATGTTAGAACCAGTCTTTGAAGAAAAAGTCATCGGTGAAGTTGAAATTCGTGAAACTTATAAAGTATCTAAGTTAGGTACGATCGGTGGGGGCTATGTCACAGATGGCTATATCCAACGTGATAGTGGTGTCCGTGTTATCCGCGATGGTATCGTGATCTATGAAGGTCAACTTGCTTCACTTAAACGTTTCAAAGATGACGTTAAGCAAGTAAAACAAGGCTACGAATGTGGTCTGATGATCAAAAAATACAATGATATCAAAGTAGGCGATCGTATCGAAGCTTACGTGATGGAAGAAGTTCCACAAGACTAATATTTGATTTGAGGAGGAATTTGAATGGCACAACATTATCGTGTGGGTCGGTTATCACAAGAGATCCAAAGGGAAGTCAATGATATTTTGACTAAGCGTGTGCGTGATCCTCGAGTACAAGGCGTGACGATCACGGGCGTAGAAGTGACAGGTGACTTGCAACATGCAACGATCTACTACAGTACATTATCTAATTTGGCTTCTGACGCTGAAAAAACACAGATCGGTTTAGATAAAGCAACAGGTTTGATCAGACGTGAATTGGGTCAACGCTTGCGTATTTATGTAACGCCTGAAATTAAATTTGAACGGGATGAATCAGTGCGTTACGGTGATCATATCGATGAGCTTTTAAGTAAGCTACACCAGCAAGAAAGTAATCCTTATTGATCGATCATGATTTAAAAATTATGTGTAGATAAAAAGAAGCTGGAAAAATTTTTCTAGCTTCTTTTTTTAGAAAAGAGAGGTAAAAGATGGACGGGATCCTTCCTTTGAATAAAGATCGTGGTATGACGAGCCATGATGCAGTTTTTAAATGCCGGAAAATTTTTAAAACGCGTAAAGTTGGTCATAGTGGTACGCTTGATCCTAATGTCGATGGTGTCTTACCGATCTGTATCGGTAGAGCGACCAAGGCAGTTAATTACTTGATGGCGTCAGGAAAAGTTTATAAAGGTGAGATCATCTTAGGTTTTTCAACGGAAACTGAAGATCTTGATGGTGAAGTTGTTGCTAAAAAAGCTATCGAACGACCATTTAGTCAGGAGCAGATCGACCAAGCAATGGCACAGTTGACGGGGGAGATAGTTCAGATCCCACCGATGTATTCTGCAGTCAAGGTCAACGGTAAACGACTTTACGAATACGCACGTGCTGGGCAAAGTGTTGAACGCCCTAAAAGAAAGATCACAGTCGCTTATTTTAAGCAGACTAAGCCAAGCACCTATGATGCAACTAAACAACAACAAACGCTTTATTTTGAAGTTGGCTGCGGTAAAGGAACTTATGTAAGGACGCTAGCGTTAGATCTAGGTGAAATCTTAGGTGTGCCAGCTGTAATGTCAGATCTGACACGTTTGCAAAGTGGGGACTTTGAGCTAGAGCAGAGTGTGACCCTCGAACAGCTGGCTAATGCCACGCCAGAAGAATTGGAAAACTACCTTTATCCACTTGAATATGCTTTTCGAAGCTATCCTAAGGTCATTTTGACTGAACAACAGTGGCAAAAGGTCCAAAATGGGGGCTTTTTACCAGCAAATATTTTTAAAGATAGGACAACGAAGATCTTGTTGATGTATGGCGATAAAGCACGGGCGCTTTATTATTATGATGATAAAAAAGGTGTTTTTCGTTCAGAACAAATGCTTGATCTAACTTAAAGAGGGTAACAGAGATGAAAGTTATTGAATTAGCTGAACCGTATGCTAAAAGTGAGATCTATCCGGGAAAGATCGTCTTAGCACTAGGCTTTTTTGATGGGGTCCATCGCGGACATCAAGCTGTGATCAAAGCAGCTAAACAGCAAGCTCAAAAAATGGGTGCTAAGCTAGCAGTGATGACTTTTGATCGGCATCCCAGCGCTATTTTCCAGCAACGTGATCCACAAACGATCCAATATTTGACGACTATCACCGAAAAATTATCGCTATTTGAAAAATTTGGCGCAGATATTGCTTATGTGGTCAAATTTGACGAAAAACTTGCTTATTTAAAACCTCAAGAATTTATCGATAAATATGTCGTGGGGTTAAATGCGGTAGGGATCACAGCCGGCAGTGATTACACTTATGGTCCCCATACGGTCGCTAATATGAAAAATCTACCTAAATATGCTAAAAATAGATTCGAGATCCAGACTGTCGAGTTACTAAAAGAAGATGAAAAAGTTGGTTCGACTGGGATCAGGGAAGCTTTGGCGAGTGGCAAAGTCGAACTTGCAGCCCACTATTTAGGCTATAATTACCAAACGACTGGGACGGTGATGCATGGTTTTGAACGCGGGCGCCAGATAGGGTTTCCAACTTTGAACATCGAAACGAGTCTTGCTAAACAATTGCCAGCAGTGGGAGTCTATGCCGTTGAAGTAGAATTGGATGGCAAACGATATCAAGGGATGGCTTCGATCGGTCATAATGAAACTTTTGGTGCTGATCTAGCTAAGACATTAGAAGTAAATCTCTTTGATTTTTCAGCGATGGTCTATGGCAAAAAAGTAACGGTCTATTGGAAAAATTATCTACGTCCAATGGTGAAATTTAATAGTATCGCTGAATTAGTCGTACAATTAGAGGATGATAAACGGCATTCTGAAGCATTACTCAATGTTCAAAATGAAAATTAGCACTCTGCTTGACAGATTGCTAAGAGTTGTGTATATTAATAATTGACTTAGCACTCCATAGTGTTAAGTGCTAAAAGAGGTGATCGTAGTGTTGACTGAGCGACAGTTATTGATCCTTGAAGCCGTGATCCGCAACTATACAGAAGCAGGGCAGCCGATCGGATCGAAGACTTTACAACAACAATTACCGGTCCATGTGAGTTCAGCGACCATTCGCAATGAGATGGCGGTTCTCGAACAGCAAGGATATATTGCAAAGGAGCATTCAAGTTCGGGGCGGATCCCTTCACTTAAGGGGTATCGATATTATGTCGATAATTTGATGAAACCTAGCAAGCTTGATCGTAATGCTTTGCATGATATTCGCAACTCTTTTGGAAATGAATTTCAGAAGATCGATGAGATCCTAGCTACTTCAGCTAAGATCTTATCCGATTTGACAAGTTATACTGCTATTTCGCTCAAACCTGAAGCTAAAGATCTACACTTAGAAGGTTTTAGACTTGTAGAGCTTGGCAATCAACAGGTAATGGTGATTTTGGTAACAAGTGACGGTACCGTTGAGAGTCAGACTTTTACGATGCCAAGTGGGATAAGTGGCAGTGAACTCGAAGCTGTTATCCGTCTGATCAATGATAAAGTTGTTGGTCTACCACTGAGACAGGTGATCGTCAGGCTTAATGAATGTTTGCCCCTTTTGAACCGTTACTTACATCAACCGGCTGGTTTCATTGATGTTTTTGGTAATATCTTGAACCGTGCAGTTAAGGAACAGGTTTATGTAGGGGGTAAGATGAATCTTTTGGATTTTTCCAAAGATGCCTCACTTGAACAGATAAAGTCGCTATATTCTCTAGTTGATCATGCTCAAGGGATCGGCAGTTTGGTGGACTCATCTAAAGATGGGATCTCCGTCAAGTTAGGTGATGAGTTACCAAGCATTTTGCTACAAAATTATAGCTTGATCTCTGCTACTTTTGATGACGGCAACCATGGACAGGGGACGATCGCGATCCTAGGTCCGACAAATATGCCATATTCAAAGATGATCGGTCTGATCACAGTTTTCCGTGATGAACTAACTAAGAGGATAAACGATTATTATCAAAAGTTTTAAATTAATTTTATAAGAAAAGGGGTGTTGATGTGGCAGAAGAAGAGATCAAAAATACTGCAGCAGAGCAAACAGCACCGGATGAAACTGAAGTAAAGAATGATTCAGTGGATGATCCAAAGAAAGAAGAAGCTGTCGATGAAGTCACAGCTTTGACTGATCAGTTAGCTGAACTGCAAAAAAAATATGATGAATTAGAAGATCGCTACTACCGTTCAGAAGCGGAAATGGCGAATATGACTAAGCGTTTCAAAAAAGAACAAGAACAACTTCTTCGTTATGAAGGGCAAGATCTAGCACGTGATATTTTACCAGTTGTCGATAATTTGACACGTGCCTTGCAAACAGAAGTTGAAGATGCTGGTTCTAAACAGCTCAAGCAAGGGATCGAGATCGTTGCAAGAGATCTCGATAAGGCCTTGCAAAGTAATAACGTGACAAAGATCGCTTCGTTAGGTGAAGAATTTGATCCGACGAAACATCAAGCGGTCAAGTCAGTACCGGTCGAAGAAGGGCAAACGCCTGAAACGATCGTCCAAGTCTTACAAGAGGGCTATATGTTAAAAGATCGCGTCTTACGTCCAGCAATGGTCGTTGTCGCACAATAATTTTGTAAAAGGGTGAATTTTTAATGTCAAAAATCATTGGTATTGACCTTGGGACAACTAACTCAGCAGTTGCTGTTCTTGAAGGTAAAGAAGCAAAAATTATTACAAATCCAGAAGGTAACCGGACAACTCCATCGGTTGTTTCATTTAAAAACGGTGAAACTCAAGTTGGTGAAGTGGCTAAACGTCAAGCGATCACTAACCCAAATACGATCAGCTCGATCAAACGTCACATGGGTGAAGCAGGTTATACAGCAGATATTGAAGGTAAAGAATACACACCACAAGAAATTTCAGCAATGATCTTGCAATACATCAAAGAATATGCTGAAAGCTACTTAGGTGAAGAAGTTACTCAAGCTGTTATCACAGTTCCAGCTTACTTCAATGACTCACAACGTCAAGCTACTAAAGATGCTGGTAAGATCGCTGGTTTGAAAGTTGAACGTATCGTCAACGAACCAACCGCAGCTGCTTTAGCTTACGGTTTGGACAAGCAAGACAAAGATGAAAAAGTTTTAGTCTTTGACCTTGGTGGTGGTACATTTGACGTTTCCATCCTTGAACTTGGTGACGGTGTCTTCCAAGTACTTTCCACAAACGGTGATACAAACCTTGGTGGGGATGACTTTGATAACAAGATCATCGATTGGTTAGTCGCAGAATTCAAGAAAGAACATGGTATCGATCTTTCAACTGATAAGATGGCAATGCAACGTCTCAAAGATGCTGCTGAAAAAGCTAAGAAAGACCTTTCTGGTGTAACTTCTGCACAGATCTCCTTGCCATTTATCACAGCAGGTGAAGCAGGTCCATTGCACTTAGAAACAACTTTAACACGTGCTAAGTTCAATGAATTGACACATGACTTGATCGAAAGAACTAAGATCCCTGTACGTAATGCTTTACAAGATGCTGGTTTAACAAATGCTGACATCGATGAAGTTATCTTAGTTGGTGGTTCAACACGTATCCCTGCAGTTAAAGAAGCTGTTAAAGCTGAAACTGGCCATACACCAAACGAATCTGTCAACCCTGATGAAGCTGTTGCTTTAGGGGCAGCTATCCAAGGTGGGGTCATCACAGGTGATGTTAAAGACGTTGTTTTACTTGATGTTACACCATTATCACTTGGTATCGAAACAATGGGTGGCGTCTTTACAAAATTGATCGATCGCAATACAACGATCCCAACATCTAAGTCACAAGTCTTCTCAACTGCCGCTGATAACCAACCAGCCGTTGATATTCACGTTTTACAAGGTGAACGTCCAATGGCAGCTGACAACAAGACTTTAGGTCGTTTCCAATTGACGGATATTCCAGCAGCTCCACGTGGTGTTCCTCAAATCCAAGTTACATTTGATATCGACAAGAACGGTATCGTAAATGTGTCTGCTAAGGATCTCGGCACTAACAAAGAACAAAAGATCACGATCAAGAGTTCATCTGGTCTATCCGATGAAGAGATCGATCGTATGGTCAAGGAAGCTAAGGAAAACGAAGAAGCTGACAAGAAGCGTAAAGAAGAAGTTGATCTACGTAACGAAGTAGATCAATTGCTCTTCCAAACAGATAAGACGTTAGAAGAGATCAAGGGCAAAGTGTCTGATGACGAAGTGAAGAAAGCTGAAGATGCACGTGATGCATTGAAGAAAGCTCAAGAAGAAAACAACGTTGAAGACATGAAAGCTAAGAAAGATGATTTGACAAAGATCATCCAAGACATGTCAGTCAAACTTTACCAACAAGCACAACAAGCTCAAGGCCAAGCTCAAGCTGATGGTGCATCTGCTAGCGACAACAACGCAGCTGATGATAACACAGTAGATGGCGACTTTAAAGAAGTCGATCCTGACGATAAATAATCGTTACAATGGCTAAATGAAAAGTCAAAGGCCCTTTGTGGACTTTGGCTTTTTATTTTTAAGCAGTTATGTTAATCTAAATTTAAGTGTAATTGCACGGCAAATAACCAATTATTTGGAGGAGAAACATGGAAAAGAATCCTTATGATGTCTTAGGTATTTCCAAAGATGCATCTGCTGATGAGATCAAGCGCGCTTATCGTAAACTATCGAAGAAGTATCACCCTGACTTGAACCATGAAGCTGGGGCAGAAGAAAAGTTCAAAGAGGTAAACGATGCTTATGAGATTTTAAGTGACCCACAGAAAAAGGCTCAATTTGATCAGTTTGGCTCGACTGGAGCTCAAGGCTTTGGCGGTGCTGGTCAAGGCTTTGGTGGCGGCTTTGAAGGTGGCTTCGGTGGATTTGACGATATTTTCAGTTCATTCTTTGGTGGTGGCGGTACTAGCCGTTCACGAACAGCACCACGTCAAGGCCGTGATCTGCAATATGAGATGAACTTGACCTTTGAAGAAGCAATTTTTGGCAAGACGACTGAAATTGAATATACTCGTGAAGAAGATTGTGACACATGTAACGGTACCGGTGCTAAACCAGGAACTTCACCTGTGACCTGTTCACACTGTGGTGGCCGTGGATTTGTCCAAGTTGAGCGCCAAACGCCACTTGGTCGTATCATGACTCAACAAGAATGTGATGTCTGTGGTGGTACCGGAAAAGAGATCAAAGAAAAGTGTACTACATGTCATGGTTCCGGCCATATCCGCAAGAAACATGCAGTTGAAGTCAAAGTACCAGCAGGGGTCGAAGATGGCAATCAAATGCGCTTACAAGGCCAAGGTGAAGCTGGGGTAAATGGTGGACCATACGGCGATCTATTTATCGTCTTTAATGTTGCGCCAAGTGATACTTTCAAGCGTGATGGCTCTGAGATCTATTTAGAGCAACCGATCACCTTTGTGCAAGCTACTTTAGGGGCTGAGATCCCAGTTAAGACTGTCCACGGGGATGTTAAGTTGAAGATTCCAGCTGGAACGCAAACGGGAACAACATTCCGTTTACGTGGTAAAGGTGCACCGAGATTGCATGGCACAGGCAATGGTGATGAGCGTGTCACAGTGAAAGTTCAAACACCAAAGAGCTTAAATAAACAACAAAAGATCGCTTTGAAGGCTTTTGCAGAAGCTTCTGGTGATGAAGTTGCTGATGAAGGAAACTTCTTAGATCGCTTAGTCAAGGCACTAAAAAATGAATAAGATCACAAGATAAAGATTTATAAATTTTATCTGAAAATGATTGACTTTAGTTATAAAAAAACGGTATAATTAATTTCGTTGCGATGGTCTGGTAGCTCAGTTGGATAGAGCAACGGTCTTCTAAACCGTAGGTCGTGAGTTCGAATCTCACCCGGATCATATCAAATGAAGTTAATTACCGTATAAAAAAGGCAAAACGTTGTTATATCAGCGTTTTGCCTTTTTTGTTATTTGGGAGAAATCGTTAAAAACAGTAAGTTGTAGTAAGAAAAGGGTAATGGGAGGGTGATGATCACCCCGCAAGATCATCCAATTTTGAGGTGATCGTTATATCATTTTTCTTCATATTCGTCGATCAGATATGCATAAACATCGACCGTAGTTGTAACTCTAAGCAGACATTATATCTTTTTAGTTCTGTTTGAATTAATTGTTTGGGTCACCAGTGTCATTAGGATCGGCATTAGCATTAGCTTCTGCATCTGCTTGTTTTCCTTTTTCAGTTGGCGTTCCATCCTGATTAAGATAGCCATTTTGCTTAGCCCATTCAATTTGATCTTGCACCCAAGGATCAGGATTTCCATATACATCAGTGCCAGGAGCATGGTCTTGACCGGGCATAACTTGGTTGCCTTGAGGATCGTACCCATTTTCTTGATTTAACTGGCTTTGTGATTTAGCTTGCTGAGGAGTACTATTGGAAGCTTGAGAATAGTTCTGTTGAGAACTAGAATATGTTGCTTGCTGCGAGGCAATTTGAGATTGTTGTGAAGCCCTTTTAGTTTCATTTTCGGCTTTAGACCTTGATTTGCTCTCGGCTTTCATCTTACTTTCGGAGGCTTTACGCTTACTTATAGCTTTCTCTTTAGAAGCCTCTTTTGCTAATCGTTCAGATTTAGCTTTGTGACTACTTGCACTTGATTTGTTGTTAGAATTATTAGTGCATCCAGCAAGTAGTAGGAGAGATAAGCTTGAAACTCCTAGCTTAATATAAATTTTTTTCAATATACCATCCCTTACTATATGTAATCAGCTTTTAATGTCATCAGTTTTTGGACTATATTGAAAATATTAGCTTCTTAGCAGGACATTTTACATAAAAAAATTACCTTCTGACAAATAGGGCAGAAGGTAAAACTGGTTCGCAAGAAGCCATCTTGCAATGAGACAGTGAAGCTTCGTGATATCTACGCATAAAGAATAAACGAAAAAATAGTAATTGTCAATGTGACAGCGGTGAGATGTAGTGCTATCTGCATTTTTTAGCTTGATTTTGGCTATTCTAGTCAATCTAGTATCAAGCATTATCTATGACTGGTTAAAAGACCATCGATAGATAACAACGTCCTGATCTGTTGGTTGGTTTTTCCACTTTTTAGAGCGTTTGGTTGAAATGATGCTTGTCCTAGCGATCTTACTCATTGGTGGTTTTATCTCGTTAGTTAGTTCGTTTTTTTAAAAATAAAATATTCAGTAATTTTTCCTAAAAATTAAGCTGTTTATTTTACAAGGGTATTAGTTAAATGTTATATTGTAAGCGTATTCATAATATAAAATTTATATTTTTGGAGGAATTAGTTATGGATCTAGCAAAATATATCGATCACACGATCTTGGCACCAAATGCAACCGAAGAACAAGTAGAAAAGATAATTTCTGAAGCGTTAGAATATGGCTTTGCGTCAGTCTGTATCAATCCATATTGGGTCAAAAAAGTAGCTCAGGGTTTAGCTGATAGTGACGTTGAAGTCTGTACAGTGATCGGTTTTCCTTTGGGCGCTAATAAGACCAGTATCAAAGTCAGTGAAGCTAAAGAAGCGATCGCTGATGGAGCCGATGAGCTTGATATGGTGTTAAATATCGGCGAGCTAAAGGCTAAACATTACGATGCGGTCAAAGCAGACATCAAAGCAGTAGTTGATGCGTGTCATGCAGAAAATAAATTGGTCAAAGTGATCATTGAAGCTTGCTTATTGACCGATGAAGAAAAGATCAAAGCTTGTGAATTGTCAAAAGAAGCTGGAGCTGACTACGTTAAAACATCCACTGGTTTTTCGACCGGTGGCGCAACAGTAGCTGATATTGAATTGATGCGAAAGACTGTTGGACCAGACATCGGTGTTAAAGCTTCTGGCGGTATCCATTCCAAAGAAGAAGCTTTAGCCTTGATCGAGGCTGGAGCTTCACGTTTAGGTGCAAGTGCAGGGATCAAGATCGTTAATAGTTAGGGTGTGAATGGAATGCGATTTAAACGTGTATTTACATTAGTGATCGACTCAGTAGGGATCGGTGCTGCTAAAGATGCGGCTAAATTTGATGATGAAGGCTCTGATACTCTAGGCCACATCACTTCTTATTGGAATGGTGAATTAAAATTACCTAATTTAACGGCTTTAGGTTTGGGCAATATTCGGGCTGATTCGCCATTAACAGGTGTTTTACCAGTTGAAACCCCACTAGCTTACTATGGTAAGATGCAAGAGATCTCGGCTGGAAAAGATAGTATGGACGGTCACTGGGAAATGATGGGCTTGCCAGTTACTGAACCACTGGGCTTTTTCCCTAACGGATTCCCCGAACCCTTGATCAAGGCGATCGAAGGATTTAGTGGACGTAAAGTGATCGTCAATCGTCCGATCTCGGGGACTGAAGTGATCGCTAAATACGGTGAGGAACAGTTAGAAACTGGGGCCTTGATCGTGTATACCTCAGGTGATTCGGTCTTACAGATCGCAGCTAATACAGCGATCATCCCACTCGATGAGTTATATCGGATCTGTAAATATGTTAGAGAAATAACGATCGATGAATATCACATCGGGCGTATTATTGCGCGTCCTTATGTTGGCAAAGATAAAAACGAATTTAAACGAACGTCTGACCGCCATGACTTTACGTTAGTCCCTCCAAAAGATACAGTCCTGGATATGTTGGGTCAAGCTGGCTTTGAAGTTATCGGAGTTGGGAAAACGAACGACATTTTTTCAGGTAAAGGGATCGATACGGGGATACACACTGAAAGTAATGATGACGGGATGACTAAGACGATCGAAGTTGCTAAAACAGATTTTACAGGTCTGTGTTTTACGAACTTGGTCGATTTTGATGCGATGTATGGTCATCGCCGTGATCGTGAAGGCTATGGTAAAGCGTTGGCAGCATTTGATGAACGTTTGGGTGAGCTACTGGGGAATTTACAAGCTGACGATCTATTGCTGATCACAGCTGATCATGGTAACGATCCTGGATTTAAAGGGACCGATCATACCCGTGAGTATGTGCCTTTATTAGCTTACTCACCAAGTTTTTCTAAGGGTAGTTCGTTAGGGATCCGCGATACTTATGCTGATCTAGGTGCAACGATCTTAGATAATTTTGCGCTACCAAATAAAACGGACGGTAAGAGTTTTTTAGCCGATTTACGGAGGAATTAAGATGAGTGAACATATTGAAGCCAAGAAAGGTGATATTGCTAAGATCGTTTTGCTACCAGGTGATCCTTTACGGGCCAAACATATTGCCGAAACGTTTTTAGAAGATCCGATCTGTTACAATACAGTTCGTAATGCATTGGGTTATACAGGAACTTATAAAGGCGTAAAGATCTCGGTCCAAGGAACAGGGATGGGGATCCCCTCAACTTTGATATATGCCGAAGAGTTGATCAATTACTACGAGTGTGAGATCTTGATCCGTGTCGGCACATGCGGTGGAATGGCACCCGAAATAAAAGTTAGAGATGTCGTCTTAGCGCAATCGGCAACGACTGATTCGGCCATCATTCAAAATACTTTTGGCAGTGGTCTTTATTATGCGCCTACAGCTGATTTTAGTTTGCTCAATCATGCATATGCTGCAGCTAAAAAAGAGCAGATCGCAGTTAAGGTCGGTAATATCATCTCAGAGGATCGTTTTTATAATGATGAGATTGATCGGGAAAAATTGATCCAATACAAGGTGCTAGGGGCTGAGATGGAAGCAGCAGGCCTATATCTGATCGCAGCAAAGTATAATGTAAGGGCTTTAGCTGTTTTGACGATCAGTAACCATATTATAAGTGGCGAGTCAACACCAGCGTCTGAGCGTGAACGATCATTCAACGATATGGTGAAAGTTGCGCTCGAAGCTGCAGTTTCACAAATTAAAGCGTAGAAAGGTGGGAGCTACAATGCGAATGGTAGATATTATCGAACGCAAACGTAATGGAGCAGAATTGACAAAAGAAGAGCTACACACTTTTATCGAGGGTTATACTAAAGGCGAGATCCCAGATTATCAAGCTAGTGCTTTTTTGATGGCAACATATTTCAATGGGATGACAGCTAAGGAACAAGCAACCTTTGCTTTAGAGATGTTGCATTCAGGTGATGAGGTCGACTTGTCGCTGATCCCAGGTATCAAGGTCGATAAACACTCAACTGGTGGTGTGGGGGACAAGACCAGTATCCCTTTAGCTCCGATGATCGCTGCGTTAGATATTCCGATCCCGATGATCTCGGGTCGTGGTCTGGGACATACTGGAGGAACATTGGATAAATTAGAAGCGATACCAGGATTTAAGGTCGAACTCAGTGAAGCTGAATTTATCCAGCAAGTTAAAGATATCAACTTGGCGATCATCAGTGCTACCGGCAATATCGCGCCCGCAGATAAGAAATTATATGCTTTACGTGACGTTACTGCAACGGTCGATTCGATCCCATTGATCGCTGGTTCCATTATGAGTAAGAAGATCGCTTCTGGCACTGATGCGTTGGTCTTAGATGTTAAGACGGGCTCAGGTGCATTCATGAAGACCCAAGAGAAAGCTAAGGCCTTAGCACAAGCGATGGTCGAGATCGGTAAAAACGTGGGAATGCGTTGTATGGCAGTTATCTCTGATATGAATCAACCATTAGGCAATACGATCGGAAATACGCTTGAGATCGAAGAGTCGATCGAGATCTTAAAGGGTAATGGACCTAAAGACATCACTGATCTTGTCTTAACATTAGGAAGTCAGATGGTAGTTTTAGCTGGAAAAGCAGAAACTTTAGAGCAAGCACGCGAAATGCTGATCGAAGTTTTAGTCAACGGTAAAGCTCTTGAAAAATTTGGCGATATGATCGAAGCGCAAGGTGGCGATCGCAATATCATCGATGATTATAGTTTGATGCCACAGGCAAAATATCAGATCACGATCAAAGCTCCTAAGGCAGGCTATATTTCTAAAATGACTGCTGATGAATTAGGGGTAGCAAGTATGCTACTTGGCGGTGGTCGTCAAAGTAAAGAAGATACGATCAATTATGCGGTCGGTCTACGCTTGCACAAAAAAGTCGGTGATCGGGTTGAAAAAGATGAGGAGCTAGTGACCGTCTATAGTGATCAAAAAGACATTGAGCAAGTTGAAAAATTGATCTTAGATAATATCGAGATCGGTGAGAAGACTAATGCTGTTCCGTTGATCCATGAAATAATCAAATAGCAGATAAGATAGTATTGTTAGGGATGTAAGGCTTAACAATGCTATTTTTTGATTTGCATAATTTAGTGATCCATATTAAGATAATTATCACATTGAAAAATGGGAGGAAACAGAGTTGAAACTATATGAGTTGACGTTGAATAACGTTTTTTATGTAGATCAACAACGAAAAGATATTTATTTAGTTCATGTTAGGTATCCACAATATTTTAAGTTGTGGCAACCAGCTTTACCGTGTGTGAAAGCTAAAATCGATATCAAAGATCGTGTCGAACGGCCAGAAGTGAGATTTCATGAGGGAAAATTTACGCGTTTTAATGTAACGTATCATTTTCCCAATACAGGTCTATCAAAACCTGATTATAAGGTCAATCTCTTATTTCACTCGGAATTTATCAAGATCACGCGCCATCATATCGAGCATGTACATAAAAATTTATTGGAGCAGTTGCCAGATGATTTCACTAAAAGTGAGATGGTCTCGTTGGATGAACTTGAAGAAAACTTCAATAATGATGGTTATGTGGGCCAATATTTACAGGCAACATTGCAAGCAGTAAGTTAAAATGATCATTTTAAAGTATCAGCAATGATGCTTTTTTTGTATTTAAAACTTATAGATAATAGTAGTTTGCTAAGAAATTGTCCAAAGCTCTTGTGTATCTTACTAAAAAGAAGGAAAATGGGGGCCATATCAATATAGTTTGGGGGAAAATAGTATGGTACCGGAGTATTTAGAGAAGTATATGGACAGATATATACGGATAATCTTAGCAGATGGGAAGTGGGTAAGTGGTCATGTTTTTGGGTTTGCGCTTCCAGAAGATACACCAGATGGTACTTGGGGAATCATCTTGACTAAAAAGCGCGAGCGGAGGTGTGTCGTTACTTTTCCGACCAAAACGATCACTGAGACCCAGGTCAAAGAGATCGATATCATCAAGGTCAATTTGGAACAAAGAGTGATCAACAGAATTGGGGATGGTTATTGGTGGCTAAAAAATGGCTTCGAATATGTTTGGTGGAAGCTAAGGAATTTTATTTTTAGATACTGAGTTTAGAATTGAAAGAATAAAAATAGAATTTTAAGTATATATTTTTTTGAATATTGTTGCAATTTAAAAGTGAAGTTGCTATAATATTCTTTGTTATGGAGAGTTGGCAGAGTGGTAATGCACCGGACTCGAAATCCGGCGAACCGGCTAATACCGGCGCGCAGGTTCAAATCCTGTACTCTCCTTAAATATACCTGTTATGTCAAGGGGTTAGGGCTGTTATGCCCACCAAATGTCCCCCACAGAGGAAATATGAAAACCATCTGGTGATTATCAGATGGTTTTTTGTGTATATTTGTTCATAGGTTTTGTGGCTAGGGCTAAGATCATATCGCTACTAGTGAAGTGATGATTCGACTTGTGTTTTAGAGTCCATTTTAGTTTTAAAACCCGCCACAGAGGACGGGAACTATGTTTTATTTAAAATCGATAGTTAATGACTCAGGAGCGTCAGCAACTGTTTCAAAGGTGTCGGTGTTAGCAATGGAGTCTAGATTGAATGTAAGTTGATTTAGTTTAGAAACATCATCAGAATTAATAAGTGCTTGTGCATGCTCGTCTTTATGTGCATGTGCAGCAATTGCAGATCCTACACCTTCATCAATCAACCCACTACCCATACTTAACTGTTGACCATAATTCGGAACTAATGACTTTATACCGTTAAACTGGAGTTCAGAGTCAGATGAATTATCTAATGTATAAGTTACTTGAATAACGTATGATGGTGAGGTAACGTTGGCGGAATCAAAAGTGGTGGAAATAAGTTCTTTTTGCTGGTCTGTTTTAGGCTCGTATTTTAATAACTTAATATTTTTAATTTTAAAGTTCATGGGACCGTAGTTAATTTCAGCATTTGTTGGTGAAACGATTCGCTCTAAAGTTACTTTTCCACTAGTTGGATCATCATGCCATTGTCCCACTTTTAAAAGTTCTCCAGCAGTAACCTTTTTGTTATCTCGAGAAGAACTATTTTTCTTTACCTTAGCACTGGAAGACGAGGCTGATTTATTTGAATTATCAACTGTGTTACTGCAACCAGCCAATGTTAAGGCTGATAGAAGTAGCAGACTAATAGTTTTAATACTTTTATACATATTGTAAATCTCCTTTTTATTATTTCAGCTTTTTACGACATCAGTTCTTTGGTCAAATGTAACTCTATGATCTACTTAAAATATAAACTTCAAAAAATTACTTAACGAAAAATGATAGGGCTTACAAAAAATGGATGGATAAATAAAGTTGAACGAACTTAGACCAGCATTATTTTAATGTAATCCAGTCCATATAACGTTTAGCCTATTTTGGAATATTGTAATCACGTAATAATTGTTCTGGTTTTACATATTCAGCAGCTTTCAGGCTATAAGTTGAAAGCTCAACTGCAAAAATATTAATCTTATTTTTTAAATACCTTAATACATTTATTATATTATCATAATTAAACCAAGGAATACATTTTTAACAAGTATTCAGATGACATATATTATCATGAATGATACACATTACTAAAAGGGGCGGTATTTCAACTAATTACGAGATAAGTTTTAAAAGAAAATAAAAAACATCTGCAAATTGTAACTTGTCAATAAAAATTACCATGTCTACAGCAATAATAAATTTGCGCAGAATTACATAGATCAAGCAAAAAATTTGCTTTCTAGTACCAGTATGTTTAAATAGAAGTAATTTAAATGTTGGAGGTATTTTAAAATGGAAATTCTTTTTCATGGTGTTGCAACAAAAACAAATGGAACTCCCGTAAAAGTCGGTGAAAAATTGCCTGCGTTTACTGTAAAAGATGCAGCTGATACCGTTAAAACTGGAACGCAGCTTTTTACTAAGGTAAGTTTGATCAGTGTCGTACCTGATATCGACACCCGTGTTTGCAGCCTCTCGACAAAACGTTTCAATCAAGAAGTTGATAATTATAATAATATTAATTTTTATACGATCTCGACCAATACCTTAGAGCAACAAAAGAATTGGTGTGCCGCTGAAGGTGTGGCCAAACTTGAACTTTTATCCGATGCCACGGCTGAATTTGGTAAAGCTATGGGCTTATATGTTGAAGAAAAAGGGATCGATGCACGCAGTATTTGGATCGTCGATACTGAAGGCAAAGTTCTCTATCAAGAATTATTGACAGAACAATCGGATGAACCAAATTATGCTAAAGCTTTAGAATTTTTGGATAGTTTGGATCAATGCTAAAATTTCTCGGATTATTACTTGTACTATGGTTACTTTTTAAAGTCACTGATGGTGCCCTTAGGGGATGTATAGCGATCTTTGCCTTTGTGATTTTAGGTGTGGTCTTATTAGCCTTCTTAGGCTTGTTACTAAAGCTTTGATGGCTTCTTTTGGTATTTTTCTTGTTAGGGGTCGTAGTGGCTAATAAAAACTAAAATAGGCTTGACTTTGAAGCTGGTTAATATTATGCTGAAT
The DNA here is from genome assembly GCF_001434535.1 of Ligilactobacillus animalis KCTC 3501 = DSM 20602. Taxonomy (GTDB): domain Bacteria; phylum Bacillota; class Bacilli; order Lactobacillales; family Lactobacillaceae; genus Ligilactobacillus; species Ligilactobacillus animalis. Next base: position 46,397 of record NZ_AYYW01000057.1, read on the forward strand.
AGTATAATATCAGACCGGTTTAAAGAGATGAGTAATTTGAGTTTGTCGTCCAGAGAGCGGAGGTTGCTGGAAATCCGTCGATCAGGCTCAAGTGAAAGACGACTCTTGAGGTGCATATGAGAGTATGCCGCAGATAGGTGCGTTATCCTAAAGTGATAAATTAAGGTGGTACCGTGCTGTTTGCGCCCTTGTTGAAACAATTCAACAAGGGCCTTTTTTGTTACCGGGACATTTTTAGGAGGAAATCCATGAAATACCAACGTCCGAAGGGCACAGCCGATATTTTGCCAGCTGAATCAGCAAAATGGCAATATGTTGAAGCTAAGGCTCGTGAACTATTTAAAAAATATCGTTACCATGAAATGCGGACTCCGATCTTTGAAAGTTTCGAAGTTTTTTCTCGCACATCGGGTGAAACCTCTGACATCGTAACTAAAGAAATGTATGACTTTTATGATAAAGGTGAACGGCATATCACTTTACGGCCAGAAGGAACTGCCGGAGTGGTACGTAGCTTTGTTGAAAATAAATTATACGGTCCTGAGTTGCAAAAACCCGTCAAAACTTACTATATGGGACCGATGTTTCGTTACGAACGGCCACAATCTGGACGTTTACGTGAATTTCATCAGATCGGGGTCGAAGCTTTTGGCGTTGACAGCCCAGCTTTAGATGTTGAAGTGATCGCAATGGCTATCGATCTTTTGGAAAGCTTTGGGTTAGATAGCTTGAAGTTAGCATTGAATACTTTAGGTGATAATGAATCACGTCAAGCTTACCGTCAAGCTTTGATCGACTATTTAGAACCATTTGCCGATCAACTTTCAGATGATTCCAAAGAACGTCTGCACAAAAATCCGTTGCGGGTCTTAGATAGTAAAGATAAAAAAGATCAAGAGATCGTAGCTGATGCACCATCGATCTTGGATTATCTAACACCTGCAGCAACAGAACATTTTGAAACACTAAAGAAACTCTTAGATGATCTAGGGATCAAGTATGAAGTCGATCCTAATATGGTGCGTGGTTTAGATTACTACAATCATACGATCTTTGAGATCATGAGCGATTCGAAAGCCTTTGGTGGCAAGTGGACGACCGTGTGTGCCGGTGGTCGTTACAATGGCTTAGTTGAACAACTCGGTGGCCCTGAAACACCGGGAATCGGTTTTGGTTTAGGGGTTGAACGCTTGTTATTAGTTTTAGATGCAACTGAAAATGGCTTACAACTTGAAGATCCCCTTGATGTTTATGTTGTTGGGATCGGTCAAAGTGTCAATGCTGAAACGTTAAAATTAGTCCAAAGCTTGCGCCACCAAGGTTTTAGCGCCGATCGTGATTACCTTGATCGTAAACCTAAGGGGCAATTTAAAACAGCTAGTCGCTTGAATGCAAAATATACTTTGACTTTAGGTGAAACTGAATTAGCTGAACAAAAAGCTAACTTAAAGAGTATGGAAACTGGCGAAGAGATCAGCGTTTCGTTAGCGGATATCTATGCTAACTTTGCTGGCCTATTAGCTTAAGAAAGAAGGATAGACATGGAACGTACAACATATGCAGGTTTAGTTGATGAAAAATATTTAGGACAAGAAGTAGTTTTAAAGGGTTGGGTCCAAAAGCGCCGCGACCTTGGGAACTTGATCTTCGTTGATCTTCGAGATCGTGAAGGGATCGTCCAACTTGTCTTTAGTCAAGAATTCGGAGCTGAAGCACTTGAGATCGCTGAAAATATCCGGAGTGAATATGTGATCGAAGTTGAAGGGAAGGTCGTTAAACGTGCTAACGCTAACCCTAACATGAAGACGGGTCAGATCGAAGTTGAAGTTTCTAAGATCACCGTTTTAAACGAAGCTAAGACAACACCATTTGATATTTCTGACGATATCAACGCTTCTGATGATCTGCGTTTACAATATCGTTATTTAGATCTTCGACGTCCAGAAATGTTGAAAGCTTTGAAGATCAGAAATCGGATCACACAAGCAGTTCACCGTTACTTGGATGAAAACAATTTCTTGGATATCGAAACACCATATCTAACACGTTCAACGCCAGAAGGAGCGCGTGACTATTTAGTTCCATCGCGTGTTTACCCAGGACACTTCTATGCTTTGCCACAATCACCACAATTGTTCAAGCAATTATTGATGGGCGCTGGCGTGGATCGTTACTATCAGATCGCACGTTGCTTCCGTGACGAAGATCTGCGGGGGGATCGACAACCAGAATTTACCCAGATCGATATGGAAATGTCATTTATGACAGCTGAAGAGATCCAAACGATGACAGAAGGCTTGTTGAAAGCCGTAATGAAAGATGCTTTAGGTGTAGAATTAGAAACACCGATCAAGCGGATCACATGGAATGAAGCAATGGATCGCTTTGGTTCTGATAAGCCAGACATGCGTTTTGGTATGGAATTGACGAACATGGCTGATGCAGTCGCCGGGGCTGGTTTTAAAGTTTTTGACAGCACATTAGAAAACGGTGGACAAGTCAAAGCGATCACTGTTCCTGGTGGAGCCGATAAGTATTCACGTAAGCATATCGATGAAAAACAAGAGTACATCAAGCGCTTTGGGGCTAAGGGATTAGCGTGGCTCAAAGTTACAGATGAAGGCCTAACTGGTCCGATCGCTAAGTTCTTTAAAGAACGCGAAGACAAGATCTTAGCAGCTAGTGGTGCTAAAGCAGGTGACATGATCTTATTTGTGGCTGATAAGCCAAAAGTCGTGGCTGATGCACTTGGATATCTTCGGGTAGCTATTGCTAAAGAATTAGACATGATCGATAAGTCACAATTTGCCTTTGTTTGGGTCGTTGATTGGCCACTATTTGAATACAGTGAAGAATTCGAACGCTATATTGCTGCTCACCATCCATTTACAATGCCAAATGAAGAAGATCTTGAGTTATTAGCGACTGACCCACATAAATGCCATGCACAAAGCTATGACATCGTGTTGAATGGTTATGAATTAGGTGGCGGTTCGATCCGTATCCACCAACGTAGTGTGCAAGAAGCGATGTTTAAGGCTTTAGGCTTTACAGAAGAAAGTGCCAAAGAACAATTTGGTTGGTTCATGGACGCCTTAGACTTTGGTTTCCCTCCACACGGTGGTTTAGCACTTGGGTTAGACCGTTTTGCAATGTTATTAGCTGGTAAAGATAATATTCGTGAAGTGATCGCCTTTCCTAAGAACTCCAAGGCTTCTGAACCGTTGACACATGCTCCAAGTCCAGTGGCAGATAAGCAATTGGATGAACTTTATCTAACGACTGAAGTCCCAGAAGATAAGGCTTAATTTATTATTTGATAGCTTGTCTAAGTATTTACTTAGGCAAGCTATTTTTTACATAAAGTGGTTTGTTCAGAAGCCAAAGTGCGGTATTATTATTTAGAGAATGGTTTACAAGCAAAAACAGCGGTGTATTATTTCAAGGTAAAGTTATTTAAAAATTTTAAGAAAAAATGCGGATCTGTTTCTTGTATAGCTGAGATAACTTTTGTGCTTGAAAGGATTTAATTACAATGGATGAACTACAAAAGATTTGGAAACGCCATGTTTATATCGCTAAGGCTTCGACAGCATTTATTTACGGTGTTTTAGTTTCGATCGCGATGAACTTTTTTTGGGAGCCGGGGCATATTTACTCTTCAGGGATCACGGGTCTAGCTCAGCTGATCGCTACTTTGACAGCTAACTTGCCAGTCCAGCTCTCGACAGCGTTACTGATCTTTATCTTAAATGTGCCACTCTTTATCTTGGCGTGGTTTCAGATCGGCCGCCGGTTTACCTTTTTCACGGTTTTAGCGGTCTTTTGCTCATCACTTATGATCAAGTCACTTCAACCGATAACGCTGACACACGATCCGATAATTTGTGCGCTTTTTGGCGCTGCGATCAATGGCTTTGGAACGGGCTTGGCTTTGAAAAATGGGATCTCTACTGGGGGCTTGGATATTTTAGGGTTGACGATCAGAAAACACACGGGTAAAAGTGTTGGCACGATCAACATCATCTTCAATGCTTTTATCGTTTTAGCTGCGGGGGCGGTCTATGGCTGGCCTTATGCCTTCTATTCTGCATTAGGTATCTTTGTCAATGCTCGGGTCATGGATATGGTCTATACGCGGCAACAAAAAATGCAAGTCATGATCGTGACCAATAAACCAAAGAGCGTGATCGATTGTATTCAAAATCACATGCGCCGTGGGATCACGATCGTTCATGGTGCCGAAGGGGCATATAAGCATGATAGAAAGACGATCTTGTTTACGGTGATCTCCCGATATGAACAACCCGAATTACGTCAGGCAATGACAGAATCGGATCCACATGCTTTTGTAAGTATTGCAGAAAATGTGCATATCATGGGGCATTTCTACGAACCAAAGCCATAGAAAGGAAACCGGTCAATGGAAAAATATGTAATCTCGATGTATGATAAGGGCCAAAATGAAGCTGGTCCCAAAGCTAAAGTTGATGCTGAAAATTTTTTAGCCACTGAGGGCTTTAAAAAGCTGAATTTTTATTTTTCAGGGGCTAGAAAAGCTAAACTTATGAGCTATAAGCAGAGTTTTTGGGATATTCCGCGTCAGATCAAAAAGTTAGAGCCCCAGACGGTGGTTTTTCAATATCCGTCTTTTGATCAGCGCACTGATCAGGCGATCGTGAAAAGTGTACGTCGCTTTACTCAAGCCAAGTTATTGTATCTGATCCATGATATCGAATCTTTGCGTGCTTATGCTGATGATGTGGCTTATCGCAAAAAAGAGATCGCATTTTTGAATCAAAGTGATGGTTTGATCGTGCATAATGAAAAAATGAAAGCTTGGCTCAAAGAAAATGGGGTCACTAAGCCAATGACTGTGTTAGAGATCTTTGATTATGCTAATCCAGTCAAACTAGCTACTGATCGCCCTTATGAAAAGAGTATTTGTTATGCGGGCAATTTACAAAAAGCCGATTTTTTACAAAAGTTGGATCTCAGTATCCCGCTAGCCTTATATGGTCCTAACAAGGCTGCTACTTATCCCAAGAATATCACTCACTATGGTTCATTTCCGCCAGATGAATTGCCAGCAAAATTAACGCAAAATTTTGGCTTGGTCTGGGACGGTACGAGTATCGAACGCTGTGACGGTAGCTTTGGAAATTACTTAAAATATAATGATCCTCATAAAACTTCACTTTATCTGAGTTCGGGGCTTCCAGTCATCATCTGGAAAGAAGCGGCCTTAGCTGATTTTATCGTAAAAAACCAAGTGGGACTGGCTGTCGATAACTTAGCACAACTAGATGAGATACTAAATGAATTGACACCAGAAGAGTATTACCAGATGTGTCAAAATGTAGCCAAAGTGGCTCATAAGATGCGTACGGGGGCGTATTTAAAGGAAGCTGTGACAAAATTAGAACATGAGGTGACAAAATGATCCCTAAGATAATCCATTACTGTTGGTTTGGCCAAAATGAAATGCCTAAACAGTATCGGCAATATATTGAAGGTTGGAAAAAAATTTGTCCCGACTATGAGATCATTGAGTGGAATGAAGAAAATTATGATGTCGAGCAAGTAGCCTATACTGCTCAAGCTGCCAAAGTCGGTAAGTGGAGTTTTGTCTCTGATTATTTAGGATTTGATGTCGTTTACCGCTATGGTGGGATCTATTTGGATACGGATGTTGAATTACTTCAAACGTTAGACCACATTTTAGAAAATGATGCTTTTTTTGCGATCGAAGAAAATGAGAGTGGGGCTGAAGTTGCACCAGGATTAGGTTTTGGAGCTAAAAAAAATCATCCACTATTAAAGCAGCTACGCGATATGTATAATGACTTGGAATTTATCAAAGCCGATGGTTCGTTAAATACAGTCGCGATCCCAGTTTATACCACGCAATTGTTGGAAAAGCTGGGCTTTAAACGTCAAGATAAATTACAAAAGTTGGGGGATGTGACGATCTATCCAACGACTTACTTTGCACCAATGGATTTTTTAACGGGGCAGATAACTCTCAGTCCCGAGACGATCAGCATCCATCACTACAGTGCGTTATGGCAAACACCGACCAATTTACGCCATATTGAGAAGATGCGCCGGATCAATCGCCGTTTTGGTAAAAAATGGGGGATGCGGATCAATTTTTTGTGGCGGGTTTGGTGGGCGCTCGAACGCCGGATCAAGAAGTTATGGGGGGAAAGTAAATGACAAAGATCAGTGTGATCGTTCCAGTCTATAATGTTGAAGCTTATCTACCAAAATGTGTCTCAAGCTTAGTCAAACAAACTTTCACTGATTTTGAAGTTATTTTAGTAAATGACGGGAGTACTGATAGTTCGGCTAAGCTTTGTGAAAATTATGCTGACCAATATCCATCGCTCATCAAAAGTTATACTAAGCCAAATGGTGGGCTATCGGATGCGCGTAATTTTGGGATGCAGTATGCAACTGGACAATATATCATGTTTTTAGATTCAGATGACTATCTTGCGCCACATGCTTTGACGAATATGTACGCCTTAACTGAAAAAGGAAACAAGAAGATCGTTGAGTGTGATTTTTATTGGGAATATCCGAATAAAAAGATAAAAGATCAAGCGCCTAAATATGCTTCACTCAAAGATTATATGATTCGTGGACGTGTGGTCGCTTGGAATAAATTATATTTACGGACATGGCTGTTAGATACAAAAGTAAAATTTCCCAAGGGAAAACTCTATGAAGATCAAGACTTTTTCTTTAAATTAGTGACTTATTTAACTGATATCACAGACGTAGCCGTTGATAGCGAGTGTGAAGTTTATTACGTACAACGCCAAACTTCGATCTCATACAGTGAGACGACACGCATCGCTGAAATCTTGTGGATCTATCAAGATATCATTGATTTTTATCAAACTAAAGGGCTCTTTGAGACCTATTATCTTGAATTGGAGTATCGTTTTGTGCGAAACTTATTAGGAAATGTTTTATTGCGCAAGGTCGTTAAATTAAAAGATAAGCAACTAAAGCGTCAACTCTTAGATCAGATCTGGCAACAAAAAAAGATCTGGTTCCCAGATTTTGCTAAAAATCCATATTTGCGTCAAAAAAGTAAAGTTGATCTATATTTACGTTGTGTCAATCCACTAACTTATCGACTATTTTATCTTTAAAAATGAGGTGAAAAAATGCTAATAGGTTCACATGTCGGCATGAAGGGTAAGGAAATGTTGCTGGGGGCAGCAAAAGAGGCTGCTAGTTATGAGGCTTCGACCTTTATGATCTATACGGGGGCACCCCAAAATACGCGACGTAAACCGATCGCGGAGCTAAATATCGAAGCAGGCCAGGCGTATATGGCAGAACACGGCTTAAGTCAGATCGTTGTTCATGCTCCCTATATCGTTAATCTAGGTAATACTAAAAAACCGGAAAATTTTGGGTTTGCAGTCGAGTTTTTACGGGCTGAAGTTGAACGGGCTGAAGCTTTAGGAGCAACTCAGATGACGCTTCATCCCGGAGCCCATGTCGGTGCGGGAGCAAAGGCTGGGATCGAAAGTATTGCTAAGGGCTTAAATGAAGTCATCCGACCTGATCAAAAACTTCAGATCGCTTTGGAGACGATGGCGGGCAAAGGAACAGAGGTCGGACGGAGCTTTGAAGAATTAGCTCAGATCATCGATTTGGTAAAATATAATGACAAGCTATCCGTTACTTTGGATACTTGCCATACAAATGATGCAGGCTATGCGATCAAAGACGATTTTTCGGGCGTTTTAACGGAATTTGATAAGATCATTGGTTTAGATCGACTAAAAGTGATCCATTTAAATGATTCCTTGAATCCCCAAGGAAGCCATAAGGATCGGCATGCTAATCTAGGGTTTGGGACGATCGGTTTTGACAGTTTAGCAAAGATCGCTAAACTTGAAGAATTAGCTACACTACCGAAAATCTTGGAAACACCATATGTAGGTCCCGATAAAAATGATCGTTATGCGCCATATGGTTATGAGATCGCAATGTTACGCGCAGGTGAATTTGACCCTGAGTTACTCGATAAGATCTACCAAAATAAGGGTAAAAAATAGACATAAAAAAACTAAGATCTAAATTGAACACGTCAATTTACAGATCTTAGTTTTTTATTTATCTTTGTGCGTTGCTATCCAAACTTTCAGTAATTATCGTTGCAGTCTCTTCGATCGATTTGTGGGCCACGTTGATCACAGGACAACCAAGTTTTTTGTAAAGTTCGTTAGCAAAATTCAATTCGCTTTCGATGTTGTTGATGTTTGAGTAGTGTGTATCTGGATCAAGACCATAAGAGATCATCCGTTCACGTCGGATCCCATTTAAGATCTCAGGGTCGTTAGTCAAACCAAAGATCTTGTTCGGATCGACTTTATAGATCTCTTCTGGGATTTGCGCCTTAGGAACAAGGGGTAAGTTAGCCACTTTATAGCCACGATTAGCTAGGAAAAGTGACAACGGAGTCTTCGATGTCCGCGAGATCCCCAATAAGACCAGATCTGCCTTTAAAAAGCCAGCTGGGTCTTTACCATCGTCATAGGTAACAGCAAATTCAAGAGCTTCGATCCGATTGAAATATTCTTTATCGGTATTGTGATTGATCCCAGCTTTTTGTAATGGTTTTTCACCGGCTTTTTGTGAGAATTTTTGGATAACATCACTTAAAGCATCGATCACGGCTAAACCATTTTCTTGGCAGTAGTTATTTACAAAAGTCGATAGTTCTGGATCGACGAAAGTATGCACGATGATAGCAGATTCACGTTTGGCCTTGTTCATGATCCCTTGGACCAAAGAAACAGTCTTGATCAATGGGTAACGTTGGATCTTGAAATCTGCGTTAGGAAATTGGACACTAGCAGCTTCGGCGATCGCATAGGCGGTCTCCCCGAGTGAATCTGAGATCGCATAAACATGTAATTCATTTGACATAAAAATGCCTCCCTTAATTATGATAAAGTGTTAAAAAACGACTTATTCTATGAAAAATTATAGCCTATCTAACAAGTGATTCCAAGAAAAATGGCTAGGGTAAAAAAAACTGTAAAACTTTAACTTTTCACCGGTCGGATCATAAATGAACACTAATTATGTAAAAGTTTATAAAGTTATGTTGACTCTAACTTTTAATTTAGTTTATAATGGAAAGGAACTGTTGAGGTTTGTACAATTAAGACGGTTACATTTAAGCTCGGAGGGAGGGAAACAACCATGTCAAAGACAGTCGTTCGTAAAAACGAATCTCTTGATGACGCTCTTCGTCGCTTCAAACGTTCCGTTTCAAAAACAGGTACTTTGCAAGAATATCGGAAACGTGAATTCTACGAGAAGCCAAGTGTAAAACGTAAGAAAAAATCCGAAGCAGCAAGAAAGCGCAAAAATAAGCGTCGTTTCTAGTTTCTAGAGGAGGCTAATGTGATGAGTTTATTAGATTCATTACAAAAAGATATGGTAGCTGCAATGAAAGCTAAGGATAAGGGCCGTTTGGCAACTGTTCGGATGCTCAAAGCTGCAGTTACAAATGAACAAATCAACGTTGGACACGACTTGACTCCTGATGAAGAAGTAAGCGTGTTATCTCGTGAGTTGAAGCAACGCAAGGATTCTTTAGAAGAATTCAAGGCTGCTGGGCGTGATGAAGCTGTCCAAAAACTCGAAGAAGAGATCAAAGTTGTTGAAGGTTACTTGCCAAAACAACTCAGTGCAGATGAAGTAAAGGCCGTTGTTGAAGAAACGATCAATCAGGTTGGAGCAACATCAAAAGCTGACTTCGGTAAAGTAATGGGGGCAGTGATGCCTAAGTTAAAGGGTAAAGCTGATGGTAAATTAGTCAACTCTACCGTAATGTCATTGCTTAATAAATAAGCAAAGAGTCGAGATGCTAGATCTCGGCTTTTTTCTTATTTGTTCAAGTTTACTTTGAATTTGATTATCGAATTGATAATCAGTATAATTGGGATTATAAAGTATGATAAGGGAGATGGGCGATTGAGCGCAGAACAATTAGTCGAAAAAAGTTTCGTTCTCAACGATTCTCAATTGCAAATTTCGCTGTCGGGCATCAATGACAGCCATTTTAAATTGATCGAAGAAGGCCAAGATGTGGTATTAAAGCCTTTCGGTGGTACGATAAAGATCACCGGTACTGAAGAAAACGTTGATCTAGTCTATCAGATATTGAGTGAGTTGACGGGACTTTTACGTAAAAAAATCACTATAAGTAGTGCAGATATTGTGTCAGCGATGAAGATGGCACAGCGCGGAACATTAGAGTATTTTAAAGATCTCTATACTGAAGAGTTATTAAAAGACCGTCGGGGACGTTCGATCCGGGTCAAAAATTATGGGCAACGCCAGTATGTGCAAGAGATCAAGCATAAAGATCTTGTGTTTGGGATCGGACCTGCCGGAACAGGTAAGACTTATTTAGCCGTTGTAATGGCTGTTGCTGCCCTAAAGCGTCATGAAGTTGAACGGTTGATCTTGACGCGTCCAGCAGTCGAAGCAGGCGAATCATTGGGCTTTTTACCGGGTGATCTTAAAGAAAAAGTTGATCCGTATTTACGTCCGATCTATGATGCGCTAAATTCGATCTTAGGGGCAGAACACACGGAACGCTTGATCGACCGCGGTGTGATCGAGATCGCGCCTTTAGCTTATATGCGGGGACGCACGTTAGACAATGCTTTTGTTATCTTGGATGAAGCTCAAAACACGACTAGAGCGCAAATGAAGATGTTTTTGACGCGCCTTGGCTTTGGTTCTAAAATGATCATCAATGGTGATAAATCACAGATCGATCTACCTAAGGGGCACAGTCAAAGTGGTTTGGTCGATGCGGAAAAGATCTTGCAGGGCTCCCCGTACATCGGCTTTGTAAAATTTGATTCTGCCGATGTTGTGCGCCATCCGGTCGTATCTGAGATCATTCGTGCATACGATAACTATAATTCAATGGAAAATGAGGAATAAAAATGGATCTGGAAGTTTATGATAATACTGAGCAAGTTTCAAGTGAGTGGAAGACGCTCATTTGCGAGATCTTGGACTTTGCGGGTGATTATCTCAAGTTACCCTCAAATACTGAAATGTCAGTCACTTTGATGGATAATGCTGAAATCCATCGGATCAACAAAGAATATCGTGGTGTTGATAAACCAACTGATGTGATCAGTTTTGCGATCGAAGAGGAAGATCCAAATGAGGTTCCAATCATTTTACCGGACGAAGCTGATTTCGAGATCCCTAAAAATATTGGGGATATCATGGTTTCGGTCGATAAAGTCAAAGAACAAGCTGAGTATTTAGGACATTCGCAGGAAAGAGAATTGGGCTTTTTAGTTGTTCATGGTTTTTTACATCTCAATGGCTACGACCACATGCAAGCTGAAGACGAAAAGGAAATGTTTGGCTTGCAAAGAGAAATTCTCGAGGCGTATGGACTTAAACGATAAAGAACAAAAACAGCCGGTCAACAGCTGGAAAAACCGCCATTTTTTCCAGTCCTTGCGTTATGCGCTCGTTGGCTTGAAAACGGCTTATAGAGAAGAGCGTAATCTGCGGTTTCATGTGAGTGCGATAACTTTGGTCGTGATTATGGGACTCATTTTTAATGTGACCATCAGTGAGTGGCTCTGGCTATTTTTGAGTATTTTTTTGGTGATCTCCAGTGAAGTCTGGAATTCTGCCATCGAAAATGTCGTTGATCTAGCTACAAACTATAAACGACATCCACTTGCCAAAAAAGCTAAAGATATGGCGGCTGCAGCGGTCTTACTGGCAGCGATCTTTTCTTTGATCACAGCAACATTGATCTTTGGTCCACATATTTGGCAATTATTTAACTGATATTAATTAGGGAAGTGTATGTTTTGGAAGAAAAATTTCATTCAGGTTTTATTGCGATCGTAGGGCGGCCTAACGTTGGCAAATCGACTTTTTTAAATAATGTGGTCGGACAAAAGATCGCGATCATGAGCGACAAAGCTCAAACAACACGCAATAAGATCCAAGGGGTATATACCACTGATAATGCACAGATCGTGTTCATTGATACTCCTGGGATCCATAAACCACATAGTCGTTTAGGCGATTTTATGGTCAAGTCGGCGCTTTCGACGCTTAATGAAGTTGATGCAGTGATCTTCATGGTCAATGCGGAACAAAAACGCGGTCGGGGCGATGATTTCATCATTGAACGACTAAAAAATGTTAAAAAGCCGATCTATTTAGTGATCAACAAGATCGATAAAATCCATCCCGATCATTTATTAGAAGTGATGGATGATTACCGGGATACTTTAGACTACAAAGACGTCTTCCCGATCTCGGCTTTGAATGGCAATAACTGTGCTGAATTAGTCCACGATCTAGTTGAAGATCTGCCGGAAGGTCCGCAATATTATCCTGAAGATCAAGTTACTGATCATCCCGAACGTTTTATTGTCAGCGAATTGATCCGCGAAAAAGTTCTGCAATTGACACGTGAAGAAGTGCCACATTCCGTTGCCGTTGTTGTCGATCGGATCAAGCGCGAAGATGATGAAAAAGTTTTGATCCAAGCAACTATTGTGGTCGAACGTTCCAGTCAAAAGGGAATTATCATCGGTAAAGGTGGTAAGATGCTAAAAGAGATCGGGACAAGAGCGCGTAAAGAGATCGAATTTATGTTAGGTGATAAAGTCTTTTTAGAGCTTTGGGTCAAAGTTCAACCTAATTGGAAAGACCGTCAAGTCGATCTAAAAGCGTTTGGTTACCGACAAGATGATTATTAATTAAGGAAAAGAGGGGATGATTCTCCTCTTTTTTGAGATTTTTGGGGGTAAAAAGATGGTGCTACAACAAGGCGTAGAGTTTTTAGGGATCGTGGTCTCACGTAAAGACTATAAGGAACGCGATATGTTGGTCAAAATTTTGACCGATAAATATGGCTTTAAAACTTTTTTTGTCCGTGGAGTGCGTAAGCGGGGCTTTAAATTAGGAGCAGCGATCCTGCCTTTTACCCATGGGACCTATCTTGGAAGTATCAGTGATGAGGGGTTGTCATTTATCACGACGACCCGTGACATCAGCCAATATCAACAAATCACCCAGGATATCGAGTTGAATGCCTATGCTTCGTATATCTTAAGTTTAGTAGAACGAGCTCTAACGACGGAAGATCTTGTGAATTTAAGTTGGTTTTTAAGAGTCAAAAAGGCACTTGAGTTGATCGATGAGGGCTTTGATCCTGCGATCATCACTAATATCATCGAGATCCAGTTACTTACCAGTTTTGGGGTCAGACCGCGACTTGAAAGCTGTGTTATTTGCCAAAATACGGAGCGTTTATTTGATTATTCAGAAAGTTATGGTGGTTTGTTGTGTCAGCAACATTGGCATTTAGATCCCCATCGGTTGCATTTGGATCAGCGGACAGTCTATTATTTACGCCTACTATCAGTTGTAGATCTGGAGCGGTTGAATTCGATCAAGGTCAAGGACCAGACTAAAGCTAATTTAAGAAAAACTTTGGATGAGATCTATGAACATCAAGTTGGAATTTACGTGCCAGCAAAAAAATTTCTTGATCAAATGTCGTCATGGGACCAATTTTTTAAGGATAATAAGTGATTTTACAACTAAATATGACTTGACAAAAAAACGCGGTTAAACTATCCTAAAAATATCAATAATGAGACGTTGATAGAAGAGGATCGGTCTAAGGATAGAGTTAGCGAGTCTGAGATGGTGAAAGCAGATATCTATTGAGACATGATTGGCACTTTTGGAGTCTTAACGAATTAAGCTGCTAGTTATACTAGAAGTAGGGTGGAACCGCGATTTTCGAAAATCGTCCCTATGTAGCCAAAGGCGCTACATAGGGACTTTTTTGTGCGTTATTTGGCTGATTCGAAAATAAATCTTTGGAGGCAAAAAGATGGCAGATAAATTGTCAATGCAAGATATTATTTTGACATTACAACAGTTTTGGGCAAAGCAAGGCTGTATGTTAATGCAATCCTATGATACAGAAAAAGGGGCTGGTACGATGAGTCCCTATACTTTCTTACGTGCGATCGGACCAGAACCTTGGAACGTTGCCTATGTTGAACCTTCACGTCGCCCAGCTGACGGTCGTTATGGTGAAAACCCTAATCGTTTATACCAACATCATCAATTCCAAGTGATCATGAAACCTTCGCCAGACAACATCCAAGAACTTTATTTGGATAGTTTACGTGCCTTAGGGATCGATCCTTTAGAACATGATATTCGGTTTGTTGAAGATAACTGGGAAAACCCATCAATGGGTTGTGCCGGTGTTGGTTGGGAAGTTTGGCTCGACGGGATGGAGATCACCCAATTTACTTATTTCCAACAAGTCGGGGGCTTAGAAGTTCGTCCAGTTGCCGTTGAAGTAACTTATGGGCTCGAACGTTTATCCTCTTACATTCAAGACGTTAATTCAGTATTTGAGCTTGAATGGGCCGATGGAGTCAAATACGGTGATATCTTCAAAGAACCTGAATTTGAACATTCCAAGTATTCATTTGAAGAAAGCAACCAAGAGATGTTGTTTGAATTATTTGACACTTATGAAAAAGAAGCTAAAAAGCAGATCGAAAATGGTCTAGTTCACCCAGCTTATGACTATATCCTAAAATGTAGCCATACCTTTAACTTATTAGATGCTCGTGGTGCAGTTTCTGTAACTGAACGTGCTGGTTATTTATCACGGATCAGAAATATGGCTCGAATGGTCGCTCGGGCTTTTGTGGCTGAACGTAAGAAATTGGGTTATCCATTGATCAAAGATGAAGCTTTACGCGCTAAATTGTTAGAGGAGGACAAATAATGGCACATACATTTTTGTTAGAGATCGGATTAGAAGAGATCCCAGCTCATGTCGTTACACCAAGTAGCCAACAATTGGTCAAAAAGATGATGGCATTTTTAGAAGAAAATCGCTTAGACTTTGATGAGATCAAAGCTTACTCAACTCCAAGGCGTTTAGCACTCAAGGTCTTAGGCTTAGCTGATAAGCAAGCTGACATTGAAGAAGAAGCTAAAGGTCCAGCTAAAAAGATCGCTTTGGATGCCGAAGGAAACTGGTCTAAAGCTGCTCAAGGCTTTTCTCGGGGGCAAGGTTGCACGCCAGATGATATCTTTTTTAAGGAATTAAAAGGAGTCGAATATGCTTACGTTAAGAAATTCATTCCTGGTAAGAGCGCTAAAGAAGTTTTAAGTGATGTCAAAGACGTCGTGATGGATCTTAAGTTCCCAACGATGATGCGCTGGAGCACTAATGATTTTGAATACGTGCGTCCGATCAAGTGGCTAGTATCCTTGTTGGATAAAGAAGTCGTAGATTTTGAGATCTTAAACGTTAAGGCTGGACGCCAAACGTTGGGTCATCGTTTCTTGGGTAAGGCGATCGAGCTTACTGATGCTAATGACTATCCAGCTGCTTTAGAACCACAAATGGTGATCGCTGATGCCAAGAAACGTAAAGAAATGATCGTTTCGCAGATCAATGAGCTTGCACAACAAAATAATTGGCAAGTAGTGATCGATCCAGAGTTGTTAGAAGAAGTTAATAATTTGGTCGAATATCCAACTGTCTTTGCTGGAAACTTTGATCAAAAATACCTAACGATCCCAGATGCTGTTTTGATCACCTCCATGAAAGATCATCAACGTTTCTTCTACGTAACCGATGAAGCTGGTAACTTGTTACCAAACTTTATCTCGGTGCGTAACGGGAACCAAGCTCATTTGGAAAATGTGATCGCCGGTAACGAAAAAGTGTTGACGGCACGCTTAGAAGACGCTGCTTTCTTCTATGAAGAAGATCAAAAACAAACGATCGCAGATTATGTTGAACGTTTGAAAAAGGTAATGTTTCACGATAAGATCGGCACGATCTACGAAAAGATGGAACGTGTTCACTTGATCGCACATTACTTAGGTGAAAAATTAGGCTTAAGTGACCAAGAATTAGCCGATCTTGATCGTGCAAGTCAGATCTATAAATTTGACTTAGTAACTGGAATGGTCGGTGAATTTTCTGAATTGCAAGGTGTCATGGGTGAGATCTATGCTAGATTGCAAGGTGAAAATGAAGCAGTCTGTGTTGCAATGCGTGAAGAGTATCTTCCAACTAGTGCTGAAGGTGAATTACCACAGACAAATGTTGGGGCAGTCTTATCGATCGCTGATAAAATCGATAGCATCCAAGCCTTCTTTAGTGCAGGGATGTTGCCAAGTGGTTCTAATGATCCTTATGCTTTGCGTCGTCAAGCTTTAGGTATCGTTCGGATCGCTTTAGCTAAAGGTTGGGCCCTTTCAACCCCATTGTTACAAGCAGCAGTTGAAGCCGCTTATGCTAAACGCCCAGATCTATACGAAAAGATCGCTCCTGCTGAAAATAAAGCTATGATCCAAGATTTCATCGCAGATCGCTTGCAACAGATCTTGAATGGACCAAACTTACGGCATGATGTGCTTGAAGCAGTAATGGCTAATAAAGCTAATGCATTTACATTGGCTCAAAAAGCCGCTGATCTTTTGGCGCAACATTTAACAGATGAAGACTTCAAAGAAAATATCGAAGCTTTGACTAGAGCAAGTCGCTTAGCTAAGAAATTAGATGATCAAAGTGATCTTACTGTTGATACAGCATTATTTGAAAACGAAGCTGAACAAGGTCTTTATGAAGCCGTTGAAGCAGTTAGAAAAGACTTCAAAGTAGCTGATCTTGAAACTAAATTTATTGCTTTGAAGAACTTACGTGAACCGATCAATGCTTATTTTGAAAAGACGATGGTCATGGCCGATGATGAAAAGGTCAAGTTGAATCGTTTGCGTCAATTAGTACAGATCGCACGTTTGACAGCTGTCTTTGGTGCTTTAGATGCCTTGAATACTAAATAATTTTTCTAAGAGTGAGTCTAGTTTTTAGACTTGCTCTTTTTTTCGAGCAATTATGTTGTCTAAGAGCAATGGTACAGCGTATTATTTAGATGTAAAAAAGTTGAAGGATAATTATTTTGTAATAATGCTTGTCAAAGACATGTCAATTTGATATAGTAATTGTTTACGTTTACTCTTGCAATAAAGATATATCTATTATAAAATTAGTATCGGTATAATTTTTATTATGAAAGGTCGTGCTTTGGTGTGCGACCTTTCGTAACTATATTTAAAAATGGGGTGAGGCCGTGGTAAGTCAACGTAGGATACCGACTGATGTGATCGATCAGATCAGATCGGATGTCAATATTTTGGATATCATAGGCCAATATGTCCAGTTACACCGCTCAGGGAGCAATTGGTTCGGATTGTGTCCCTTCCATACAGAAAAAACGGGCTCATTTTCTGTGAATGAACCCAAGCAGTTCTTCCACTGTTTTTCATGTGGTCGCGGGGGAAATGTTTTCAAATTCTTGATGGAGATCGAGGATCTGACATTTCCGGAAGCCGTTTATCGCACAGCTGAGTTAGCCGGGATCGAGCTTGATGCTAAGTATTTACCGCAAAATATTGCTGGTGCAGAAGATACTCAGTCTGAGACCGGTAGATTAAAGCAGCTTTATGCGCAAGCAGGGCAGTTATATCATCACATCTTAGTAAATACTAAGTTAGGACAGCCAGCTTTGTATTATCTGCATGAACGTGGTCTAAGTGATGAGCTGATTGCAGAGTTTCAGTTGGGGTATGCACCTCAAGCTGAGATCTTACAAGCCTTTTTTCATGAAAAAAAGCTTGATGATTATCAAACTTTGCGAAAATCTGGTCTGTTTAGCGAACGTGAAGGTGAAAATCTAGCTGAACGTTTCAATGATCGGATCATGTTTCCGATCAGAAATCAAACTGGACAGATCATTGCTTTTTCAGGTCGACTTTTGACACCTGATAAGAAATTGCCTAAATATCTCAACTCACCCGAGGGGATCTTATTTAATAAGCGTAAAGTTCTCTTTAACTTTGATAAGGCTAAAAAGACGATCAGACATGAAAGTAAAGTCTATCTATTTGAGGGCTTTATGGATGTTTTAGCAGCATGGCGGGCTGGGATCAAAAATGGTGTAGCCTCGATGGGGACGAGTTTAACGAGCGAGCAGATCTATCTTTTAGAGCAAACGGCAAGTAAGCTCTATATCTGTTATGATGGTGATCTTCCAGGGCGTAAGGCTACCAAGCGGGCCTTGGAGTTGATCGCACCATTGAGCAAGTTTGAGCTTGGAACGATCTTATTACCTGAAAAGCTTGATCCAGATGAGTATGTTCGCAAATACGGTCCAGAAAATTTTAAAGATTTTGTGACGTCACATGAACGCACTGAATTAGAATTTTATTTGGAGTATTTTCGGGCAGGGCGTAATCTTGAGACTGAAAGTGATCAATTAGCGTATATCACAGATGTATTAGAGAGAGTTGCGCAGGTCAAAGATCCACTGGCGCGCGATCTGACCATCAATCGTTTAGCCAAAGAGTTTGAGCTAGATAAGAACAATTTAACTAGTCAACTTCAGGCTTTGATGCAACAGGTCCAATCAGAACAACTCAAACAAGATCAAGCAAATTCACTCAAGCGCTCGGATAAGGTCGTCTATAGTACCCAACAGCGTCAAGAAAAAAAACGCTATACCCCGGCTGAACAAGCCGAAAGATTATTATTGTATCGTTTGTTACATGAACATGATGTCTTTTTACGCATCAAGGGTCTAGCTGATTTTTCGTTTATCCATGAAGATTATGAAACGATCTTTTTATTAGCTGATGGATACTTTGACCGTTATTCTGAGTATGAAAGTGCAAGCTTTTTAGACTTTTTAAAAGATGAACATTTAAGGCAGATCATCATCTCACTTGAATTAGGTGATTATGGTGAATCAAACGAACAAGAGATCAGTGATTGTCTAGCATTTATCATGCAGCATTCCCCGTTAGAAGAGCAGATCAAGGCGGTCGAAGCCCAATTAGAGCAAGCCAAACGTTTGGGAGATGCCAAAGCGATCATGGAACAGACGACAAAACTGATCGAATTATTGAAAAAAAAGCAGACAGAGAAGTCAATCATTTAAGGGAGGCCTCTATTTTGGCAGAAGAGAAAAAAAATACGAATTTCGATGCGGTGGCATATAAGAAAGCATTGCGTGAGTTATTACGTGAGTATAAACCAAAAAAAGAAATCAGATATGATGAATTGACTGATAAAATGGTAACGCCATTTCACTTAGATGCCGAACAAATGGACAGTTTGATCGTGCGGGTCGAAGATGCTGGGATCTCAGTTGTGGATGAAAATGGTGATCCAAGTGAACTCAGCTTGAAGAAAGCCAGTCATGAAGAAAAAGAATTAGCAAAAAGTGACTTATCAGCTCCATCTGGCGTTAAGATCAATGATCCAGTTCGGATGTACCTTAAAGAAATTGGCCGTGTCAATCTCTTGACTGCTGACGAAGAAGTGGCTTTAGCTTTACGGATCGAAGAAGGCGACGAAGAAGCTAAGCAACGTTTGGCGGAAGCAAACTTGCGCTTGGTCGTTTCGATCGCTAAGCGCTATGTGGGGCGTGGAATGTCATTTCTTGACTTGATCCAAGAAGGTAACATGGGCTTGATGAAAGCCGTTGAAAAATTTGACTATCGTAAGGGATTCAAATTCTCAACTTATGCAACTTGGTGGATCAGACAAGCGATCACACGTGCGATCGCTGATCAAGCTCGGACGATCCGGATCCCTGTGCACATGGTAGAAACGATCAATAAATTGATCCGTATCCAACGCCAAATGCTCCAAGATCTCGGACGTGAACCGATCCCTGAAGAAATCGGGGCTGAAATGAACATGCCGACCGAAAAAGTACGTGAGATCTTAAAGATCGCGCAAGAACCTGTTTCTTTAGAAACGCCGATCGGTGAAGAAGATGATTCGCATTTAGGTGATTTTATCGAAGATCAAGATGCGACAAGTCCAGCTGAACATGCAGCTTATGAATTATTAAAAGAACAGATCGAAAGTGTCTTAGATACTTTGACTGATCGTGAAGAAAATGTTTTACGTCTACGCTTTGGTCTAGATGATGGCCGGACACGAACTTTAGAAGAAGTTGGTAAAGTCTTTGGGGTCACGCGGGAACGTATCCGTCAGATCGAAGCCAAGGCTTTACGCAAATTGCGTCATCCTTCACGGTCTAAACAATTAAAAGACTTCTTAGAATAGGCTTTGTCAAAGGTCCGCCGATTTTGGGTGGACCTTTTTTTGTCGAGTCTAAAGATAAATGGTAAAATAATCCTTAAGAAACAACGTCAGCGGAAATAAAATGTGGCGCTGAGTCCAAAAAGTAGTAAATGAAAGGAATAGCTATATTTTCGGACCACATTTGGTATAGCTAATAGTAACATGGATGCACATCATCTTTCACAACGCCTCTTATGTGTGGCTGATCTGATCGAAAAAGGAGCACGCTTAGCGGATATCGGTTCGGATCATGCTTATTTACCAGCATATTTGGCTTTAAAGGGTCAAATTGAGTTTGGGATCGCTGGTGAAGTGGTCAAGGGTCCTTATGAAAATGCAAAGCAAGAGATCAAAAAAGAGGGGCTAGAAGATAAAGTCCAAGCTCGGTTGGCGGATGGCTTGAATGCGATCGAGTTAGCCGACCAGATCAATGTGATCACGATCTGCGGGATGGGTGGTACGTTGATCTGTGATATCTTGGAAGCTGGGAAGGACAAGTTAGTCGATCATCCACAGTTGATCTTGCAGCCTAATGTCGGTGAAGAAAACGTCAGACGTTGGCTGTTAGCTAATAATTATCAGATCACAGCTGAATATATCATGGAAGAAGATGGCCACATCTATGAAGTGATCGCAGCAAGCTATACTGATGAAAAACAAACTTTGACACCTGAAGAGTTACAGTTTGGACCTTATCTACTCCAAAAGAAAAATGCTGCTTTTCAAGCTAAATGGCAAAAAGAGATCGCTAAGTTAGAAACGATCTTAAAAGAATTGAATAAAGCAAATCAAGTTCCAGTCGCTAAAAAACAAGCGCTTGAAGCAAAAATAGCACAGATCGGAAGTGTTTTAAATGGTTAAAGTCAAAGATATCGTGGCTCGTTTTGAGGAATTTGCCCCCCAGCGGATCGCCGAAAAAAACGACCCGATCGGATTACAATTAGGCAGTCTCGAGCATGAAGTCAAAAAAATGATGGTCACCTTGGATGTCAGACCAGAAGTTGTGGAAGAGGCGATCGCAGCGGGGGTAGATTTTATTTTTGCCCATCATCCAGCGATGTTTGTTCCAGTAAAACATTTTGATCTAACCGATCCACAAAATCAAATGTATGCCAAACTCATCAAGCACGATATCACGGTCTATGCCGCCCACACCAATTTGGACAATGCTAACGGAGGTATGAATGATTGGTTAGCAGAAGCGTTGCATATTGAAGAAACAAAACCATTACTACCACCTAAAGCTGAAGTTTGGTATAAATTAGCGGTATTTGTTCCTGAAGAACATGCTACCGTTTTACGTCAAGCCTTAGCTAAGGCTGGTGCGGGACATTTGGGCGATTATACGGCATGCTCATATTCTGTAAGTGGGACAGGTCGTTTTAGACCAGAAGCTGGTGCTGCCCCACATTTAGGAGAAGTCGGTCAAGTAAGCGAAGTAGCTGAAGAAAAAGTCGAAGTGGTTTTCCCAGCCAAAATAAAAGCCAAAGTTTTGCAGGCAATGCAAGCTGCGCATCCTTATGAAGAGATCGCTTTTGATCTATATCAAGTCGAAGGCCTTGGCCAAAGTACGGGGATGGGCCGCGTCGGTAAGTTGAGCACGCCGATGACAGTAAGCGAATATGCGGCGTTTTGTAAACAAGTTTTAGGCCTTCAGGGGTTGCGTTTAGTAGCTAAAGATCCTACAAGGGTAGTGGAACGCGTCGCCGTCTTAGGTGGTTCCGGCGCTAAATTTTATCCATTTGCTTTAAAAGCACAAGCTGATGTCTATGTTACAGGCGATGTCTCTTACCATACAGCTCATGATATGTATGAAAGTGGACTGGCAGTGATCGATCCTGGACATCATTTTGAAGCGATCTGTAAGCCTCACCTAAAACGACTCTTTACCCGTTGGAATGAGCAAAATACTTGGCAGATCGAGGTCGTTTCTTCTAAATTAAATACAGATCCATTCACATTCATCTAGCAGAAAAGAGGAATTTTAATGACAAAATATGATAAATTAGTACCGCGCTTTTTGGATTATGTTAAAGTCGAAACACGTTCCGATGAAAATTCGACGACGATCCCATCCACGCAGTCACAAGTTGAGTTCGCTAAAAAATTAGCGGCGGAATTGACGACGATCGGCTTAGAAAATGTCCGTATTTCAGATAAAAGTGGCTATGTTTTTGCTGAATTAAAGAGTAATTTAGCCGATGATACAGGTGTAAAAAAGGTCGGCTTTTTAGCTCATATGGATACGGCTGATTTTAATGCGACTGATGTAAAACCACAGATCGTTGAAAATTATGACGGACAAAGTGATATCAAGTTGGATCCAGCTGGCAACTATGTTTTATCACCAGCCGAATTTCCAAGTTTAAAAAAATATCAAGGGCATACCTTGATCACCACAGATGGGTCAACTTTACTTGGGGCTGACGATAAAGCTGGGGTAGCTGAGATCATTACAGTCATGGAATATTTAGTGGCTCATCCCGAGATCAAACACGGCGATATTAAGATCGGGATCGGACCAGATGAAGAGATCGGTACTGGCTCACGGCAATTTGATGTGGCTGATTTTGGGGCTGATATTGCTTATACAGTCGATGGTGGTCCTTTAGGGGAATTGGAATATGAGACCTTTAATGGAGCTCAAGCCAAGGTCAAATTTATCGGTAAAGATGTTCATCCGGCGACCGCAAAGGGGATCATGGTCAATGCGATCCAGCTAGCAATGGATTTCCATGCTTTATTGCCTAAAGATGAAGTCCCTGAAAAAACAGAAGGACGCCAAGGATTTTTCCATGTACTTGATATGCAAGGCACAGTCGATCAAGCTAGTTTGACTTATATCATTCGTGATCACGATCATCAAAAATTTGAACAACGCAAACAATTGATGAAAGATATCGCAGCTAAATTAAATGAGAAATTGGGTCAAGAGCGCGTTGTACTTGAACTAAAGGATCAATACTACAACATGCGTGAAGTTATCGAAAAAGATATGACAGTCGTTGAACTTGCTGAACAGGCGATGAAAAATCTCGATATCACACCAGAGATCTATCCCGTCCGTGGAGGCACAGATGGCTCAACGATCTCATTTATGGGATTACCGACACCTAATATTTTTGCGGGGGGCGAAAACATGCATGCCCGCTATGAATATGTGTCTAAGCAAGTCATGGAACAAGCAGCTGACGTGATCTTAGAGATCATCAAGTTGGCAGCAACTAAATAGTTTTAAAGCGTGGCAAGTAAGTCGCGCTTATTTGTGAAATGGGGTAGTTAAGATGAATAATGAAGATAATTTGACTTCAGCAGTGCAAGCTGCATTGGGTGAAGCCCAACAGATCGCGATCACGCGTAAACAACAAGAGATCGATGTTGCTCACCTCTTTAAATTCTTAGTACAACCAGGTGAACTTGTCGGTGAGATCTATAAAAAAGCCGGGGTCGACCTTAAAGCCCTTGAACAAGAGATCGACCGTGTCTTAGATCAGTTACCAGTTATTTCAGGTAGCGTCCAATACGGTCAAGCCTTTAGCACGAAGTTATTACAACTCTTGCGTGATGCCGATGAGATCAAGCAAGAATTTAGTGATGAATATATTTCTTTGGATACTTTAGTCTTGGCTTTGATGAAACAGACTTATGATCCACTAGCACGTTGGTTGACCGAGCATGGTGCTACCGCTACTAAACTCCAACAGACTATCACTGAGATGCGAGCTGGCGAACTAGTAACTTCTAAGAATCAAGAAGAACAATACCAAGCTTTGGAAAAATATGGGGTCGATCTGGTCAAACAGGTACGGCAAGGTAAACAAGATCCGATCATCGGTCGCGACGAAGAGATCCGTGATGTGATCAGGATCTTGTCGCGGAAGACAAAAAACAATCCCGTCTTGATCGGGGAACCTGGGGTCGGTAAAACAGCGATCATCGAAGGTTTGGCTCAACGGATCGTTAGAAAAGATGTTCCCGATAATCTAAAAGACAAGACGATCTTTTCTTTAGATATGGGCTCTTTGATCGCGGGAGCTAAATACCGTGGCGAATTTGAAGAACGCTTGAAAGCTGTTTTAAAGGCTGTTACCAAGAGTCAAGGCCAGATCATCTTATTTATCGATGAGATCCATAATATTGTTGGGGCTGGTAAGACAGAAGGCAGTATGGATGCCGGTAATCTGTTGAAACCAATGCTTGCCCGTGGTGAACTGCATTTAATCGGGGCAACGACTTTAGACGAATATCGTGAGTATTTGGAAAAGGACAAAGCTTTAGAGCGCCGTTTCCAAAAAGTTTTGGTCAAAGAACCGACTGTTGAAGATACGATCTCGATCTTGCGGGGGTTAAAAGAACGCTATGAGATCCATCACGGTGTTTCGATCCATGATAGTGCCTTAGTGGCGGCAGCGACCTTATCTGATCGCTATATCACCGATCGTTTCTTGCCCGATAAAGCGATCGATCTAGTCGATGAAGCTTGTGCTGAGATCAGAGTAGAAATGAATTCGATGCCGACCGAACTCGATCAGATCACGCGCCAATTGATGCGCCAAGAGGTCGAAGAAGCAGCTTTGAAAAAAGAATCTGACCCCGCTTCCAAGAAACGCTTAGCCGAAATGCAAAGTGAATTAGCTGAGTCGCGTGAGAAAGCTAATCAGTTGAAGATGCGCTGGGAAAGTGAAAAAGAAAATGTCCAAAAGATAAGTGATAAAAAATCTGAACTTGATCGGGCTAAGCATGAACTAGAAGAAGCGGAAAATAACTATGACCTTGAAAAAGCCGCTAAATTGCAACATGCTGTGATCCCAGAATTGGAAAAACAATTAGCCAAACTAGAGCAAGTAGAGCGTCCCGATAATTGGTTGGTCGAAGAATCCGTGACCGAAGAAGAGATCGCTTCAGTCGTTAGTCGGTTAACGGGTGTGCCTGTAGCCAAATTAGTTCAAGGTGAACGGCAAAAGCTCTTACATTTAGCCGAGAACCTGCATAAGCGCGTGATCGGTCAAGATGAAGCCGTTGACGCGGTCTCAAATGCAGTCCTACGTTCTCGTGCTGGGTTACAGGACCCATCTAAACCATTGGGCTCATTTATGTTTTTAGGGCCAACTGGGGTCGGTAAAACCGAATTAGCTAAAGCCTTAGCTGAAGATCTCTTTGATTCTGATAAGCATATGGTTCGGATCGATATGTCGGAATACATGGAAAAAGCCAATGTATCACGTTTGGTCGGAGCTGCTCCAGGGTATATCGGCTATGAAGAAGGCGGACAATTGACCGAAGCTGTTCGGCGTAATCCATACACGATCGTATTATTCGACGAGATCGAAAAAGCTCATCCTGATGTCTTTAACATCTTGTTGCAAGTTTTAGATGATGGACGTTTGACTGATGGTCAAGGGCGAACGGTCGATTTTAGAAATACGATTTTGATCTTAACGTCTAACTTAGGTTCAGAGATCTTATTGAATAATTTAGAAGCTGACGATAAGATCTCACCTGAGGCTAAAAAGCAAGTGTTAGATATTGCTAAGGCTCACTTTAAGCCGGAATTTCTCAATCGGATCGATGATATCATCATGTTTTCGCCATTGTCGCTCAAGGCTATTGGAAAGATCGTGGATAAGTTCGTTGCGCAACTATCAAAACGACTTGAAGAACAAGAGATCAGCCTGACGATCAGTGATAGTGCTCGGCAATGGTTGGCTCAAAAAGGCTATGATCCTGCTTACGGAGCTCGTCCATTGCAACGCTTCATCACAAACCAAGTCGAAACACCACTGGCACGTGAGATCATTTCAGGTGAGATCTTACCACACAGTAAAGTTGAGATCGATCTAAAGGATGGAAATTTAGTCTTTAATAAGACGGTTATTGAATAACAAAAAAACCGAGGCTACAAATAGTCTCGGTTTTTATTACTTATCAGTTTTCGTTGCCTTTTTTGGGCTTTTAACAAAAGCGAGTAGGCAATTTACGGCGATAAAGCCACCGACCATTGCGATCAGACCGCTTTGGAGTGGTTCAAAGGGACTACCGGAAAGTGCAGAGAGCACATAGCCGATAACTTCACCATAGATAAAGCCCCAAAAAAGAATTGTAAGTTGTTTTGCCATTTGACAACACCTCGCATTCTCACTAAGTAGTTTAGCACAAAGAATTTTAATTTACAACGGACGGCTAGGAGCAATTTTAGGAGACTGTCGCAGTTATCTGTACGGCATATCCCGCTTTTCTGCACACTGTGTAGTCGTGCTCCAGAATGCAACTCCTGGAAAATAACAACGATCAAACTCCGAGGCAAAAAGCGCCTCATAGTTTGCTTGCCGTTATTTTTACGGAGCTAAACGCATTCTTGCGCACTGTGATAAAAGGCGAACGTATTTTTGAAAAGACACGGACAAATTTGTATAATTAAAACAAAGACTTTTATTAGAAAGGTGGCGGTCGTTTTGTTTGCTCCATTACAAGTTATCAGTGCTAACAGTTTGTTAAAGAGCACTTTACGTATCGAAGATTATGTCAAACGTGCTGCCGATTTAGGCTACCAGAGCCTCGTTTTAAGCGATATCGATGTGATGTATGGTGTCCTTGATTTTTATCATGCCTGTCAGAAATACCAGATCAAGCCGATCTTTGGGCTGACCTTAGAATTTGAAAATGACGCGAAACTGTTATTGATCGCCAAAAATAATACGGGCTACCACAATTTGCTCAAATTGTCTTCGCTAAAAATGACCACGTTCAAGCAAGAACTTCCAGAGCTAGAAGAATTTTTAAAAGCGGTCATGACATATAGCCAAGATCTCTTTATCATCTCACCAGCTAAGGAAAGCCTATTATTAAAATACTACGAACAAGCTGGTGAGATCTTGGAGCGCTTGAAACAGACACCGGTAGCTGGGGTCTATTTAGGGATCGATCCGCTCTTGTCTAAACAAGAATTATTAGCGATCAAATTATTAGCACAGCAAACGCAGACTGCGTTGATCGCTGCCAGTGCAGTTCATTATTTAGAACCAGCTGACTATTTTGAAGTCAAAGTTTTGCGGGCGATCGGTGAAGCAGAGAAGTTGAGCGGCGTCTGGAACAAGAAGAACACTTTAGGCAAAAACTATCTTAAAGATATCAGTCAATATCATGAAGAATATCGGGCTTTAGGACTGACAAAAGCCTTAGAGGCAAATGCTAGGCTGTGTGATCTAGCCCAAGTGATACTGGATTTCCCTAAGACTAAATTGCCTCATTTTAAGACACCTAATGGGATGAGTGCTAAAGCTTATTTACAAAAACTTTGTCAAGAAGGGTTGCGACAACGGTTAGTAGCTGATCAGATAACCGAGACCAAGCCGTATTTTGACCGCTTGAAACAAGAATTAGCCGTGATCGATGCGATGGGCTTTGATGATTATTTTTTGATCGTTTGGGATGTCACTAATTATGCGCATAACAACCAGACCCGGATCGGACCAGGGCGAGGCTCGGCGGCTGGGTCGTTAGTTTCATATGTTTTAAAGATCACTGATGTCGACCCTTTGCGGTATGGTTTGTTATTTGAACGTTTCTTGAATCCCGAGCGCGCCCAAATGCCAGATATCGATCTGGATATCCCAGATACTAAACGTGATCAGATCATCAAATACGTACACCAAAAATATGGCCATGAACATATGGCTCAGATCATAACCTTTGGAACTTTGGGGGCACGGCAAGCGATCCGTGACGTTGCTCGAGTCATGGGGTTGACGAGTTTTGAGATCGATGAGTGGTCAAAAGCATTGCCGCATAAGTTTAAACTGACCTTAAAAGAGGCATATCAAGAATCACAAAAGGTCAAAAATTTGATCGCTGATAGTCAAAGAAATGAATTGTTGTTCAAAACAGCCCTTAAATTAGAGGGGCTACCGCGTCATTATTCAACGCATGCTGCAGGGGTGATCTTGAGTGATGAAGTCTTGAGCGACTTGATCCCTGTTCAATTAGGGACCGATCAGATCTTGTTATCTCAGTTTGCTAAGGGCCAAGTCGAAGAAGCTGGCTTATTGAAGATCGACTTTTTAGGCCTACGGAATTTGACGATCTTAGATAATGCACTCAAATTTGTCCGCAAGGGTTATCAAGAAAAATTAGATCTAAAACAGATCTCTTTAGATGATCCTTTGACTTTACGGCTCTTTCAAGCAGGACAGACAAATGGCGTCTTTCAATTTGAATCGACGGGGATCAAGAATGTTTTACGGCGTCTACATCCAACTTCATTTGAAGATGTTGCTGCGGTCAATGCCTTATATCGTCCGGGGCCGATCGGAAATATCGATGAATTTATTGCGCGTAAACATGGGCAACATCCTGTTAGCTATCCAGAAAAAAGTTTACAGCCGATCCTAGCTAAAACTTATGGGATCATGGTCTATCAAGAACAAGTCATGCAAGTTGCGTCAGCGATGGGGGGCTTTAGCTTAGGTGAAGCCGACCTCTTGCGCCGGGCGATCAGTAAAAAAGATCAACTAAAGATCGATAAATTGCAAGAGCGCTTTGTCATGGGTGCTAAAGCTAAAGGGTACACAGTCGCTAGTGCGCTAGAGGTCTATGAGTACATGAAACGCTTTGGTAATTACGGTTTTAACCGGTCCCACGCGGTCGCATATTCTAAAATGGCGTTTGAGTTAGCCTATCTTAAGAGCCATTATCCGGCTGCTTTTTTTGCGGCTCTATTGAATTCAGTGATCGGAAATGATAATAAGTTAAAAGAATATCTAGGTGAGATGCGCCAATTCAAGTTGCAAGTTGCTGGTCCAGATATCAACACCAGTCAGCTCTATTTTTCACTCAAAGACAAAAAAGTCGTCTTCGGCCTAGGCTCGATCAAAACTTTACGCGGTGATCTGGTCAAAGCGATCTTACAAGAACGGCGACAAAACGGTAATTTCAAGAGTTTAGCCGATCTTATCCGACGTTTGGATAAAAAACTCTTAAAAGAAGAACAACTTAAAGCCTTGATCTATGCGGGCGCCTTTGATCAAATAGAATCAGATCGAAGCAAACTATTATCACAATTACCGATGGTGTTGAGCAATATCGCTTTGAGCGGTGAAAATCAGACTTTGTTTGAGATGTTAGCACCTAAAGAAGAAAAGACGGCTGAAACGCTCTCGACGGCTGACCTTTTAGAAAAGGAATTTTATTACTTAGGGACGTATTTGTCGGGGCATCCAGTCGAAAAGTATGCTTGGCTACGTCAAAGGCAACACGCAAAATTATTGGCGGAGCTTATTCCGAATGAAACGGTCAAGACAGTCGTTTATGTTAAAAATAAGCGGGTGATCCGAACTAAAAAAGGTGAGCAGATGGCCTTTTTGCAGGTTGCTGATGAGAGTGGTGAAACTGAATTGGTGATCTTTCCGCGGGAATACCGCCGCTTTGCGACATTATGTGAACCCCAAAGCATCTTGCTAGTAAGTGGAAAAGTTGAGTTGCGCAATGAAAGAAAGAGTATCTTAGTTTCAGAGCTGGCTGCTGCAGCTGATATCAAAGAGCAATATTACTATTTACGTTTAGAACGATCACTAGCCAAGGGGACACGCCAGCAACTCTGGCGGATCTTGCGGGCTCACCATGGGGATGTTCCTGTAATCATAATCGAAGAAAATGAGAATAGGAAAATAATTTTGCAAGAAAATTTATGGTTGCGCCCAGATGAAAGCACGAAAGAAGCGCTAACAACCTTGTTAGGTAGCAAAAATGTCGTTTTGAAGTAATGAAAATTCATGAAAACTGCTTTTAAATTATTGGTGAAAATGCAATTTTTTACAAGACAACGGCGCTCAAAAGTGATAAGATTACATTTGGAGAATGTAGTACTACAATTATTACTTGAGGTGAAGAAATGAAACGCATTGGTATTTTAACAAGCGGTGGCGATGCCTCCGGGATGAACGCTGCTGTACGTGCGATTGCTCGTTCCGCTATGAATGCGGGTCTTGAAGCTTATGGTGTCAACTATGGCTACAAGGGTCTTGTTGAAGGTAACATCTTCAAGATGGAATCTTCCCAATTGGACGGTATCATCAATCGTGGTGGCACCATTCTTTACTCTGCACGTTTCCCAGAATTTGCAGAAGAAGAAGTACAATTAAAAGCGATCGAACAACTTAAAAAGTTTGGGATCGATGCTTTAGTTGTTATTGGTGGCGACGGTTCTTACCACGGTGCTTTGAAACTTACAAAGCATGGCTTTAACTCGATCGGTGTTCCAGGAACGATCGATAACGATATTCCAGGAACTGATTTCACGATCGGTTTTGATACAGCTGTCAACGTGGCAACAGATGCTTTAGATCGCATCAATGATACAGCAACATCACACCAACGTGTCTTTGTTGTTGAAGTTATGGGTCGTGGCGCTGGGGATATTGCATTATGGTCTGGGATCGCAGCCGGAGCAGATGCAATCGTTATTCCAGAACGCGATTATGACGTCAAAGCAATTGCTGACAAGTTGACTAAGAACCGTGAACAAGGTAAAGATCATGGCTTGATCGTCTTGGCTGAAGGCGTAATGTCTGCTAAAGACTTCAAGGAAGAACTTGATAAGCACGGTGACTTCGATAGTCGTGCAATTACTTTGGGCCACATTCAACGTGGTGGCGTACCAACTGCTAAAGACCGCGTATTAGCTAGTCGCTTCGGTGATTATGCTGTCCGTTTATTGCTTGAAGGCAAGGGTGGTTTAGCTATCGGTATTCGCGACAACCAACTTGTTGCAACTGATATCATCGATACTTTAGAAAACCACAAGCATGTGACAGACGTGTCATTGCTTGACTTGAACGAACGTTTGAGCTTCTAAAGTAGCAACTTATAGGTAGAGTTGAAACTACCTTAACGGGTAACTGTTTAGACTTTTGATATTTCAACGTAAAATGCAGAGCATTTAAGATTTTCAAAGGAGAGAATTAACTCATGAAAAAGACCAAGATCGTAAGTACACTTGGACCAGCTAGTTCAGATTTAGATACAATTTGCAAATTGATCGAAGCAGGCGCTAACGTCTTCCGCTTCAACTTCTCTCATGGTGACCATGAAGAACATTTAGGCCGTATGAACCTTGTGCGTGAAGCTGAAAAGGTTACTGGTAAGATGGTTGGTATCATGCTTGATACAAAGGGTGCTGAAATCCGTACAACTGTTCAACAAGGTGGCAAGCTTCACTTCAACATCGGCGACGAAGTTCGTATCTCTATGGATGCTTCTATCGAAGGTACAAAAGAAAAGATCGCTGTTACTTATGCTGACTTATACGATGACGTTCATGAAGGTGGCCACGTATTATTTGATGATGGTTTGATCGACATGAAGATCGAAAAGAAAGACGAAGCAAACCGCGAATTAGTATGTACAGTTCTTAACGAAGGTACACTTGGTTCACGTAAAGGTGTTAACGCTCCTGGCGTTTCCATCAACTTACCTGGTATCACAGAAAAAGATGCTGACGATATCCGCTTTGGTTTGGATAACGAAATCAACTTTATCGCTGCTTCCTTCGTACGTAAGCCTCAAGACGTTTTAGATATTCGTGAATTATTAGAAGAAAAGAACATGGAACATGTTCAAATCTTCCCTAAGATCGAATCTCAAGAAGGTATCGATAACTTTGATGAAATCTTGAAAGTTTCTGATGGTTTGATGATCGCTCGTGGTGACATGGGTGTTGAAATCCCAGCAGAAAACGTTCCTTTGGTACAAAAAGCATTGATCAAGAAGTGTAACGCTGCTGGTAAAGCTGTTATCACAGCTACACAAATGCTTGATTCTATGCAAGAAAACCCACGTCCTACACGTGCTGAAGCTTCTGACGTTGCTAACGCTGTGTTTGACGGTACAGATGCAACAATGCTTTCTGGTGAATCTGCAAACGGTGACTACCCAGTTGAAGCTGT
Source organism: Ligilactobacillus animalis KCTC 3501 = DSM 20602 (assembly GCF_001434535.1). Taxonomy (GTDB): domain Bacteria; phylum Bacillota; class Bacilli; order Lactobacillales; family Lactobacillaceae; genus Ligilactobacillus; species Ligilactobacillus animalis. The sequence continues at coordinate 78,587 of NZ_AYYW01000057.1, forward strand.
TGCAACAATGGCTCGTATCGACGTTAAAGCTGAAAATGCATTACGTCAACACAAGTCATTCTCATTGAACGAATTTGACAAGACAGACGTTACAGAAGCAATCGGCCGTGCCGTTGCTGAAGCAGCTGACAACTTGAACATCAAGACGATCGTTGCTGCTACAAAATCTGGTCACACAGCTCGTATGATCTCCAAGTACCGTCCAGATGCTGACATCTTGGCAGTTACATTTGACGAACGTACACGCCGTGGTTTGTCTGTAAACTGGGGTGTATTCCCTGTTGTTGCTGAAACACCAGGTTCAACAGACGAAATGTTCAACTTGGCAACAGAAAAAGCTAAAGAAGCTGGCTTTGCTAAGGAAGGCGATTTGATCTTGATCACAGCTGGTGTTCCAGTTGGTGAAAAGGGTACAACTAATGTTATGAAGATCCAATTGATCGGTTCTAAATTAGTTGAAGGCCAAGGTGTTGGTGACGAAACTGTTATCGGCAAGGCTGTTGTAGCTACATCTGCTGCTGAAGCTAACGAAAAAGCTGTTGAAGGTGCAGTTCTTGTAACAAAGACAACTGACAAAGACTACTTACCAGCTATCGAAAAAGCATCTGCTTTGATCGTTGAAAACGGTGGTTTAACATCACATGCTGCTGTTGTAGGTATCTCAATGGGTATTCCTGTTGTTGTTGGTGCTGCAAACGCAACTGAATTGATTGCTGACGGTGAAGTTGTAACAGTTGATTCTCGTCGTGGTATTGTTTACCATGGTGCATCAAACGCACTTTAAGCCGAACGCTTAACAAATTTAAAATAAATAACTAGTTATCGGACCCGCTTCATTTGAGGCGGGTCTTTTTGTATGACTTTATCCAGCTAGCTTTTTGTGCTATGCTAAAATTATTTGTGGTAGATATATAAATGCTAGGGGTTGGAAAGATGAGTAAGGAGATCGTTTTTGGTCCAAAAAAAGATTTTATTTGGATCGATATCAAAAAAGATGATGAAAATGTAGTCCAGGAGCTAAAAAGCCAAGCCAAGCTCGATAAAGAACTGTTGGGTTATGCTTTGGACGAACACGAAAATGCTCACGTGGAATATGACGCTGAAGAAGAGCTCTTGTTGATCGTTTTTAATGTGATCAAAAAACACAGTGAACGATATGAAACGACACCGGTGGCTTTTATCATCAAGCAAAATGAGCTGTATAGTTTTACGACCGCTAAAACAGCTTATGTGACTGAGTTCATTGAAGGGTTGATCACGCGCCAGCCCAATCTCAGTCGTTTGAGTTTGATCTTTAAGACGCTTTATCAGATCGTGGGGGCATTTTTCCCAGTGATCAAAGAGATCGATAAAAAACGTTTGGCTTTGACAGAAAAGCTAAAAACTAAGACGACTAACCGTAATTTGTTGGAGCTCTCGGATCTAGGGATGGGCTTAGTTTATTTAGTCAATGCAACACAACAAAATTCATTATTATTGGCACAATTAAAAAAGATCTCACTTTATCGCTATCTGACAGAAAATGAACAAGAAGAGCTAGAAGATGTCGAGATCGAAGCTTATCAGTTGGTGGCGATGGCTAATTTATCCGATCAGATCTTAGGTCAGATCTCGGAGACCTATAATAACTTATTGAATAACAACTTGAACGACACGATGCGTTTATTGACGATCTGGTCGTTATTGTTGACGGTCCCGACTATTGTGACGGGCTTTTTTGGGATGAATGTTTTATTACCGTTTAAAGATAGTCCATTTGGCTGGCTCATTATTATTTTTATCAGTATGTTTTTATCGATCGGACTGTTAGAGACGATCCTAAAACGCATAAAATGAGGTGAAAGATATGGGTAAGCAGACTATTTTTATGGTAGAAGACGATGCAACGATCATTCAAGTTGTCAGTGAAAAATTGAACTCTTGGGGGTATGCTTGCAAGGGTGTGACCGATTTTCAAAATGTGCTAAGTGAGTGTTTAGAACTCGATCCTCAATTGGTCTTGTTGGATATTTCATTGCCTTACTTTAATGGCTTTCATTGGTGCCAAGAGATCAGAAAACATTCGCAGGTGCCGATCATTTTTATCTCATCAGCTGCTGATCAAATGAATCAGATCATGGCGATCAATTTAGGTGCCGATGATTTTATCGTCAAACCGTTTGATCTCAATTTATTAGTGGCTAAGATCCAAGCCTTATTGCGGCGTAGTTACCAGTATAATCAGGTACAGACCGTTGATACCTATCGTTTACAAGGATTTACTTTTACGCCTGAGGAAAATATGATCGCAAATGCTGAGAGTAAGTTGAATCTATCGCCCAATGAGACTAAGATCTTGGTTATTTTATTACGTGAACGCGGTCAGATCGTTTCGAAGACACAGATGGTCGAAGCGTTATGGCAAGCCGATGACTTTATCGATAGTAATACATTAGCGGTCAATATCACCCGGATCCGTAAGAAATTAGCCTCAGTCGGGATCAAGGATCTGATACAAACGGTCAAAGGAAAGGGGTATTTGATCGAGGATGAAACAAGTATTTAAATTGATCAAAGCTTTTATCTGGGAACATAAAGCGACCTATCTAGTATGGTTATTATTACTGGGAACCCAAGGCTTGACGTTGTATCTATATGATCAGACCCAGGCGATCTTAGGTGATACGCTATTGTTTAGCTGTTTGATCATTTTTAGCTATACGTTAGTTGCCTTTAGTCGGTGGCAAAGAAAGCTCAAGCAGTTACAGCTCTTACAGGCCAATTTTTCACATGAGCTTTTACCCTTAAGCACTAGTCAAGCAGAAATGCTTTATCAGCAGATCGCTGAAGAATTAGAACAAAAATTAGTAGCCGAATTAGAACATAGTCGTTTGAAAAAACAGGAGATGTTAGAAGACTTTGGCATTTGGCTACATCAAGTCAAGACACCAGTATCTGCTTTAGACCTTTTGATCCAAGCGCAAGGCAACGATCCTAAGATGCGAGCTGAGTTGTTCAAAGTCAATGAGTATCTCCAGCTGATGTTAAATTATTTGCGTCAACAATTGGATAATTCTGACCTTGTTTTTGAACAAGTCGCCTTAGATCAGGTGATCAAGGAAGTCTTGAAAAAATATGCCCTCTTTTTTGCTCAAAAAGGGCTACGGGTGGAGTTTGTCGACCTTGATGCCAAAGTCACGACCGATAAGAAGTGGTTGATCTTTATTTTAGAGCAATTGATCTTCAATGCGATCAAATATACTAACACCGGAACGATAACGTTTATCTTTAATGGCGATCATTTGGCGATCAAAGATACCGGGATCGGGATCAAAGCACAAGATATTCCCCGTGTCTTTGACAAAGGTTTTACCGGTTATAATGGCCGGCAAGATCAACGCGCAAGTGGTCTGGGCTTGTATTTGAGTCAAAAAGTTGCGACCAAATTAGGATGTAAACTCGAATTGACTTCTAAAGTTGGTCAAGGGACAACGGTCAAAGTTTATTTTCCAAAATATGATAAATAAATTGTTACTTTAACTTTAGTGTTATTTCAAAATGGCAACCTTACAACTTTGTAAGGTTGCCATTTATTTTGTAAGTAGGCATGAGTCGCTAGGCTTGTTATGATTAAGATATCAATTAGGACAACGGAGGAAATAATCATGAAAGAATTACTAAAGATCGAACATGCACGTAAAGTTTATCAGAGTCGTTTTAAGGGTGTTCAAGTTGAAGCTTTAAAGGATATCCAACTTGAAGTCAATGAGGGCGAATATACAGCGATCATGGGCGAATCCGGTTCTGGTAAGAGTACCTTGTTGAATATGATCGCCACTTTGGATAAACCAACATCAGGTAAATTGTATTTGAATGGTGATGATCTGACTCAGATCAAGGAAAAAGCCGCTGCAGCATTTAGACGTGAACATTTGGGCTTTGTCTTCCAAGATTTTAATTTGTTAGACACGATCTCTGTCAAAGATAACATCTTATTACCTTTAGTTTTATCACGTAAAAGTATCAAAGCGGCTAAGCCTAAATTGCAAGAATTAGCAGAGAAATTAGAGATCACCGCCTTATTAGAAAAATATCCATACGAATTATCTGGCGGACAAAAGCAACGGGTAGCGGTCGCGCGGGCGATCATTACCGATCCAGCACTACTTTTAGCCGATGAACCGACTGGGGCGTTAGATTCAAAGACCTCAGATCAATTATTGGATATCTTTGAACAGTTGAATCAAAATGGGCAAACGATCTTGATGGTCACCCACAGTTCATTAGCTGCTAGTCGAGCTAAGCGGGTCTTGTTTATCAAAGACGGGATCGTTTATCATCAACTTTATCGGGGGGAACTTGACTCCAAGGATTTCTTAGAAAAGATCAATATGACGATGGCGTCATTATTGCCACGTTAGTCAGGAGGGATCTGTATGTTTTATGCTAAATTAGCTTTCCAAAATATTCGTAAAAATAAACAGGCCTTTGTACCATTTTTACTGTCGATGATCTTTTTGACGGCCTTAAATACTTTGATGTTGATGGTCGCTAATGACCCAGGGTTGGCTAAGCTGCAAGGAGCTGGAGCGATCACCCAACTTTTTGGTTTTGGTTCTGTGATCGTATTGATCTTTTCGGTAGTATTTGCTACTTATACGGAAACGATCCTAAACAAGCAGCGTAAAAACGAACTAGGCTTGTACAATGTTTTAGGTATGGGCAAACGTGAATTATATAAGTTGACCTTCTTTGAAAAAGTGATCAATTTAGTTACAACAGTTGTTTTAGGTATCACAAGTGGTGTGATCTTTTCGCGGCTAGCGTATTTGATCATCAAGAAATTGATGGGAGTTGGTGGTGAATTCAAATTTACTTTGAACCCTTCGATCTTGATGATCACGATCTTATTTATCGCTGGTGTTTACGCTTGGCTATATTTGATCAACGCTTTTAATATCTTTAAAAGTGATCCGATCGAGTTGTTACATGCTGATCAAAAAGGTGAAAAAGAGCCTAAAGCTAAATGGTTCTTGGCTTTAGTTGGTTTAGTCTCTTTAGTTTGGGGTTACTGGATCGCGCTTACGATCAAATCGCCAGTTTCAGCGATCACTAATTTCTTTATCGCAGTACTATTAGTGATCATCGGTACCTATCTGATCTTTACAGCCGGGAGCATCGTTGTTTTAAAATTATTGCGTAAAAATGAAAACTACTACTATAATGTTAAACATTTCATTCCTGTATCAGGGATGATCTATCGAATGAAACAAAATGCGGTCGGTTTGGCTAGCATCTGTATCTTGTCAACGATGGTCTTAGTCACAGTTTCAACGACAGCTGGATTGTTCTTTGGCTTAAATGATCAAGTTCAACAGATGTTTCCACGCGATGTTATGGTCACTTCAGCAGAGCCACTGACGAAACTCAAACAAGTAGCTAAGACCTATGCTGCTGAGGAGGATGTTAAATTAAGTGATATGCAATATAGCCGGGCCAGTCAACCTTTATTGGTTACCAAAGATGCTAACAATTTTAAGGTTTCTGATCGGATGTATTATTCTGTTTCAGATGTTGATAAATCGGCTAACGTGGTTTTGATCAGTTTGAGTGAATATAATACTTTGACAAAAGATAATTTATCTTTAAATAAAACTGATGACATCTTTATGTATACTACCGCACGGAGTTATCCTGAAAAGACAATGGTATTGAATGGACATAAGTATCAGATCAAGCAACAGGTCAACAAATTAAAAGATACTGGATTGCTTAATGTGTCACCGGTCGATTCCTACATTGTCGTTATGAAAGATCAACAGCAGATCGATTCGCTTTTGAAAGAGTGGTTTGATACTAAGAAAGGTGAAGCGTATTTAGCACCAGCTTATGCACTTAACTTCAATATTGACCTCAAAGATCAAGCTAAACGTAAAGCATTCATCCGTGGACTAAGCAAAGAGTTTGCTAAAACTTCGGATAAACAATGGTATTCCTTTCAAGATAAGGATAGCTATCGCGAAAGTGTCAAACGCTTTGATGGTGGGTTCTTCTTCTTAGGGATCATTTTAGGGACAGCTTTCTTACTAGCTACGACATTGATCATCTATTACAAGCAAGTTTCTGAAGGGATGGACGACCGCGAGCGCTTTGTGATCTTACAAAAAGTTGGGATGGATGAAGCTGAAGTTAAACGTGTGATCCACAGTCAGATCATGATGGTCTTCATCTTCCCATTAGCCTTTGCGATGTTACACGTTGCATTTGCTTTCCCACTGATCAAAAAGATGTTGGTCTTATTTGGGATCACTAACTGGCAGCTATTCTTAGTAGTTACACTCGCGGTTGCGCTGATTTTTAGCATTCTGTATTATATTGTGTATCAACTAACTGCACGGGTCTATTACCGTCTAGTTGAACGTTAAGTAGTAAAAATTTAGGAGAGAAAGAAGATGAGTCTTCTTAAAAAAGGTTTAACTGGTTATCAGTTAAAAGTTTTAGCAATGATCTTTATGTTGGTGGATCATTTAAATATGTATTTAGGGCCAGAGTTACATTGGCCGTTATGGATCAATTTTTTAGGTCGTTTTGTGGCGCCAACATTTTCATTTCTATTAGTTGAAGGATATTTTCATACCCGTAATAAACGGCGGTATTTGAAGCGCTTATTGCTCGGAGCATTAGTCGTAGGGATCGGTAATATTATCTACAATCTCTTGACTAAGGCATATATCAATCCGTTCGATCATCAACCCAATTACTTACTGTTTCTCGGGCCACATAATATCTTTTTGACGTTAGCTTTACAGCTGATCATGATGTGGTCATTGGATAATATTTTAAATAAGCATAGACGTAAGGTATCATGGCCGGCATTTATCGTAAGTGCTTTGCTGATGTTTGCTTTTGCAGAAGGTGGGGTCTATCTCTTGCCGTTAGCTTTGATCTTCTTCTTAGGTCGTAAGTATCACAAGCAAGCGCCAATGCTTTGGACAACGTTTTTCTGGTGTGCTCTGTTATTTGCTAAAGCTTATTACAGTTACAGTAGCGGGGCGATAGCTTCAGTTTCACTCTATGATCATTTGACATTTGCCAGTGAATTTATGATGGTAGCCGTCATTCCATTGATCTGGCTATATAATGGCAAACGTGGTGGCAGTGGTAGTCAAGCTGAAAAGTCGTTCTTCTATATCTTTTATCCAGTTCACCTTTGGATCATTTACTTGATCAAAGCCTTTGTCTAAACAAATATGAATAAAAATAGGCTCCCTATGAGGTAAGATCTTACCTCATAGGGAGCCTTTTTATTAGATTTAGTTATTTTTGCGGAGATCGATAACATTTAAGACTGGGGTCAATTCACCCGAACTGTTACCTACAAGTCGCAAAGTCATATTTTGCGGATTTAATTTGAGTTGCATGACTTGATCTAAATACATGTCAGAGTAGCCCTTGTAATACACATCTCCAAGCTCAGTTACGATCTTTTCATTATAATCATGGATATCTTCATCTTTATCAACGATCACTAATTGAAAGGCTTGATTTAAAGAGCACACACCGACTTTGGAAAAAGGACCGACGCCATCATCAAAATCGAGTAGAACGATGGCATTTGGATCTTCAAAAAATGGACGTAATTTGGTAGCTGCTTCATCTGTAATGGTTAATTTCATTTTAAAATACCTCCCTTAACTGATATGTATATTATCTATCACTTGTTAACTGATTACAACATATATGCTTACAAAAAATTAGCTGTATGAAGATAGAATTATTTACATGCTTCGCTTATAATTGAATTAGTTAGAAAATTTAAGAAAGGCCAGGTGATAATATGTCCTTGATCATCAAAAATGAAGGTAATATCTGCCTTGAGTCTAAGCAAACTATCAGGCTCGATCCTAAAGAAAATGTAGCTTCTACGGCAGAAGATATTTATCTATTTACGCATTTATCGACGGATCTTTTGCAGATCTTAGCTGATAAGCGACGCAAAAATCTTGTTTATTTACCACAGATGTTACTCAAACAGCTTCAAAAATTAGTTCAAGCAGGTTTCATCAGACCTTTGAATTTTAGAAAGATAAAGTGCTATCCCTATAATTATCCTGTTCAGATAGCAGATCTCTGGGTCACTGCGTTTCCAAGTGATGATGGTTTGAATGGAGCAGTCAGTTTGTTGCTCGAACATGAAGGTAAAGCGTTTGGCTATACAGGTCGTTTTATCACGCGCGGAGCACATAAAAAGCGGATCAAGAAATGGAAAAAAGCTTTTCAGACGGCTAAGTTAGATCTGTTGTTATTAGATAGTGCGGCGTTACAGACCAGCGAAGCTTTTGTATCAAACACTAAAAAATTCAAAAGTTTCTTAGCAAATCTATCTACGACGGACTTACCAGCTTTAAAATTATCGGAATTAGCCCCAGAAGAGATCCTGGAATATCAAGAAATTGCTAAACAAGCTGGCAGAACTTTACTGCTGGCACCAGATCTTGCTATTTTAGCTAAATTACTATTCCCATTTGATGATTTTACAGCTGCGACGCCAACTAACTTAAAATTAGCCACGGAAAAACCAGAAAAATTCATAATTCAAGCAGGAATTGCTAAGCAAGATACCATCATTTATAATAAAGATAGTATAAAAGATATTGATGTGATCGCAGCTGATCAAAGCGAGAGCAAATTAAAAGAAGTCGTGCATGTGATCGCCCCAACGCAGTGTTTGAGCTATGGCGAAAAGACCTTAGAGGCGATCGAACCTTTGACTAAGACAGTTAGTTTTTCAGAAGAAAGGGTGTAGCAAATGTTAGTTGTAACAACAGAAAATATTCCAGGCAAAAAATACGAAGTGATCGGGACTGCTTTTGGCGTGACGACGCAATCGCGCAATATTGCCAGTGACTTTGGGGCAGGTCTAAAGAGCATCGTTGGTGGTGAGATCAAGGGCTATACCAATGATGTTAAATAATTCGCGTCACGAAGCCGTTGATCGCTTAAAACAAGAAGCTAAGGCTATGGGGGCTGATGCTGTTGTCATGGTGCGCTTTGATTCGGGTTCGATCAGTGCAGATATGCAATCAGTTGCTGCCTATGGGACTGCCGTAAAATTTATTGACTAACTACGATAGACGATATCGTTAAGGGCATTTAAGTGTATAAAGAGATCCCCGATGGAAGTTATATCCCAACTTCCATCGGGGATCTTATTTAATTTAAAAAGCTATATTTTACAAATTAGCGTCAGTCTTGAAGTTCAGTGGTGAAAGATCTGTTGCTTCAGTGATCAATTCAGCGGTCAGTTTTTGCGTTTCACTTAAGCCTAATGCCTGCATCTCAAGGGATGCCTTAGTCAATAATTCACTTAAAGCAAGCGGATCATCTATAGTCAACGCTTTTGCATCTGTTTGTTTGATGATCTGGGTGAATTTGACGGCTAGTTCTTTCTTTAGATCCAAAACTTTTGGTCCAAATTGTGCATAGTGAGGATCGACTAAGACGCCGAGTAATTTGTAGACCCAGTAAGCCGAGTCGCTAGAATACGTCTTTTGGCCGGCTTTGTAAGCGGGATGGACATCGGTACTACCGGCATAGACCGGGACAAAAACACTTTGCGCAGTAACGCCCATTGCGACCCAGTGAAGACCAGCGATCTCGACCGGTAAGTTTGGGCGAAGTTGAAGCAAGTGAGATTCTTGCGTTTTAGCTAAGCTGATCGGTCTAAACTTATTTTTTTCCGGTGCCTTACCTAGTGGATCGTAAGGTGTATTTTGGAAATGCGAGCCCAAGACGTATTTGAGATCATCTAAATACAATAAACGGTCAGCTTTTTGGATAAATGGTAATTCTTCGCTCATTGGGTCTTGTTTGACGCTAGGTGTCAAATAGCGTTGACCGTCCCAGACCCGTGGAGTACTGTAGATCTCGTCGGACAATTCGTGTGTTCCAAAGATATTGCGGAAGTTAAAGCATGTCGGATCAGGATTTAAATGGTTAGTAGCGACAAATTCTTGGATCCCAGTTGAAAAGATAAAGTTAGCAGGATCGTTGAAGTCGATCTCTTGGATCGCTAGTTGGTTAGCCACTACCGCATAGCAATCATCGGGGATCCTTTGTGCAACAAAGTGGTGCCCAGAACCGGTTTCTAAATACCAAACTTCTTCTTGATCGGCAAACAAGATCCCGTTAGATTCGCAAGTACCGTATTTTTCAACGATCTGGCCTAGGCGTTCTACACCTTCGCGAGCTGTCTTAACATAGGGCAAAACTACGGTGACCATGGCTTCTTCGCCGATCCCATCTTTGACAAGGGGATCGCAGCCTAAAACACGTTCGTTGGCATAGGCACTTTCGGTGGCACTCATGGCTACCCCATATTCATTGATCCCATCTTCTTCAAATAAGCCAAATTCAGTGGTCCATTCTGGTGTGGCACTGTATTTGAAACGAACTTGTGGTAGTGGCATTTTAAAGCCGTTGTCTTTTGAGATAAATTCTTGTGGGGTATCAAATTCTTGATGGGGATGGATGACCATGTGTTTAGGCCAAGCACTTTTGGCATCTTCGTTGCGCCCAATCACAGTCGAACCATCAGCCATCGCTTTTTTTCCGACTAGGATGCTAGTGCAAGCGGAAAATTCGAAACTTTTATAAAGTGTCATACAGAGACGTCCTTTCATCAGGTGATTAGTTTTATTTTAGCAGACTGACAGAACTAAAAACAATTGCACTTGTCCTAAAACTTTGTCATAATTAACAATATCAACAAAGAGGGAGATGACAATAATGCCATTAGTTCATATCGAACTTATCGAAGGTCGTAGCCAAGAACAACTCAAGAACTTAGTTAAAGACGTAACTAAAGCAGTGGTTGAAAACACTGGTGCTCCAGCTGAACACGTTCACGTTGTATTGAATGAAATGCAAAAAGATCGTTACGCTGTTGGCGGTGTGTTAAAGAGCGACGAAAATTAAAATAAAAAATTCGAGATCTAAGTTGCACTAGGTCTCGAATTTTTTATTTACTCTAAGCTAATTTTAAATATTCTTCTAAGTAATGGGCTAAGCCATCTTCTTTATTGGTCAAAGGCGTAATATCGTTGGCTAAAGCTTTGAGTTGCTCAGTCCCGTTTTGCATGACTACGCCCCAGCCAGCATAATCGATCATTTCGGCATCATTATGTTCATCGCCAAAGGCCAAAATATTTTTACGGTCGATCTTAAAGGTATCAGCTAAGAATTTGACCCCATGCGCTTTATCAACGCCTTTAGGTGACAGTTCTAAGATCGGATTAGGACCACCCCAAATACCAACATTGATCTTGTCACCGAAATTTTCTTCTAGAGCCGAGACTGTTTTAGGCAATTGAAGTTTGTCGACTAACATCGTCATGGCTGATGGGTTTTCCTGTAAGTTTATCCTATTTAAGACTTCATTAGCTTTCAATGTTACTGGAAAGAAATCATCGATCACGGTATTAGGGACATCAGCCAAGGCCATATTCTTACCTTCAGCTGCAACGACTTTGATCCCAAGTTGTTCTTTAGCAGCTAAGATTTCAAAAGCAATATCACGATTAAAGGTCAAAGCGTATTCTTTATCCCAAGTTTGATGGGGAATATGTCCCACGGCCCCATTAAAATTGATCATGGGTGATTTAAGACCTAGAAAATCATAATAGTTTTCTGAGATCCGGTTAGGGCGGCCGGTTACGATCGAAACGATATGCCCCGCTGCGGTAGCTTTGGTTAAAACTTCTTTAGTTTTAGGCGTTATTTGACTATTTTCATTTAATGTCGTGCCATCAAGATCGATCGCGATCAGTTTTTGTTCCATAGAATCAATCCTTAAAAATTTGTAGTATATCTGCTTAAACTTATCACAAACTTAAATAAAAAACAACGGATAAGGAACTAATTTTGCGATCATTTTGAAGATAATAGTGTATAATTTTAAGTGAAAGATCAAGAAGGGGGTAGTTATGATGATCGAGATCATCGCAAAACAGATCGAAGGCTTACCAGTTTTAGAAGTCGTGGCTAGAAAATATCGCACCCAAAGTTTACCGTTGATCGTTTTTTATCACGGGTGGACTGGTTGTAAAGAACGAGTTTTAACAGAAGGTTATGAATTAGCCAAGCGGGGCTTTAGAGTGGTCTTACCAGATGCTAAATTTCATGGTCAAAGGCAAAGCGGACCTGTCACGGGGCACCGCCAAGAATTTTGGCAGATCGTAGATAGTTCAGTCAAAGAGCTACCACTTTTGGTAGATCATTATCGCCAAACGAGCGGGATAAAAGATGACCTAGTTGGTGTCAGTGGACTTTCGATGGGAGCGATCACGACCTGCGCTTTGTTGACTGTGTATGATTGGATCAAAGCAGGTGTGAGTTTGATGGGTTCTCCTTGCCCGACCGCATTTGCCCGCCAATTACTGGAAGAGTTGCCCGGTCTAGCAGATATTCCAGCTAGTTTTGTCGAGCAGCAATTAGCCCAACTCGAGCTGATCGATCTATCAAAGCACCCTGAACGGATCGCTGGACGACCAGTCCATTTTTGGCATGATACTGCTGACCAAATGGTGCCATATGCGCCGGATAAGGCATTCTTTGACAGTATCCAAGGGAAAGATTATGCTAGAAATACATCATTTACAACGACTACAGGGCAGGGACATAAGGTGAATTATGCAACTGCGGTCGAGATGGCAGAAAAATTTGAAGAGTATTTTGGAGGAATCGATGATGGAACCACGAAATAGTGAATTGATCAAAAAAGATATTTTAGATGCCCTTGAAACGGTGATCGATCCAGAATTAGGGGTGGATATCGTTAATTTAGGTTTGATCTATTCAGTTGATCTAAAAGAAGATGGTCTATGTATCGTTCAGATGACCTTGACGACGATGGGCTGCCCTTTGACGAACTTATTGGCTGATATGGTCGAACGTTCGATGGATGGGATCGCTGAAGTCAAAAAGGTCGAAGTTGAATTTGTTTGGGAACCGGCCTGGACAATGGACCGCATGACTAGCTATGCCAAGATGGCGCTAGGGATCCACTAACGGAGGCGTTTTTGTGTTAAAAAGAAAAATCTCTGTTGTGTTATATATTGCTTTGATCTCATTTTTTTGTGTCTATCTATTTTTTAAGATCCAAGAACGTGACCTGATCATTCAATTGAATAACAACAACCTTTCTCTAGATGCGTATAAGATCACGCTCAAACAAGATATCTCACTAGCAGAACTCGATCAGAAGGTAAAGGACAATGATAAATTGACCGATGTCCAGCTTCATTACCAAGCTAAAGATCAGCGTAATGTGACATATTTTTACGGTAAGGGCAATTATACGCAACCACCATTGCTTTCAGGACATTTCTTTTCAAGTGCTGACTTTGAATCCGATGTTCCGTTAGCGGTCGTGGGAAAAAATTATGAAAAAAAATTATATGAGCCTAAAGATCAGGCATATTTGAAACTAGATGGTAATTATTTACCTGTGATCGGTGTGATGGGCGACAACTATCACTCAGATCTAGATGATCAGATATTTATTGCGGCTTCGACTCAAAAACTGGCAACAGCTCACACTAATGATTATCGGATCATTTTGGATAGTTTGACCCCGATCGATGCTAAAACCTTAAAAAAAGAGCTAGGCTTACTGTCAGCTACCAGATTAGTCAAAAAGAATTTCATCATTTCTGATGAATCATGGTTAGCCTCACATTGGGCGCAAGTCCTAGGCTTATTTGCGGCAGCGGTCGGTTTCTTAGCGCAAATGGCTGTTTGGTTGATCTCATCACGGCGACGCTATAACGAAGCCGTATTTTTGCAAACTAATCCCGCTAAATTTGCCTTTGAAGAATGGCGCACATGTTCGATCTGGGTCGGTCTAGGTACGATCATTGGCGGAATGGCAGGGATGTTTATTTTCCAAATGACGACGTATACTTATCTATTGCTGACGATGGGTTCGATCTATCTAGGAAGCAGTCTGCTATTTTACCTGTTGATCAATTCAAGGTTGAAAAAGAGTGAATAGTTAAGGATAAAGAGAATTAGGAAAGAAAAGCTATGTTATATAGCAGGAGAGGTTTTTTAAGAAGTGAAGTTACCAGAAGATTTTAAGAAAAAATATCAAGCTCTATTGGGTGACCAAGCCACAGCATTCTTTGAAAGTTTATCTGGCGAAGTACAAAAGGGATTTCGACTTAATCCGTTAAAAGATAACTATAAAAAAGTTGCTAATTCACTGGATGAACCGGTCGAATATGTTGCGACCGGTTATGTAGGCGAAGTTAGTGGAAAGACGTTGGAGCATCAAGCAGGGTATGTCTACAGTCAAGATCTAAGTGCAATGTATGTCGGTGAAGTGGTCGAAGCTGAGCCGGGCGAAAAGATCTTAGACCTTTGTGCTGCACCGGGGGGGAAGTCGACGCAGATCATTGAAAAGATGGCAAATCAGGGGCTATTGGTCTCAAATGAGATCAATAAAAAACGGGCTTTGATCTTAGCTGAGAATATGGAACGAACTGGGGCCCGAAATTCGATCGTCTTAAACGAGGATCCAGCGACATTAGCTCAAAACTTTGAGGCTTGTTTTGATAAGATCGTAGTTGACGCGCCCTGCTCAGGTGAAGGGATGTTTCGAAAAGATCCACATGCGATCACATATTGGCATGCCGATTATCCAGCGCAATGTGCTAAGCGTCAACGTGAGATCTTAGCTGAAGCGGTTAAAATGTTAGCTGTTGGTGGCGAATTGGTCTACTCGACTTGTACATTTGCTCCTGAAGAAGACGAACAGATCATCAGCTGGTTATTACAAGAATATCCTTACTTTGAGATCGTACCTTTACAAAAGTATAATGGCATGGACAGTGGAGTCCCAGCTTGGGGCAATGATGAGCCCGCGCTAACGGGGACAGTTCGCTTGATGCCACACCACTTTAAAGGTGAAGGCCATTTTATCGCTAAATTACGTGATACACGCCCAGCACAAGTTGTAAAAACTAAGAAGAATAAGCGTAAAAAGCAAAATAAAGCAGGTTTGACCCAAGAACAGGTCGCTTTATGGAAAGAATTTTCCGCTAACTTCTTAAAGCAAGACCTCTTCAAAGTAAATGAATTGCAATGCTATGGCGACCATCTTTATTATTACAATAAAAATTGGCCTGATATTTCACGCTTAAAGTTTATGCGTCCGGGTCTATTGCTTGGTGTCTTTAAGAAAAAGCGCTTTGAGCCTAGCTATACACTAGCTTTAGCTTTAAGTGCAACTGAGACAGAGCAAAAGCTAGCGTTGACCCATGAACAATGGCAACAGTATGTGGCTGGCAATACAGTGACGGTGGCCACATCGCATAAGAATGGGTGGTATTTATTGGTCTGTGATGATAAACCCTTTGCATTTGGTAAGGTCGTCAACGGTACGGTCAAAAATTTCTTCCCTAAGGGCTTACGTTTTAGTTTTGAATAAGACAGTTGTTATAAATAATGAGGGATCTATTATGATGTTTTTGCATCGTGATAGGTCCCTTTTTTGCTAGTTTAGATATTTTTCTTTAAGACGTTTTACGACTTCAGCGGTAAATTCAGCATCGAATTTTTGGCTGATAAAATAACCTACGAAATAAGGTGAGACGATAAAACGCGGAACTACTTTACAGTAAAGTTTATCGGCTAATTTATAGAAGAAGAGGTTGTAGGCTTCACAGCGTCCATCATTAAATTCAGCGAGTAAATATGAAACGACTTCTTTGATATAATCAGCTGCAGGTGCGATACTTTGTTCATCAAAGCTGATGTTAAATTCCAAAAAGCCCATGATAGGGTGATCGGAGATGTTGAGGGTTGCTCCGGCTTTAGTTGCGACCGTTTCGCCACTAAAGTAAGCTGGGGCGATCTCGCGGTAACCATCAGCCTCTAAAAGCCCGACGATCTGCATGTGCGGGTGTGAAAGGGAACCGCCGGAAAGTTTACCGTAGTTTTTATACAGCAAAACACTTTTATATTTAGGGTCATTATAAAATACTTTCCACTGTTTGATCGCATAAGCTAGAATATTTTGCCATTCTTTAGGCTCATAGTTGGAGATGTTACCGTCGTGTTTAGTAGATTCGATCAAAACGAATTGATCGGTCTTTTCGAGCGTCGAATATTTATTTTTTAAAAAGATCATCTCGCCTTGTTGATCGTAAATATCAGTTAAATGTTCAACGTCACAAAAAGGACAACTGGGCTCAGCTGCGCCGGAGATCCGCTTTTGTTTACCGATACTACGATTGAATGTCAAAAGACTATTTGTTTCCATAAAATATTCACCTGATCCTTACTTGTCATAGGCTAAATTATAACATAACTTAAAAAAGTTTAAATACGTAGGCAAGTGCTAAAAAATAATTTGGTTGTGTAAAACTTAAAAAAATTGTATTTTTTTGTAAAATGTTGTAACATAATCGTAACAATTCAATTAGAGGTGCGACATGAAATATAAAACCAAAGTTATACTCTGTGTTGGAATTGCAATGTTAGCTCTTATTGGTGGTAGCTATTTCATCTACCAACAGCGGACCCATTTCAATAAAAATATTACGATCAATGGGATCAACGTTGGTGGCTTGAACGCTAAGGAAGCGCAAGAAAAACTAACTGCAGCTAAAGTTGAAAAGAAGGTCTATCTCAACAAGCAATTGCTCTATACAGCAGAGCCGACGGAATCAGAATTTAGCTCAAAAGATCTAGCAAAATTCGAAGCTACCTTGAAAAAACAAGCCACGACTTTACCAAATGACAAAAAGGTCAATTACACTTTGACACCAGCTAAAGTTGATGGTAAAAAGGTGGCTTCGTTAAGATCAAACGTAGAAACCAAACTAAATGAGACAAATCAGTCACGCAAAGCACCAGTTGATGCTTATGCGATCTTAGAAGGCGATAAAGTTAAGATCGTCCAAGAACAAGCGGGAAACAAATACGATGTTTCAGCGATCTTAAAAGAGTTCAGCCAAAAAGAGGGTAATAAAGACATCTATTTAACGGCTAAATACTTAAAACCAGTCAAAGCAGATAGTGCTACTGTTAAACAAGAGGAAAAGAAACTCAAAGAATTGACCGGTAAAAAGATCACCTACACTGTACAAAAAACGGATTATGAATTAACGACTGCAGATATTCTAACTTCGGCCCGCTATCAAGCTGGAAAATATCAGTTCGATACGCAAGCGCTAAAGAATAAGGTGGTCGAGATCAATCAAAAACAGGCGACCTTAAATAAGAGCTTGGCCTTTAAGACAAGTGAAGGAAATGAGATAAGTGTTCCAGCTGGTACTTATGGCTGGGCGATCAGCGCTAATAAAGCGGAAAAGACTTTGACGAAAGCTTTGGAAAATGGTGAAACAAAAGTCGATGCTAAGGGTGATATCTACGGTGAAGGCTATGATACACGCGGAACAGGCTACGATACGACGACTAATGGTGGGATCGGGAACACCTATGTTGAAGTTTCGATCGAAAAACAGCATTTGTGGGCTTATCGTGATGGCCAACAAGTTGCCTCCATCGATGTTGTGACAGGGACTCAAAGTACGCATAATGATACACCTAAGGGAGTTTTTTATGTTATGTATAAACAAACAAAGACGACCTTACGAGGATCAAGAGCTGATGGGTCAGCTTATGCTAGTCCGGTAGAATATTGGGTGCCATTTACTTTAGATGGTTGTGGCTTCCATGATGCCGATTGGCGGAAAAATTGGTCCAACACGGCTTATCTTAAAGAAGGTTCTTTGGGATGTGTCAATATGAAACCAAGTGAAGCAGCTAATGTTTTCAACAATTTAAGTCAAAGTGAACCAGTTGTTATCTATTAAAAAATAAGGCTCTCCATGATGGATCTGCATCGTGGAGAGCCTTATTTATGCTCGTTCTTGATACCAAGCTAATGAGCTGAGGGCTTGCGTCACATTTGCCTGTTGCATTTTAAGTAAGTTTACCCGGGCAAAGATCGCATGTTTAGCTAGCTTGATCTCGCGGGCTAGGCCAGGATCGGCTAATTTAGGTTCAAAGAAAGTGTTGAAATCAGCATAGAGTTCAGGAGAACTGAGGGTTTTGCCGATCACGGTGATATAGGTAGTAAATTCCATATCGCCCCCGACAGTTTCTTCTAACCAAGTCCAATTTTGTTTGAGCCAAGCCCAAGCTAGTTTTTGTCCAACTGGATTAGCTAAGATCTCCCCAAACCAAGCTCTGAGATCTTGGGGCTTGATGACGGCTGGATCCTTGAAATTGGCTAATAATTCGGTCAATTGCGCTACCTTAGGCGAACTAGTCAAAGCTTGTCTGAGATCTACTTTATAGCTGGGATCGACACTTTGCTGGTATTCCTTGAAAAATTCAGTGAAACAAGCATCTGAATTGTGATTTACCAGCATATTTTTAAGTGCGACTCCTCGGATCTTAGCCGGTAGTTTAGCCCAAGCAGTCTTAGTTGGGGGAAAATATAATTGCTCATCTACAACGTGTTTGACTTTAGCGTAAAGTTCAGTCTTTAAAAGAAGTGGTTGCAACAGCTCGTAGTCTAGCTGAGAAAAACTATTCGGCTCTTGGCTAAGACTGGTCTTTAAAACACTTGTAAAGCTGACTACTAAAGTGCACAGATCATCATGCGCAGTAGTGCCAGAGGCAACAAAGAGCTTTAAGAGATCTAATAATTGCAGTAAAGCTCGTGTGACCAACTGGCTATGATCATTTTTGAAGTTAGTCGTTAATTCAAGGACTTGGGGCAATGAGATCATTTGAGCTTGAGCTAATAAGACTAGATCTTGCAGTAAACTAAAGCGAGTGAGTGTATCCGTTTGGGGTGATCTTTTTAAGAGATCGAGTAATAGCTCAGGACTGTAGTCAACGATAAAATGAGCGTTGTTGTTCACATTCAATTGCAAAGCAACTCCATGTTTTTGTCTAAGACTAGTATAGTCTTTGAGGATCAAACGTTTTTGCGTCATTAAAGCCGGCAATTCAGGATAATTACTCATTAAGGGGATCGGCCATAGTTGGTCGGAGGCTACACTCGGATCAGTAAAGAATTGTCGCTGTTCGAGCAAAAGATCATTGCCGATTTTTTTGACACTGACCATGGGATAACCAGGGCAGTTGAGCCAAATAGGCATTATTTTTGGCAGATCGAGCTCTGTTTTTTGTGTTAAAGCTTGCCAAAGCTCGGCTCCAGTGGCGTTACCATAGGCATGGCTGGCAAAATAGTGTTTTAAGCCTAGGCGTAAGGCAGTATCACCGATCAAGGCGCGGACCATGACGAGCATGCGCGCTCCCTTAGCATAAACGATCGCACTATCAAAGAGGGCATCGATCTCGGCTGGGTCTTCGACTGGGGTATAGATGGATTGAACGCCAGCTAAAGCGTCGCGGTTCAAAGCTAGCGGGACTTCAGTACTTTGGAAAGTTTGCCAGATCTGCCAGTTTGGTTCAAGCGCATCGATACAAACATATTCCATCATGTTGGCAAAACTTTCATTTAACCACAGATCATCCCACCATTTCATCGTCACTAGATCACCAAACCATTGATGTGCTAACTCATGTGCGATCACAGTTGCGATCCTTTGTTTGGTCTCTAGAGTCGTATTGTCGGGATCTAGTAAGAGGTAAGCTTCTCGATAAGTAATGATCCCCCAATTTTCCATCGCTCCGGCTGAAAAGTCCGGTAAAGCCACTTGCCAGGCATGTGGGAGCGGATAGGGCGTTTGGTAATAGTCTTCAAAGAAATCAAGGGCACGTTTGGCGATATCTAAAGCAAAATCCAATTCTTTCAACTGGTGCGCTTTAGTTGAAAACACACCTACTTTGATCCCAGAAGCAGTCAGGGCGGTTTTACTTTGGAGTTCGCCTAAAACAAAACAGACAAGATAAGTTGACATTTTAGGGGTCGTTTCAAAATAATGGACGCCAGCAATAACACTTTTTTCCGGCATATTGCTTAAGACTTGTTCGCCTGGCTGTTCATCGAATTTTAAAGCAAGGGCAAAAGTCGCTTTGGCATCAGGTTCATCGACACAGACAAAGGCTTCGCGGGCCGCATCAGTTTCAAATTGGGTCCCGATCAACTGCTTCTTTTGCCCTTCCAGATCGTAGTAAGAAGGGTAGATTCCCATCATTGTATCAGTCAAATTTGCGGTATATGTAATTTCTAAAGTAACTTCTCCAGTAAAACCAAGTTCTAAGTAAAGAGCATCTTTTGTTTCATCAAGTTTAAAGGCCTGTGGCTGTCCATTGACCAAGACTTCGCTGATCTGGAGCTTTTTTTGGTGAAGCCAAATAGTCTCAGTTAAGGCACGGCCGGTGATGGTCGTTTTGCCCAAGAAATGTTTTTGTTGGCGGTCCAAGTCAAAATAAAGGTCGTAGTGTTGTGGTTTGAATGTTGTTGCAAAATGCATAAGGTCACCTTCTAAATATAAGTTAGTGCAATTATATTCTTTTTTAGCTAAAAATAAAAGTAACTCTCTGAAAATGTAAAAAAACCGCTCCAATTAAGGGAACGGTTTTTTTAAAGTTGTGATCTGAAAGCTAGTAATTCAGCTGATAAAACGTAAGGTGCTTGTTGTAATTCAGTAATGTTTTTACATCCGACTAATAGCATGATCTGCGCCAATTGCTGTTTGAGGTCTTCGATCAATGCGATCAACCCTGAGGTGCCTTCTTTTAAGAGAGTGTGTAAGAATAAGCCTGAGATCCCCACATTATCCGCTCCCAGTGCGATACATTTGGCGATATCTAATGCATTTCTGATCCCACCCGAAGCTGTAAAAGAAAAATCGGCTTTATAAGGTTGAGCTGCTAGTAAGACCTCGGCTGTCGTCAAACCAAGATCGGTCAAAAAGTGATATTCTTTTTGTTTACGGCGCTCATTTTCGATCGCAATAAAATTAGTCCCACCTTTTCCTGAAAGGTCGACATACTTGACGTGACATTGCTTTAGTTTGGCCAAAGCTAGGGGCGAGATCCCACCGCCCACTTCCTTAACGATCACAGGGACGTCCAAATTTTTGGTGACATGTTTTAAGTTTTCTAACCAGTAGAATTGACGGTCACCTTCAGGCATAACTAATTCTTGAGCAGCATTTAAATGCAATTCCAAGGCATCAGCGGAAAGCATGGCGACCGCTTTTTGACAATTTTCTAAGGGATGGTCGGCCCCAAGATTACCGATCACCATGTTTTCTGGGAGTCGAGTCCGTAAAGTTGTAAAACCTTGGGCATATTTAGGTGATTTTAGTCCGACACTTTGTGAACCTGTTGCTATAGCCAGACCGGTCTTATTGGCAACATAAGCTAATTTTTCATTTATTTTATCAGTTTGTGGACTCCCACCAGTCATTGCATTGATAAAGAAAGGGTAAGCCACTTGTTTTCCAGCCAATGTGGTCGTAAGTGTGATCTCATCTAGTCCAAGCTCAGGTAAGGTCGCAGGCAAGAGCCTGATCTGATCTAAACCATTATCAGCCGTGGGGCGGTATTGTTTTTCAGCGATAAATACGTGTTCATCTTTACGGTGTGCGTGAATATCCATTAGCTCAACTCCTTTCTAAAGTAGTGTGGTAAATACTGAAGGGAAGTGGGGTGATCCCAGCTTGTTTCCAAGCATTTAAGAGTTCATTTAGCGGTTGCTCTTTGGCTAAAATAGCGATCCCACAATCACCCCCACCAGCACCTGAAGTTTTAGCTTGGCCCCCAAATTTTTGGGCTAAGGTGATCAGCTGGTGTAATTTAGGGGTCTCGATCGTCACTTGGGAAAAGGTTTCAAGTGAGCGCAATAATTCACGATCCCGCGCAAGTTGGCACATGATCACTTCCAGATCTTGTTGCTTGAAAGCTGCGATCATTTTAGAAACACAGAGTGCACTTTGCTCTAGAAAATGGTCATATTTACGTTGGCGTTCTTCTTTTGAGAGTGCAACTTCATTGATCAGATTTGAAGTTGAAGCAGGTGAACCGGTCCAACCGATCAAAAGCTGCAAGCGTGGTGGTGCCTCGAGGGATTCGATCTGCAATTTAGGCCAAGTAAGCTTTAATAATTCGGTCATAGAGTGGTCTTGCAAACCTTGGAGCAACCATGAGCGATCAAAGGAATGATAGGCGATCCAGCCCCCAAAGCTGCTAGCCGCAATATCACCTAGTGAACCATTTTTTTGAACGAGATAATGAGCACTGGCTGCCAGCTTGAAGATCTCAAGGGGAGTCAGCGCTAAATTATAGTAGGCAGCTACTGCTTTGACCGTAGCAACGGTGACTGCTGCCGAAGAACCGAGGCCATATTTTTTACCATCGGGGCTATCTAGATCACTATCAAGTTGTAAATTGAAGGTCGATAGCTGGCAGTTTTGTTCCTTAGCGTAGCGTTCAGTCAGTTCGATTGCTTTGAGGACATAGGCAAATTTCGCGGTCGCTTGGGTCGTTTGCAGTTGATCATTTTCACGTGTCCAATAGATATCTTGACCTAGCAATTGTTTTGAGGACACTAAACCTTGCTTGGCTTGGCTGATCGTGGCATAGACGAATTGATCGACTGCAATCAAAATAGCCGGTTGTCCAGGTTCAACAACGGCATATTCACCAGCAATATAGAGTTTTCCTGGAGCTTTTACAGTAGGCAAAAAAT
This sequence comes from Ligilactobacillus animalis KCTC 3501 = DSM 20602, assembly GCF_001434535.1. Taxonomy (GTDB): domain Bacteria; phylum Bacillota; class Bacilli; order Lactobacillales; family Lactobacillaceae; genus Ligilactobacillus; species Ligilactobacillus animalis. Next base: position 101,250 of record NZ_AYYW01000057.1, read on the forward strand.
CAATTCCTTTCCGCATTTTCAATTTCTAAGATCCGTGCACCTGGGCCAGCTGAGGCGACTAAAAGCTGTTCCGCTGAGAACTCTTGACTTAATAGATCCATGATAGCTTCAAGATCTTTTCCTTGGCAGATGACCTTGACGTTAGGGCCAGCATCCATTGTGTAGTAACACTCTAGTCCTTGACCACGCAATCGTTCGACAAGTTGCATTGCTTTTAGACTCTCAGCTTCAAAATAGTTGAAATGTGGTGTTGCACTGAGATTTAAAGCATGCATGCACATGGCATTACCCTCTGCGATCTTACCTAATTGCGTAAAATCTTTTTCCTTGATCGCTTCTTTGAGCGCTGATAGATCTTCTTTTGAACGTTTTACCCAAGCCGAATAGTAAGGCGAAGTATGGACAACAGTCTGCATGCCAGCCCGTGAAGCGATCTTTTTTTGTTTATCATTGACAACGATCGCGATCATCTTTAGATCCCAATCTAAATTTTCCACCAAAGGAACTGCATATGAGGTCTGATCAGAATCGCCTTTTTGCCATTCTACAAAGCCACCATAGATCGAACGACAAGCAGAACCAGAGCCACGGCGGGCCAAACGTGATAAGGCTTTAGAACTAAGATCTAGTCCCAAAGCCTTACTACCAGCTAAAGCTAGGGCCGCATAAGCACTTGCAGAAGAGGCTAGCCCAGCCATAGTAGGGACGTGATTAGTCGATTCGACCCGTGCAAAAAGTTGGCTACTAGCCATTTGCCGAATGATATCCAAAAATTTAGTGATCTTAGTCGTTTCTTGGGCTTGACCGTTGAGTGTGAACTGGTCAGCTGTCAAATCAGGATCGAATTGGACGGTCGTATCGGTGTAAAAATGGTCCAATGTCAAAGAAAGGGAGTTGTTTTGTGGGATGATGAGTTCTTCATCTTCTTTGCCCCAATATTTAACAAGTGCGATATTCGTATGTGCACGAGCAGTTACTTTAGGTGTTTTCATCTGATATTACCTATATAAATGTGTTGGTCTAGTGACCAGAAAGCGATATAGTTTTCCTTTCATAGTGCTACATTGATAACTATATTATGATCAGTCACACATTTTTAACTTTCTAACTGATGATCATTTTTTGAGTGGTTCGATCCAAGCAGCGATCGCGCCATTAGCGAGCAAAAGATCAGAGAGCTGCTTGGCTGAGCGCTGATCTTTGACTAGGCAGATAAAGCAACCACCACGGCCACCACCAGTCAATTTAGCGCCCAAGGCTCCATTTTGCAAAGCTAAGTCGATCAATTTATCCAGCTTTGGCTCACTGACCTCTAATTGCCTTAAATATTCTTGAGCTGCATTGAGCGTTTGTCCCAGACCTAAAACGTCATTTTGGGCTAATTGCTTGCGTGCTTGCCAGCTTAAATCTCCGATCGCTTCGATCTTTTTTTTAGTCGCAGTAGGTGTGGCTTGAAGTTTAGCTTTGACAGTCGCGATCGCTTGCGAAGTCTGACCTTTGATACCACTATCACAGATCACCAAATAAGCATCGAGATCAAGTGGGATCGGGTCGATCGTTTGGTCACGGATCATCCAGATCGGTGTGGCTGAAGAGGTCGTCGCTGCATCTAAGCCGCTTGGATTTTTATGTGTATCTTTTTCAGCCACATCAGCGAGTTTTAAGAGCGTTTGATGATCAAGTTCTAGAGAAAATAGATCATACATAGCGCGAATGATCGCGACTGCAACAGAGGCCGATGAGCCCATTCCGCGTTCGATCGGCAATTGGCTAGTTACCTGAAGCGTAAAGCTGATATCTTTATTTTGTTGAGTCAAGATATACATGACTAAGTGCTTGATCCCCCGCATAAATTCGGGAACATCAGCGATCGGACCCGTATAGTAACTACTTTCTAGTATTTGTTGGTCATCTTGGCGCAAGGTCATCTTAGCATGAGTCTTGAGCGTTTTTAGTGGTAGAGCGATCGCTGGTTGCCCGTATACGACCGCATGCTCACCGATCAAAATGATCTTAGCATGACTCGAACCCTGACCGATCTTTTTTTGTGTGCTAAGCAAAAAGAGCACCCTTTCTATCGTATCTATTCTAAATATTTACAATGAAAAACATTGTAATTTCAAACTAAATTATACCATACCGCTAAATAAGGATGGATAAGTCTCAAACTAGATTATACCTGTTTAGTGTTTGAGCGACAAGTTTAGACCGGTAATTAAGGATAGATCGGTCAAGCTGAGTCGATCACTGGTTATTTATTTTTGAGTAGAGTGTGATAGAATTATTGTCAGAAAGATTATTTAAAGTCGGTGATGATGAATGACTAAATCAAAAACCTATGCAGTAGTCGATCTTGAGATGACGACTCCTGCATTGGATGGAACTGGAAGAATTATCCAATTTAGTTGTACTTTTATTGAAAATGGAAAAATCTCAGATACTTTTAGCACGTTGATCGATCCCCAATGTCCGATCCCACCGGAAGTGCAAAAGCTGACCGGGATCAAGAACAGTGATGTTCGCAAAGCACCATTATTTAGTGATGTAGCGGATACGATCTATGCGTTGCTACAGGACACAGTCTTTGTAGCGCATAATATTATGCAAGATTACCGCTTTTTAAATGCAGAGTTTGAGCGTGCGGGCTATCCTGAACTTGAATTAAAGGGGATCGATACGGTGCAGTTGGCCCAGATCTTATTGCCGACACAGCCTTCATATCGGTTAGTCGATCTCGGTAACTATCTTGGGATCAAGCACGAGCGCCCACACCAAGCGGATAGTGATACTTATGTTACCGCAGAGTTGTTTTTACTCTTGCAGAAACGTTTAGAATTATTACCACCTAGTGTTTTACAAACTTTATGTAACTTGAGTGGTGCGTTGCTTTATGATACAGCAGAGTGTTTTAAAGAAGCATATGCGGAGCAAAGTAAAAAAGCGCAGCTACTAGCTAAAAAGTGGATGCAGATCGAAGACTTAGTTATTCTGAGGCCAAATTTTAAGACCAAGGATAATATAGCTTTGACATTTCCTAAGACTAAAGAAGAACAAAAACAACTCTTTTCAGGAAGTATCGAGTGGCGAGATGAACAAGTCAAAATGATGTCTACGATCGCTGATTTCTTTGATGATCCAGACGAACGGCGCTTGTTACTTGAAGCCCCAACTGGGATGGGAAAGACTTTAGGATATTTAGTCCCGGCTGCGTACACTTCGACCCAAGATAAACGGATCGTGATCAGTACGGCAACGACGGCACTTCAGGCTCAATTGGCAGAAGAGATCGACTTGACCTTGAAAAATCTCTTTCCATTTGATCTTGATGTCGTTGTTTTAAAGGGTAATCGTCATTATATCGATCTAGATAAGTTTTGGCGTTCATTAAAACAACCATATAATAAAAATTCGCGTTTGTTACAGATGCGTTTGATCGTTTGGCTATTACAGACTAAGACCGGGGACCTAGATGAGCTTAGATTGACGACACGCCAAGATCCTTTATTTGCTAATATCGAGCATACTGGTTTGGATAGTTTAGAGCCCACAAGTCCCTTTTATCGAGTCGACTATCTGCGTCTAAACGAGATCGCAAAAGAAAACGCCTCGTTTATCATTACCAATCATGCCTATCTGTTGACTCATGCCGCTGATTTTAAGGGCAATGACTTGGAATTGATCGTCGATGAAGCGCAAAATCTTCCGACTGCAGTGGCCAAAAGTGTGCAGCAAGTTTTGGATTTTGATGAGGTCAAGATCCTCTGTGATAGCATGTTGGTCAAAATGGAGTCGCAGATCTCATTTTCCTTTGAACAATTGATCGAACAAAGTCTATTGACTAAAAAACAATATCGCGCTCTTTTAAAAGATCTCCAAGTATTGGATCACGATATGTGGGATCTACGGGCGGCCTTTATTCGTAGATTCTTAAGATTCCGACAAAATGGGATCACCGAGCAGCCATTAAGTGAAAAGAAGTTCTTGGGATTTTTAAAGGAACATTATGGTGTGATCAATAAGATAACTCGCGCCTATGACGGATTTTTACAGCAATTTGCCTGGCTCCAAAAAGTATTTTTCAAAGCAAGTCGTTTAGAGCAGATCGATCAAACAGCAACGCTATACTTGTTGGATTTCTTTAGATTAGCTTCGCAATTGGTGACTGCTTTTGAGCCTTGGCAAAAATTAGCCTTTACCGATCTTGAAGCTAATCAGACTAAACAATTGATCTGGTTGAGTTTAGCTGAACAAGAGACTGCACATTTACGCTTGCACTTCAGCTACTTAGATGGAGCTGATTTCTTACAAAGTAAAGTGTATCCGAAGTTTGAACACGTATTGTTTTTAGGTGCAGGCTTATTTACCAAACAAACCCACGCCTATACGTTAAAACAGTTAGACCTGCCTAAAGATACGCGTTTGTTGAGCTATCAAGGTAATTTTGACTATCAAAAGCAAACTTTAGCCCTGATCGCAAAGGATGCGCCGACTGTTGGTGCGACGGACAACGAGGAATATGCGAAGTATCTAGCCAAGACACTTTATGATCTGACTGCTAAAAATCACTGTCAGACGATGATCTTGTTCAATTCATTAGATGAACTCGAACGAACTTATGAATATCTAGCCGTCTTAGGTCTTACCAAGGAAAGAGAAGTTTTGGCTCAAGGAGTCAATGGCAGTCCTGAAAAGTTGAAGAAGCGTTTTATCTTGAATCAAAATCAGACGGCGATCTTACTTGCAACGGGGACATTCTTCGAAGGGATCGATCTCCCCGAAAAATTATTAGAGCTCTTGGTGATCGTACGTTTACCATTTCAAGCACCAAATACCTTATTTAACCAAGTTCGGTATGAGCGTGCTCGACAAGTAGGCGAAGATCCGTTTACGACCTTAGCGTTGCCTGAAGCTGTTTTACGGCTAAAACAGGGCTTTGGCCGCTTGATCCGGACTCCAAATGATCGTGGAGCATTTGTCTTATTAGACCCACGGATCTTGACCAAGCACTATGGTCAGGAATTTAAGCAGGTCTTTCCGGCTAAATTAGAATTACATCCAGTTTTGACAGCTGAGATCCCGAAATTAGTTACTGATTTTTTACATGACAAACAGCGCTAACTTGGTATAATTGAGATAAACAGTTTTTTGACTAGAGGAAGGAATTTATGAAGCGGACAACGAGGATCAAAAAGAAAACAAAGTATCGTTTGTGGTATCTCGGAGTTTTGGCTGTCTTAGTATTAGTGCTAGTTATTTTCAATTTGGCACTTTCGCCTATGAGAAATGCCAGAAAGCAGGCAACGCAATTAGCACAACAATACGCTGGCTTAAAAGAAGAGACGGCCTTTTATCACTACAATCGGAACCATACTTATTACACGGTCGCAGGAACTAATGACAAAAAACAAAAAATTTATGCCATCGTTGCACAAAATGGTAAGAAGATCAATGTTTACCAGCAAAATGAAGGGATCTCTGAAGCAAATGCTAAAAAGATCACGCAGCAAACTGGAAACGTGAAAAAGATCACCCATACTGCTTTAGGGATGCATAAAAACAAACCGGTCTGGGAAGTAAGTTATCTTAATTCTTACGGTAATCTTTGTTATGATCTACTTGATTTTAAAACAGGAAAAGTTGTTAAAACGATCCAAAATATTTAATAAAGGGGCCAATCAAGATGGAATTATCAAAAAGAGTACAAAATGTTTCACCCTCAGCAACTTTAGCCTTGTCAGCTAAGGCAAAGCAATTAAAGGCAGACGGCTATGATGTCAAAAATTTGACTGCTGGCGAGCCTAACTTCAATACGCCAGAGCATATTAAAGAAGCAGCGATCCAAGCGATCAGAGCAGGAAAATCAGATTTTTATACTGCTGCTTTGGGTATCGTGGAATTGCGCAAGGCGATCGCTAAGGCAACTAATGCTGAATATCACACTGATTATACATTTGAAAATGTTGCTGTTACAGTAGGGGGGAAATTCTCTTTATATGCAGTTGCCCAAACGATCCTTGATCCGGGCGATGAAGTCTTGATCCCTTTGCCATATTGGGTCAGCTATAGCGAACAAGTCAAATTGGCTGAAGGAAAACCAGTCTTTGTATTGCCTGAGACTGGAAAATTAAAGGTAACGGTAGCCGATCTTGAAGCTAAACGAACAGAAAAGACGCTGGCCGTGATTATCAACTCGCCGCAAAACCCTTCTGGTGTCATTTACACTAGAGCTGAGCTAGAAGCGATCGGAAATTGGGCCGTAAAAAATAATATCTGGCTAATTGCTGATGACATGTATAATAAGTTAGTTTATAATGGAAACAGCTTTGTTTCTTTAGTTGAACTTTCAGAAGCAATCAAGCAGCAAACGATATTGATCAACGGTTTTTCTAAGACATACTCGATGACCGGATGGCGTGTTGGTTATACCTTGGCGAATAAAGAATTGATCGCTAAATTAGGGACTGTAGTCGGACATGCGACTGGCAATCTTTCGGCAGTCAGCCAATATGCAGCTTTAGCAGCTTTACAACAAGACCAATCTTGCGTTGAGAAGATGCGTCAAGAGTATGAAACGCGGTTAAATGAGATCTATCCTTTAGTGGAGAAGATCCCCGGTTTTGAGTTGACAGCTAAGCCAGAAGGGGCCTTTTATCTATTCCCTAACATTCAAAAGGCTTTAAAAGCAACTGGTTTTAGTGACGCGCCAAGTTTTGCCGATGCTTTATTGAGCGAGACCTTTGTTGCGGTAGTTCCAGGGGAAGCCTTTGGCATGCCGGGCCATATTCGCCTGAGTTATGCAACTTCACTGGAAGATCTGCGTGAGGCGATCGTGCGGATAGAGAAATTTGTTGAAAAATATAGTAAATAAAATAGGAGGAAAAATTTAGTGGAAACTATCAGTATTATTAACGCTAAAGACTATGTCGACCAAAAAGTAAGAATCGGAGTTTGGTTGACTAATAAGCGCTCCAGCGGTAAAATCGCCTTTTTACAGCTGCGCGACGGAACAGCTTATTTTCAAGGAGTCGTAGTTAAGAATAATGTTTCTGAAGATGTATTCAAGCTTGCCAAAGAAGTAAGACAAGAAGCAAGTATGTACGTCACAGGTACGATCCATGAAGATACACGCTCACACTTTGGCTATGAGATCGAAATTGAAGATATTGAACTGGTAGGTCAAAGTGAAGACTATCCGATCACTCCTAAAGAACATGGGACAGATTTCTTGATGGATCATCGTCATCTTTGGTTGCGCTCGAAGCGTCAATTTGCGATCATGAAGATCAGAAACGAAATGATCCGTGCAACTTATGAATTCTTCAACAAGGAAGGTTTCATCAAGTTAGATTCACCGATCTTGACCGGTAGTGCTCCTGAAGGCACAACAGAATTGTTCCATACTGAATATTTTGAAAAAGATGCTTATCTTTCACAATCAGGTCAGCTTTATGCTGAAGCTGGAGCAATGGCTTATGGTAAAGTCTTTACTTTCGGGCCAACATTTAGAGCGGAAAAATCCAAGACACGTCGTCATTTGATCGAATTTTGGATGATCGAACCAGAAATGGCATTTATGCATCAAGAAGAGAGCTTAGAGATCCAAGAACGCTATATTGCTTACTTGGTTGAAAAAGTACTTGAAAATTGTGACTACGAACTTGATATTTTGGGTCGAGATAAGGAAGTCCTCAAGCGCTATACGCAATTACCTTACCCACGCATTTCCTATGATGATGCGATCAAATTATTGCAAGAATCAGGTAAATTCCCAGATGTAAAATGGGGCGAAGATTTCGGTTCGCCAGAAGAAACTTATTTGGCAGAACACTTCAACAAGCCTGTGTTTGTGTTGAACTACCCTAAAGCGATCAAACCATTCTACATGAAGCCACATCCAACTAGAGAAGATCTCGTTGTGTGTGCTGACTTATTAGCGCCAGAAGGTTATGGTGAGATCATCGGCGGTTCTGAACGTGCAACAGATACTGAATATCTAGCAAAACAAATTGAAGATGCAGGTTTAAATAAAGCTGATTATGAATGGTACTTAGATCTACGTCGCTACGGTAGTGTACCACACTCTGGCTTTGGACTTGGTTTGGAACGTGCGGTAACTTGGATCACAGGTGAAGACCATATCCGGGAAGCTATTCCATTCCCACGTTTATTAAACCGGATCTACCCATAATAGTTGGTGAGCTGCGGGACATGACAGAGCGTTGTGTCCTGTTTTTTTACTTAAAAAGGAAGATCGAGATGGATAAAATACTACAAAAATATTTAGCTGCTGGGCAAATGACAGTATCCAATCTATTGTTAAATAATTATCGTCAGTTAGGACTAGATGAAGCTGAGTTTATCTTGATGTTGCAGATCATGAGTCGAACGCAGCAGGGAAAAGCGATCGATCTAACTGAACTTTCACAAAGCATGCAGCTTGATACGAGTAAGCTGGGAAATTTATTGCGTAATTTGATCGAAAAAAAATTTCTTAGATTAACAACAGCCACAGATGCGGCGGGACGTAAGTATGACAAATATGATTTTACGCTGCTTTACGAGAAATTATTTGCTTTAGAACAAAATGAAGTAACGGCTGAACTGACACAAACTGAAACGACCAGTAAGCAAGAAGTTTATAAAAATATCGAGGTCGAATTTGGGCGTCTCTTGACTCCGATGGAACTGCAAACGATCGATAGTTGGCTCAATACAGAGAATTATGCACCTGAATTGATCGTTTTGGCTTTACGTGAGGCCGTTTTAAATCAGGTCTACAGCTTGAAGTATATTGATAAGATCTTATTGAGCTGGGAAAAGCAAAATATCAAAACTAGTGCTGATGTGCAACGGTTACGCCAAAAGCGGCGGCAAGAATTGGCGCAAAAAGAACATCCTACAGTGCCTAAGCAAAATAAAGCTAAGCCAAGTATTCCAATGTATGATTGGTCAGGAGGGATCGATGATGCTCAATAGTGAAGAAACGACACGTGCGATCGAAGTTATGGGGGAAATGTTTCCCAATGCCACAACATCGTTGACTAAGACAGATCCGTATCACTTTATGCTTTCGGTGATATTGAGTGCCCAAACTACTGACAAAGCAGTTAATTTAGTTACACCGGCTTTATTTGAACGTTATAAAACTCCGGTGGACTTAGCTAATGCGAGTCAAGCAGAAGTTGAGAGTTATATCAAAACGATCGGTCTATATCGCAACAAGGCGCGCTTTTTGATCAAATGCTCACAGGAACTAGTTGAACGCTTTAATGGGGTCGTCCCTAAGACTAGAAAAGAACTGATGAGCTTAAGTGGGGTCGGCCGCAAAACAGCAGATGTAGTTTTAGCCGAATGTTTTGGGATCCCAGCATTTGCGGTCGATACGCATGTCAGCCGCGTTGCTAAACGGTTAGGGATGGTCCCAGCTGATAGTGATGTTTTAACGATCGAAAAGATCCTAATGCAAAAAGTCCCACAAGATCTATGGATCAAAGGGCATCATCGGATGATATTTTGGGGTCGCTACCAATGTATGGCCCGAAATCCGAAGTGTAGTTCTTGTCCCCTATTAGATATTTGTCCAGAAGGCCGCTCAAGAGTGTAAAAACCGAACATAATTAGTGATAAAGATATGGTTTTAATAAAAAAACAAACAACATAATGAATTTTTATAAAAAATATGGTAAATTATTAACTGGCATAAAAATTCTATGGAGATGGTGAATTTGAAAAAGTTAAAAGTATATCGTTTGTCACTTGGGTGGCAGATCATCTTAGGCCTTTTGATCGGGATCGGTTTAGGAGTCATATTTACAGATGATAAAGGATTTATCAAATTTGCAAATGGACTCGGATCGACTTTTATCAATATGATCTCGATGATCGTTTTACCGATCGTCTTTTCGAGTTTAGTTGTTGGGATCGCTAATATGGGCGATATCAAAAAGTTAGGGCGGATCGGACTAAAAACTTTGATCTATTTTGAAGTATTATCAACGATCGCCTTTATCGTTGGGATGTTAGTTTCTAATCTTTCAAAGATCGGCTATATGCTCGATCTAAGTAAATTATCGCAAGTTGATATCTCGACATATGTGAAGACCGCTAAACAAGCTTCACATAGTGGATTAGGGTCGATCTTGATGTCGATCGTACCATCTAATTTCTTTGATGCCTTAGCGACGGGGCAAATGTTACCTGTGATCTTCTTTTCCTGTTTATTTGGCTTAGGGATCGCAGCAATTGGTGAAAAAGGCAAGATCTTATTACAATTTTTCCAAGCTGTAGCAGAAGTGATGTTTAAGATCACTGGTTGGATCATGCATTTTGCTCCATTTGGGGTCGCTGGTCTGATCGGGGCTACCGTAGCTCAATTGGGTCTTGAATCCTTGAAACCATTGGGATTATTTATCGTAATGTCCTATGTAACGATGATCTTCTTTATTTTAGTAGTTTTAGGGATCACTTCACGGATCTTTGGTTTTAGGATCATGGACCAATTGCGAGTTGTCAAAGATGAGCTGGTCTTAGCATTTACAACGGCTAGTTCAGAAGTAACATTACCGCGCTTGATGGAAAAAACGCAAAAATTGGGTGTTGACCAAGCGATCAGTTCGTTTGTTATTCCGACCGGTTATACCTTTAACTTGGACGGATCGGCGATCTATCAATCATTAGCAGCTATCTTTTTAGCCCAAGCTTATCACATTGATCTTTCATTGAGTCAACAATTGACGTTATTATTAGTTTTAATGATCACTTCTAAAGGGATGGCAGGCGTTCCTGGGGCATCATTTGTTGTCTTACTAGCAACAGTCTCAACGATCGGGGTTCCAGTTTCTGGGTTGGCTTTGATCGCCGGGATCGACCGTTTAGTTGATATGGGTCGGACAGTTGTCAATGTTGCGGGGAATGTTACTGCAACATTGATCATTGGTAAATCCGAAAATGAATTTGATCAAGCAAAACATGATGAATATGTAGCATCTTTTAAACAAAAATAAGCCTAAAAAATCGGTATCTGCGAAATAGATACCGATTTTTTAGTGTGCATTTTTGTGTAAAAAAACACTTCCCACATTTCTGTAGGAAGTGTTGTACGGATCATTTCTTAAGTTGACGACCCGCTTTTTATTGTGGTGGATTCCCACCGTCTGTTGTTCGAGGCTCAGTAGATGAGCTAGGTTCAGCGGGTGGGGTAGAATTTGCTGAACTTGAATTATCGTCGGCCGGTTGAGAAGATTGACTTGACGATTGACTCTCAGAGCTACTTGAGCTTGAAGAAGATTCTGATGAACTTTCTGAGCTAGATGAACTTTCCGAACTGGAAGAAGATTCAGACGATGAACTCGAAGTTTCTGAAGAACTTGAGCGACTGGAACTTGAACTGTCAGAAAGTTCTGAGCTTGGAGCAGCAGAACCAGCTAAATAAAGTTCACGAACACCATTGATATAGCGAACATAGACGTTGCTTGGTTTGCGCCAATCGGTGTTAGTCTTACCTTGTGACATGTAGGTCATGATGCTCTTATAGAAAAGCGATGCTAAAGCAACTGAATTGTTATCCAAGTAATTACCGGCTTCGTATTGGTGGTCATAGCCGACCCAAACGGAGACAGAGTAGTGTTTAGTATAACCGTTGAACCAAGAATCCATTACAGCATTATCAGGGAATTTAGCCGAGATATCAGATGGATAGGCGTTGGTCCCAGTCTTACCGGCTTGATATAGACCGCTGATATTAGCTCGTGTACCCGTTTCTTCAGGTGAAGTAATAACGCCCTTGAGCATATCAGTGATCATATAAGCAGTTGATGACTGCATGACTTGTTTACCAGAGCTTGAAAATTCTTTACGTTCGCCATCACCAGTCACGATCTCTTTGATATATTGTGGTTGGTAATACGTCCCACCATTAGCAAAGGCTGCATAGGCAGCAGCATTTTGTAAGGTCGAAGAAGGTAACCCGATACCGTTTTGATATTCTAAGGTCTTATCGTAATCAAAGCCCATTTGTGAAATAAAGTTTTGAGCTTTCGTGATCCCCACTGCGGCTAAAGCCCGGATCGCAGGGACGTTACGTGATTCGATCAAAGCTTGGCGCATCGTCATCAAACCTTTATATTGGTGGTCAAAATCGTATAGCTGGATATTTGTTCCAGGATAAACATAACGGTTATCTTTGATCGGATGATACGTAGCCCAATCGAGATATTCGATCGCAGGTGCGTAATCCATCAAAGGTTTAGCCGTAGAACCATTCGTCCGATCAGTTTGAACTGCCCGGTTGAGTCCAAAGGTGACATCGCCAGTCTTACGTCCCCCGAGCATTGCGACCACGTTACCATTATCAGGGTCGATCACGGTCGAAGCGACTTGGATATTGTCATCTGGGAAGTTCAAATATTCATCGCTATTTGCGATCTCATAGAGACGCTTTTGGATCGTCATGTCTAAATTAGTATAGATCTGTAAGCTGTCTTTATAAGGATCGTAGCCTTTTTTCTTAGCTTCTTCGATAACTTGTTTGACATATGGATCAGCGATCTTTTCAGTTGAGGTCACAGTCTTTGAAGTGCTTTTCTCTACTAGACCAGTGGTGATACTTTCTTGTTTAGCTTCGTTAGCTTGAGCTTGGGTGATCTTTTTGTTAGCGACCATCGCATTTAAAACATCATCCCGCCGCTTTTTAGCAAATTCTGGATTGGTATAAGGATTATAAGAGGATGGGGCATTGGGGATCCCGGCGATCAAAGCTGTTTGAGCTAAGTCTAATTTATCCAATGTTTTACCAAAATAGTATTTAGCCGCGGTCTGCATCCCGTAACAGCCATCACCCATGAAGACCTTATTGACATAGAAAGTCAAGATCTGATCTTTGCTGTATTGGCGGTCCATATTGATCGCTAGCCAAGCTTCTTGGGCTTTACGCTTGATCGTTTGGTCGGAGCGTTTAGTTGAGAAGTAGGAGAGCTTGATCAATTGTTGATCTAATGTACTCCCACCTTGTAGATCAGCTGACCCCGATACGTTAGACATTGCAGCTGAGACGATCCGCCATGGGTCGACCCCATGATGTTTATAGAAACGACGGTCTTCGATCGAGATGACCGCATCTTTTAATTGTTGTGGGATGTCTTTTTCTGCAACATAAGTCCGATTTTCAGTCCCTAAAGACATGATCTTTTTGCCATTTGAATCATAAATGACCGTTGAACCAGCACTTTCTAGCTGTTGCTCGCTTAATTTAGGAGCACTGCTTGCGTAGACAAAAAAGATGGTGACCCCGACCACTAGAGCAGCTACTAAAGCGGCTGCTAGGGATAATAAGATCTTGAGCCACATTGGTTTTTTGCCAGCGCGTGAAGCTTTTTTCTTACCGCTACGCTTTAAACGGCCATTTTTTTTCGGACCATTTGTGCGCGAGTATTTAGGATTTTTATCCATAACGATACTGCTACTATACAAATGTGGAATCATAAAATATATGATCAGAAAGAATATAGCGTTCCTTTCTTAATTTTAGGTACTACAATTATAGTGATAAAGTGTAGTTTAGGCAAATTGCCTGACTGGATTATTGTAAGTATCAGTCACACATTTTTAACTTTCTAACTGATATAGTTAACCGTATTTATCCACTAGGGAAACATTGAACTACTTTTCAAGTAGTAGGTCAACGTATTTTAGATATGGGATGCGTGGTTGGAGTGCATAATCGATCTCAAAGCCATCGCGTTCGATCACTGCTTTAGGGATCGATTTGCGCCCAGTCGCTTGGGCATCCCAATAATCAAATAAAATATCGGCTGGCATTAAAAACACCTGGTCAGTTGTGACGAATTTAACGATCGTAAAGCAGATACCAGCCTGATCTTGACAAGCTTTCATGTGTTTTATCTGGTGAGCATGAAAGTTACTGAGCGGAAAAGAGGTCTTATTTTTAGTCTCTTTTGCTTCAAAATCAAGATAATGGCCACGATAGACACCGTTGTAATCAGTAGTAGAAGCCTGTTTGAAATAAGCTTTTTTGATCACTGCGGCACTACGTTTGGGATAATAAACATCAACGATCTGGATCGGTGTCGGCTTTTTGTGAATGACCGCGATCCCAGCTGAAAGATAGTATTTATTGCTTTCGTTTATTTCATCTTCTAACGACATTCCGCGCTTTCCATAAATAGTATTGTTGGCGCGGCTTTTTTTACTCGCACTATTTTTAGTAGTGAACAAGCCGCCGTTTGGATAGTGGATTACCATAGATAAATATCACGCTCCTATCCGGTTAATTATAACAAATTTAAACAGTTATTGGCAAAAAGTTGGGTAAAATTTAAAGCAAATAATTTGTGGTATTATAAGATAAAGAAAATATTTTGGCGAGGTGAAACACGTGCGTTTATGGGTAAGTGGCTATCGAAGTTATGAATTGGGGGTCTTTAAACTAGATGACCCTAAGATCGAAGTATTAAAGTATTGTTTACGTAAAATTTTTATGCAAAATGCTGATCTAGGGCTTGAATGGATCATTTCTGGGGGACAGTTGGGGATCGAACAGTGGGCATTAGAAGAAGCAGTTTCTTTTACACAAGAATATGTCGGGATCAAGACAGCACTGATGTATCCTTATACAGAATTTTCCAAAAATTGGCAGGAAGATAAACAGATACATCTAGCACAGTTAGAACAACAAGTTGATTTTTGTGCAAGTGTCAGTAAACGGCCATATAGTTCGCCAGTGCAGTTGAAAAATTATCAGCAATTTATGTTAGAACATACGGATAAAGCAGTCTTGATCTATGACCAAGAGCTTCCCGGGAAGCCAAAATTTGACTACGAAGCGATCAAACGTTATCAGCAAGCACATGCTTATGAGCTTGAAGTGATCGATATGTATCAGCTTCAAGATGAGGCAGAACAGTATTTGGAACAAAAGAATGACCGTTAAAAAATATACAAAAATTTATATTTACAAGTACCAAACGATTATGCTATAATAAGGAACGTTATGAGTTAAGTTCCTAATATGTAAATGAGGTGCAGTTTCGATGGAAAATGTAAATCTTACGCCTAAGGACATCGTAAATAAGAATTTTTCACGCGGTCTACGCGGTTATGACTCGAATGAAGTCGATGAATTTTTGGATCAAGTTATCCAAGATTATGAAGCATACGCTAAAGAAAATCAACGTCTTCAAATGGAAAATGATCGTTTAGTAAGCAAAGTCGATGAATTGACGAAGCAAGTTGCGGTCGGTTCTTCGGGTCAAACAGCTCGTCCAACGACGAATATGACTAATATGGATGTTTTAAAGCGGTTGTCTAACTTAGAGCGACATGTTTTTGGTGCTCAACTTAATGATGATGACGATCGTAGTAATCGTTTTTAAATAAGTAAATAATGTGTAGTCTTCTGGTAATCGCGGTCTATTTTATATAGGCTGAGGAAAGTCCAAGCTTGCACAGGCTGCGATGCCTGTAGTGATCGTGCTTGCTGAAAAAATAAGGCAAGGTACCATTTTGATGGTAACGGCAGATAAAAGGGCTAAAGTCATTTGACCATGTCCGAGTAGTCTTGAAAAGTGCCACAGTGACGAAGCAATAGTGGAAACATTATTGGTGGAACGCGGTAAACCCCACGAGCAGGTAACCCAAACTTTGGTAGGGGCGCTTCATGACGGAAATGAACTAATCATGGGGGCGAGTTATCTAACTCGGAGATAGATGATTACCACCGATTTTAGCTCCTGGGCTAAATGACGTACAGAACGTGGCTTATAGAGGACTACATATTCAGGAAATGACTAGGGCGGAAGGAAACTTTTGTCCTAGTTTTTTTAATGTAAAAATCAATTTATTAAATCTATGCTCAGACAGAAAGGAAGCATTATGAAGAAATACAACTTACTAGCAACTTGTGCTGCTGGGATCGAAGCGATCACAGGAAACGAATTAAAGCACCTCGGCTATCAAGTGGCCGTTGAAAACGGGCGCGTTCGCTATCAAGGAACGGTAGAAGATATCATCAATACCAATCTCTGGTTACGTACAGCTGACCGGGTCAAGATCATCATTGGTGAATTCAAAGCCACGACTTTTGATGAACTTTTTGAAAAGACAAAGGCATTGCCTTGGGATGAATATTTACCATTAGATGCGAATTTCCCAGTTGCTGGAAAATCACAAAAATCTAAATTGCACAACGTTCCCAGTGTACAAGCGATCGTAAAAAAAGCGATCGTTGAAAAGCTTTCATCGGTATATCATCGCCGGTCATTTTTACCGGAAACAGGGGCTAAATATCCTTTAGAAGTTGCATTGAATAAAGATAAGGTCTTATTGACGTTAGATACGACTGGAAGCAGTTTGTTCAAACGGGGTTATCGTGTTGGTAAAGGGGGCGCTCCTTTGAAAGAAAATATGGCAGCAGCGCTCGTTTTATTAGCGCATTGGTATCCAGAAAAGCCTTTTGTCGATCCGGTATGTGGTTCAGGGACTTTACCGATCGAAGCGGCCATGATCGGGCACAATATCGCACCAGGCTTCAATCGTGATTTTGTTTGTGAAACATGGGATTGGATGCCGGCTGGCTTGAGCGAAGAATTACGGGCTAAAGCCGAACAAGAAGCTAATTATGATATCGAACTTGATATCTGTGGCTACGATATTGATGGTAAGATGATCGAGATCGCTAAGCAAAATGCGATGGAAGCTGGATTATCCCATAGTATCAAGTTCAAACAATTGGCTGTCAAAGATTTTAAGACTGATAAAGAATACGGTGTGATCGTGGCTAATCCGCCCTACGGTGAACGTTTGAGCGATGAGGCTGGCGTGCATAAGCTCTATCAAGAAATGGGGGATCTTTACCGTCCATTAACGACTTGGAGCAAATATATCTTGACTAGTGACTTAGCTTTTGAACAATATTATGGGCAAAAAGCGACTAAGCGACGCAAGCTTTATAATGGTACTTTAAGAACTGATCTATTCCAATACTGGGGCCAAAAAAAGCCTCGCAATTAGGCTTTTAAAGCTTGTAAAGCGAGGTTATGCGCGCCGGTGTTTTGCTTGTCAGGGATCCACTGAGCGATAACAAGCGGGAATTTTTCTTGGAGTGCGAGTAGCTTTGTCAACTCAGGGGCAAATGACTTACTATAGCGTTTGTCTAAGCTATCGATCACGATCTTACTATCGGAGTAAAAGAAGACATTTTGCGCATTCGGAAAGTGTCGAAGCAAATATTCAAAACCTAAGATAGCAGCTTCAAATTCAGCTTGATGATTATTTGAGGCTGTTGTCTTTTGTTTGATTTGGTGTTGTTTTTGCTCAGCGATAACTAAGATCCCAGCCGCACTATGTGTTTTGTTTGTTGCGGCATCGGTGTATAATTTTACCATGGGCTGTGCTCTTTTCTTAATTAATTGTTAAATTACCACTTCAATAAACAAGTGGTCCTCTTCAAATTGTAAAATTAAAAGAAACTTAGTGCAACGGAAAGGTGTTTTTTCTGTGGAACAAAAATTTTATTGTCAACCTGATATTCCTAGTTCGATCACATGTTGGTCCTATACTTTTATGATCTTTTTATTGAGTTTGTTCTTATGGTTAGAGATCACAGTTTTTCAGATCTGGACCGCAATTGCTTTTGTGATCTTTGTGCTAGTCACTGCGATCCAATTGTGGCGACGCCAATTAGTTATTACAGACCGCGAAGTGAGATTCAAGTGCGTTTTATCTTTAAATGATAAGATCATTGCTCGTAACGATATCAAAGCAGTCGTGGCTACGAAATGCCAATTGAAGATCACTGATCAATATCGGACTTATTCAGTTTTGATGTTACCTAAAAGCAAAGAAAAGTGTCTAGAATTGTTAAAATAGTTCGCTTTTAGTTTGTTTAAATTATGTTTATTAGCTTTTTTATAAAAACTAATGACAAAACACGAAATATGTTTTATACTGGTCTTAAATTCATCAGGAATTAGCTATAAGATACAGGTAAAAAAGAAAGGAAAAGCTATATTTATCATTTTGATGATATAGTCGTAAGCGTAAACGTGAAAGATATTGAAATTGCACAACAAAGTGAGATGTTACCGATCGTTGAGGTCGCTAAAAAAGCGGGTCTAAGTGAACAAGAGATCGAACAATATGGTCAATATAAAGCAAAGATCAAATTACCATTAGCTGACCGTCCAAAGACTAAAGAAAAGTTGATCTTAGTGACGGCTGTCAATCCAACGCCGGCTGGTGAAGGAAAATCGACGGTGACTGTTGGTTTAGGCGATGCCTTGAGTTTAGCAGGCAAGAAAACAATGATCGCCTTGCGCGAACCATCTTTAGGACCTGTGATGGGGATGAAAGGTGGTGCAACTGGTGGGGGCTATTCTCAAGTAGTTCCAATGGAAGATATCAACTTGCATTTCACCGGTGACATGCATGCCTTGACGACGGCCAATAATACTTTAGCAGCCTTGATCGATAATCATATCTATCAAGGTAACAAGCTAGGTATCGACCAGCGCCGGGTCATCTGGAAACGCGTATTGGACATCAATGATCGCGCCTTGCGTCATGTGGTCATCGGCCTTGGTGGGGTCGTCCAAGGGATCCCGCGTGAAGACGGTTTTGATATCACGGTAGCTTCAGAAATGATGGCGATCTTATGTTTAGCCAAAGATATCGCTGATCTCAAGAAACGCTTAGGGCAGATCGTGATCGGTTATACTTTTACCAAGGAACCGGTGACGGTTGACGACTTAGGCGTAACGGGTGCGATCGCCTTGTTATTAAAGGATGCCTTGAAGCCAAATCTAGTTCAAACCTTAGCGCATACCCCAGCGATCATCCATGGTGGACCTTTTGCTAATATCGCACATGGCTGTAACAGTGTGTTGGCAACTAAGACAGCTTTGCAGTTAGCTGACTATACGATCACTGAAGCTGGTTTTGGAGCTGATCTTGGGGCTGAAAAATTCCTAGATATCAAAGTACCTCAGTTAGGCAAGGCGCCAAATACGATCGTGATCGTGGCTACAGTACGCGCTTTGAAGATGAACGGTGGCGTGGCCAAAGACCATCTCGATCATGAAGATCTAGTGGCTTTAGAAAAAGGCTTTGCTAATTTGAAGCGTCATATTCAAAGTATGAAACAATATGATATTCCTGTAGTTGTTGCGATCAATAAGTTTACAGCAGACACTTCAGCCGAATTAGACTTGTTAGTTGAGCTTTGCGCTAAAGAAGACACTACCGCCGTTGTTGTCGATGTGTGGGCTAAAGGTGGGGCTGGTGCCAAAGAATTAGCTCAAGCTGTGATCGCTAGCTGTGATCAAGTTACTGAACCTAAACGTTTGTATGCGGCTGACGATAGTGTTGAAGACAAGATCAAGCAGATCGTAACTAAGATCTATGGTGGTAAGGACGTTGAATTCAGCCCGAAAGCCTTACGCCAATTAAGCGAGTTCAAAACTCTTAGTTGGGATAAATTACCTATATGTATGGCTAAAACACAGTATTCACTTTCTGACGATCCTAAATTACTTGGGGCCCCAACTGATTTTACGATCCATGTGCGTGAATTTGTGCCTAAATTAGGGGCAGGCTTTATCGTAGCCTTGACCGGTAATGTTTTAACGATGCCTGGTCTGCCAAGAGTTCCGGCTGCGATGGGGATGGACCTAGCAGATGATGGTACGGTCACGGGCTTATACTAAAATAGTTTGCAATTTTCTGAAAAATGGAGGCTGATAGGTCAGATCAGCTTTAAAAGGCATCAGCAGTGGTGCTTTTTTGTTTGAATAATTGTCTAACAACGATTTTTACGTTAAGATTGAAATGAAAGATTTTTTAGTCATTAGTTTAGAAGGGTTATGGATCGGATGACGTTATATATTTGTTTGATGGTCGCGGTAGTTTTATCCGACCAGTTGTTGAAATTTTATATTCAGCAAAATGTTCCACTTAATGTTAGCTATGAAGTTATTCCAGGTGTCCTATCGATCGGGTATGTGCAAAATTTCGGAGCGGCTTGGAGCATGTGGTTAGGTCAAAGATGGTTACTAAGTATTATTTCACTGGTAGCTTTAGTGATCTTTGGCTATTATTTTAAGAAATTACACTATAACTGGGGCTATGGCCTCGGCTTTTCACTGTTGATCGGTGGAACGCTCGGAAATTTATTTGATCGTCTTTTCTCTGGATACGTGGTCGATATGTTTGAATTGGATTTTATCAATTTTCCAATCTTCAACATTGCTGATTGCGCCTTGACTTTAGGTGTGATCGTAATTTTGATCACGATGCTAAAAGATGATGAAGGGATAGTTTAAATCTATAAAGAAGGATGATAATGAATTGATAGAAGCAACGATCACTACACAGACAGGAAGGTTAGATAAAGTTTTAACGACCGTCTTTCCGCAGTATTCGCGGTCTCAGATCCAACAACTATTGGAGCAGGGCAATATTTTAGTCAATGAGACGCAACAAAAGGGTAAATATAAGGTCAAAGCGGGCGATAAGATCAGTTTGACTGAACCGGAGATCAAAGAGCTCGTAGTCGAACCCGAAAATATCGCTTTAGACATCGTTTATGAAGATGATGATGTGATCGTGGTCGATAAGCCACAAGGAATGGTCGTGCATCCGGCACCTGGGCATGAAGACCATACGTTAGTCAATGCTTTGCTATATCATTGCCCGCTTTCAACGATCAATGGAACTTACCGCCCAGGGATCGTGCACCGGATCGACAAAGATACTTCAGGGCTCTTGATGGTCGCTAAAAATGATCAAGCACATCGCAGTTTGGCTAAGCAATTAAAAGATAAGACTAATTTACGTGAATACATCGCTCTTGTTCATGGACGGATCAAAGAAGATTCGGGAACGATCAAAGCTCCGCTCGCACGTAGCCCTAAGGATCGTAAAAAACAAGCTGTTGTTTCTGGTGGTAGAGATGCCGTGACGCATTTTAAAGTCTTGAAACGCTATCAAGACTACACCTTGGTAAGTTGTCGCTTAGAGACTGGTCGGACCCACCAGATACGTGTGCATATGAAATATACCGGTCATCCGCTAGTTGGTGACCCGCTGTATGGTCCAAAGAAGACGTTAAAAGGCAAGGGGCAGTTTTTACATGCCGCTAAATTAGGCTTTGCCCATCCTAAAACGGGTGAATTTTTGACTTTTGAAGCTCCACTGCCAGAAATTTTCGAAAAACAACTAGCATATCTTGACAAAACAAACGAAATCAAGTAGATTATAAATAAATAAGTGAGTCCTTTAAGAATAGTCCAGAGAGGCTAGCAAGGTACGGTTCGATATGCCCACGCTATCAGTGGGTCTGTTTAGCGCTAGTCTTGAAGTGTATTCTTTGAGGCTAGCGTTTTTTTAATATCCTAGGGAGGTTTTTACTTTGGTAAAAGAAGTGAGCGATGCAATTACGATGAAACGAGCATTAACACGGATGACTTATGAGATCATTGAAAAGAATAAAGGGGTAGACGGGATCGTTTTAGTCGGGATCAAGACCCGCGGCATTTATTTAGCCAAACGGATCGCAGCGCGCTTGCAACAATTAGAGGATGTTACGATCCCGGTAGGCGAATTAGATATTTCCTTATATCGTGATGATGTCCATCATGATTCTGAAGCCAAGCATGAACCGATCGTAAAAAATAGTCAGATCGGCTTTGATATCAATGACAAGCATGTTATTTTAGTTGATGATGTGTTATTTACTGGAAGAACGATCCGCGCGGCTTTAGATGCTTTGATGGATCAAGGTCGACCAAAGACGATCAACTTAGCGATCTTGGTCGATCGGGGCCACCGCGAATTGCCGATCCGCGCCGATTTCGTTGGTAAAAATATTCCGACCTCATTAAATGAAGAAGTTTCCGTCTATGTCGAAGAGATCGATGGTAAAGACGGGATCGAATTGAAGACAATCAAATAAAACGACCATTTTAATTGACTCCAGAGAGGGCAAAAAAGGTTGCTAGGCTTAAGACATCATGGATTAAGTCTACCTTTTAGAGCCCGAAATGTAATGTTTCGGGCTTTTTTTCTTAGAAAAATAGAACGGAGATTATTTTATGTCAGAAAAAGAAGTTTTTAGAAATAAAGATGCACTATTAGATATCAACGATAAGCCGAGTTTTCCGCATTGGTTAGTCTTATCGATCCAGCATCTCTTTACGATGTTTGGAGCCACTGTGCTCGTACCGTTGCTGATCGGTCTGAATCCAAGTATCGCGCTCTTTTGTTCCGGTGTCGGGACGATCGTATACTTGCTGTGTACCAAAGCTAAGATCCCAGCTTATCTAGGCTCGAGTTTTGCTTTTATCATGACGATGCAAGCTTTGATGAAAAACTACGGCTACCCGGCTGTCGGTCAGGGGGCTATCGCAGCCGGATTGGTTTACGTGATCGTTTCTTTGATCGTTGGTAAATTTGGTTCAAGTTGGGTCGATAAATTATTACCACCGGTCGTTGTGGGGCCGATCATCATCGTTATCGGGCTCTCACTTGCTACGACGGCGGCTAATGATGCGATGTTGAACAATTCGAATTACGATCTGAAATTTTTCAGCGTTGCGATCTTTACCTTGCTATTGACGATCGGCTTTAACATCTTCTTACGTGGCTTTCCAAGCATGATCCCCGTTTTGCTTGGGATCATCGGCGGGTATATCTTTGCTGTTATGATGGGGATCGTAGATTTTACAGCTGTTGCTAAGGCCAAATGGTTCACGTTACCAGCATTCGATGTAATGTTTATCAATTATGACTTTAAATGGTATCCTGCAGCGATCTTGGGGATGGCACCGATCGCTTTTGTGACGATGACTGAACATATGGGACATATCATGGTCTTGAATAAATTGACTAAGCGCAATTTCTTCAAAGATCCAGGTTTGAATCGAACGTTACTGGGTGATGGTTTTTCAAGTATTATCGCTGGTTTTGCTGGTGGGCCGCCAACCACTTCTTATGGTGAAAATATTGGTGTTTTAGCCATGTCAAAGGTCCATTCGGTTTGGGTAATCGGAGGTGCAGCCTTCTTTGCGATCGTCTTTAGTTTTTGTGGTAAGATCTCAGCCTTGATCCAATCGATCCCAAGTCCAGTTATCGGTGGGATCTCATTTCTACTCTTTGGGATGATCGCCTCCAATGGTCTACAGATCTTAGTTGATAATAAAGTAAATTATGCATTGAAACGCAACTTAGTGATCACTTCAGTCATCTTAGTCGTGGGTGTCGGCGGAACATACCTTCAATTAGGGAATTTCCAATTGACAAGTATTGCTTTAGCAACGATCTTTGGGATCGGTTTGAACTTGATCTTACCAAAATATGCTTTTAGTGAACGATAAAAATAATCAGTGGAAAGTAAAATGTGGAACTGATATTTGCCAGCAATCTAAGAAAGGAAAACTATAGCACTTTCTAATAACCACATGATCTATAGCCAAAAAGAGCCATGCAACATTTTGTAACAGTCGATAATTTAGATGAAAAACAAGTTTTAGCGTTGATCAAGCGCGCGCAATATTTCAAACAAGGGGGGCGTCCAACGCGTGATCTAAGCGAGGTCTATTGTGTCAATATGTTCTTTGAAGATTCGACTCGGACGCATACGAGTTTTGAAATGGCTGAACGTAAATTGGGGTTGAATGTTTTGCAATTCGACCCTAAGCAAAGCTCAGTCAACAAGGGGGAGACATTATATGATACGTTGTTGACGATGGATGCTTTAGGTGTTGATCTAGCTGTGATCAGGCATTCTCAAAATGAATATTATGCGCCATTGATCGCGCTAGCTCCTGACCAAACGCTAGATATCGGGATCATCAATGGCGGGGATGGAAGTGGTCAGCACCCTTCACAATGTCTATTGGATATGTTGACGATCTACGAGCAATTCGGAAAATTTGCGGGCTTAAAGGTGGCGATCGTGGGTGATCTGACGAACTCTCGGGTCGCCAAAAGCAATATGGAGTTATTGCACAAATTGGGAGCGACCGTATATTTCTCAGGCCCAAGTTATTGGTATGATGAAGCCTTTGAAGAATACGGTACTTATCGCCCATTAGATGAATTAGTCGCCCAAGTTGATGTCTTGATGCTTTTGAGAGTGCAACACGAACGCCATGGTGCTACTGAAGAGCAAACTTTTTCAAAAGAGAGTTATCATCAAAAATACGGTTTAACGACTGACCGCTATGCTAAATTAAAAGCTGATGCGATCGTCATGCATCCCGGACCGATCAACCGTGATGTTGAGTTTGACAGTAGCTTAGTTGAGGCGGAAAAATCAAGCTTTAAGGCACAGATGCAAAATGGTGTGTTCATGCGGATGGCAATGTTAGAAAAAGTGATCGAGGGCCGCGAGCTAGGAGGAAAAACAAAATGAAGTTATTACTTAAAAATGGGACAGTTTATCAAGCTGGTAAACTATTAAAAAATGATCTGTTGATCGAAAATGGTGTGATCACAGCCTTAGGTACTGACCTAAAAGCCGATGTCGATCAAGTGATCGATGTGACCGATAAATTAGTTGCTCCTGGTTTAGTCGATGTTCATGTACACTACCGCGAACCAGGTTTTACTCACAAAGAAACGATCAAAACCGGGAGTTTAGCGGCAGCCCATGGTGGTTATACAACTGTCTGTGCGATGCCAAACCTAGATCCTGTCCCAGACACGCCAGCTAAAGTTACCGCTCAAGTTGCGTTGAATAAGGCTGATGGGGTCGTTAAGATCAAGCAATATGGTGCGATCACAGCGGGCTTAAAAAGTGATGAGCTACTCGATTATGCGGGGATGAAGGCAGCCGGTGCCTTTGCTTTTAGCAATGATGGTTGTGGAGTCCAAACAGCTGGCACGATGTATCAAGCCATGTTAGCAGCTAAAAAACTCAATGTCGCTTTGGTAGCTCATGTCGAAGATAATTCATTGTTGTTCGGTGGAGTGATGAATGCGGGCAAGAAGGCTAACAAATTAGGTCTACCAGGTATTTTGGGGATCAGTGAGTCTTCTCAGATCGCACGTGATCTCTTATTAGCCAAGGAAACTGGGGTCCATTACCATGTCTGCCATGTATCGACCAAAGAAAGTGTTGAATTGATTCGCATCGCTAAAAAGCATGGGATCAATGTGACCTGTGAGGTCTCGCCACATCATCTATTGTTGAGTGAAGATGATATCGTCAAAAATGATGGCTTTTATAAAATGAACCCACCGTTGCGGGCTAATACAGATCAACAGGCTTTGATCGCAGGCGTCTTGGATGGCACGATCGATATGATTGCGACTGATCATGCCCCTCACAGTATCGACGAAAAAACTGGCGATATGCGGACCGCTGCTTTTGGGATCACTGGGAGTGAGACAGCTTTTTCCTTACTGTATACCCAACTGGTAAAGCAACAGCAAGTTTTGACTTTGGAGCAGCTGTTAGATCTCATGTCTAAAAATCCGGCTGAAGCATTCAAGTTTGATGCCGGAAGTATTTTTGCCGGAGCGAAAGCAGATCTTGCTGTTATTGACCTGCAACATGAAACCACGATCACGGAAGCTGATTATTTCTCGATGGGGAAAAATACTCCATTTACGGGTGAAAGAGTTTTTGGACAAACTTACTTGACGATGGTCGATGGTAATGTAGTTTATCAAAAGGAGGATTAGCATGGAGCGCTATTTAGTTTTAGAAGATGGGACAGTATTTGCCGGAAAAGCTTTTGGTTTTGAAGGGCAAACGACCGGAGAAGTTGTTTTTACAACGGGGATGACAGGTTACCAAGAAGCTGTGACCGATCAATCATTTGCCAACCAGATCTTAGTTTTCACCAATCCGTTAATCGGAAATTACGGGGTCAACCTGGATGATTACGAATCGCTCATGCCAAATTGTTGTGGGGTCGTTTGTCGTGAGGTGGCGCGCGTTTCTGACAGTTGGCGCAAGCAAGGGACCTTTGATGATTTCTTAAAGCAAATGCAGATCCCAGGTATCTGTCATATCGATACCCGGGCATTGACTAAGAAATTACGTGAACATGGAACGATGAAGGGATGTTTAGTCGATTCAGTCCACGATATGGCTCATACACTGGATCAGTTGCGGGCAACTGTGCTAAATGATCGGGTCGTGGAACAAGTTTCAACGACTAAACCTTATCCAAATCCAGGTGAAAAGCGCAATGTTGTTCTAGTTGATTATGGACTCAAGCACAGTATCTTACGCGAACTTTCTAAACGTGATTGCAATACGATCGTTCTACCATCAAGTGCAACGGCTCAAGATATCTTGAATTTAAAACCCGATGGCGTCATGTTATCTAACGGACCTGGGGATCCTAAAGACGTCTTACATGCGGTCGAAATGGTCAAAGAAGTCCAAAAACATCTGCCGCTCTTTGGGATCTGTTTGGGTCACCAGATCTTTGCTTTAGCTAACGGAGCTGATACGTACAAGATGAAATTTGGACACCGCGGTTTCAATCACCCGGTTCGTGAGATCGCAACGGGAAGGATCAATTTTACTTCACAAAACCATGGTTACGCAGTCGATCCTGCAACCGTCGATAAAGATGAATTGATCATTACCCACCGTGAGATTAACGATGGCACGGTCGAAGGGTTACGCCATAAGCGCTATAAAGCTTTTAGCGTGCAATTCCATCCCGATGCTGCACCAGGACCACATGATGCAGTCGATCTTTTTGATGACTTTATGCATATGATCGATCAACGAAAGGAAGAAGAAAATGCCTAAACGAACAGATATTAAAAAAATCATGGTTCTGGGATCAGGACCGATCATCATCGGCCAAGCTGCTGAATTTGACTATTCCGGAACTCAAGCTTGTATGGCGTTACGGGAAGAAGGCTATGAAGTAGTTTTGGTCAATTCCAATCCAGCAACTATCATGACCGACACTGATATTGCTGATCGGGTCTATTTAGAGCCATTAACGGTCGAATCAGTTTCACGCATCATGCGCCAAGAATATCCCGATGCCTTATTGCCAACATTAGGTGGTCAGATCGGGTTGAACTTAGCGATTGCCTTGCATGAAAGTGGGATCTTGGATGAACTCGGGATCGAACTTTTAGGTACCAAATTATCTGCGATCGACCAAGCCGAGGACCGCGAAAAATTCAAAGAGTTGATGTTACAGTTAAACGAACCGATCCCAGCTTCAAAGACGGTCAATACAGTAGCCGAAGCCTTAGAATTTGCTGAAATGATCGGCTATCCTGTGATCGTGCGGCCTGCTTTTACGATGGGGGGTACCGGTGGGGGCTTGTGTGATACCCCTGCTGAGTTAGAAGAGATCGCGGCTAATGGTTTGGATCTTTCACCTGCGACCCAATGTTTGATCGAAAAATCGATCATGGGTTATAAAGAGATCGAATTTGAAGTGATGCGCGATTCAGCTAACAATGCAATGGTAGTTTGTTCGATGGAAAACTTTGATCCAGTTGGGATCCATACGGGTGATTCGATCGTGGTCGCCCCAACGCAAACGTTGACCGACCGTGAATACCAAATGTTGCGGGATTGTTCCTTAAAGTTGATCCGTGCGCTCAAGATCGAAGGGGGCTGTAATGTTCAGTTAGCACTTGATCCTAACAGTTTCAAGTATAACGTGATCGAAGTAAATCCACGGGTCTCACGTTCTTCGGCTTTAGCTTCTAAAGCAACTGGGTATCCGATCGCTAAAATGGCAGCTAAGATCGCAGTTGGTCTAACATTAGATGAGATCAAAAATCCTGTTACCCAAACGACTTATGCGGAATTTGAACCGGCTTTAGACTATGTAGTTGCTAAGATCCCACGCTGGCCCTTTGATAAATTCGCACAGGCAGATCGGACCTTAGGAACGCAAATGAAAGCAACTGGGGAAGTTATGGCGATCGGTCGTAACCTAGAAGAAGCGTTGCAAAAAGCCGTTCGCTCACTTGAGATCGATGAAAAAGATCTTTTATCACCACGAGTGGCTAAAGCTTCAGATGAAGAATTGGAGAAGAAATTAGTTCATGCCCAAGATGACCGCCTCTTTTATTTGGCTGAGGCCTTTCGTCGCGGTTATACATTACAAGAAGTTCATGAATTTACTAAGATCAACCTCTATTATTTAGATATTGTAAAACATATCATCGAACTTGAAGCTGAATTAAAGGAGCATCCTAATGAGCTAGCTTGCTTAAAAGAGGCTAAGTATTATGGCTTTAGTGACTATACGATCGCTAAGCTCTGGGATACGACTACAGAAAAGATCCGTGCTTTAAGAAAAGAAAATCAGATCCTGCCTGTCTATAAGATGGTCGACACTTGTGCAGCTGAATTTGAATCACACACGCCATACTTTTACAGTTCATACGATCTTGAAAATGAAAGTCACCCTTCAGCTAAAGAATCGATCCTAGTTATCGGTTCGGGCCCGATCCGGATCGGACAAGGGGTTGAATTTGATTACGCTACGGTCCATAGTGTTAAAGCGATCCAAAAGCTAGGCTATGAAGCAATCGTGATGAATTCTAATCCTGAAACGGTCTCTACCGATTTTTCAGTCTCTGATAAATTATATTTTGAACCGCTTGATCTAGAAGATGTCTTGAACGTGATCGACCTTGAACAGCCTAAAGGTGTGATCGTGCAGTTTGGGGGCCAAACGGCGATCAATTTAGCAGCTGGTTTAGAAGCAAATGGCGTCAATGTTTTAGGGACTGCAGTTGCTGATCTTGACCGCGCTGAAGATCGTGAGTTATTTGATCAAGTTATCAAACAACTTGGCTTAAAACAACCTGTGGGTAAGACGGCAATGTCAGAAGCAGAAGTCCTAGCGTGCGCCCATGAGATCGGTTATCCCGTTTTAGTTCGTCCAAGTTACGTGCTTGGCGGGCGGGCAATGGAGATCGTTAATAACGATGAAGAATTGACCCAATACTTAGCTGAAAATGCATATTTAGCCAAAGAACATCCGATCTTGGTCGATGCGTACCTTGAAGGCTATGAATGTGAAGTCGATGCGATCTGTGACGGTAAGGATGTCTTGATCCCAGGTATCATGGAGCATATCGAACAAGCCGGGGTCCACTCAGGTGATTCCATGGCGGTATATCCAGCGCAAAGCTTTGATCAAAGTGTCAAAGATCAAATTGAAGATGCAACTAAGAAATTAGCTGTTGCTTTGAAGTGTATCGGGATCATGAATATCCAATTCATCGTGCATAAAGGTGAAGTTTATGTTCTTGAAGTAAATCCACGGGCTAGTCGGACGGTACCATTCTTGAGTAAGATCACTGATATCAAGATGACTCAAGTGGCTACTCAAGTCATCTTAGGCAAGACTTTGAAAGAACTCGGTTATGATTCGGGGATCTATCCTGAATCTGAAATGATTCATGTCAAAGCCCCAGTCTTCTCCTTTAATAAACTGGCCGATGTTGATAGTTTGTTAGGACCAGAAATGAAATCAACGGGTGAAGTCATGGGTAGTGATCATAGCTTTGAAAAAGCACTTTACAAAGCCTTTATTGGAGCTAACATGAAGTTGCCAGCTAACGGGAGCGTCCTATTTACGGTCAAAGACAAAGATAAACAACAAGCCTTAGCTTTAGCGAAACGTTTTGCCAAGATCGGCTATCGGATCTTTGCGACTGCGGGCACAGCCGAATTTTTAAATGAAAATGGTTTGCATACCATGACTGTTGCCAAGATCGGACAAGCTAAACCAGGGATCTTAGATGTTTTACAAAATAATGAAGTTGATATCGTGATCAACACGATGGATCATGACCAAGAAAAAGTGTCTGATGGTTTCGTGATCAGACAAACTGCGATCGAGCACAATATTGCTTTGTTGACATCATTTGATACTGTGGATGCTTTACTGAAAGCTTTAGAAAATCGTTCATTCTCGACGACAGCATTATAAAGGGAGGCCAATTATGTCAAGGT
Source organism: Ligilactobacillus animalis KCTC 3501 = DSM 20602 (assembly GCF_001434535.1). GTDB lineage: Bacteria > Bacillota > Bacilli > Lactobacillales > Lactobacillaceae > Ligilactobacillus > Ligilactobacillus animalis. Next base: position 131,227 of record NZ_AYYW01000057.1, read on the forward strand.
TAGCAGTCAATTTACCAGGTTTAGATCTAAAAAATCCTATCATGCCAGCAAGTGGAACTTTTGGCTTTGGGGATGTTGGTGCAGCGCAAAAGTTTAATTTGAATACTTTAGGGGCATTAGTTATCAAAACGACGACACCTGAGCCCCGTGATGGTAATCCTAATCCTAAGATCGCCGTACTGGACAATGGGGTCATCAATGCGGTCGGATTACAAAATCCGGGGATCGCAGCGGTCGTTAATGAGAAATTACCCGCATTGAAACAAGATTATCCCGACTTGCCGGTGTTAGGCAGTGTAGGTGGTTCAACGGTCGAAGATTATGTGGAGGTCGCTAAAAAACTCTCTGATTCTAATTTAGTGACCGCTTTAGAATTGAACATTTCTTGTCCGAATGTACATGAAGGTGGGATGGCCTTTGGGACTGATCCGCAGACCGCAGCTGAATTGACTAAACAAGTCAAAGCTGTTTCTAAGGTACCAGTCTATGTTAAACTTTCTCCCAATGTGACTGATGTAGTGGCGATCGCTAAGGCAGTTGAAGCGGCTGGAGCTGATGGTTTGACAATGATCAATACTTTGATGGGGATGAGTTTGAATTTAAAAACGCGTAAATCGGTCTTAGGCAATTTGACTGGTGGCTTTTCGGGACATTCGATCAAACCGATCGCGATCAGAATGATCTATCAAGTCTCTCATGCAGTAGAGATCCCGATCATTGGGGTCGGTGGGATCAAGAGCGCTAAAGATATCATCGAGATGTATTTAGCTGGAGCATCAGCTGTTCAAGTCGGAACGGCACACTTCTACGATCCTTTGATCTGCCCACATTTAGTTGCGGAATTACCAAAAGTAATGGATGAATTGGGGATCGAAAGTATTGAAAAGTTGATCCAAGAAGTACGGGAGGCTAGAGATAATGAAGCTTAAACGCCCGATCATTGCCCTTGATTTTAATGATGCCCAGCGTGCCCTTGATTTTTTACAAAATTTTCCGCAAACTGAGAAGCTTTTTGTGAAGATCGGGATGGAACTGTATTACAGTGCTGGACAAGATCTAGTTAAAGCGGTCTTAGCACAAGGACACGATGTCTTTTTAGATCTAAAATGCCATGATATCCCGCATACGGTCGAACGAGCAATGTATGTTTTAGGTCAATTAGGTGTTAGTCTTACCACGACGCATGCTAATGGGGGCAGTGAAATGCTCAAGGCAGCTAAATACGGTCTAGTTGAAGGGGCACTAAAAGCTGGCAAAAAAGAGCCCAAATTATTAGCGATCACTCAATTGACCTCAACTGATGAACGAATGGTCAAAGAAGAACAATTGATCACGGTCGGACTTGATAAGAGCGTGGAAAATTATGCTAAATTGGCGCAAAATGCAGGTTTAGATGGTGTCGTTTGTTCTGGCTGGGAAGCTAATAAGCTAAGAGAAGTTACGGGTCCGGATTTCTTACGGGTCACGCCTGGGATCCGGCTAAAAACCGACAGTTTAGGCGATCAGAAACGGGTCATGACCCCAGATATGGCGGCGCAAAATGGCTCAAGTGTGATCGTTGTTGGCCGTCCGATCACGCAAGCCAAAGAACCCGTGAAGGCGTATCAAGAAATTTTTGAGCTTTGGAACCAGTAAGAAAGGATAAAGTAAATGAAAGAAATCGCAAAAGACTTACTCGAAATTCAAGCTGTAAAATTATCCCCCAATGAACCTTTTACTTGGGCAAGTGGGATCAAAAGTCCGATCTATTGTGATAACCGTTTGACGATCAGCTATCCTAAGATCAGAACAGCGATCGCTAAAGGAATTGCAGAATTGATCAGAGAAAATTATCCAGAAGTTGAGGTGATCGCAGGAACAGCTACGGCGGGGATCCCGCATGCTGCTTGGATCGCCGCTGAGTTAGACTTACCATTAGTCTATGTCCGTTCTAAGCCAAAAGATCACGGACGTAGCAAACAGATCGAAGGTGTTTTGCAACCTGGGGCTAAAACCGTCGTGATCGATGATCTCTTATCGACGGGGGGCAGTGTCTTGAAAGCTGTTCAAGCTGCGCAACATGAAGGAGCCGATGTTTTAGGCGTTGGAGCGATCTTTAGCTATCAATTACAAGCGATCGTTGATAATTTCAAACAAGCAGAGCTGAGTTATTTTACCCTGACTAATTACTCAGAATTATTGGAAGCAGCTGTTGAAGCTAACTATATTTCAACTGCAGAACGTGCAGTCTTAGAAAAATGGCGCCATGATCCTGAAAACTGGTCAGCTAAAGACTAAATGATAAAATGACCATCCAGATACGTTGGATGGTCATTTTAGATTTTTAACTCAGATATGAAAAGCTTTTGTTATACAAAATTTAGGAATATTGGTATAATATACAAGGTTTATTTTTATTAATATAAATACTAAGGCGGTGATTGTTGATGCCTGATGAACAACACAAATATAAACATCATAAGAAGAAAAAACGTTGGTGGAAGTGGGTCTTGATCGCATTGGGGCTCTTTTTACTAGTCGATGCAGTTATCGTAGGCAAACTCTATTTCGATGCCAAAAAAGCTGTCGATGTTACATATAAAGCTGTCAAACATGATGATAAGCGCACCGGCAGTGTCGATTTAGATAACGGACAGCCGTTTTCCGTCCTCTTATTAGGCAGTGATACTGGTGAGTATGGTCGGACTGAACAAGGACGTTCGGATACTATCATGGTAGCCGCTGTTACCCCTAAAAAGACTGAATTATTGAGTATTCCACGGGATACTTTAGTTACGATCGCTGGCCATCCAGGTAATAATAAGATCAATGCAGCTTATTCATATGATGGTGTTTCCGGGGCTTTGAATACGTTGCAAAGCTATTTAGATATTCCGATCGACCATTATATCGAGATCAATATGAAAGGGCTTGAACAGTTGTCAGAAGCGATCGGCCCGGTCAAAGTCGATAATGACTTAGAATTTACTAATTTGGATGTTCATTTTCCTAAGGGAGAAGTCACGATCGATTCCGATAATATCTTAGCTTATACTCGGATGCGTTATGAGGATCCACGGGGCGATTACGGACGTCAATTGCGTCAACGTCAAGTGTTGACGGCTTTAGTGGAAAAAGCAGCTTCGATCGATAGTCTAGCTAAATACCATAGCATTTTGAATGCTATTTCGGCTAACATGAAAACTGACTTAACATTTGATGATATTAAAGATATCGTAACTAATTATAGTGGGGCTAAAAATATCGATCAGATCCAGCTCAAGGGTAATGGACAAATGATCGATGGCGTCTCATATGAAGTCGTACCAAAGGAAAATTTGGATAAAGTTCAAACTCAATTAAAGCAAACGTTAAAACTTAAATGATTAAAATTAAAGTTGAGAATTAATAAATTCTCAACTTTTTTTCATATACTTCCGTTGAAACTTAGAGTAAGTGATACTATACTGATACTGTGGTACAAATCATAGCAAGATAATTTTTTGTTTATTGTTTTGTGCTTGCGTATTTTAAAATGGTAGATCATGTGGAAGTTATCTACTAGTAGAACGGTAATTTATGGGTGGAAGCATAGATTATCGTTTTTTATTTTATTTTGTGTACTATATTCATTAATTTATCCAAATTTCTAGTAGTTATAGAATTTTTCACTTATAATAGAATTATTACCCTTAGAGAGTTCAAAAAGTTTTAACATTACTATCATAATATAGTATAATTATTTATATAAGGATAAGATATTTGGCATTTGAATTAATGAAGGATAATGCTACGGGAAAGGATATACTTATATGAAGACACAACAAGAAAACATCTTTTCATCAAAGACGTTGACCTATTTCTTGCAATTAGCTGAAACGATGAGCTATACCCAAGCAGCTCAGATCTTGGGGATCACCCAACCAGCTTTGACTCAACAGATAAAGAAATTAGAGCGAACGGTCGGAGCACCACTGTTTTATTCAGTTGGTAAAAAGTTGCACCTTTCTGATGCGGGCTACACCATGCTAGATGCAACTCACCAGATCTATGAAACATTAAATAAAGCAGCCGATGAGATCCAACAGTCGACAAGTGCGACTCAAGGGACGATCAACATTGGGATCTTAGCTTCGATCGAGGATCAAGTCTTCATAGATTTTGCAATCGAATATTACGAAAAAAATAATGGCATCAAACTCTCCACACATATGTTGACGCGTAAGGAGATTTGGGAGCGCTTAGAAAACAATACGATCGATCTAGCGGTAATGTATCTTCCAGATGAAAGTATCAAGAACTGGAAACCATACGAAACTAAAAAGATCATCACTGAAGACTTGATCTTCTTGCACAATAATGAACGCTTAGAAAAACGGAAACGGGTGCGGTTCAAGGATACGTTGAACAATAAATGGGTGACATATCCACCACAATATTACTTAAATGATACGATCAGAGAAGCTTACAAGAATGCGATGGTCGATCATCCAAATAGCGTAGCGCATTTTGCTACACCTGAGCAACTTTTTGAGTTTGCTAAACGAACTGGTAGTTACACTGCACTACCAATGTCATTTGTGACGGCTAAAAACCATGGTGAGATGGGGATGGCATTGTTTGAACCAGAGATCAAGTTCGACTTGGCCTTCGTCTTTAGACGGGGTAAGGATCAGATCCCGCGCATCAATAGTTTTTTGAAAACTTTTGACGGCTATCTAGCTAAAAAAGATTACGTTTCACGTCTCAAAGAAAGCTTATAAGTTACGGGCTCGCCACGATGCAACTGAGCATCGGGGTGAGCTTTTTTATTGTTATTTAAGTTTGGCTAGTTGTGTGGTAGAATTATTAAAGTTAGGAATACTTTAGATGGGAGATATTTTTGATGAAAGAATTAGTTTTCGGACATAAAAATCCAGATACAGATGCGATCGTAGCTGCTAAGGCTTACGCATTTTTACAAAACGCTTTAGGTAACGAAGTCGAAGCTGTTGCCTTGGGTACACCAAATGAAGAAACAAAATTTGTGTTAGAACATTTTGAAGAACCAGCTCCACGTGTGATCGAAAAGGCAGCACCAGAAGTTGAAGCTGTAATGTTGGTCGATCACAACGAAGAACAACAAAGTGTTGCTGATATCGCTGATGTGACAGTTACACACGTAGTTGATCACCACCGGATCGCTAACTTTGCAACAGCTGCACCTTTGTATTATCATGCTGAACCAGTTGGTTGTACAAGTACGATCATTTACGGCGAATTCGTGCAAAATAACGTTGAGATCCCAGCTAAATTGGCTGGTTTGATGCTATCGGCTATTATCTCTGATACTTTACTATTCAAATCACCAACAACTACGGCTAAAGATGAAGCTGCTGCAAAAGCTTTAGCTAAGATCGCTAATGTAGATCTTGAAGCATACGGTCTTGAAATGCTTAAAGCTGGTACCAACTTGGCAAGTAAGACCGAAGAAGAATTGATCACAGCCGATGCAAAATCATTTGACATGGGTGGTAAGACTGTTCGTGTCGATCAAGTAAACACTGTTGATCTTGACGAAGTTTTCGCACGTGAAGCTGCTTTACGTGAAGCTATCGAAAAACAATCAGCTGCTGAAGGTTATGACTTGTTCTTGTTGATGGTAACTAATATCTTGGATTCCAACACCCGTCTTTTAGTTGTGGGTGAACCTAAGGAAATGGTCGAAAAGGCCTTTGAAAAAGAATTGGTAGCTGACAAAGTTGATCTACCAGGCGTTGTTTCCCGTAAGAAACAGATCGTGCCACAATTAGAAGCGGCTTTTAACGCTTAAAAGTTGTTTTAGTTAAGTAAAAGTGCATGCGTTCAATTTAAGGACGTATGCACTTTTTATTTTTCAACAGGGGGTAAATAAGCTATTTTTTAAGGGAATTTACCTATTTTAAATAAGGACATCATTATAAATACTTTTAATTACCGATAACTAAAGGTATAATAATTATAGATAATTAGTTAAGAGGTGCGCTTGATGAGTCAAGAAAAGAGAATTGAATTGATCAAACAATTATTAGAAGAAAGGCAGGAATTATCGACTAAAGATATCATGCAGGAATTTGGGATCTCGCAAGATACTGCGCGACGTGATATCGTGTTATTAGCAAAACGTGGTGAAGTTAGACGCACACATGGCGGGATCTTACCGTTAGATTTTGGACGTAGTGTGCCGAACTTTCAAAGCCGTTTAGCGCGTTTTACTAAACAAAAAACGCAGATCGCCTTAGCAGCTGCGACCCATTTTAAACCGCATCATGTTTATTTTGTCGATTCGTCAACGATCTTATTGAAGACTTGTCAAAATATTAATATGCCCCTAACGATCGTGACCCATTCTTTGGACAATTGCATGGCTTTAGCCGAGCATAATAAAGTACGGGTCAAGGTCTTGAGTGGGACTTTGAATCATGAGAATCGTTATTTCTATTCCAATTTAGCGATCGAAGAGTTACAAAGTGTTGTATTCGATACAGCTTTTATCGCTGCATCTGGGATCGATGAAAATGGGGCTTACCTACTTGATCAAGATGATGCTCAGATCGTTGGAATGGCGGTCAAACGGGCGCGTAAGGTCATTTTGGTAGCTGAACATCAAAAGTTTATCAATAAATCCTACTATCGTATTTGTCCGTTGGATAAGATCTCATTATTTATCACTGACCAAGCACCAACACCCGAACAACGTGCGATGTTTGCTCCTGAGACTAAAATAATCGTGACCCAAGAAGACTAGCTAAAAGAAGCCTGCTAGCTTCTTTTTTTAGCGATATAGTAAACTTTTTATTTATATAAAGTTGACAAAAGGGGTATGGAACTCGTATGCTTATGATATTGGAAGTAGAGAGGATGACTGAATTTGAAAAATAAATTATATTACATATCTTTAGCTAGCATCATGCTCGCCTTGTTGATCGTTTGTTCACAGTTAACGATCCCTTTGCCTGTGATCCCGTTGACGCTTCAAACGTTGGCGGTCGGCTTGTTAGCTTCGATCTTACCGCTAAGATACAGTTTACAGACGATTTTAGTGTATCTATTGCTTGGCTTTATCGGTCTACCGATCTTTGCCAATTTTAAAGGGGGGCTAGGTGTCTTATTTAGCAATACTGGGGGCTATTTACTGGGTTTTTTAGTTTATGTCATAGTTGTTGGTTCCTTAGTCGCTAAAAAGCAAACGTTTGGCTGGTTATTAGTAGCTAACAGTTTTGGGGCCATAATGCAGTTATTATGTGGTTCTTTGTGGTTACTTGTGATCAGCGATATCAACTTGGAAAATGCTCTTTTATTGGGAACAGTTCCTTTTCTTCTTCCTGGAGCAGTTAAAGTCATTTTAGTATGTATATGCGCACAGATCTATTATCGTGAATTTGCCAAACGAAGTGCTAAGATATAAGCGCTATGCCAAAATGCAGTCATACGGGCTGCATTTTTTATTTATCGAAAATTCTTTGGTAATTTTAATCTATCTGCTATATAATAGAGTAAATTTAAAAAAGTGAGGTAATGTTTTATGCAAGCTAGATTTAACCATAAGATCGAAGCCATTGCTGTATCAGACATTCGACAATTCGATATGGAAGTCAGTCAGATCGAGGGGATCATTAAGTTAACATTAGGGGAACCGGATTTTAATACACCGGAGCACGTGAAACGAGCTGCGATCACGGCGATCAATGCGGATCAATCACACTATACACCTAATTCGGGGATCATGGAGTTACGCCGTGCCGCAGCTAAGTACTACAAAGAAAAATATGATCTAGATTACACGCCAGAACAGGTCATCACGACTGTGGGGGCAACAGAAGCGATCGCCGCTAGTTTGCAAACGATTTTAAATCCAGGTGATACAGTCTTGATGCCGACACCGGTTTTTCCGATCTATGCTCCGATCAGCCAGTTGAATGGGGCTGATGTTTTACAAGTCGATACGAGCGCAGATGGTTTTATCTTAACGCCTGAAAAATTACGCGCTACTTTAGAAGAAAATAAAGATAAAAATATCAAAGCAGTTGTCTTAGTCTACCCAAGTAACCCAACTGGAGCAACCTATACAAAAGAACAATTAGCTGCTTTGGCCAAAGTGATCGCTGAATATGATATTTGGGCTTTGTGTGATGAAGTCTATGCTGAATTGACTTATGAAGGACAACATGTTTCCTTAGCCAGTTTCTTACCTGAAAATACGATCGTGATCGGCGGGCTTTCGAAATCACATGCGATGACCGGCTGGCGTTTGGGCTTTATTTTAGGGCCAAAGGATTTTAGTGAACAAGTTGTCAAAGCACATCAATATATGGTGACAGCACCAACGACAAATGTTCAATTTGCTGCTTTAGAAGCGTTGACCAAAGGAAAAGATGATGCTTTGAGCATGCGGAAGGAATATCAAGCTAGACGTGATTTTATGCGCCAAGCTTTAGAAGATGCTGGATTTGAAGTAGTCCAACCAGATGGTGCCTTCTATTTATTCGCTAAGATCCCCGCTAAATGTGGACATGACTCTTGGAAGTTTGTCCGCGAATTGGCCAAAGAAGCTAAAGTCGCTTTGATCCCGGGTGTTTCATTTGGTCAAGGTGGCGAAGGGTATGTGCGTTTGAGTTATGCTGCTTCGATGGATGACTTACACCAAGCAAGTGAACGCATTAAAAAATTTACTGATAATTATTAAGACTACTCCTCACTGCCAAAAAGTGTTAGAATATTTAATTGTGAATAATGCAGTAGAGATGAGGAATAGTGATGACGGAAAACAAGGCTTTAGCTCCGATCGGAGTATTTGATTCAGGTCTCGGCGGGATCAGTGTCTTACGTGAGATCTATAAGCTCATGCCAAATGAGCGCTATTATTTCTTTGGGGATTCGAAAAATGCCCCTTATGGTACCAAAAGTGTAGCCGAAGTCAAAGCTTTGAGTGAAGCGATCGTAGAGGACTTTATCCAGCAAAAGAAAGTCAAAGCGATCGTGATCGCTTGTAATACTGCGACAAGTGCTGCGGCCACGTATTTACGGCAAAAGTATCCCGAAATTCCGATCGTAGGACTGGAACCAGCTGTCAAACCAGCTGTTTTGCATCAAACGGATTCTAAAGTCTTAGTAATGGCGACTCCATTGACTTTAAAGGAAGAAAAATTCAATCACTTGATGGAACGCTTTTCAGACCAAGGTGAGATCATCAAGTTACCAGCCCCTAAGTTAGTTGAGTTTGTCGAAAAAGGTGAATTAAATTCATCAGAATTATATGCATATTTAGAAGATATATTAGCATCGTATAAAGAAAACGTTGATTCAGTTGTTTTGGGATGCACGCATTTTCCATTCGTTAAAAAGGCGATCCAAGATGTTATTGGAAAAGATGTTGCTGTTTTTGACGGAGGAGCAGGTGCGGCTCGCGAATTGAAGCATTTATTGACGCAAAAGCAATTACTTTCACCTAACCAAACAGGCGGTGAGATAACTTTTGAAAATAGTAATGCCACCCCAGTTGAAATCGAGCTGAGCCAAAAACTGATGAACTTGACTGATTAATACAGTCACTTTGAGCTGAGAAGATCTCTCAGCTCTTTTCTTTGGAATTTTTTAGATAGTGAGGACAACAAATGACGAAACAAAAAAAACTCTGGACGCTGCTGACGATCCTGTCGACTTTTCTTTGGGGCGTGTCGGGCTTATTTGCTAAATTTATCTTCGAGCTCGAACCTAGATTGACCCCACTTTTATTGAGTCAGATCCGGATGCTCAGTGGGGGCTTAGTTTTATTAGCTTTAGCCAGTTATAAAAAGGAAGCTCCATTAGCGCTTTGGCAAAATAAGCAAAGTGCAAAAACTGCGATCGCTTACGGATTAGGTGGAATAATTCCAGTACAATTTTGTTATTTTATGGCGATCAAATTAGGTGATGCTTCGATCGCGACGATCTTGCAATTCGTTGGACCATTTTTCATTATTTTATATTTAGCGGTCTTTCAAAAACAACGACCACGCCGGATCGAACTGATCAGTGCGCTGGTAGCATTTTTAGGTGTAGCCTTGCTTGCAACGCATGGTGATCTGACGCAATTAGCGATCACGCCGGCCGTTTTGATCTGGGGATTGCTTTCAGCAGTTGGTGGAGCAGCTAATACTTTGATTCCCCGCAGTTTATTACAACATTATTCTTCAACGGCTGTGACCGGTTGGGGCTTATTGATCGCCGGGATCGGATTGACCGTGATCCATCCAAAATTTGAGTCATTTCCTTTGACATTAGAATTAGTACTATTAGTTTTAGCTGTAGTTGTTTTAGGAACAATCATTCCGTTTCAGCTCTTTACCAATGCTTTGAAATACATCCGCCCAACTACAGCCAGTATGCTAGATGCCTTTGAGCCGATCGCAGCAACGATCGGTTCGATCATCTTTTTTGGGCTCCAACTCAGCGGAGCCGATCTGTTAGGCTCATTTTTGGTCATTATTGCTGTTTTAGCTTTAAATTGGCGCCCAAGAAAAAAGAAATTTACCAATAATGTCTAAGTAAGAGATACTCGCCGGAGATATTGGCGAGTATTTTTTAGCTATATTTTTAAAACGTTTCCATAAGTTATAGCTAAAACTTAGGAAAAATGATAGTATATTATTATGGAATCAGTTCGTATACTGAGATTTGCTATTTAGCTGGAGTGACCTGTTCGGAAAGTTAAAAATGTGCGGGGAGAGTTGCTCACGGTTCGTTAGATGCAGGCCTCAAGTTTAGGAAGGGAAAAACTATATTTCTTTCGCAAGTATAATTAATAAAGATTATGTTGTTTCACATTTTATATAGCTGGGAAAGTCAATGTTAGAAAAAATTCGGGTTAGGCGTCGTTCAAATGAAGTGATCAGTATTGGCGATATTGTCAATTATCGTAAAGCAACATTTGTTGTAATAAACATTTTAAGTATCAAAGTTGCTCCACGGTCTGCGGGTGAGTTTATCTATTATGACTGTTTATGTCAACAGCTCCAAACACCGGATCTGTCGGCGGAATACACGACGACCCAAGCCGAGATCATGTATCAACCGCACGAATTTCGTGAGGTCTCTGAAGTCGGGGAATTTATCTATGATGAAAGTACCGGGATCTGGGTCCAGATCGATGCCATTTTGAATGTACGTTTTGAAGGCAAAAATATGTATGTTAAATATGAATTTGCACCGGTAGTCGAGTGGTCAAATAAAGAGATGCAAACGGCAGTAGTCAAAGAACGGCGCAAATGTATGAAATTATTGAAACCAAAGACTAACAATTTGGTAAATGATTAAAAGATAGGGATGGTTTGATGGCTAAAATAGCGATAATTTCGGATATCCATGGTAATTTGACTGCATTGGAGGCGGTTATTTCCGATATCAAAGCTAAAGCAGTTGATGAGGTCTGGGTCTTAGGTGATATTTTGATGCCAGGACCTGGGGGAAAACAGATCTTGGAATTGCTGCAGTCATTACAGCCAACAGTGTTTATCCGGGGCAATTGGGATGATCTGTTATTACACGGGTTAGCTGGTAAGATCGAATTGACCAAACCTAGCCATGTATATTTTTCCAAATTAGCAATGGCTTGCGGTCAAGACCTAGGGCAAGCTGAATTAGATTTTTTAGCTACAAATCCCATCCAACAGACGCTAACACGTGGTCCCTTGACGATCAGTGTCTCACATAACTTGCCAGATCTAAATTACGGTCAAAAGCTATATCCTACGCGACCACAGGCAGACTTTGATGCCGTTTTAGAGGGGATCACAGCTGATCTAGCGGTCTATGCGCATGTTCACCACCAACTGATGCGGTATACGACCGCTGAACAGATCGTATTGAATCCCGGTTCGGTCGGCGAGCCTTTTTGTGATTGGAAAAAGTTCCAAGCTGATCTTAGAGCGCAGTATGCTTTGCTAGAGATCGATGAGTATGGACTTGGTGGGATATCTTTTTGTAAAGTTGCCTACGATTACCAAAAAGAATTGGAATTAGCTAAAAAAGCCCACATTCCATACCTTGAACTTTACGAAAAACTTTTGACAACAGGCAAAGTCTATACGCATGATCAAGAATTATTAGCCCAGTATAATGAAAAGTATGGTTATGAGCAAGAAGTGATCGCTTATCAAAATAAAATGCGATAAATAAAAAGTTACTTTAACTTTAGTGAGAAAAAAACGATCCCCAGCTTAAAATAAGCTGGGGATCTAACAACTAACAGGAGGAAATTTTATGGATCTACAAACTAGTCAAGCTACACAATTAGCTGAAATTGATTATTTAGAACGCTTTATCGATTTTATCGATGCTTCACCAAATACGATCCGTACTTATAAAACCTCATTAAAACAATGGTTTAATTACACCGACCAACAACAGATCACAGAGCCGACTCCGCAAGATGTCAAAAACTATCGTGAAGCTTTACTAGCAATGGGATTACGGCCAACAACGGTCCAAAATTATCTAATGGCAGTCAAGCAATTTTTCAAATGGACCGAAGAAATGGGTTTTTACCGCGATATTGCTAAAAATGTCAAAGGTTTAAAGCTAGGGACGGAACATAAAAAAGATTATCTGACTTCCAAACAAGCTGCGGCAGTTTTAGAAAACATCGATCGGAGTACACTCAAAGGCAAACGCGATTATGCTATGTTGGCTTTGATGTTGACGATGGCTTTGCGGACGATCGAGGTCAGACGAGCTAACATCGAAGATATGCGTGTTAGTGGTGATGTTGTTGTTTTATATGTTCAAGGTAAAGGGCATATCGAAAAAGATGCTCCGATCCGAATGCCTGATCACGTTGAAAATGCGATCCGTGAGTACTTACGCGTCCGGAAAGAATTCAATAGTCAAGCACCGTTATTTGCTTCGACATCCAATAACAATTTAGGCAAACGCCTTTCGACGCGAAGTATTCGTGGGATCGTCAAGCAATGTTTTATTGCAGCCGGTTATAATAGTCCACGTTTGACGGCCCATAGCACACGCCATACCAGTGCCACCCTCAACTTATTGAATGGCGCGACTTTGGAGGAAACCCAACAACTTTTGCGGCATACTAACATTCAGACAACTGAGATCTATGCCCATCATTTGAACAGTTTAAATAACAAGAGTAGTGATCGGATCAGTGATGCGATCTTCAAGTAGACGTTGGCTTAGGCCAGCGTTTTTTTATAGCAATACATTGAAAGTACATCCCTGGGCATATTTTAAATTACAATTAGATATTTTTAATTATAAATATATTATTTATTTTATTAGTATTATGCTATAGTATCTGTGAAATAAACTGTAAATATCGCCTATCAAATTATTAGATATTAATTTTTATAGCATCTATATATCAGATTACATATAAATAATTTCTAATTCTTATAATTAAAATCATTACAAAGTGTGCAGTTAGGGGAACACTGTTATGAGGAAAATATTTACAGTTTGCGTGTAAGTAGAGTGACTTAGTTGGTTTTCAAAGGTTATTAATGGGGGATAAAAGTTATGAATTTAACGAGAGTGACCAATGCTAAATTGATCGTTATTTTGCGAAAAAAGAAACACGTACGTTATTTGCTTTGTACTAAGTTAGTCAATCGTATTGGAAGTGCGCTATATAACTTGGCTTTATTGACCTTAGCTTCTAAATAAACATATAGTACTTTAGCGATCACGCTTGTTAAATTATCGGAGAACTTACCTGGCTTTTTCGACCCGGTACTAGCATATTTGACCGATCGTGAAACAAGAAGACTAAAAAAAGCTACTTTACTTAATTGGATCCAAGTTGGGATCTATTTTGTGATCGCTTTTTTGATGTTGCAATATCAAATGCCTCTAGCTTTATTTATTGTGATTCTTTTAGCCAACGTGGTATCTGATAGCATCGATGGATACATCAGTAATATGTTTATTCCGTTTTCAAAGACTTGGATCGATCACAGCGAGCGTCGTGTGATCTCTGCTTTGGACATTGTTTTATTTAGTTTAAGCATAGTTCTCGGTCAACTTTTAGGGGCTGCGTGGCTAACTTTATATCCTGATCAGTTTTTTGGTCTTTCATTGTTGAATGCCTTGACTTTTGCGCTGGGGTTGTTTTTTCTTCGAAAGATCAAGTTCGATGATACGGTCAAAACTCTAACCGCAGAAGCACGTTTCTCGATCAAAGACTTTTTTCAAAAAATGAAACTCGCATATGGGCATATGCGAGAAAGACATCTGCTACAAATGATCTGGTTATTAGCAATTGGCAAAGCAACTTATGCGAGTTTTCTGTTATTGCTGAATGTAGCAATGGTCTCGACTAGTAATTTGCGTTTTGGCAGTTACGCGCAAACTTTGGCTATCTGGCAGTCCATTTCATTTGTAGGGTTGATCTTAGGGGCGTTTTTACGGATCAGTTGGTTAGAAAAAATAAATTATGAGCAATTTATCATGCTGAGCAACATGACTATTATTCTATCTGTACTCAGTTGCTTTCTGGGACTCTCGTTGATCAATATTATGATTTTAAAATTGATCGGTACGCTTCTCAGTGGTTATATGGCACCTAAGTATTATACCGATCTCATTCAACAGATCGACGAAGAACAGTTAACGCGGGTAGAAAGCCTCAATAATTTTATTTTGTTGCTCGCTGATCCAGTTGGTATTTTACAAGCGACGATCTGCTTACAACTTTTTGGCTTAAGGCTAAGCTGGTTGATCGAACTGGGGATGCTAGTGAGCTTTATGATAGGTGGGGAAATCGCGATATATCGCTCCAAAAAATAAATAAAAGGGGAAAAATTATGAACTTAAAGGAATTATCAAATACTAAGTTATTAGTCGTTTTAAAAGAAAAGAAACATTTACGCAATATGATCTGTGCTAACACCATCAATCGCATCGGTAGTGCACTTTATAATGTAGCTATGTTGACCTTAGCTTCTAAACAAACATACAGTACCTTGGCGATCTCACTGGTCAACGTGTTAGGTGGAATTCCGGGTTGGATCGATCCGATCTTGGCCTATATGACTGACCGTGAGACCAAACGTCTCAAGAAAGCTGCTATTTTAAATGTCATCCAAGTTTTGATATATATCGTTCTTGCCATTGTAATGCTCAAATACAAAATGCTGCTCGCGGTATTTGTTTTTATCATCTTGGCTAATGTTGTGTCCGACAATCTTGATAGTTATATCAATAATATGTTCATCCCTTTTTCCAGGACTTGGGTCGCCCCAGATGAACGCCGGGTCGTGACTTCACTTGAGATCGTCTTATTTGGGCTAAGTTTAGTCTTTGGTCAGTTACTAGGAGCGAGTTGGTTAGTTTGGTTTCCTGATGATTTCTTTGGACTTGCGTTATTTAACGCTGTAACATTTGCTTTAAGTCTTTATTTCTTAAAAAAGATCAAATTCGATGATACGGTCAAAAGTGTCATGCCGACAAATCAGCATTTCTCAGTATCTGATTTTTTAAAGAAGATGAAAGCCGCCTATGACTATATGCATAAACAACATGCCCTTCAAACAATGTGGGTCATGACATCCCTTAAATTAGTTTATGTTAGCTACTATTTGATATTGACAGTTGCGATGGTTGCAGATGCAAATTTACGTTTTGGTAATTTTGCACAAACTCTAGTCGTACTACAGGCTGTTATGACCCTAGGTTTATTTGTCGGTTCCTTTTTAAGATTTAATTGGCTTGAAAAATTAAGTTATGAACAATTAATGATGATGCAATTTTTATGCCTTATCTTGGCTACACTCAATTGTTTTTATCGGGGACCGTTATTGATCGTCTTGGTCATTATGTTAGCCACAACTATTATCAGTGGATACCTTTCACCTAAGTTCACGACAGATCTGGTTCAAAAAATCGGCGAAGAACATTTGACCCGAGTTGAAAGTCTGTTGGGATTTGTTTTAATGTTAGCCAATACAAGTGGCTCACTACTTGCCACTGCAATGTTGCAGCTCTTTAGTTTAAAAAATTCATGGTTACTCGAATTGGGGATGATGGTGAGCTTTATGGTAGTTGGGAAAATTATGATCTATAAAAATAAACATTAACAATAGCTAGTGTGATCGGTATCAATTACTGATCACACTATTTTTATGCCTTAAAATCCAACTTCCGCAAATTAACATTAGCGGAAGTTGGAAGTTTTTTAGCCAAAATCATCCCCATTTTACCGATATTTGTGTATAATATAGAATGTATGTTCGACAAATGATATCGTTTGATATTTTGCACTAAGATTGATAATCTATTAAGTAGAACATGAACGCTGCGTTTAAATGCGTTTCTCAGCGTTATATAAAGGAGTGAATTTAATGGCACGAACCGAGACGATCGAACTCACCAATATGTGTTTATTGCGCAACGGTGAACAAGTGCTAGTTGAAAACCGCCGTAAAAAGGAATGGCCGGGGATCACTTTTCCAGGCGGACATGTTGAAGCGGGTGAATCATTTCACCAAGCAATGATCCGGGAATTTTTTGAAGAAACAGGCTTGACCTTGTTAGACCCTAAACTTTGTGGGATCAAACAATTTTTTGTCAACGAGACCCGCTACATAGTTTTGCTTTATCGCGCAACTAAATTTTCAGGTGAACTTAAATCATCAAGTGAAGGCGAGATCTTCTGGTTGCCTGAACGTGATCTACTAAAGCAAGACCTAGCAAAGACTTTTGATGAAATGTACAAAGTTTTTGCTGATGACACTTTATCCGAGATCTACCAAGTTCAAGATAATATTAATTTATATTGATAGTTATCCATTTGATACGGTAAGATAGATAACGTAACTTTTAAATTTGATAAAGGAAATGAATGTATGAGTAAAGCAAAATACGGTGATGACTCCATCCAAGTCTTAAAGGGCTTAGAAGCAGTTAGAAAACGACCAGGGATGTATATTGGTTCCACTGATGGTCGTGGATTGCATCACTTAGTTTATGAAATTGTCGATAATGCAGTTGACGAAGCTTTATCTGGTTATGGTAAAGAGATCGACGTCACGATCCATCCCGATGATTCGATCACAGTCGTTGATTATGGTCGTGGGATGCCAGTTGGGATGCATGCGATGGGGATCCCAACGGTCGAAGTTATTTTCACAGTGTTGCATGCCGGGGGTAAATTTGGTCAAGGTGACTATAAAACTTCTGGTGGGCTTCACGGTGTGGGGGCTTCGGTCGTAAACGCACTCTCTTCTAGTTTGACGGTCAATACAGTGCGTGATGGTATTGAGTACGAAGAAGATTTTAAAGATGGTGGTCAACCAGTCGGGACCCTCAGAAAATTAGGCAAAACAACGAAAAATAGTGGGACCACAGTCACTTTTAAGCCTGATCCTGAGATCTTTTCGACGACCAAATTCAACTATGATACTTTAGCAGAACGTCTTCGTGAATCAGCCTTCTTATTAAAAGGTGTCAAGATCGTTTTGACTGATGAACGAACAGATACGCAAGATGTTTTCCTATTTGAAGAAGGGATCAAAGAGTTTGTTTCCTATTTAAATGAAGATAAAGATACATTAGGCGATGTGATGTATTTTGAAGGACAAAAAGATGGTGTTGAAGTTGAAGTGGCTGGTCAATACAATGACGGTTACTCAGAAAATATCATGTCATTTGTCAATAACGTCCGCACCAAAGATGGTGGTACACACGAAGCCGGGATGAAAGCCGCTTGGACAAAAGCATTCAATGAATACGCTCGTAAAGTTGGTCTTTTAAAGGATAAAGATAAAAATCTTGAAGGTAGTGACGTGCGTGAAGGGCTCTCGGCCATCGTTTCTGTGCGCATCCCGGAAGAATTATTACAATTTGAAGGCCAAACAAAGGGTAAGCTGGGAACCCCTGAAGCCCGGACGATCGTTGATAATATCGTCAATGAGCAATTAAACTACTATTTGATGGAAAATGGAGATTTTGCTAAAGATCTGGTCAAAAAATCCATCAAAGCTAGAGAGGCCCGGGAAGCTGCTCGGAAAGCGCGTGATGAAAGTCGCAATGGCAAAAAACGGCATAAAAAAGATCGTTTGCTCTCAGGTAAATTGACACCAGCGCAATCACGGAATGCTAAACGCAATGAATTGTTCCTTGTCGAAGGTGATTCAGCTGGTGGCTCGGCTAAACAAGGACGCGACCGTAAATTCCAAGCTATCCTACCGTTACGGGGGAAAGTTTTGAATACCCAAAAGGCTAAGTTACAAGATATCTTGAAAAATGAAGAAATCAATACGATGATCTATACGATCGGGGCTGGTGTCGGGGCTGAATTTGAGCTTGAAGATGCCAACTATGACAAGATCATCATCATGACCGATGCTGATACTGACGGTGCACATATCCAAACGCTATTGTTGACTTTCTTCTATAAATACATGCGCCCAATGATCAATGCCGGGCGAGTATATATCGCTTTACCTCCATTATATAAGCTCCAAAAAAGTGTTAACAAAAAACTTCAAGTACGTTACGCGTGGACTGACGAGGAATTGGAAAAACAAGCTAAAGCGATCGGTAAGGGTTATACCTTACAACGTTTCAAAGGTCTTGGTGAAATGAACGCTGATCAACTTTGGGAAACAACCATGAATCCCGAAACAAGAACTTTGGTCAGAGTTAAGATCGAGGATGATGCCTTAGCTGAAAAGCGGGTCACGACCTTGATGGGTGATAAAGTCGAACCACGTCGCAAATGGATCGAGAAAAATGTCCAGTTCACCCTGGAAGAAGATGGAAGCTTATTAGATACGACTTTAGCTAATAAAGCCCATGAAACAGAAGATAAAGCATAGTTAGGAGCAATTCATAAATGTCTGAACAAAATATCCAAGAACTATCCTTGGAAGCCGTTATGGGTGAACGTTTTGGACGTTACTCTAAATACATCATCCAAGAACGCGCCTTACCTGATATTCGGGATGGTTTAAAACCCGTGCAACGTCGGATCTTATTTGCAATGCACGAAGATAAAAATACTTTCGATAAGCCATTTAGAAAATCGGCTAAATCTGTAGGGAACGTAATGGGTAATTTCCATCCCCACGGCGATAGTTCGATCTACGAAGCGATGGTCCGTTTGAGTCAAGATTGGAAGTTACGTGAACCGTTGATCGAAATGCACGGTAACAACGGTTCAATGGATGGCGATCCGCCTGCTGCAATGCGTTATACTGAGGCACGTCTATCCGAGATCGCTGCTGAAATGCTTAAAGATATCGATAAAAAGACAGTTGATATGGTCCTAAACTTCGATGATACGGAATACGAACCAACTGTTTTACCGGCCCGTTTCCCTAACTTATTGGTAAACGGTGCTACGGGTATCTCAGCGGGATATGCGACTGAGATACCGACTCATAACTTAGACGAAACGATCCAAGCAACGATTTACTTGATGAAACATCCCGAAGCGAGCTTAGAAGAGTTGATGCAATTTATCAAAGGACCAGATTTTCCAACTGGTGGGATCTTACAAGGATTAGATGGGATCAAGAAAGCCTATGAAACTGGGCGTGGCCGGGCGATGTTACGCGCTAAGACCGAGATCGAAGCCCTCCGTGGGGGGAAATCTGCGATCGTAGTCACTGAGATCCCTTATGAAGTCAACAAAGCCGTTTTAGTCAAAAAAATAGATGAGATCCGTTTACTCAAAAAAGTTGAAGGGATCGCCGAAGTTCGGGATGAAAGTGACCGCGACGGGTTACGGATCGTGATCGAGCTGAAGAAAAATTCCAATGCTGAAGGGATCTTGAATTATCTCTTCAAAAATACTGATCTTCAGATCTCATATAACTTCAACATGGTCGCGATCGATCATATGCGTCCTAAACATGTTGGCTTAAAACAGATCTTGACTTCATATTTAGAACATCAACGAACAGTTACGACTAAACGGACTGAATTTGATCTAGATAAAGCCAAGCAAAGAGAGCATATCGTTGTTGGTCTGATCAAAGCTTTATCGATCTTAGATCAAGTCATTAAGGTCATCCGCGCTTCTAAAAACCGTAAAGATGCTACTAAGAATTTAGTACAACAGTTTGATTTCACTGATAAACAAGCCGATGCGATCGTTGCCTTACAATTGTATCGTTTAACGAATACTGACGTGACTGAACTTGAAAAAGAAGCGGCTGCGCTGAAAAAAGCGATCGCTAAATACGAAAAGATCTTGAGTGATCCTAAGGAATTAGATAAGGTCATTCGCCAAGAATTACAAATGATCGCTAAAAAGTACGCATCCCCGCGTAAAACTGAGATCCAAGCTAAGATCGCCTCACTTAAGATCGAAACTGAAGTCTTAGTTGCCCAAGAAGATGTGATCGTTCAGATCTCGCGGGAAGGTTATGTCAAGCGCTCCTCATTGCGTTCTTTCAACGCATCGGATGCTAATGATAATGGCTTACGCGAAGATGACGAACCAGTCCTACAAACGACTGTCAATACGTTAGATCATCTCTTTATCTTTACCAATAAGGGAAATGTGATCTATCGTCCAGTTCACGAGATCACTGAAGCCCGCTTTAAAGATACGGGCGAACATCTCTCGCAAACTGTAGGTCTAGATGCAGATGAACGGGTCATTTTTGCTAAAGTTTTCAAGAGTTTAGACGAACCCGGAAACTTTGTCTTTGCAACTAAAGAAGGCTTTATCAAGCAGACTGCACTTGTTGATCTAAAACCTGGACGGACGTATAAATCACGGGCTAGTCGTTATATCACGCTCAAAACGCCGACCGATGAAGTTATTTCGTTGTATTACACCACTGAAAATAAACAATTAGTCTGTGTATCTTATAACGGTTACGGTCTACGTTATGATCTAGCTGAAGTCCCAACGACTGGGGCACGCGCAGCGGGGGTCAAATGTATGGATCTACGGGATGATACTTTGGTGGCTGTCTTATTGGCCGATGAGCAAAGTGCGCTTGGACTATTGACGACACGCGGATCATTTAAAAAGATGAAAGTCACTGAGATCCCACTGACATCACGAGCGCGCCGCGGAGTCCAGATCTTACGAGAACTAAAGAGCAAACCCCATCGCGTGTTCACTGCGTTTTTGATCGCACCTGACCAACGTTTAGAAGTCATGACTGCGACTGAAAAAGTGATCATCGTGGAGCCAAATGCTCATAACTTTAATGAACGCTATTCCAATGGTTCTTACGTGTTTGATGCTAAGACCGAGGGTGAGCCACAAAATATCAGACTCTATACAATAGAAGAGACTGAAACTGAATGATCAAAAAGAGTATGTTATCCAAAGTGATAGCATACTCTTTTTGATATATCTATTTTTTTAGTTTAGCGACTAATGCTTCGTCTGGCGTAACATAAAGGGTCTTTTGGCCTTCATAGATCACAAAGCCTGGTTTAGCCCCATTAGGCTTTCTAAGGTGCCGAACTTGCACATAGTCGACTGGAACATTGGCTGAGCCTCGAGCCTTAGAATAGTAAGCAGCTAGACCAGCGGCTTGTAGTAAAGTTTCCTCGGACGGCTGAGCACTATGCACGATCACATGTGAGCCAGGGATGTCTTTTACGTGGAGCCAATAGTGATTTTTTTGGGCTGTTTTTAACGATAAACGATCATTTTGCAAATTATTTTTACCGACTGAGATCTCGGTCCCGTCAGTAGCAACAAAGCTTTCTGGTTTGCTCAATTTAGGTTTACGCTTTTTTTGTTGTTTAGTTTGGGTCAGATAACCCGCTGTTTGTAATTCGAGTTCGATGTCATTTAGATCACTTGGCTGTGCTAACTCTAATTGCATCTGTACACTTTCTAAATAAGCGATCTCAGCTTTAGTTAAAGCTAATTGTTGCTCTATATGCGCAACTGCATTTTTAAGCTTTTGGTATTTTTTGAAATACTTTTGTGAGTTTTGAGCTGGGGAAAGTTGCGGTGAGAGAATGATCTCAACTGGCTTTTCATCATCATAATAATTAGGTAGGGTCACACTCGTTGAATTTGGCTTTACCTGGTAAAGATAAGTCGTCAGCAATTCGCCTTTGACCCGAAAACCATCAGCTTTATCCGTATTTTTGAGCTCTTTAGTCAATTTTTTGAGCTTAGTCTGATTTTTAGACAGTTCCTTTTTAACGACATGGATCAATTTTGCACCTTGGTGAGCGACACGATCGCGTACTGCTTTTTCTTGGTAGTAACTATCGAGCATCTCACTTAAAGTCGCAAACTCTTGTTGGGTCGTATGGTGCGTAAAGATATCAAAGGCTAGCTTATTTTTTTCGGTAAAGATATTAGCTTGGGGATGCTTAGTTTGTTCCAAAAAAGCGTTAAAACTAGCGCTTATATCTTGATCTTCGTGTAGCATCTTAGCTAATTGGAGGGCACTTTGCCGCGATAGACCTTGATAAGTCTTGATAAGTTGCGTAGCTAAGACTTCACGATTCGGATACTCTTTGACTAGCGCTAAATAAAGTTTATCTGGATCTGAAAAAGGATCAATTTTAGTTTGAGCCGGGGGCGTTTTATAGGTAGCCCCTGGTAAAAGGGTCCGATAACGGTTTTGATCCATCCCGACATGCTTTACCGTGTCTAAGATCTTATTGGTCTCTTGTTCGACTAAAATGATATTGCTATAACGTCCCATGATCTCAATACTTAAGACCAACGGCAACCGATCCCCGAGTTCATTTCGAGTCATAAAGTAGAAATTGAGAACTCGATCACAGTTCAATTGCTCCAGTTTAACGAGTTTAGCACCTTCTAAATACTTACGTAAGACCATCGTAAAATTAGTCGGGACTGGGGGATTAGTATAGGGGATCTCAGTGACCTGAACACGCGCATAATTGGGATGTGCCGATAATAAAACAGGATAATTATGGCGATTTTGGCGAATCGTTAGGATGACTTCATTGGCGTAGGGTTGCGAGATCTTCATCACGCGTCCATCTAAGAGAAGCTCATTTAATTCGTTAGCCATTGCACGGGTAAAAATACCATCAAATGCCATGTTAAAAGCCTCCTTTAAAAAAGTTTCACTTAATATTGTAGCCTTTATTTCAGAAAAGAGCAAAGTTATCTGTGTAAAGTTGGCTATCTAAATGATATAATTTATTTTTAAAGCCCGTTTGAAGTGGCTTATTGAACGCGCACAAGTAAGAACTGTGCTAGTAACTAGCTTATTTGTGTGTTATGATAGGATTTGCAATAATAATTAAAGTAGGTGTAATTTTATGAAAATAGCTGTTGTTACCGACAGTACAGCCTATCTCAGCGCGGAACAGATCAAAGAAAATGATATCCATATCGTTCCTATCCCGTTTATTCTCGATGGTAAAAGCTATGATGAAGGTATTGATATTACTACTGAAGAATTTTATGAAAAGCTACGGACTTCGGAAACTTTCCCTAGTACCTCACAACCACCGATCGGCAAATTGATCGAACTTTACGAGTCCTTAGGTGACCAAGACTATGATGCCGTGATCAGCATTCATTTAGCAGGTACGATCTCAGGGCTAGTTCAAACTTTGGAAACGGTCAAAGACACAGTCGATAATATCCAAGTTGTACCTGTGGATTCTGAGATCACCGTTATGTTGATGGGTTACTTAGCGATCGAAGCAGCTCGAATGGCTAAACAAGGTAAAGACCTAGATGAGATCTTAGCTCGTTTAGATCATTTAAAGAAAACGACCAATGAATATTTTGTCGTTGACGACCTACAAAACTTAGTGCGTGGTGGTCGCTTATCTAATGCTGCAGCTTTTGTCGGTAGTGTCCTTAAGATCAAACCGATCTTGACTTTTGATGATGAGACCGACAAGATCGTAGCTTTTGATAAAGTTCGTTCATCTAAACGTGCTTTAAAACGCGTAGAAGATCTATTTGAAGAAGATACAAAAGATCTAACTTATCCGATCAAGATGCTCGTGATCCACGCTAACAACGAAGAAGCAGCTAAAGAATGGCAAGCTAAACTTGCTAAAAAATATCCAAACAATTCGATCGAGATCAGCTATTTTGGGCCTGTTATCGGGACGCATTTAGGTGAAAATGCACTCGCACTTGGTTGGATGGAAGATATCGATAAATAATAATATATGTTTTAAACTGGATCGGTAGTATGACCTATCCAGTTTTTTGAGGAGGAGCTGATTTTATGAAAAAAATCGATTTAGGCTTGAAAGCTAGTTCTGACCCTGAACAGATCAAGGATCGTCTACAATATCAGCCCAATGTCTTTGAATTCTACACCGCTGAAAACGACTTTACTAGGGATGGACTAAAGCGTCTGGCCTATGGTATCGATCAAGTCAAAGATGCGGGAATAAATCATATCGTATTACATCACCCCATGCGTTACCGGGAGTATTTTACTGAACTTTTGACACCCGAAGCTAAATTGCCAGAATTGTATCGATTTATTGAGCAAAGTTCCTTAGATTTGTTACAATTAGCTTATGACAAAAATGTTCAAGTGTTGATCCATGGGTCTTATTCGCGCCAAACGGCTGAATTTCTCAGTTTATATCCTGATTTAGCGCATGCTGAAGAATACGTTTTTAAGCGCTTAGACCATTTTAAAGATCTCGGTAAAGAGCATGTGATGTTTGAAAATTCGATCTCACCGGTATTTTATTATGGGGATGAAGCGTTAGATGCCAAGATCTTAGCTCATGATTATCGCTTAGCCTTTGATACATCGCATTGCTTTATCAAGTGGCAGGGGGATAACGCTAAATTAATGACCGCCTTAGCTCGTTTGAAGCAAAATATCGTTCATTATCATTTAGTTGACTCATTAGGGCAAACACATGATAGCTTAGAACTTGGTAAGGGAAAGATCGCTTGGGAAAATATCTTACCTCTACTGAATGAAGATGCGACCAATATCTTTGAGATCGTCTTAAAAGATCAGACCAATGCTTTGGAACAAGTTAACAGCTTTAAATACTTAAAAACGTTGGAGGAAAAACTAGATGTCAACATTTAAAAATATCATGGGATGGGTCTGGCCCGTTGTTATCGGACTACTTATCGCACTTTTGATCAATACATTCCTATTATCATTGGTCAAAGTCGATGGCTTATCGATGTATCCCAATCTACAAAATAACGAACGTGTGATCATGTTAAAACATGCTAAGATAAAACGTGATACTGTCGTTGTTTTCAGTGCTAAAGGCGTCGATGACCGTCCTGGTGTGACCGACGTTACAAAATACGTCAAGCGGGTCATCGGTTTGCCTGGTGACAAGATCGAATACAAAAATGATGGTAAACTCTATGTTAACGGAAAATTCCAATCTCAAGGGTATATCACTACTGAGCAACAAAAAGAAGGAACTTTATCGATTGCAAGTGCTGAAGATAAAGGTGTGACACTTGGTACTGGACGTTCATTCACGGTCCCTAAAGATGAGTACTTTGTTTTAGGTGATAATCGTGAAGTCTCCAATGACAGCCGCTCCTATGGCTTTGTCCCGCGTTCTAAGATCTTAGGCGTTGTCAAAGTTCCATTTTGGAATGATGCCCACGAATATATCAATTCATATGGTGATTAACTAATATCGACCTCAAGTCAAGTGGCTTAGGGTCGATATTTTTTATTTTAGACGATTTATATGCTAAAATTTGTTCAATATCTTTTAGAAAGTAGGAATGTTTATGCTGATACCCGCACGTTTGAAACAAAATGATGAGATCAGGATCATTACTCCTAGTCGGACACTTGATTGTGTCGGTGGGTTTGCTGCTAATCAAATAGCACAGGAAAAATTGACCCAGATGGGATTTAAGGTCACTTTTGGTGATCACGTCTCAGGGATGAATTTAGATGGCACTAACAGCATTCCTGAGCGGATAGAGGATATTCATGCGGCATTTAGCGATCCTAATGTCAAAGCGATCCAAACAGTGATCGGTGGGTTTACCTCAAACGAGTTATTACCATACCTAGATTTTGATCTGATAGCCAATAATCCCAAGATCATCTGTGGTTTTTCTGATTTCACGGCGCTGGCTAATGCGATCACAGCTAAAACAGGGCTAGTTACCTACTATGGACCCGCTTACATAACGCTGAAAATGCTGGATAAAGCAGGGGCTTATCAAGATAACAATTTCCTACAAGCACTGACCAAAAAGCATTACGAGCTCCGACCATCACAGACCTGGTCAAGCGATGAATGGTTTTTATCCGACAGCAAGCGGACATTTTATCCAACTGATTGGAAGATTTATACACCAGGACGTGTCCGTGGTGTAACAGTTGGGGGCAATGTCAACACGTTGTTTTTATTAGCCGGAACGCAATACCAACCAGATTTTGAGGATAAGATAATTTTGCTTGAATTTGCAGATGATGGTGAAACTTGGCTCGATTTTTCTAGGTTGTTAGCTCAAGTGTTACAACTAGCTAAACGGCCACGCGCGCTTTTATTAGGGCGTTTTCCCAAAATATCACAGATGACAGAGCAACGCTTGTTATACGTCTTGGACAAATTTCCGATCCTAAAAGGGATACCTGTAATGTATGATCTAGATTTTGGACATACACAGCCAATATTTACGATCCCGCTAGGTCAAGAAGTCTGGCTCGATACTGATGAGCTAGTGATCAAGGTCTAGCTAAAATAAACAGTTATGTATATAATACTAACTGTTTATTTTAGCTACCAAAACTACTTTTTATAATGTATATTATGTAAACTAGAATATATTGGGCGAATGTCAATAAAAAGTGCAACAATTTAAACAAATCTTAAACATTGTTTTTGAATATATATTTATCTACCCTACCATTTTTCGGCATCTTTAAGTCTCCCCAATTCTCTTTTGAACGCTTCTCGACAAGTTTTAAATCCATGCAATTTCTTAGGACGGTCATTTAGTTCATTTACGTAAGTTTTAAGTTCTGCTTGAGATAATTTTGAAAAAGACGTTTTCTTTGGAATATACTCTCTCAGAAGCCCATTTAAATTTTCATTTGATCCTCGCTCATGTGGCGCATATGGATGCGCAAAATACACATGTACACCGTAATTCTCAATCTGCCTTACCAATGTACTATTCGCAAATTCTGTACCGTGATCGCATGTTATAGATTTAGCGTATTCCCCGTATAATGACATGAACGTGTCGATTGCTGGGATAAGAGCTATGCCAGATCTTGATTTAATTTTTACCGCAAATAAAAGACGTGTTTTCCGTTCGCTAAACGTAGCTATAACATCTTTACTGCCACGTTTTGGAAGAATTGTATCTAACTCCCAATGCCCAAATTCTGAACGATCATTGGCTTCTTTAGGGCGTAATTCAATAGATCTGTTCTTTATCAATTCACGATTCAATTCGTTCTCTGATGCACGCACCCTTTTTCCTTTTCTTCTACGTTTTCTGCGCAAATCAGAACGTTTTAGCTTAAGTTTTCCTAGATATATCCAGTTATAAATTGTGTTCGTGGATACAGTCACGTCTTTTGTACCGCAAGCAATTTGCTCAGGAGAATACTTCTTCAGTAGATATTTGTTTATCTTTCGGCTATTGTAGCTACTGTATAAACTCCTTCTACCCACATTTTGCTTTCTTCTCCTAGACTTCAGTTCTGCGCTTCTAGCATTATATCGCAGGATCTTCATTCTTTTTTTAGGCATAAACTCCTTATAATCATCAAAGTCCTGCGTTCTTCGTATCTCCCTAGATATAGTGCTCCTGTGTCTCCCTAATACCCTAGCTATATCAGCCATCCGCTTTCCTTGATTCCATAACAACTCGATCTTAGCTCTCTCTTCTAAAGTTAAATGTGTATAGACCATACCATACTCCTTAAAACTAATAAACATACATATTATGAATAAACTACTAATCTCCAAAATTTTATTATATCAAAGTTACTTACAGTTTTAGTAATTTAAAATATTAATATAATAAGGTATATTTACAATATGTTGCAATTAATTTTGCTATCCAGGACTAGAATATATTGGGTGAATATCAATATTAACTGCAACAAAAAAGCCGACCTACTCTCCTGGTCAGCCAATATCTAATTTAAATATGTAACCACCTTCGTTAGATACCTAACGCCCGGCGCAAAAGTGCTATCGCTATAAAAAATAGTATACCGTACCAAAGCAAACTAAAAATGCAACCAACTACGCTTGCAAATGATTCCATGGCACCAAAAAAGAAGCGCATTAAATCCCACCTTCCTTAATTAAGTCAAAACAATTTAGATATTAAATGCTACCTTGAGATATACATAGGTCAGCATTATCAAAAATCCGATCCAAAACAAGCTGAACAGACAGCCCATGAAATTCGTGAATGACTCTATGATCCCATAAAAGAATCGCAAAAAATATCGCCTCCTTTGATTCCAGTCTATTACGTTACCCCTTCACTTTTATATCCCAACAACACTATATCTAAATATATTAATATATTTAAGGGACAATTACCAGTAAACTACAAAAGGTCAGCCTACTAGCTTGCAGGCTGACCGAGATAGATTCAAATTTTCAAGTACACAAGTTTTAGCTCATTATTTAGTAGTTACAGTCGTTTGTTTTACCTTATTAGTTTTTGGATCGAAGTAAGTTAAATGTGATTTACGTAACTTACTCTTTTTAGAATCACTCTGTTGGTAATTATTGTTATATAGTGCAGCTTCCCAATTACCATACATCGGATTAGGTAAAATGATGTATTTATCCCCAAATTGCGCCGCATTTTGCATAACATCATTTGTTCGTTTTGCGACAGTGTTTTCGGCTGGATCGTTAAAATCAGAAAGATTATCGCCAAACAGCATGATAACATCAGCCTTTTGTGCCACTTGTTGGCGCCGTTGTTCTTTAGTCTTATCTTGCTTTTGTTTGAGCAAGATATGCTCACGATCGGCTTGTGGCAACCCTTCGGCCGTTAAATTCTTGATCGTTGCCTTTAATTGGCTCTGTTCCCGATCGCTGACATAATAAATTTGAACTCCTTGCTCATTAGCATAATTCAAAAAGTCTTTTGCTCCTGGTACAGCCTTAGCCTTAGCCGCTTTGACCCACTGATCCCAACCATGGGGATAGGATCTATTATTTAAAGCGTTATACGCCTGATATGGTGAATTGTCTAGGACCGTTTCATCAATATCTAAAATGATAGCTTTCGGCTTTTCTGACGGAGTTGCAAGCTTAGTTGCCAGATTATTGCGAGCAACATTATACCCCTGCAAATACAACGCCTTTACTTCAGCTGAAGTTTGATACCATGCAACTGCCATCGTGTTTTGGTCGCCCAAATTCGTCTTAGCCTGCGCCGTTGACATCCCTAGTAGCATAAAAGCCACGAAACTTAAAATGATCTTTTTGATCTTCAAAATTTCTCCTCCAATTTATTGCGAGGTAAAACTTGTGTACAAGATGTATTTTAACGATTTATTTATTTGAATACAACACAAGTTTTTTATGTAAATTACTCAAACATTTGTTAAGCCGTTAAAAAAGTGTAATAATATCTATAAGACTAATTTTAAGGAGAATTTATCATATGAATGGACGTTTGCTCTTTGCACTTGGCTTGTTACTAAGTGTTATCTTACTGGTGATCGGGAATTTAGCCACATTACCGCTAATTTCTTTGATCGGTTATGGCCTAATGAGCTTAATGTTTTTGATCGCCGGTTTTACAATGGCTATTTTGCGCCATACTGGTGCTTTGACTGCTAATGAAAAAAATGTCGCTTGGGATGAAGCACCTGGTGAATTAAAGGCAATGACTATGGTGATTGGTCTAGGCTTTTTAGCGGCTGGAGTCTTTGTTATTTTCAATTATATCTTCTGATCATTATTGAATTTATGTTCAAAAGCCAGTACAATAGAACGTATTGCTTTTTAGAGGAGGAATTTTTTTGTCAGAGACATTAAAGATCATTTTGATGTTGATCATTGGCTATCTTTTAGGCTCCATCCCATCAGGTGTTTGGATCGGGAAGCTGATGTATGGTAAAGATGTTCGCGATTACGGTAGTGGTAATATGGGAACGACCAATACATTTCGGGTCCTAGGAAAAAAAGCTGGGACGATCGTTTTATTGATGGATATATTTAAAGGAACTTTAGCTGCCCTATTACCTTTCCTATTTCATTCCACTGCTAACCCACTATTGATCGGTCTGGCAGCGATCGTTGGGCATGTCTTTCCGATTTTTGCCGGTTTTAAGGGTGGTAAGGCTGTTGCTACGAGTGTGGGTGTCTTATTAGTTTATAATCCATTATTCTTTGTTATTGCTTGGCTGATCTTTTTAGTAACACTTTACATCTCCAGTATGGTCAGTGTCGCTAGCATGCTAGGCTTTTTACTGATCACGATCGTATCATTTTTCTTTAAAGATGCCCTACTTTCAGTCGTTGCGATCACTTTAACGATTTTTGTCTTTGTTCGCCACTACGGTAACATTGAACGGATCAAAAATGGGACTGAAAACATGGTACCATTTGGCCTAGGTTATAAGCGTCGACAACAAAAACAAAATAAATAAAAGCGTATCTTTGGGGCTACAGTTACCCAGATACGCTTTTTTTGTGTGCTATAATGAAGTTGAGGTGATATTATAATGGCAGTTATGCTTGAAAATGAAAAATTACGCGTCGTGATCAATGAACACGGGGCTGAATTAGCTAGTTTGATCTCTAAGGAAAATGGGTTTGAATATATGTGGAGTGGCGATAGTAAGTACTGGAAACGGCACTCAGCGGTTCTTTTCCCGATCGAAGGACGTTTAAAAGATGATACATATCAAGTTGATGGAACAAGCTATCACTTGACACAACACGGTTTTGCCCGTGATATGGATTTTGAGATCTTACATCAAGCTCCAACTGAAGTTTGTTTTGAATTACGCTCTAATGAACAGACCCTTGAAAAATATCCTTTCGAGTTTGTTTTGCAAGTTCAATATAATTTGACACAAACTAAGCTTGAAGTAAGCTACCGCGTGATCAATCCAAGTACTAAAGAAATGTATTTTGGCTTAGGTGCACACCCTGCTTTTTCAACTAAACTAAAAGCAACCGATACTTATCAAGATTACGAAGTTCGCCTAAGTCCTAAAGAGAGTTATCCGCGCATCCCGCTGGTCGATGGTTTTATCGATCTAGAACACATCACGACTGGCGCAGCAACCTTGCCCGTTAGCCATGATCTATTTAAAAATGATGCTCTTATCTATGATCTCGCCCAAGAACCAAATGAGATCAGCTTAGTAAGTAAACACCATGGCCATGGCGTAACAATCACAACGACTGATGCTAAAGCAATGGGTATCTGGTCAAGTTACCCAGCTGAAGGTGATTTTGTTTGCCTCGAATCTTGGTGGGCTTTATCTGATACTTTGGATACTGATGGCGATTTTAAAACAAAATATGCGATCAATAAGTTAAATGGACAACAAGTTTTTGAAGCTAACTACACGATCGATACTTTCTAACTAGATAATAAAAAAAACAGCACTTCCATATAAATTGGAAGTGCTGTTTTTGTGTTATTATCGAACTATATAAGGTACATTTCAAAATATAATTCGGCAAACTCTCGAAAATTCCCGAGGAAACACTTTTAAGTATCACCGAAACGTTCGGACTATAGGATATATTGACTAAGATCCTTATCAGCCACGATCTTACCTACTTTTTCTTCAACATACGCTTCTGTGATCGTGATCTCACCCATTTGCATGTCTGGTCCTTCAAAGAGTAAATCTTCGAGTAATTTTTCTAAGATCGTGTGTAAGCGGCGTGCTCCGATATTATCGGTCTCATGGTTTACACGATAGGCGATCTCGGCGATTTTTTCGATCGCTTCGATCGTAAATGTGACCTTAATGTTATCAGTCCCAATGATCGCAATATATTGCTTGATCAATGCGTTATTAGGTTCAGTCAAGATCTTAACGAAATCGTCTTTACTCAAGTCTTCTAATTCAACTCGGATCGGGAAACGTCCTTGTAATTCAGCGATCAGATCGCTTGGTTTACTTTGAGCAAATGCACCTGAAGCGATAAACAAGATGTGATCGGTCTTAATGATCCCGTACTTAGTTTTGATCTGCGAACCTTCAACGATCGGTAAGATATCACGTTGGACCCCTTCACGTGAGACTTCACCTGCATTTTGTTGCGATTTTGAAGTTATCTTATCGATCTCGTCGATAAAGATGATCCCAGTATTTTCTGCACGTTTGATCGCTGCATTAGCTGCATCAGCAGTATTCATCAGTTTTTCTGATTCTTCACGCACAAATACTTCACGAGCTTCTTTGACTGGCATCGTGCGGGTCACCATCCGTTTAGGTGCTAGTGAACCTAATGTATCCGATAGATCTAATCCCATTTGGCCTAACATTCCATCAGCACCTTGGAATTTTTGGGCAGGATCTTCCATTTGGATCGTAACTTCTTCATTTTCAAGTAAGCCACGTTGGAGTTTTTCAGCCACACTGGAGCGTTCACGTTTAACGCCCTCGGTTACGGTTTCGTTTTCTTCAGCACCTTGCATCCCTGGCATGTTTGGCATTTTACCACTTTGGAGGTCACGCATGAACTGCATGAAGTTTTCTTGTTCATTTTGACGGGTTTGTTGTTTTTGAGCTGGAACTAATAATTTTACTAAGCGTTTATCTGCTTTTTGGACAGCTTGACTTCTGACCTTTTTAAAGAGTTCATCTTGTTCCATCTTGTAAGCAACTTCGACTAGATCACGCACCATTGATTCAACATCGCGACCAACGTAACCAACTTCAGTAAATTTTGTTGCTTCGACTTTGATGAATGGTGCATCAACGATTTTAGCCAAACGACGTGCGATCTCAGTCTTACCCACCCCAGTAGGCCCGATCATCATGAGGTTTTTAGGGGTGATCTCTTCTTGCATGTCTTCGGGCAATTGCATTCGACGGTAACGGTTACGTAAAGCGATCGAGATCGCTTTTTTAGCCTGATCTTGGCCAATAACATAATTATCTAATTCAGCTACGATTTGTTTAGGTGTTTTTTCACTATGTTCCATAGAAATCTGTCACTCCTTGATTAAAGTTCTTCTACGATGATATTGTGATTGGTGAAAATATCAATATCACCAGCGATCGAGATCGCATTTTGAGCGATCTGAGCTGCACTTAGATCTTTAGCATAAGCTGTCATCGCTTTAGCTGCTGCAAAGGCGTAATTTCCACCAGAACCGATCGCTAAAACATTATCATCAGGTTCGATGACTTCACCTGATCCTGAGACCAATAGTAAGTTTTCTTTATCCATCACTATCAATAAGGCTTCAAGTTTTTGCAAAGCTTGATCGCTACGCCATTCTTGGGCCAATTCAACAGCTGCCCGTTGTAAGTTTCCGCTATATTGATTGAGCTTTTTTTCAAATCTATCTTCCAAATTAAAAGCATCAGCAACACTCCCAGCAAAACCAACTACGACTTTATTATCGTAGATCCGCCTAACCTTACGAGCAGAACCTTTCATGATGACTTTTTCGCCCATGGTAACTTGACCATCCCCGGCCATCGCAGTATGCCCATTGTGGCGCACAGCACAGATCGTAGTTGCGTGAAATGAAACAGACATGTAAATTCCTCCTAAATTTACGCTCGTGGAAAGAACTTCCGATAATCTCGTTGTAAGTGTTCCGGCGTAATGTGTGTATATATTTGTGTGGTCGATAAACTACTATGGCCTAAAAGTTCTTGGACCGCTCGTAGATCTGCCCCATTACTCAACAAATGTGTGGCAAAGGTATGCCGCAATTCATGGGGATGGATCGTGCTCGAAAGCGAACTGCGCTTAACGATCTGGTCTAAAACATAAGAGACACCAGCAGCTGTCAAGGGATCACCATGATGGTTCACAAAAACATGATCATGTTCACGTTTGTATTTAGCCATCAGTGGCTTACGTGACTTCGCCAAATAACGTTTAAGTGAAGTATAACAGTATGACCCAAATGGCACATACCGATCCTTGCGTCCCTTTCCGTGAAGAAGCATCGTTTTTAGTTCAAAGTCGATATCTTCAAGCTTGAGCCCAGTACACTCACTGAGCCGCATCCCTGTCGAATAAAGTGTTTCAAGCAGGGCGTTATCGCGTAACGAAAGCTTATCCGGGCGCCTTGTTTCCTCAAATAAAAGCTTGAGTTCTTTTTCATAAAAGAACCGTGGCAAGCGCCGTGGATTTTGTTTGATCTGCACATATGCAAAAGGATCTTTAGTCACATATCCATTGCGCAACAAAAAACGATAAAACGCCCGTAGACTTGAGACTTTACGCGAAATGCTACTCATTTTGAGATCTTTATCGTAAAGCTCACTCATAAAGACATGAACATCAAAAGTCGTGATCGCTGCAAATGATTTAGGATGACCACTGTCAGCTAAAAATTGCTCAAATTCAGTAACATCTTCTAAATAAGCAGTGATCGTCTTAGGCGAATATTGGCGTTCGACGCGAAGATATTCTTTAAATTCTGTGATCCACTTTTTTTCCATTTGCTTGCTCCTTCACCTATCTAAAGCTATTTTCTAATATTGGTCAATGTTAGTCAAGCTCCTAAATACGTATATGTCTAAAACTTTTAAACTTTCTTAAGGTTAGACGTTTGAGATATCTCTTCGTCTATGAACATGTATATTCTAAAACGAAAGTATGTTCGTGTAAAGTGATAAGCACACTAAAAAACTCGTACATCTCACACGAGAAATACGAGTTTTTATTCTTTCTTTAAATATCAGCTGTTGTTTTAAATTCTTCTAAAACAGCTAACGCACGCTGTGATAAAGCTAAATTGCGTTCGCGTTTTTCACGGATACGTTTTTCCAAACGTGGGATGATCCCAAAGTTTGCATTGATCGGTTGGAAATGCTTAGGACTAGCATGGGTGATATAGTGAGCCATTGCCCCCATCATCGTTTCTTCTGGGAAAACGACTGGTTCTTTACCTTGAGCGATCAAGGCTGCATTGATCCCTGCATAAAGTCCGCTAGCTGCACTTTCAACATAGCCTTCGACACCTGTCATTTGACCTGCAAATAATAGATCAGCACGCTTTTTAGTTTGATATGTTGCATTTAAAAATTCTGGTGAACGCAAGTAAGTATTGCGATGCATCACACCATAACGGACAAATTGAGCATTTTCTAGCCCTGGGATCATTGAAAAGACCCGTTTTTGTTCGCCCCACTTGAGATGCGTCTGGAACCCAACAAGGTTATATAAGTTACCCGCAGCATTGTCTTGCCGTAATTGAACGACGGCAAAAGGTTCTTTACCTGTTTTAGGGTCTTCTAGGCCAACTGGTTTTAAAGGACCAAAAAGCATCGTCTTTTCACCACGCGAAGCCATTTGTTCGATCGGCATACATCCCTCAAAGAATTTTTGATCTTCAAAGTCATGTAATTCAGCCATCTCAGCATTGATCAACTCATGATAAAAATTGTAGAATTCTTCTTCTGTCATTGGACAGTTGAGATAAGCTGCTTCACCTTTATCGTAACGTGATTTCAAATAGATCTTATCCATATCAAGGGATGATTTTTCAACGATCGGAGCAGCGGCATCATAGAAATATAGGCCTTCATCGTCGGTTAAACGCTTGATCGCTTGCGCCAATGGATCAGAAGTCAATGGTCCAGTCGCAATGACCGTTAATCCTTCTGGGATCTCAGTCAATTCTTCTCGGATAACTTCCACATTAGGATGATTTGTCAATTTTTCTGTGATCGCACTCGAGAACGTTTCGCGGTCAACGGCTAACGCTCCACCAGCGGGAACGTTATGTGTATCGGCTGCCTCCATGATGATCGAATCTAAGCGCCGCATCTCTTCTTTTAACAACCCCGCACCATTTGTTAATCGATTTGCACGCAACGAGTTAGTGCAGACCAATTCAGCAAAATTTTGTGTATGGTGGGCTGGGGTCTTTTTCTCAGGCCTCATTTCATAAAGTCGAACCTTGAGGCCACGTTTGGCGATCTGCCAAGCGGCTTCACTGCCGGCTAAACCGGCACCAATAACATTAATGCTAGTAGTTGTCATTATTTTACTCCTTAGTTATTTTTGAATGGCTTCTTCATAGTCACCATTTGGACACTTAACTTGTTGTCCCTTTTTCGTCTTTTTATAGACTAGATAGTGGTCACATTTAGGGCAATTTCTACCGACCGGCTTGTCCCAAGAAATAAACTCGCAGTCTGGATACCGCGAACAGCCATAGAAAACGCGATTCTTCTTGGATTTACGTTCAACAACTTGTCCTTTACCACAAACTGGGCATTTTACCCCGATCTGTTTGATGATCGCTTGGGTGTTTCGGCAATCTGGGAACCGGCTACAAGCGTAAAACTTACCATAGCGTCCCATTTTGACGACCATTGGGGCACCACAGATCTCACAATTAAAACCAGCTGGTTCATCTTTGATCGTGACCTTAGCTAATTTTTCAGAAGCTTCTTTGACCTCATCAGAGAATGGTTGATAAAATTCGTCGATAATGGAGACCCATTCTTGTTTACCTTCTTCGATCTCATCTAGCTGTCCTTCCAAATTAGCCGTAAAATCAACATTTAAGATATCAGGGAAGCATTCCTGGATCATCTTATCAACGATCTCACCTAATTCCGTTGGTTCGAATTTACGGGCAGCTAATTTTACATAGTAACGCTTTTGGATGACATTTAGCGTTGGCGCATACGTTGAAGGACGTCCAACCCCATTTTCTTCGAGCGTCTTGATCAAACTAGCTTCAGTATAACGAGCTGGTGGTAAGGTGAAGTGTTGATTAGGTTGATTTTTGACCATTAAAACTTCATCAGCTTCTTTTAGGTCTGGTAAGACATTATCTTTACGATTGGATTCAGCATAGACCTTAGTAAAACCATCAAATTTTAGTTTTGATCCATTTGCACGATAAGTCACACCATTTTGCATTAGATCGACGCGCATCGTATCGACGATCGCCGGTGTCATCTGACTTGCCACAAACCGTGACCAGATCAAAGAATAGAGTTTCATTTGATCTTTAGTCAAATATTTCTCGATCGATTTAGGGGTCCGCATAACTGAAGAAGGTCGGATCGCTTCATGGGCGTCTTGTGCTCCTTCAGATAGTTTAGCCTTACGTGGCTTTAAAGCTGCATACTCTTCACCATATTCTTCATGAATAAAGGTCGAAGCTTCATGCTTTGCTACACTAGAGATCCGTGTTGAGTCGGTCCGCATATACGTGATCAACCCAACAGCACCGCCACGGCCTAAACTGATCCCTTCATAGAGTTGTTGGGCCACCATCATCGTCTTTTGTGTCTTGAATTTCAATGTGTTGTTTGCAGTCTGTTGCAACGTCGAAGTCGTAAATGGTGGCTGTGGCATCCGTTTACGTTCTTTCTTAGTAACACTTGAAACAGTAAATGGCTTCTTAGTGTCTAACTTAGCTAAAACATTTTGCACTGCTTCGTTGTTCTTTAGCTCAGCTTTCTTGCCGTCTAAGCCATAGAAACTAGCATCGAATTTAGCTTTATCCTTTTTGAATTGAGCATCTAAAGTCCAATATTCTTCAGGTTTAAAAGCTTTGATCTCTTGTTCACGTTGAATGATCAAGTTTAAAGCGATCGATTGCACGCGTCCAGCTGATAGCCCTTTTTTGATCTTAGCCCATAATAGTGGTGAGATCGAGTAACCTACTAAACGATCAAGAACCCGCCTAGCTTGTTGAGCATCAACTAAATTCATATCGATCGCCCGTGGGTTTTTAAAAGCATTTTTAACCGCATCTTTAGTGATCTCATTGAACACGACCCGGTTTTTATCTTTTGGATCAAGTCCTAAAAGATAGGATAAATGCCATGCGATCGCTTCTCCTTCACGGTCCGGATCGGCTGCAAGATAAACGTGAGCAGCCTTTTTGGCTTCTTTTCTCAGTTCTTTTATCACATCACCTTTACCGCGGATCGAAATGTAATGTGGTTCGTAGTTATTTTCAACATCGACCCCCATCTTACTCTTAGGTAAGTCACGAATATGCCCTAAACTAGCCATAACTTTATAGCGTGAGCCTAAATATTTTTCGATCGTTTTAGCCTTAGAAGGTGATTCCACGATCACTAAATTTTTTTTTACTTTGCGTTTTGTTTTCTTTTTGGTAGCAGTCCCAGTTGTAGACCTCGGCATACCAACAACTCCCTCATAATATAGTCTTGATTTAAAAATATCTGCTGACACGATCGATCGACCAGTCACGAAATTCGATACTCATGTTATGCTATTTAAACTAACTTTGTCAAGCAGTTTGAACATTTCTCAGCTATTGTTTACCTTACCTAAATAAATTCTTCTAAGATATCATTACTGTTCAGGACTGGTTTGGCTCCAGCTGCGATCAACTCATTACATCCCATCGAATTGATATCATTTATGCGCCCAGGTAAAGCTAAAACATTGCGATTTTCTTGTAGTGCAAGATTAGCGGTGATCAAACTGCCACTGTGATGTCTTGCCTCAACGACTAACACTGTTTGGCATAATCCTGCAATGATCCGATTACGCAAAGGAAAATGGTATTTCAACGGCCGACTTTCCAAAGGATATTCACTGAGCAACAGTCCAGCATGTGCGATCTGTGTTTGTAAAGCACGATTACAGCTTGGGTAACTGATATCTAGGCCATTACCGATCACAGCGATCGTTTTTCCGTGGTGTTTCAAAGCCAACTGATGAGTAAGACCATCAACTCCCTTGGCCAACCCACTGACAAGGACAAGTTGTTGTTGGATCACGTTAGGTAATAATTGAGTCAAGGCTTGCAGTGCATATGAACTACATTGCCGTGCTCCGACTACACCTAAGAGTTTTTTAGAATCCAACAGTTCGATATCGCCTTGATAAAACAAAACGACCGGTGGTGAGTATATTTCCTGTAATTGTGACGGGTAACGCTTATCTAAAATCGTCAAAAAATGACTGACCTTTAGATTTTGGCGGACCTTTTGCGCCAATTGCTTACTTTGTAGAGCATCCCATAGATCATTTTTTTGCGTTTGACCTAATTTTAGAAGTAGAAAAAGTTCATCTTTACTAGGGCAACGCTCAAATGAAAGCATATAACGAACGACCCGTAATTCATTTTTAAGATCTAGGTTACATAAATGTAGCTTCAGCAAGAAAAATTCTAATTCGTTCATGAAAAACACCTCTCGCTATATAAATACGCAAAGGGTGTGAGTTTATTTGCTTAAATATTTAACAACTGGTTCAAATGTCTTACGATGGATCGGAGTGACTCCTTTTTGAGCTAGACCAGCCAAATGTTTAGGCGTCCCGTAGCCAGCATTATTACCTAGATCATAGCCTGGATATACCGTATCGTAAAATTTCATCAAGTGGTCACGATTGACTTTAGCAACGATACTAGCGGCTGAAATCGAAGCTGATTTAGCGTCGCCCTTGATCAATTTTGTTTGCGGGATGTCAGTATCAATCTGCATCGCATCGATCAAAAT
The DNA here is from genome assembly GCF_001434535.1 of Ligilactobacillus animalis KCTC 3501 = DSM 20602. Classification (GTDB taxonomy): domain Bacteria; phylum Bacillota; class Bacilli; order Lactobacillales; family Lactobacillaceae; genus Ligilactobacillus; species Ligilactobacillus animalis. Next base: position 170,763 of record NZ_AYYW01000057.1, read on the forward strand.
ATGCCCCGGTTTGATCGTTAAAGCTTCCAAAGCTTCTTTCATTGCGATCCGAGTTGCCTGATAGATATTGACTTCATCGATCAGATCATTTTCGGCTACTCCAACGGCTACCGCGACCGCTTGTTCTAAAATTTTACTATAAAGTTCTTCACGTTTTTTTTCAGATAACTGCTTTGAATCATTGACTTCAACTAATTGAAAATCATGCGGTAAGATCACTGCTGCTGTAACGACTGGACCAGCCAAAGGGCCGCGACCGACTTCGTCGATCCCGGCAACGTATTCAACGTCATTATTCCATAGTTGTTTTTCTAAACGCAAGCGTTCTTTAAATTTGACTAGCTTTTGTGCCTGTTTTTCTTTTTGTTTATAATACGTTGCTAAGGCAGTCTGAACACCTTTACGTGGGTCGTTTTTCAATTCTGCTAACATTTCAGCGCTAGGCTCAGCCTTTAATAGCGCTTTGATCTGTGCGATCGTGTATGCCAAAATAATTCCCCCAATTAATAAATTAAGAGGGGCATGCTACTGCAAGTCCCTCTCGAATATGATCTAAACTTTAGCTGGATCTTTAGGAACGTCATCCAAAGTATAACGTCCTAACTTGCCCTTGCGACAATCAAAGATCAAACGTTCACTTGCGCGCGCATAGTCATCTTTAAAGCCCAATTTACGCGTCAGTTCCTGTAAAACTTCAACTGTCGGCAATTCCAAAAGTTCTTCGTCGATCTTATAGCGTTCGATCAAAGCTTGTGGATTTTTTGCACTGAATTCTTCGATCTCATATAACGCAACATCATCTTCTGCATATAAAGTATCCTTGATCGCACCCGTCAAAGCTAGCTTTTTACCCACGATCGGATCTTCGAACTTCGGCCATAAGATCCCCGGTGTATCTAATAATTGGAGATCTTTACCAGCTTTCAACCATTGCTGCGACTTGGTGACCCCAGGGCGATTGCCAACTTGAGCAACATTTTTTTTGACCAAATGATTCAATAACGTAGATTTTCCTACGTTAGGGATGCCGATACACATGACTTTGATGCGTTGCGATAAGATCCCGCGTGCTTTTTTATTTGCTAATTTTTCAGCTAAGACTTCTTTGATCTTCTTATCGATCACTTTTAATGAACCTTGAACACTGTTGATCGCTACAGCAGGTTGTCCCATTTTTTCGTAATACTCGATCCATTTACGGGTTTCCTTAGGATCAGCTAAGTCCATTTTCGTCAGCACGATAATACTTGGCTTGTCTTGTAATAGATCCTTTAACTGGGGATTACGTGATGATTCAGGTAGTCTAGCATCGACTAATTCCAAAACGACATCCACCAGTTTGAGGTTTTCTTTGACTTGACGTAAGGCTTTGGCCATGTGACCAGGGAACCATTGAATAATTGCCATGTTTTTGCATCCTTTCATAAAATTAAATCAGCTTTTGCTATTATACCATGCCTTATAGTACTTTAAAATGCCAGATAGGCCAGTAAATGATCCAGGCTCGTCCTGAGATACACGTTTCATCGACCATCCCTAAAGTACGCGAATCTTGACTGATCCGGCGATTATCTCCCAATACAAAATATTTACGCGCTGGGACTTTAGTAGTCGTAAAAAAATCATCCAATGTAAAATCTGAAGTTTCACCCAAATTTGGATCCGTTAGAAATTTTTCTGGGACCTTCTTTTGATTTACATAAAGCTGATTATTTTCATATTTGATCTCATCACCAGGTAACCCGATCACCCGTTTGATATAAGTTTCACCATTAGCGAGCTTGAAAGTGACGATATCAAAACGCTTGATCGTACCGTAATGTCGCACCAAGACTTCATCATGATCATGAAGTGCCGGTAACATCGAATTGCCATTGACCTCCAAAGGGGTGACTAAAAAAAAGCGAATGAAGAGCGCTATTACGAGCGCCAATACGAAGGGACCACTCCATTTTTTGAGTTTTTGTTTATCTACATGTACTTTCATGATGATCTCTACGTCCCTTTCTGAAAAATACACCCATATTGTAACATAATTCTTGTAAAGATAAAAAACGGGCGTCTGTTTTGAGACGTCCCGTTAAAAAATTTATTCACTTAATTTTTCGACAGCTTTTTGGTAGGCATTGTCTGATTCGGTGACTTTTTGAGCAACTTTGGCTTCAATACTTTCAACGGTTGCTTTATCAGCCGTTCCGCTAACTGTTAGCCCATTATCTGTTTGATATTTTTCAACAGCTTGCTTAGTTTGCTCATTAAAGTAACCTGATTTTTCATCCAAATCATAGCCTAAAAAGACCAGCATCTGTTGCAAATTCTTGATCTGCTTTGAATTTTGTCCTTCTTGATAGGTTTTAGCTGTATCGATCGCAGTCAAGTAGGCAACATCCGGATAATCCGCTTCGACATCTGGCTTGATCCCTTTTTTATGGATCCAAGTTCCATCTGGCGTCAACCACTTAGCGATCGTTAATTTCAATTCAGTCTTATCTTTGAATGGTAGCGTATTTTGAACTGTTCCTTTACCATAGGACTTAGTTCCGATCAAAGTGACATTGTTACCTGATTGTTTGAGTGCCGCCGCAAAGATCTCTGAAGCACTAGCGGAGCCGCCATTGATCAAGACGATCGATTTTTCCTTGACCTTGAAACCGTCATCCAGTTCATTACTTGCCTTATAGACCGTTGGCTTGCCATCACGGCCAACAACTTGTAAGATCGGTTTGCCGTTTTCAACAAACATTGAAGACATCGCTAAAGCTTGATCCATCAAGCCACCTGGATTATTACGTACATCGATGATAAAGGACTTAGCCCCTTTTTTGCGCAAGCTTTGGACTGTTTGTTTAAATTCTTTGGCAGTATTTTCAGAAAATGAAGTTACTTGAATATAACCGACCTGCTTATCTTCAGTAGCTAATTTACCCTCAACTGTTTTAACTGGGATCTTAGCCCGCGTCAAAGTCTTCGTGAAAGTCGTTCCATTCCGCTTGATCGTAACTGAAACCTTAGTCCCAACTTTACCCCGCATCAATGAAACAGCTTTATTCAAGGAGTAATCCTTAGTCGATCTGCCATCGATCTTGACGATAACATCATTTGCTTTCAAACCGGCTTTAGCAGCTGGTGTCCCTGCGATCGGTGACATGATCTTGATCTCTGAACCACTTTTTTGCACTTGGGCGCCGATACCGCCAAAACTTCCCGAGATCGAATCATTTAATTCTTGACTTTCAGTCGCATTCATATACTCGGTAAAGGGATCACCTAAAGCCTCGACCATCCCATTTAAAGCACCATCAACCAGTTTTTGTTGACTGACATCTTTATAATAGTTGTAGTAAAGGGCATTATAGACCGTGTTGATCTTGCCCATTGCTTGGTTAGCAGACTCGAGCCCCTTTACCTGACGATCCATCAGCCAAAACACGCCACCGCCACTGAGCAAGGCGACACAAACTGCAACGAGCACGGTGGTCAATAAATTGTACTTTTTTTGTAAAAACACTCTTTTAAGTTTTGGTTCTTTTTGCTTCTCTTTTTCCACTTAAATTACCTCTTCCAAATATCCTTGCCAAGCTTCATCGAAAACACTCATTGAAGGTAGATAAGTCGCATTCAATTCGAGATAATGCGAGATCTCATGATAATCATCCGAATGTTTAGGAAAAGCTTGATCAAAGAACGCTGCATTGGCAAAATGACTGATCTCATCTACACCATTGGGATCACGTTTAGTCATCAAATACCGATAAAAACTTTCGCGCATAAATTTACCTACCTTTAATTAGTATTACTCAATGGGAAAGCGACTTTAAATTGAAGATCATCTTGCTTGAGATCAAATTTTTCACCTTGGATCTTGATCCCTTGTTTTTTGGTCAATTGATTTAGATCAAGGGTGATCGTTGCTTTGGAGGCATTGATCTTAGCCCACTTACCGAGATCGTAATTATTTTTGATATACCCTAAGACAAAACTTGGTGGAGCATTCAAAGATCCGATCGCGACTGATTTAGTTTTTAGTTCTAGATTTCCCGAATCGTCAAGCTGTGGCGTCGCATATAGCGTGAAGGAGACATCTTTGCCTAAGATCTTTGTCGTCCCCATCAAGATCGCAGATTTATCCAAGACGAAACGGTACTTGATCGCACCCTTCTTTTGGTTTTGTTGTAGATAATAGTTGACAGCCGCACTTAGTTGCTCTTTATTCAAAACAACATTGACATTGGCATACTGTCCTTGTTTTTGTGTTGTTTGCGTTGCGATCTGTTTTTGATCTGAGCTTGGAGTCGTTACTTGAAACCAAACAAAGACGATAAAGCCTAATACTAGCCCTAAAAGGATCGCAAACGCCCATTTCCAAGGATTTTGTTTCATTTTATTTTTCACCCTCTAACCATGTACTTTTATGTTTGAGCATCACTTGATATAGTCTAGAAGTGATGTAGCGATAACCTTTATCGTTAGGATGAAAATGATCTTCATCAGATAGATAGTCATTTTTCTCCTTATCATCACTTAAAAGTTGCTCAAGTTTACTATCAGCAACATCATTTAGATCGGTCGTCGCATTTTTTTGCAGTGTTGCCTTCGATCTACCGTAATATTGCCCCTCAGATAGCCGCTTATTTACATCCACAAAATAGATCTTCGACTCATTTTTAATAGTATCCTTAGCAACTTCATTCCATTCATCAGTATATTGTTGCATTTGTGTTAAAGTCGGAAAATATACATAAAATGGATTGTAGACACTGATCAAGAAGATCGGTGCAGTTTTGTTATATTGCCGCACAGTCGCTAATAAACTCTGTAAATTAGCTGCATATTCAGTTTTAGCTTTAGGCATTGCATTACTGAGTTTATTTTCAGCTAAACTATTGAAGTTTTGTTGAAGAACTTTCATCAGATCGTTCCCGCCGACCGTCATCGTGATCACATCAGCCTTTTTAAGATCTGACTGGAGCTGTTTTGAATCAAGCACACGTTGTTTTATCTGATCACTACGATCACCAGTCTTGCCGTAATTGTGTGTGGTCACCGTTAGAGCTTGTTTTTGCTCGAGCTTGGTCTTGATCAAGCCAACATAACCACCTTTATCTGTGGTATCACCCACACCAAAAGTCAAAGAATCACCTAAAGCAGTCAAGGTTAGGGTCGGTTTGGCTTTTTTGGTAGTAGCTCGTTCCACTTTAGCGGTAACTTTTTTGACTGGGTCCAATTCTTGTTTCTGCGGTAATACAAGCTGTAAAACTAAATAAAAAACAGCAGCTATTCCAACGATACAACCGACAAATGCTGCTATTTTTCCGATTGCTTTCAAAAAATATCCCCCTTTAATTGGTCTTGCCTTTATTGTAAGCTAAATGCACTTTAATTTAAATACTTATCTCATGTAAGTTGTATTTGCTAGTATGTTACAATTGTAATTGATCAAAAATTTTTTATCAGAAAGGTCGATCTATTTGCCTAAATATACTAACAAAAATCTGATCGCTAGTTCGATCATCACAGGGATCGCGCTGCTAGGCTCTGTCTTTTTAACGATCATCACGCTGCTAGCTGGGCATCCCAAAACTGCCTTTATTGTTGCGCTTTCGCTTATCTTAGGGACTGTTAGCCTGTATCTATTGCTAAAGATCATTACTTTAGCTCTGTATAATACTAAAGCTCACCGTCCTTTAGACACGATAACACGTAGCTTAGGAGCTTTGACGCTTATGACGCTGCTTTACCCACTTTGTTTTGGGGTAAAGTTTTTTGCAGCCGGCTGGGTCGCTTTTGGACTCGTGACTGCTTGGGCGGTCTTAACATTGATCTATGAATGTGTTTTTTATCTAAAATACTGGCAATGGGTCTATGCCGTTAGCTTGGTCGTTTGGTTGGTCTGTTTGATCTTGATCGTTACCGGTCAGATCTTTGAACCACTCTTTATTATCGCCATCATCTTAGGGATCCTTTCCTATTGGTGGAATAAAGCCCAGCCTAAACTACTTTGGCTCTCATGTCTTGCAGAAACATTGCTGATCTGGACTTGGCTTTTAGGTCTGATACAATTGATCCGTTAGTGATGATAAAAACGGGGATGTCGTAATAAAACATCCCCGTTTTTTATTTACGTTCATAGATATAGAAGGTGTGTGGATAATGATTTTTTTCATCGACCACACCGTCTTCTTGAAAGATCACTTTGAATTTTGAATAATCTAGCTCAGGCATAAGCGTATCACCCTTAAATTCAGCAGCGATCTTGGTCACATACAGGCGCTCAACTTCTTCTTGCAAACTATTGAACAGCGAAGCGCCACCGATCACAAAAACTTCCTCAGACTGTTGTGATAACCAAGTCTTTAGCTCAGTTAGATCTGAAAAAACCGTTAAGCGTTCAGTCGTTTGTGCTTCTTTTTTTAATTCTTCACTGTGCGTCAAGACGACATGTTGGCGCTTCGGCAATAAGCCTGGAAAACTAGCAAAAGTCTTGCGTCCCATAACGATCGGGTGACCGATAGTTTGTTTTTTAAAGAAAGCTAGATCAGCTGGCAGATGCCAAGGTAATTTCCCCTGGTATCCGATATGATGTGCCTTATCTTCAGCCCAAATAAATGAGATCATTTTTTTACCCCTTTTCTTATACAGCCACAGGTGCTTTGATAGCTCCCCAAGATTCATAGCCTTCTAGTTTGATATCATCCATTTCAAATGACAAAACGTCTTTTTTAGCTGGATTCAACCACAACTTAGGGGCCACTTTAGGTGTACGTGCTAATTGCTCTTTAACTTGCTCAAGATGGTTAGAGTAGATATGCGCATCCCCTAAAGTATGGATAAATTCGCCTACCTCTAATCCTGTTTCATGGGCGATCAAATGTGTCAATAAAGCATAACTAGCAATATTGAACGGTACTCCTAAAAAGACGTCACCACTTCGTTGATAGAGCTGACAACTCAACTTATTGTCATTGACATAAAATTGAAATAACGTATGGCACGGTGGCAAAGCACTGAAAGGTACATCTTCAGGATTCCAAGCCGAAACGATCATTCGTCTAGAATTTGGGTCAGTTTTGATCGTCTCGATCACATCTTTGATCTGATCGATCGTTTCGCCTGTACGGGTTTTCCAATGCCGCCACTGTGCACCATAAACGTCACCTAAATTGCCATACTTAGCTGCAAATTCATCATCGTTAACGATCCGGTCGCAAAATTGCTTCTTTTTTGTTAGATATACTTCTTTGAACGCTGGATCTTTTTGAGCACGTAAGCCAAAATCAGTCATATCTGGTCCAGTGTACTCATCACTTTCGATCCAATTTTTAAAAGCCCATTCATCCCAAATATGATTATTATGTTGCAATAGGTATTGAATATTGGTATCACCCTTCAAAAACCAAAGCAACTCACTTTTGATCAAGCCAAAAGGAACTTTTTTAGTTGTCAATAAAGGAAAACCTTGGCTTAGGTCAAAGCGCATTTGATAACCAAATAAACTGGTCGTCCCTGTTTTAGTCCGGTCACCTTTTTGATGACCCTTTTCTAAAATATCTCGAATCAATTGTAAATACGGTTCTTCAAGTGCAGTCATTTTCTTCCTCCGATGCAATTATTTGGGATAGATCATTATATCATGTTTTATTAGACGTATTGTCCTAACTCTTCCCAGCGGGCCATTTTTTGTTCACTTTGTGCATTTAGGTCGTCGATCTCTTGTTGTAAACTGGCGAGCTTAGGATAATCTGAACCATCCACTTCACCCATTTGCGTCTGTAATTGTTCTAGCTTTTCATCCAACATTTCGATCTCTTGTTCTAATTTATCAAATTCAAGCTGCTCAGCATAAGTCAATTTTGTTTTTTCTTTTGGTTCAGTCGATTTGGTAACTGGCTTTTCCTTGACTACTTTTTTGGCAGGTCGTTTATCTAGATCTTTTTTTAGATAATCTGTGAAAAGCCCATAATGCCGCGTTATTTTAGCATTGCCTTCAAAGATCAAAAGTGAATCGGCTACTTTGTCTAAGAAATAACGGTCATGCGAAACTGTGATCACGGTTCCTTGGAATTGATCGAGATAATCTTCCAATACCGTCAATGTACCGATATCTAGATCGTTTGTCGGTTCGTCTAAGATCAAGACGTTTGGCTGCATCATCAGTAGTTTCAAAAGATATAAGCGCCGTTTTTCGCCCCCAGAAAGTTTCTTGATCAAGGTACCATGCATTGATCTTGGAAAGAGAAACTGTTCGAGCAATTGCGTCGTGCTGACGTGCTCGCCATCTTTATTGACGATCGTTTGAGCAACATCATTTAGATAACTGATAACTCGTTTGTCCTCAGGGATGTCTTCTGTTTTTTGTTGGTAGTAGGCGATCTTAACCGTTTCACCTGTGATCAATTCTCCACTGTCTAAAGCTAATTTCCCAGCTAAAACATTCAATAAACTTGATTTACCAGCACCATTGACCCCTGTGATCCCGATCCGATCACCGGCTTGGATCAACAGATCAAAGTCTTTTAAGATCGCATGCTCATCTAAGTTTAATGAAGCATGTTTTAGCTCTAAAACTTTTTTACCTAAGCGTTGTTGCCCTAGATTGATATCGACTTTACCATCAACTTGAACTTTGTTGAGATTTTCTTTTAGTTCATTAAAGCTATTGATCCGAGCTTGCTGTTTAGTTGTTCGCGCTTTAGCCCCGGTACGCATCCACGCTAATTCTTTTTTATAGAGCTGTTGTTGCTTATGTTCAGCAGTCAATTCGCGTTCGACACGTTTTGCCTTTTGATCGACAAAATCTTGATAATTCCCGGTATAAAAATATAATTTGCCAAATGATAGTTCAATGATCTGATTAGCGATCTGGTCTAAGAAATAACGGTCATGGGTCACTACTAAAAGCGCACCCTTATACGAAGCTAGGTAATTTTCTAGCCAAGCGATCGAATCAAAGTCCAAGTGGTTTGTCGGTTCGTCTAGGATCAGTAGGTCTGGCTCTTGGATCAAAACTTGGGCTAGGCCGACCCGTTTGACCTGACCACCAGAAAGTGTCTTGATCTTTTGATGCCAATCGTTGATGTGTAACTGCGTCAAAATAGTCTTAATATCACTATCAGCACTCCAAGCATCTTCTTGATTCATCTTGGCTTCAGCCTCATCGTAGCGTTTTTGGAGTTTTTCATTTTCCGGATTATTACTGTAGGCCGTTAATGCTTGTTCGTAATGTTTGATCGTCTGAAAAACTGGCGCTGCACCATCAAAAACAGCTTCCATGATCGTTTTTTCTGGATCCAATTCAGGTTGTTGCTTTAGATAACTGATCCGATAATTATTAGGTGCGATCAATTCACCAGAATCGGCGGGATCAAAACCACTGATCGCATTCAAAAAAGTCGTCTTCCCTGAACCATTAGTCCCGATCAAGCCGATCCGGTCATGTTCATTGATGATAAAACTCGCATCTTGAAACAGTGTTTTATCGCCATAGGTCTTAATTAAATTTTCAATTCGAAGTGTTTGCATCTAGTTTAATTCCTTACTTAATTTTTCAGCTTGAGCTAATAAAACTGCTTTATCGTTGGCTAGTTCACCTAGCACAACTTTTTGTTCGAGCGTATTCAAGATCTTGCCTAATCCTGGTCCTGGTTTTAGGCCCAGTGTTTGGATCAGATCCTTACCATTCAAAGCTAACTGCGCCTTATCTTTGATCGGTAACGCTGTATAGGTCTGTAAAAGTTTAGCACCGGTCAAAGGTAACTGTAAGATATCTAATAGGTGGCTCGCTGCTTTAGTTGCACGTTCTTTAGCATGGTAACAGACCAACGGATCAAGATCAGGTGTGGCTTGCTCAAGGATCGATAGGACGTTTTGAACTTCCATACTGATATCATTTGAAGTTTTCCAAGCTTTGAGAAAACTGCGGACTTGTTTAGGGGTAAGCTCAAAGACATAGGCCAATAATGCCCAACATTCTAATTCATCTACTAGTTTTAGTTGAGGCAATTTGGCGATCTTACGTAAAGCTTGCTCACGTGTCGCAAATTGTGGGCAGTATTTGAAAAGTTCTGTTTCTAAAAAGGCATCTAGTCCTTGGACCACATTTTTACCTAATAATAATTTGATCCATTCGACTTGGATCCGTTCAACCGCGATCTTTTCGAGTAAATGTGCATTGGCTTTGATCGCTTGTAAAGTCTTAGGCTCGATCTTAAAATCCAATTGACTAGCAAAGCGTACTGTCCGCATCATGCGTAAGGCGTCTTCAAAGAAACGCTCAGTCGGATCACCCACAGCACGGATCGTTTTATTTTTTAAGTCATCTAAGCCAGAAAACATGTCGATCACAGTGCCATCGGGTGCTAAAGCCAAAGCATTGATCGTTAAGTCGCGGCGCTTGAGATCTTCTTTTAAAGAACGCACAAATTCGACTTTATCAGGGCGCCGAAAATCTTGATAGCCACTTTCCGTCCGAAAAGTCGTGATTTCGTAACCTTCACCATGGTCTAATACCATGACAGTTCCGTGCTCGATCCCCGTGTCGACTGTCCGCTCAAAGATCGCTTTTATCTCGGCCGGATATGCACTAGTTGCAATATCAACATCGTGGATCGGTAAGCCTAGGATCGTATCCCGGACGCTTCCCCCCACAAAGTAAGCTTCAAAGCCAGCAGCTCTTATCTGTTGTAACAACGGTAAAGCTACCGTAAATTCTTGAGGTATTTTTTCTACTTGCATAATCTATATCCAACCTATTCTAAATATATAGTCAGTATTATTATAGCCGTCTCAATTCAGCGTTACAATTAAAAGTATCTAACAAAAAAGCACTCAACTTTCGCTGAATGCTAAGGTAAATTACTTTAATTTTATGATATGTGGTTCGATAGCTTTTCTGACATTTTCTTTTTCTTCGGGTGTCAACTTAGGCCAGTAAAGTTCTTCTAGATCATCAAAATAAAGGCAAGCGTCCTCTGGATTAGGGTGATCGGTCATTTCAAAAACGAAAAACATCAATTCACTTTTCTCATCACTTGTTAAATTGTACAATTAGTCAACTCTTTACCCATATATGAAAATTCTACGTCACCGGCAAATATTTTATATTTTTTGCTCATTTAGCTCACACTCATTTCATAGTAATTTCTTCTTGGGCCGATTATACGTGAAACCTTCACCCAATGCTTCGGTCACATCTAAGACTGAGATAAAAGCTTTGGGATCATGATGCTCTGCGATCCGCTTGATGGCCGTCAATTCACTGGGACTGACGACACAGTAGATCGCTTTAAAATCTTGATTGGAAAATGCCCCTTGTCCAGCTAAATAACTGACGCCCCGATCAAGATCTTGGATGATCGATTTAGCGATCTCATCTGGAAAGCGTGAAATAATCACAACACCGCGCGCTGCATATGCCCCACCTTGGATAAAATTAACTAGTTGCGAAAAGACATACGAAGCGAGCAAGGTATACATCATTTGGCGTAGGTCCAAGTAGCTCAGAGATAACGTCAAAACGACCACATCTAACGCAAGCAGTGTCTTTCCCATCTGGATCCCTTTTTCCTTCTCCAAGATCCGAGCTACGACATCGGTCCCCCCGGTAGTTCCACCGAATTTATAGACGATCCCTGAGCCAACACCACCAAAGATCCCAGCTAAGATCCCGGCAATAAAGAGATCATTATGAATATTTATCGGAATATAGAATCGTTGCCAAAACCAGATCCAAAATGACAAAGCCAATGTTCCATAAACCGTATAAACTAAAGCTTTTTTCCCTAAGTAGCGATAGCCAATGATGATCAAGGGAATATTGATCAAGATCGTTGATAGCGCTGGATCGATATGTAACCAATAACGAATGATCAACGTGATCCCTGTAACTCCACCTTCAGCTAAATTATTTGCTATATTGACCGAGACTAGACCCAAGCCATAAAAAGCACACCCCAAACTTATCATGATAAGATCTATTATACTTAAACGTTCATTTGATACCATGCAAACACACCCTCTCTAGTTTTATAATAACATAAGTAGGTCGCTAACTTACTAGCTTAAGATCAGTTATAAAATGTTTTGTTGACTGCGCCGGTTTTTGGCGCATTCTTTTATTTTATTTCTTAAAGTTAAAGTAACATTTTATTATTGATAAACTTGCAAGCATTTACACTTTTTGCTATTGTTAAAGTAACAAATTATTATTATCAAGGTGGGTAAATATGGCACAATTCCCTTATGAAGATAGATTTCGGCATTATTTAGAATACGATCGGGTGCTTGAAAAAAATACTTGTGATGATCTTTGTCGTGATGTCGCCGATCTCTTCAACTATCTAAGAAATTTCAACAGCCTTTACCGCACGGATCCTGATCTCTCTAACCTGACCGAAAGCGATATCCGTGATTATTTAAACATGCTCCAAGTCAAACGGGAGATCAAAAATACGACTTACAACAAATATCTGACACACCTTAATGTTTATTTTGCGTTTCTCTTCAATGAACGTCTTTCAACTAGCTTGCCTACTCTACCATTAAAAGGACTAAAACGCTCTAAAAATGAGCTGGTCCCGGTAAATTGGCAAGAAGAACTACCGCTATTACTGGAAAACGATGACTTATCGTATTACACGCGTGCCACTTTATTATTTATCTCACACTATTATACGATCACCGAGATCTTACAAAGTGGCTTTTATCAGATATTAGACACGGAAAACTTTGCCCCCAATGAACAGATCTTCTTAGACCGCTTTAAAGAATATCTTGCTCCTTTGCAAACTAAACAGCACAGTCAAGATCTTTTCTTAAAACAGCGGATCAATCTAGTTGAACCCCGGCTGACTTTGCCTGGCTTGCATAAATATCTCAAAGCTGACCAACCTAAATGCTTCTTACCTTTGATCCCACGTAAGCTCTACCAAGCTGCGATCTTCCATGCTCTATTGACCGAACAACACTTAAATGAGCAACAACTTAGTGACAAATTGCATCTTGATGGGACTTCACTCAACTATTATCGACAAGAACTGATCAGATACGAACTTCAATAGCAAAAAAGCGCCCGAATTCGAGCGCTTTTTTGCTATCAATATTGTAATTCATCTAATAGATCTTCGACTTCATAATCAGTCGGAACTTGCATGAGGTAAGCTTTAGCTGCTGCACTAGCTTCAGTACGGTGCCCTGCATTTCTAAAGAAGAAAGCTGCATCCCTTAAAAATTCAGCATTGTCATCTAAATAACGAGCAGCTGTTTCGTAATTAGTCAAAGCCTGTTCATAATTATCCAAGTTGGCATATGAACGCCCTAGATTCCAATAGATCTGCGGATCAACTTCATCTTTAGCCAAATAATCTTTCAAAAGTTCGATATTTTCTTGATCTTGTTGCGTAGCCAATAATTGGTTACTCAATTCCAAAACTAGCGTCAAATTACTTGGATCTAACGCTAAGGCTTCTTTCAAGTAATCAGTTGCTTCCTTGTTTTTGCCCAATTTAGCAGCTAATTGACTGGCTTTTTGGTATAGGGCTTCATTAAATTCATCCACGGCTAGACCTTCTTGGGCCGTGATCAAAGCTTGACCAAACTGACCCGCTTGTTCGTAGAGATCAGCTAAATATGGATAGACCGTCACATAATCTGGCGTACGTTCACGCAACTTCTCAAAGTTGGCCGTCGCAGCTTCAAGATCACCTAATTCACGTTGGGTAAAGGCTAATTGGAACAACGTATCGTTATCGAGTTGTTCTTCTGGGATCTGTTCTAAATAGCCTAATGCAGTCTCAAACTTACCATAGCCGGCATAAGAAAGACCCAAACGAGCCACTAAATTGACCCGGGAAAACTCTAAGATCCCTTGTTTTAACAAGGAACGATAAAATTGAGCTGCTTTACGATATTCTTTAATGTTAAAGTATAACTCAGCTAAAGCAAATTCGATCACCGGTTCATCTGGTGCTAATCGATAAGCCGTTAGCAATTTTTGTTCACTGACATCAAAAGCCCCTTGCGTCTGATAAAGATCAGCGCTAACTAAAAGAGCTTCTAAATAAGCATTTGATTCCGGAGTGATCTGAGATAAGATCGCTAAGGCTTGATCATCATTACCTTCACCGATCTGGATCTCAGCTAAGGCGGTCTTTAAGCTATCTTCATTGGGATAGCGTTTGACTAAAGTTTCGTATGCTTTAGCTGCCATCTCAGAAAAGCCTAGTGAATACAGCTCTTCGGCCAAACTGTATAGCATATCGTCTTCATCCCTAGTCAACGCAAGCTCTAAAGTTTCATTTGCTTTGGTAAAATCTCCTTGCGCTAAATGATCTAGTGTTTCTTCCGAATAAGTCATGTGGTTACCACCTTTACTTAATAACTTCTAGCTACCATCATAACATAAAAAAGTCGCTAAATTAATAACGACTTCTTTGGTATTAACCTAAATATGGATCCGCTGGAACATGTACGAGATCATTTTCAACTAGGCGTTCAGCGATCTGAACTGTATTCCATGCAGCTCCCTTCAACAAATTATCTGACACGATCCACATGTTAAAACTACCCGGATTTTCCTTATCAGCACGTACCCGTCCCACAAAAGTCTCACGTTTACCTTCAGCTGTCAGTGGCTGTGGGTATTCTTGGTGAGCCGGATCATCTTGTAAAACGACTCCAGGAGCAGTTTTAAGCGTTTCTTTGACTTGTTCAGCTGTCAAAGTGGTATCTGCCGTCTTAAAGTAGACCGATTCACCGTGGCCGATCACGACTGGGACCCGAACACAGGTCGCCGTCACTTTGAGTTTTGGATCATTCATGTCACCTTGCATGATCTTTTTAGTTTCATGGATCATCTTCCACTCTTCATGTGAGTAACCATCTTCTTCAAAGACATCGATCTGTGGCAAAAGATTAAAAGCTAGTGGATAATGCTTCTTGTCACCCTTGACTGGAAAGATCTTACCTTCCATTGTCTCCCCATTCAAATAATCTTTGGCCTCTGAAAGCATTTCATCTAAAGCAGTTTGACCTGCGCCTGAAGCTGCTTGATAAGTCGAAACGATGATCTGTTCTAAGCCAAATTTTTGGCGGATCGGTTCTAAAGCGACCATCATTTGGATCGTTGAACAATTAGGATTAGCTACGATCCCACGGTGTTCAAATAAAGCTTGTTCATTGACTTCTGGGACGACTAGCGGTACTTCTGGCTCCATCCGAAAAGCACTCGTATTATCGACACAGACCGCCCCGCGCTTAACTGCTTCAGGGAGCAATTGCTTAGAAACAGCACCACCAGCTGAAGCTAAAACTAGATCAACACCTTCAAATACCTCTGGTGTTGCCTCTTCGATCGTGATCGCTTGGCCCTTAAAACTGAGCTGTTTACCTGCCGAACGCTTGGAAGCAAGCAATTTGACCTTCTTGACTGGGATCGTTGACTGTTCTAATTGTTCGATCAACCGTGAACCCACCGCACCAGTAGCACCTAAAATAGCAACTGTATATTCTCTCATTTTACTTTACCTTCTTTTTATAAAATATTTTCTAATCCAACGATTAAACCGTCTAATGCCTTAGCCTTTTGCACCGCAAGCTTGACACCGCTCATAAACGAAGCCCGATCAAATGAATCTTGGCGGATCGTCAAGGCTTCACCTGCACCACCAAAAAGGACCTGTTCATGAGCCACATATCCTGGCAAACGAACTGAGTGGAGCTTGATACCTTCATAGTCACCGCCACGTACATGCGCTAGGGTCTCAGTTTCATCCTTTGCTCCTTGATGATGCGGTACGCGATTTTGTGCGATCAACTTGGCTGTCATCAAGGCTGTCCCTGAGGGTGCATCTTTTTTATTATCATGATGCATTTCAATGATCTCAACATCAGGGAAATATTTGGCTGCTTCTTTGGCAAATTTCATCAATAATACCGCTGACATCCCAAAATTAGGTGCCACCAAGCCACCTAGCTGCTGAGCTAAAGCTAACTGCTTAAGTTCAGCTAACTCTTCATCGGTCAAACCTGTAGTTCCCACTACGGGACGCATCCCGTGTTTTAAAGCAAATTTGACATTTTCAAACACAGCACTCGGAGCGGTAAAGTCGATCCAAACATCAGCTCCATGTTCGATCTGCGACAGCTCATTGTAGATCTTGACCTGCTCACCAAGACCAAAGCGTTGACGATCACTTTCGGTAGCTCCTAAAGCAAAAACCGCCACCAATTCAAAATCAGGTGTCTCATCGATCAACTTTAAGACCTGTTGGCCCATTGAACCTGAATAACCTGCAACTAAAATCTTGATCATTTTGTCTCCCCCAAATCTAATGGTAATCGTTTTGATAAAGCATTTTTAGCTAATCCTAGGCTTGATGCTAATTCTTGTTGTTGAGCCTCATTTAAAGCAAGCAACGGTAACCTAAGCCCACCAACAGCAAAGCCCTGGGCATTCAACACGGCTTTGACTGGAGCTGGTGAAGGATACATAAACAAAGCTTGCATCTTAGGGAGCAACCATTGTTCCAATGCCTTAGCTTTACTTTGATCAGCTTTAGCAAATGCTTGATACATTTGTGTCATTTGCTCACCGTAAATATGTGCCGCCACCGAAATAACTCCAACTGCGCCTAATTTCTTAGCTGCTAAAGCCTGTGCATCCTCACCAGTAAAGACACTAAAAGCTTCATTACGTGTATTCTCGATGATATATGCCAGCTCATCTAGACTGCCACATTGTTTTACCCCAGCAATGTTATCCAATTTGGCTAAGTCTACGATCACTTCTTTATCGAGTTTGACACCAGTCCGACTAGGTATATTATACATGATCAAGGGAAGCTCAGCCTTTTTAGCCAAATATTCAAAATGTGCTCTTATCCCAGCTTGATCTGGTTTATTGTAATAAGGTACTACGGCCAAAGCGTAATCTATTCCCGTGATCTTTGCAACTTCATTGATAAATTCTAAAGTCGCTTGAGTCGCATTCGTTCCACAACCAGCGATCACTGGAACACGTCCAGCAACTATTTGGGCAAACTTTTGGTAAAGCGTTAATTTCTCTTGATGTGTCAAAGTTGGCGTCTCACCCGTTGTACCGCCGATCACAAAGCCTTGGGTCCCACTTTGTAACAAGTGTTCAGTCAATTTTTCTAAGGCAGGATAATCGATCTGTCCTTCAGCCGTAAATGGGGTCACGATCGCGGTTATGATCTGTGATCTGGTTAACATTAAGCATCCACTTCTTTCTCTTGTTTCATACGGGCACATAAAAACCCAGTTATTGCATTGACTCCCTTGAGGATCGCTGTTTGATCAGGCACTAGCTTATTGCTATGTAAAGCATGGACATCATTTACACCTAACCAAAACATCGTCCCAGGAAATTTGGAAAGTAAGTATCCAAAATCTTCCCCGGTCATCTTCGGCTCAGTCTCGATAAATTCAACATCTGGCGCTTTTTGCATATGTTCAATGAAAAAAGCCGTCAATACAGGATCATTTTCAACGGGTAGATAACCACCTTGATTCAAGGTAAGCTCGACTCGAGCATCAAAACTCTGGGCTACACCATCGCAGATCTCCTGTAATCTTTTTTGGATCAAGGTGATCATCTCTTGGGTCAAGCCACGAATGGTGCCTTTGATCACCGCTTTACCAGCGATCACATTTCTGATCGTACCAGCCTTTAGTTCACCAAACGTTAAGACACCACCCTTAGTTGGATCGACATTGCGCGAGATGATCGTTTGCGCCTGCATGATCAAAGCACTAGCGCAGACGATCATGTCATTGGCTTGATGGGGATAAGCTGCATGGCCTCCTTTGCCGTACAAATGGATATCGACTTCAGTTGTTCCTGCAAATAATGTTCCTAAATTACATCCGATCGCACCAGCAGGCAGTTCAGGTGCATCATGCAAAGCATAGAATTCATCGGGGCGCCACTCTCCACTAAAAACGCCTAATTCATAAGCTAATTTACCACCATTCTTACTTTCTTCAGCTGGTTGAAAGAAAAAGATCAAGTCATCTTTAGGACGAGTAGTTGTAAAATAAGCTAAGACTCCCAATGCCACTGTCATATGGATATCATGACCACAAGCGTGCATCACCCCAGGATTTTTCGAGCTGAACTCTAAGCCTGTTTCTTCTGTGAGGGGCAACGCATCGATATCGCAGCGATAGCCGAGCGTTTTTTTAGGGACACTTCCCCGCACTTTGACCAATAAAGCCGTTGGCAACTCAGGGATCTCTTTTATCTCTAAGTAACTTTGATCTAATTTAGCGATCTCTTGTTGTAAATATGCTTTCGTTTTGACTTCTTCTAGTGCTAACTCGGGGATCTGATGCAACTCTTGATAGATCTTTGTCAACTTACTTTCACTTAACATTTTGCTCACAACTTTCTTAAATCATCTTCTAAGCCTGTCTTTTCTTTGGTCTTTTCATCAGTGTATTTAACAAACTTAGCTGGTACCCCGGCAACGACACTGTAAGGTTCAACATCTTTAGTCACGATCGCACCAGCAGCCACGACTGCGCCTTTACCGACCCGAACACCTTCTAAAACAACAGCATTAGCGCCGATCAAAACATCGTCTTCGATGATCACAGGCGTTGCCGACGCTGGTTCGACTACCCCCGCCAAAACAGTCCCCGCACCGATATGACAATTCTTACCTACGATCGCACGGCCACCTAAAACAGCCCCCATATCGATCATTGAACCAGCACCTATCTCGGCTCCAATGTTGATGATCGCCCCCATCATGATGACTGCATTATCACCGATCAAGACCTGATCTCTGATCAAAGCGCCGGGTTCGATCCGCGCATTGATATCTTTTTGATCTAGTAACGGTACAGCGGAGTTTCGCGTTTGGTTTTCGATCACATAGTCTTTGATCTTAGTTTGGTTAGTGGCTAAAAATGGTTTGACGACCTGCCAGTCACCAAATAATACAGCACTATCTGCCCCGCCAAAAACTTTGATCTCATTTGGAATATCAAGGTCAGCGATCGAAGCGTTCAAATAAACTTTGACCGGTGTCTTCTTGTCTGCGTTTGCGATAAAATTGATAATTTCTTGTGCGTTTAATTCTGCCATGTTCTTTAATTGCTACTACCAAAAAGTAGCTTTCCTTTCTTGATTTTATTTATAAGGTAGATCCAACTTCAATAAGTCAGCGTAAGTCTCACGTTTGACTACTAGTTTAGCCTGCTCATTTTCGACAAAAACAACTGCGGGACGTGGGTTACGATTGTAATTTGAAGCCATCGCATAACCGTATGCCCCCGTTGCTAACAGCGCGATGATGTCACCTGGTTTTGTTTCAGGTAAAGCTAATTTATCGATCAAAATATCCCCTGATTCACAGTATTTTCCAGCTAAATGCACTGTCTGAGTCACTTTGGCGTTTGGCTCATTAGCTAAAACAGCTGCATACTTAGCTTGATATAAGGCGGGGCGAATATTATCTCCCATGCCACCATCAACTGCTAAATACGATAAATGGTCTGGAATATCTTTTCGTGCCCCGACTGTATATAGGTTATATCCAGCTGGTCCTGTGATCGAACGCCCGGGCTCGATCCAAATTGCTGGAAGCTCCAACTCATATTCCAGCGCCTTTTGCTTTACCGCCTTAATGATCTGCTCGACAAATTTTTCTGGTGCCAACGGATCATCTTCAGCGGTATATTTGATACCAAAACCACCACCAACGTTGATAACTTTAGTTGTATAATCGTATTTTTGCTTCCAAGAATGAGCCACTTCCATCAATTTTTGACCAACTAACTCAAAGCCACCTAATTCAAAGATCTGGGAACCAATATGTGCATGGAGCCCTAAAACCGTGATCTGCGGGTCAGCCAGTAACTGAGTCAAAGCCTTATCAGCTTGCCCCGAAGCTAGATCAAACCCAAATTTACTATCGATCTGGCCCGTTTGATCATATTCATGCGTATGTGCTGAGATACCCGGAGTCACGCGCAAGATGACTTTAGTTTTAGCTTTTTGCTCCCGTAAGACCCTCTGTAGAAGTTCAATCTCATAAAAATTATCCACGATAATCACACCGACGCCGGCTTTGATCGCAAATTCAAGTTCAGCGATCGACTTATTATTTCCATGGAAACTGATCTTTTCAGCGGGAAAACCAGCTTTTAAAGCAGTTGCTAATTCACCACCGGAAACAACGTCTGTATGACAATCCAATTCATTGATCACTTGGTAGATTGCTACCGAACAAAATGCCTTACTAGCATAGCTGACTTCATAGTCAACAGCTTGCTCTTCAAAAACTCGTTTAAATTTAGTGATCTGCTCCTTGATCAAAGCCACATCATATACGACCAATGGAGTTTGGTATTGATGGGCTAAGCTGATCGCATCTACACCGCCGATCGTCAAATGACCGGCGTTATTCGTTGGTAACGTCATAAGTTCCCCTCCAATAAATAAATTGCACAAAAAAAAGATCTTTTTAGTCCTATCGCCTAAAAAGATCTTGCTGGAATAATTGCAAAATTCTGTTTGATCGATAGCACTCCGCAAAGTTTAGTTTGCGACAGTCTGTGATCTCTTAAACCACAACCCAGCGTTAAGTGTCTATAAACACCTAAAACTTCGGCAACTTCCCCTTTCAAGGACCACTCAAACACTGTTATAGCAGCTAAAGAACCTTACTCATGTCAGTTGCGCCTCTTCGATTTAACATAATATTATAATTTTTAATGTGATACGTCAAGGGATTTTAATATTATTTTTTTGAAAATCGGTTTTTTTATAAAAAAATCTAGAATTTTATATATTTGACTCTTGTCATTAAAATTAAAAATGATACAATTCAGTTATCGAAAAATTAAAGCGAGATTACCTCTCATCATACAAGATGGGGGAAAATAAGCCCTTATTCGCTTAAAAAATTGGAGGGATATTCATGATCAACTTAAAAAAAGTTCATGGATCACAGAATAGTTTTTTTATCTTAGATCAAACATTACTGACTACACCTTTGACCGAACAAGAATTGGTCACACTGACCAAAACACTCACGACTAAAACTTCCGGTATCTTAGGTGGTTCGGATGGCGTCCTAGTCGTTCAAAAGAGTTCTACTCCCAACACGGTGGCACAAATGCGCGTTATCAATGCTGATGGGAGCGAAGCATCAATGTGCGGTAATGGTCTGCGTACAGTTGCGCGTTATTTGGCCGAAAAACACGTGCTGACAGCTTTTAAAGTTCAGACTCGCCAAAGTGACCTAGAAGTCCAAAAACAAGCCGACCTAGCGCCTAATGTTCCTGCTTTTGGCGTTGAGATCTCACCCGTTCATTTTGAGAAGCGCTATCTTCCCTTTGATAACCTAGGAGCTGAGCAGGTCATCGATCGTCCCTTGGCGGAATTTGACCCTCAGGAAAAATTACACTTTACGATCATGGCCGTACCCAATCCCCACTTGATCAGTTTTGTACCCGATATTGAGAAAGCTGGAACATTTTTAGGCGAATTAGGCGCTAAGTTAAATGCCCCAAACCCGTATTTTCCAGATGGTGTCAACGTCAACTTTGCTCAGATCCTAGGTCAAAACAAGCTATTTGTGCGTACTTACGAACGGGGCGTAGGTTTTACTAATGCTTGTGGGACTGGAATGTCGGCTACAAGTTTAGCCTTTTATCTCAGTCATCCCGAGCACTGCGATCTCACGCAAGAGATAACAGTCTTCAATCCCGGGGGAATGGTCAAAACTAAAGTGCAACAATTAGATGATCAATTTAAGATCCAGTTGATCGGAAATGCAACTTTCACCCATGATATTTTAGTTGCTGAAAATCACTTACATCACAATACAGTTACTCCCAATGTTTGTCAGATCCAAGCGACCGGTGAACAAGAAGCTTACTTAAAATTTATCCAACATCTAAATGCCTAATATAATACTGGAGCCATGGTTGACTTCAAATCAACTATGGCTCCAGTATTCTTTAATACAAAAAAAGACCCCTGATATATCAAGGGTCGAAGCTAAAATAAGTCAATCTTATTTAACAGCATCCTTAAGCGCCTTACCTGGTTTGAATGCAGGTACCTTGCTTGCAGGGATTTGGATCTCTTTACCAGTTTGTGGGTTGCGACCCTTACGAGCTGCACGTTCACGAACTTCAAAGTTACCAAAGCCGATTAATTGAACTTTTTCGCCTTCTTTAAGGTAGTCTTGGATAGAACCAAAAACTGCATCAACTGCAACAGTTGCGTCCTTCTTTGTCAAACCTGTCTTTTCAGCAACAGTTTCGATCAATTGTGCTTTGTTTGCCATGTGTTTCACCTCCTCAAGTGAAGATAAAGATATAGGCATATCTTCTTGTCCATTTCTAAACTAGCCAGAAATGGTGAAACAATGACTAACAAATCATTGCTCAGTTAATAAGATAGCACAGAAAGCCTAATATAGCAACGTTTTTAATCATTTTTTTGAAAAAATAAGATAAATTTAGGCATAATTTTTTTAATTTTTTATCTTTGATTATTTACGCCGTCTTTCGATCACATGGATCGGTGTACCCTCAAAATCAAACGCTGCTCGGATCTGATTTTCCAAGAAACGTTCATATGAAAAGTGCATCAATTCTGGGTCATTAACAAAGACGACAAATGTTGGTGGCTTAGTGGCCACTTGAGTCGCATAGTAGACCCGCAATCGACGTCCATTGCCTGTTGGGGTTGGATTATGCGCGATCGCATCCATGATAACATCATTCAAGACAGCTGATGAGATACGGCGTTCATGGTTGTGATTTACACGCTCGATCAATTTTGGTAATTGTTCTAAGCGTTGATGCGTCTTAGCTGAAACGAATACGATCGGTGCATAACTCAAGTATTGGAACTCTTGCCGGATCGTCTTTTCAAACTCTTTCATCGTGTGGTTATCTTTTTTCAAAGTATCCCACTTATTGACAACGATGATGATCCCACGTCCTGCTTCATGCGCATAGCCGGCTACGTGTTTATCTTGTTCACGAATACCTTCTTCAGCATTTAAAACAACGCAAACGACATCAGAACGATCGATCGCACGCATGGCCCGTAAAACAGAATATTTTTCTGTATTTTCATAAACTTTACCTTTTTTACGGATCCCTGCAGTATCGATCATCGTAAATTCCGTTCCATCTTCAGCCACGAATTTCGTATCGATCGCATCACGCGTTGTGCCTTCAACGTTAGAAACGATCACGCGGTTTTCACCTAAGATCGCGTTGACTAAAGAAGACTTACCGACATTAGGGCGTCCGATAAAGCTAAATTTGATCGAATCATCTTGTTCTTTAGCTCCATCTTTAGGAAATGCCTGACAGACCTTATCTAATAAGTCACCCGTACCGATCCCGTGAGTTCCAGAAAGTGGCATTGGGTCGCCAAACCCTAATGAATAGAAATCATAGATCTCACTTCTAAGTTCAGGGTTATCTACTTTATTTACAGCTAAAATAACTGGTTTATCAGTTCGATATAAGATCTTTGCTACTTTTTCATCAGCATCCGTGACTCCTTCTTTGACGCTTGTCACAAAAACGATCACATCAGCTTCATCGATCGCGATTTGAGCTTGCTCGGTAATTTGGGCTAAAAATGGTTCGTCCCCCATATCGATCCCACCTGTATCGATCAAATTAAAGGGTTGTCCGAGCCATTCGCTCTTCGCATAAATACGATCACGAGTCACACCAGGGGTATCTTCAACAATAGAGATCCGCTCACCAGCGATCCGGTTAAAAACCGTTGATTTCCCGACATTTGGACGTCCAACGATCGCAACGACTGGATTAGCCATTTTAATCACTCCTTATAATAATGTTTTAGAAAAAAAACTGACCCAAAACCTTTTACGCTTGGGCCAGTCAAAATGAATCTCAATTACGTGAGATTAGTCTTCATTTTTTAAGTCGTCACCGACTAAGTCGCCTAAAGTAAAACCTGTATCTTCTTCTGGAATTTCAACATGTTCTTCTTCGACAACTTCAACTTCTTTTTTATCAGCTGCTGGTTTTTCTTGTAAAGCTTTGATAGATAATGCTAAACGACGGTCTGCACCGTTAACATTCAAGACTTTGACTTTAACGTCTTGGCCAGATGTCAAAACTTCATTTGGTGTAGCAATATGCTTGTGTGAAATTTGTGAAATGTGTACCAAGCCTTCAACACCTGGGAATACTTCAACAAATGCACCAAAGCTTGTCAAACGTTTTACCTTGCCATCAAGAACGTCACCTTCAGCAACTTTTTCTTCAATATTGTCCCAAGGTTGTGGCAATGTTTGTTTGATAGAAAGTGAGATGCGATCTTTTTCAGGATCGACAGCTAACACTTTGACCTTAACATCTTCGCCAACTTTCAAGACATCAGATGGCTTGCCAACACGTTCGTAGGAAATTTCAGAAACGTGAACTAAACCGTCAACGCCACCAAGGTCGATAAACGCACCAAAGTTAGTTAAGCGCGCAACTTTACCATCAAGCACATCGCCGGCTGCAAGTTGTGACATAACTTCTTGTTTCTTAGCTTCACGTTCTTGTTGAACGATTTCTTTATGAGATAAAATCAAACGGTTTTCGCTTGGTTCGATCTCAACGATCTTAAGTTCAAGTTCTTGACCCTTGTATTGGTTGAAATCTTCAACGAAATGGTCAGAAACCATTGATGCAGGGACAAAGCCACGAACGCCAGCGTCAACAACTAAGCCACCCTTTACAATTTGAGTTACAGGAACTGTGATAGTTTCACCTGCTTCAAATTTCTTTTCGATTTCATCCCATACTTTGCGGGCTTCGAGGCGACGTTGTGATAATAAGTAGCTACCGCCTTCTTTGTCAGAACCGATCTTAGAAATAACAACTAAGTCAAGCACATCGCCAACTTTGATGTTATCTTCGATCTCATCTGCTTTAACGCTCAATTCGCGTGCAGGAACAACACCTTCAACACCGGTGCCTTCGATCCCTACGATAACTTGCTTTTTATCATCAAATGCCAACACTTCGCCTTTGACAACGTCGCCAACCTTAACTGGTCTAACGCTGTTTAAAGCTTCTAATAAATCCTTGTTTTCTGATTCACTCATGGACTTTGTCCTCCTTAACGACTAACTCTAATAACCATTTTAACTGAAAGCAGTTCAAAATGCTAGTTAAATTACCTATTTCTCTGTATTTTTAACAATTTTCATGATTTCATCGGTAACTTGTGCAATATCTAGTGAAGTAGTATCCAATAAAATCGCATCATCTGCCTTAGTCAATGGCGAAACTTTACGGTGTGAGTCTTTATAATCACGGGCTTCAATCTCAGCTTCGAGTTTAGCTAATGGCGTATCGATACCTTTAGCTTGATTTTCTTTAAAGCGCCGTAAAGCTCTCTCGTGTACGCTCGCAACTAAAAAGATCTTTACTTGAGCCTTTGGCAAAACGGTCGTACCAATATCACGTCCGTCCATCACGATCCCGCCTTCACTTGCGATCTGTTGTTGACGCTCAGTTAAATTTTTGCGCACACTTGGTTGAGCTGAGACAAGTGAAACATTATTAGTGATCTCTGGCAATCTGATCGCAGTTGTCACATCTGTTCCATCAACAAATACTAATTGTTCTGGGTCATTAGGCTTAAAGCTCAATTCCATCGTCTCGAGCATTTTCCCTAGAGCTTGATCATCATCTAGTGCAACACCCGTTTGGAGTGCTTTCCAAGTTGTGGCGCGATACATTGCGCCTGTATCACAATAAATGTAATTTAATTTTTTAGCGACTAACTTTGCAACGGTACTCTTACCTGCAGAAGCGGGCCCATCGACCGCAATTTGCATTTTTGTTTGCATACTATAATATACCCCATTTAAACAGATAAAAATGTGTCCCAAGAAAACTAAGGACACATTTTTATTGTTTTTCCTCTCTTTTATTATTCTAAAGCTTATTTTACACGGATCTGTTGTCCTGGTAAAATACTTGAATTAGCTGTTAAGCCTGGATTCAACTGCAATAACTGATCTAGCGTCAAACCATTATTGACCGCTACCCGATACAAGCCTTGCCCTGCTGGAACAGAGATGTACTGCTCTTGTTGGGAAGATTGTTCTTCTGAATGTTGCGATTCTTGTGAACTTTCAGCTGCTCGGTGTTCAGCATTTGCTTGATTTTCGTGATTTGCAGGCTGTTCGCTACTTGCTTGCGCTTGTGTTGTGTCTTGCGGTGCTGCTTGTGGTGTGCTATCAGTACTATCAGATTGCGTATCTGAACTCTTTTTTGACTTAGATTCTCTAGTTGTATCCTTCTTTTTGCTTGAACTTTTCTTAGCTACAGCCTTTTTCTTACTCGAAGATGATTTTTTTTCGCTTGAAGAGACCACTTCGATCGAATCATCGGTACTTACAGTTTGCCTAGAGGCCCGTTGTGAAACAAAGTAAAATACGATCGTACTTACAATGATGACCACAAAGACACCCAATAAGATCGTTGTCAGCATCGTATTTCGTTTATTGCTCTGCCGGCTAGCTCTACGCGAGTAATTTCCCTTATCATCTTTTATCTCTTCAAAGGTCTTTTCCCAAGGTTTTTTGGTGTGGTCGTTATTCTTTCGACTCATTTTTATTAAAATCCCACTATATAAATATGGAATCATGCTACTAAGATCACTTAGTGTCATGATCAAAAAGAAATATAGTTTTTTCCTTTCTTAAAAATTTATTATTACCATTAATGCCATACATGCATGGCAAACTATATAGTTTAGAAGCAATTATAATATCTCTTAGAGCTTGCTACATAAATTTATGATACCGCCGATAACAGTATAAAACAATATCAAAGTAATTAAATGTCAGCTCCACATTCTAACTTTTTAGTTGACATTCATAAACGATAGCTTGTTTTTACAATTAGCTCATAGTACTCACAAAACTACTAATATTACAAAATATAATAGCATAAATACTCCTAAAAATATATAAATAATCGCTTGAAATTCTCATTTAGTTAGGTTTCTTTAAACAATTGCTGTAAGATCTCGCGATAGTCCAGCTCGTTTATTTCACTCACCTTTACTGCCGGCTCTCCTAATAAGCCAAGTTTTTCTAATGGGAGCGCTTGACCAGTGCCACAACAAGTTCCTGAGCCATGGATGTTTTCAACTTTATCACCAAAATATTGCGCGATAAATTGGCGTTTACAGTTACCAGTTTTAAGATATTGATGCATTTTTTGTAAAGCAACATTACGTTCAGTCTGACGCTTTTTCACCAATGTCTCTATCTGATCTTTTTGATAACCATTAGCTAACAGCCGTGCTAATAATTGCATTTCTTCACTGGGAAAGTTTTGGAGCAACTCTTGGTGTTTGGTAAAATACCGGATCTGTTGGGGGTTAGGCAAGGTTTTTTCGATCAAAAATTCCTGACGTTTTAGATCACCAGGCTCATATAGTAGCACTGCGATCCCAGTTTTCCCGTCACGCGAACAACGGCCGATCTCTTGCACATAAGCTTCAAGATCATTTGGCATGTGATAGTGGATCACATACCGGATATTAGGCTTATTGATCCCCATTCCAAAAGCACTAGTTGCACAAATAACATCTAATTGATCATTTAAGAATTGTTGTTGTACCAAAAAACGTTCTGTCAGCTCTAGATCAGCGTGATAAACTGCACTCTTGAATCCCTTAGTTACCAAATTTTCGTTTATTTCGTCAGCTTTTTTCTTACTTGAAAAGTAAATGATCCCCTTCCCGTTTAACTTAGGAAGTAATTCTAGGAGATACGCAAGTTTTTCGGGTTCATTTATAAAACTTTGTGTTCCTAGATAGATATTGGGCCGATCAACCGGATATCGGATCACATTTCCTGTCTGTGCTAATCCCAGACTAGCAGTTATATCTTGTGCTACTCTAGGAGTTGCCGTTGCAGTCAAGGCTAAAGTCAGGGGCTCATGTAGCTTTTTTCTGATTTTGCCTAAATTTAGATACTCAGGTCGAAAATCAGGTCCCCACTGCGAGATACAGTGGGCTTCATCGATGACAAACAGTCCTAACTCTAATTGACCAAGTGCGTTCAAAACTTCAGCCGAGCCCAACATTTCCGGTGAAACATAGATATATTGAAAACTAGCAATATTTTGTAATACAAATCTCTTCTCAGCAAAACTCAATTGTGAATTTAGAGCAACTACCGCTTTTTCACCACTGTACCGCAGTTGCTCGACTTGATCTTGCATCAGTGATATCAAGGGTGAAACGATCAATACTGAACGCTTTAGATATTTTCCGATAAACTGGTAGCACAGAGATTTTCCAGTTCCCGTCGGCAAAATAGCTAAAGTATCTTTACCAGCTAATAAAGACTCGATCGTCTCTTTTTGACCAGTTTTAAATGTTGGATAGCCAAATTCACTTTTCAAGATGGCTTCAAGCTTTTCTTTCACCTGCAATTATCCTTTCTATTTGGCATAAACGATACTCAAAAAATGAGATCTCAGGGTAGCTTTCATGCAATTGTTGAAACTTCCAGTCTAAGACTGGACAGTTTTCAAAAAGATCCACGATCTGCTTTTTTATCTTCGGTGACAACAACTGTTCTTTTGGAAAATCATCTGCTAGAATAGCTACATTTAAAAGATGTTCTTGGACTGTACTCTTCCGTATCCTTCGTAAATTTGCGATCTCTTCAATACTTTTACCCGCTAAAAACAAAGTATATGTCTTCTCTGTACTAGCCGGCAAGTTAGATAGGCGTTTATAATTCAAAACAAGCTTTGCCAGCTCAAAGTTTTGTTCAAGCAAATATTTAGCATATCGAGCACACATATCGCGCCAGCCCACCTCGATCTCAGCAATTTGTAGTCGATATCTTGCAGCTAATTGTGCTTTAGTCTGTCCTAAACGTCCATGTCCCGTTAATTGTTCACAAAAGAGTTGCGCATCCAACTTAGGCTCATGTGCTAAGAAATCAGTCAATGATGTCGTTATCTCCTCTAATAATGTAGCTTTTCCATATCGTCTGAACCAGTTTTTGAAAAGTTGTTGCGTTCTAAAATCATTGGTGATCGCAAAATATTTATTATTTTGATAGCTCAATTCTGACGCAACTTGAACTAATAAATAAAATTGCTTCTCCCAGCCCTTAAGATCAAATCCATTAAAAAAGGCCGGTTCACGCAAAAATTGGTGCTTACTTTTCAATTCTTCGACCCGTAATTTACCTTTAGCAGTCAAACACATCCCTTTCGAAGTCTCCACTAGCAACTTCTTTTGGCATAGTTCATCTAATGTAGGCTCGAAGTTATTTATATCTAGCGGTAAAGCAATGATATCTAAAAGTCCATATGCCCTCCCCCAAAATAAAGCCGAAGTCGTTAGATGGTTACTCAAGAGTTGACGAATGACGGCGGGGCGTCTCGGCTGACTCTCAGAGAAATAAAGCAACCATTTTTCTGATCCATAATCCATATGCCCACCGCCCACTAAAAGTCTTCACTATATAATATACGCTAAATTTGCTGATTTTTTTGCTAAACCTGAATAATTCTTCTAAATTTGTTTCAAACAACATAAGTTAGGTTAAAAATATTTTTTGTAAGGCACACCTAAAAAATACTTTTAATTTGGCTTAATAAGGTGTACAATGTCTAAGTACCTAAAAAAGGAAGGACGGTTTTTATTGTGGATAAAAAACACGAAAAACACAAACTCGTTGAATATGCGAATGGTCCCTCATTAGAGGAAATCAATGGTACTGTTACAGTGCCTAAAGGGAAAGGATTTTGGCGGACCCTATTTGCCTACTCTGGCCCAGGTGCCTTAGTTGCGGTAGGTTATATGGATCCAGGTAACTGGTCAACCTCCATCACCGGTGGACAAAACTTCCAATACCTATTAATGTCCGTTATCTTGATGTCAAGTTTGATCGCGATGCTTTTACAATACATGGCTGCCAAACTTGGTATCGTGAGCCGGATGGACTTAGCCCAAGCGATCCGTGCCAGAACAGGCAAGACGCTCGGGATCATTTTATGGATCTTGACCGAGTTAGCTATCATGGCTACTGATATCGCTGAAGTTATCGGGGCTGCGATTGCCTTATATCTCTTATTCGGTATCCCACTAGTATTTGCCGTATTTATTACCGTATTTGACGTTTTACTTTTGCTTTTATTAACAAAAATCGGTTTTAGAAAGATCGAAGCGATCGTTGTTGCTTTAATTTTAGTTATCTTGTTCGTCTTCACTTACCAAGTTGCATTGTCAAATCCTGATTGGGGTGCTGTTTTTGCAGGTTTCATTCCAACTTCACAAACTTTCGCAACTTCACCTGAAGTTCATGGTATGACACCATTGAACGGTGCCTTAGGGATCATCGGGGCAACGGTCATGCCACATAACTTGTACTTACACTCTGCTGTTTCCCAAACTCGTCAGATCGATCATAACAACGAAGAAGACGTTGCCGAAGCTGTACGTTTCTCAGCTTGGGATTCTAACATTCAATTGAGTGCTGCTTTTGTCGTTAACTCATTACTTTTGATCATGGGTGTAGCGGTCTTCAAGAGCGGTGCAGTAGATGATCCATCATTCTTTGGTCTTTACGAAGCTTTATCTGATACATCAATGCTCAGTAACGGTGTCTTGATCTCGGTTGCTAAATCAGGTATCCTTTCTGTACTCTTTGCTGTTGCCTTGCTTGCTTCTGGTCAAAACTCAACTATCACGGGTACATTGACTGGTCAAGTTATCATGGAAGGTTTCGTTCATTTGAAGATGCCACTTTGGGCACGTCGCTTGATCACACGTTTGATCTCTGTTATCCCGGTTTTGGTCTGTGTTTCACTTTCAGCTGGTCAAAGTGCTGAACAAGAACACGAAGCGCTAAACAACTTGATGATCAATTCTCAAGTATTCTTGTCCTTAGCCTTACCATTCTCAATGTTACCATTATTGATGATGACAAATAGTAAGACTGAAATGGGCGAACGTTTCAAAAACTCTCTTTGGGTCAAAGTTCTAGGTTGGCTTTCTGTCTTGACCTTAACGATCCTTGATTTCAAGGGCTTACCAGATATGGT
Organism: Ligilactobacillus animalis KCTC 3501 = DSM 20602; assembly: GCF_001434535.1. Classification (GTDB taxonomy): domain Bacteria; phylum Bacillota; class Bacilli; order Lactobacillales; family Lactobacillaceae; genus Ligilactobacillus; species Ligilactobacillus animalis. The sequence continues at coordinate 201,873 of NZ_AYYW01000057.1, forward strand.
GGCTGGTTTCTTCGGTGATAAGCCATCAGCTGCTCAACTTCAATTAGCTAACGGAATTGCTTATACCTTGATCGTTGTGATCGCAGCGCTCTTGATCTGGACAATGTATGAGCTATACAAAGGTAATAAGCGCTATGCTGAAAAATTAGCTGCTCACCAAGCAGGTAATAACAAATAATTGGCTGAAAAACTACTAGCCTAAGCTAAAAATATCCGATCAAATTCCATGTTTGAGAAATTTGATCGGATATTTTTATACTGTTAAATTCTAAATAAACAGGCTCATAGCAAAATTCTTTCGCTATGAGCCCTCTTTTTATTATGATTGGAGATATTTTTTATGTTCGATCCAAACACTTAACTTTTTATAGATCAAAATAAAAGCTGCACCGATCACGATCCCCTTGATCAAATTAAATGGTACGACTCCAAATAAAATCATCTGTCCTAAAGGAATGCTTAATTTCATCCCTAACAAGCTCATATATAGCGGGATCGTCACAAGCCAGTTAAGTAAGGCTAATACAACTGTTAAGCTCAGCGTGGCCCCTAAAATAGCTCCTACAACATTTTGCCATACCAATGACTTGTTTTTGAGCAAATAGTAAAGTGGTAAACAAAACGCTAACGTCGCCACAAAACTCAAGCTGACGCCGATCAATTGTGGTAATGACGGCCCTGTGATCAGAAAATACAACAAGGAACGTAGAAATGCGACCTGTATCCCACCTAATGGACCTAAAATAAAGAAAGCCAATAAGATCGGAATATCCGAAAAATCTAACTTCATAAAAGGTACGATCGGAACTATCACAAATGATAGAAACATCAAAAGATACGAGATAGCAGCTAAGCAAGCTGCTACTACCCAACGTTTTACTGCCAAAGCTAATTCCTCCTAAGAGGTCCATCTCACAGTAGATCCTATATCAAAAATAGACCCCTGTTGTTCATCTTGAGCAACAGAGGTCTATTTTCATCGGTAAAGCATCCACTCCACCCATGTATATAAAACCTATCTTCTTTCATCCAGACTTTAACTGTCGGTACTGGGATCACACCAGTTCAGTCCTCGCAATAAACGAGGAGTCGCGGACTTTTACCGCCGGTCGGGATTTACACCCTGCCCTGAAGATAAACCTAAATTATTATCACAGTTAGTTTAGCATACTAACTTAAAAAAAACAAGTAACTTACTTATTTCCTAGCTCATAAAGAGCTTTTACTTCTTCACGTGTCAACTCACGATATTGCCCTGAAGTCAATCCAGCTAAGGTCAAAAAGCCATATGTTTCACGTTTGAGCTTCTTAACAGGATGTCCGACAGCTTGCAACATGTTCTTGACCTGATGATTTCGACCTTCATGGATCGTCAACGACACGATCGAAGTATCACTTTTTTTATCTAAAGACAAGATCTTGGCCTTAGCCCGGGCACTCTTTTTGCCATCTTTTAAGCGGACGCCCACACGTAGTTGCTTTAACTCATCATTTTGGACAATTCCTTTGACTTTAGCCACATAAGTCTTGTTGACTTTATAACGTGGATGCATCAAACGATTAGCTAGTTCTCCATCATTGGTCAATAAAAGCAGACCAGAAGTATCATAATCTAACCGTCCAACGGGATAGACACGTTCACTATAATCAGTAAAGTAATCAGTCACCACTTTACGACCCTTATCATCTTTAGCCGCGCTGATAACGCCACGTGGCTTATAGAAAAGGTAATAGACCTTTTCTTCGCGTTCGATCAAGTGTCCATCGACCTCGATCACGTCATTTCCGTCAACTTTTTGACCTAATTCTTTGATGACCTTACCATTAACTCGAACCCGTCCGTCCAAGATCATCTTTTCACTGGCACGCCGAGAAGCCACCCCAGCGTTAGCCATCACTTTTTGCAGTCTTTCTGCCATTTTTAGTCACCTACTGCAGCAACTGCAGTTTTTTCCTTTCACTATCAACTACTCTTCATCATCTAATGCGTCGTTAAATAATGACATTAGATCATCTGAAGTAGCTTCATTTTTTTCGTCATCTTGTGGTAATTCAGGTAATTGTGCTAGCGATTCGATCCCAAAATAATTAAGGAAATTTTCCGTTGTTGCATACATGATCGGACGACCAGGAGCATCCATTCGACCAGCTTCTTTGATCAGATCTAACACTAACAGCTTTTGCAACATCCCACTTGATTGCACTCCACGGATCTCATCGATCTGGATCCGAGTCGCAGGCTGTTTATAAGCCACTACGGCCAACGTTTCTAATGCAGCTGAGGATAATTCCGTCATTGCCGGTGATTCAAAATACTGTTTAACTAGCTCAGTCACAGCTTTCTTAGTCACCAACCGATAACGCTCTTCTGCATGGATCAACTTTAAGGCGGTGTTGGCATCCTGTTTATATTTTTTTTCGATCAAAGCTAACTGATCTAAGACAGCCGGTTTCATGATCCCTGTCAACTGTGAAAGCTCGCGCGCTGTTATGCCTTCATTTCCACTTACAAACAGCAAACTTTCTATTTTAGCTTGATTAGACAGCATTTACTTCACCACTCACTAATTTTATTGGTCCTAAAATATCTTCTTGTGTGGCTCTGATCGCTCCTTGTTTGACCAATTCAAGAAGTGCTAAAAAGGTCGTCACCACTAGCTCTAAGGCTGCATTTGCTGCAAACAGATCCTCAAATTCGATCGGCTCTTTTGCTTGCTTGACCAATTTTTCGACCCGCGTGATCTGATCTTTTAAGAAATAACGTTCTGATTCGATTTTGCGCATAACTGGTTTTTGGGCCTTACGTTTGAGCATCAAACGTGCAAATGCTTTCTGCAATGCAGTTATATCACAGCTATCAGGGTCAAGTTTCCCTAAACTAGCACCAGCTGGTACGAGCGCTTGTTCACGCGGATATAACTTCATCCTTTCATCAGCATAACCGCGCATATTCTGGGCAGCAGTTTGAAATGTTTGGTGTAATAGCAATTGTTGCACTAAACTTTCACGTGGATCTTCAACTTCATCGTCTGTTTGTAGGCTAGCTTGCTCATTTGGTAAAAGCATCTTACTTTTAATATTGACCAGCATCGAAGCTGTAACCAAATACTCCCCAGCAATGTCTAATTGCATTTCCTTTAACTGGTGCAAGTAGTCAATATACTGGGTAGTTATTTCCGCCATCGGAATATCATAGATATCCATTTGATTTTTCTTGATCAAGTGCAACAATAGATCTAACGGCCCCTCAAAATCAGGAACTTTAAATAGTAACTCTTTTACATTTGGCGTCGCTTCATTTTTCATTATGGTGCTCCCATTTAGCTATCAAGGACGAAGCTTCAATATTACCCATTATCTTCTTATCCGGATAGAGTTCGGCTAAATTATCTAGCATCAAAAAGCACAGTCCTTGACTTCTTTCCGTTGGTGTTACTGCTATCTGACGTACCATGATGAAATCTTCATTTATTTCGGTCCCTAAAACACCGACAAAATCACGATTCTCATTCTTCCATAAATATAGCACATGCGAGCTGTCAGCTTCGTACCATTCAATTTCCGTCTTCAAATTAGCGATCTCTTTTAAATCGGGGATAAACGATAACAATCCCATTGCGGTTTTTTCATAGTCGCTTTTATACTTATAAAGCATTTTCTCCTCCAATAGCTAATTGCTCATCTGATTATGCTAGATTACCACAAATTCACGCGAAAGACAATCACGCATGCGGATGAGCTTCATTGTAGATCTTAGCTAAGCGTTTCTTAGATAAGTGCGTATAGAGTTGCGTTGTTGAAATATCTGCATGCCCTAATAGTTCTTGGACGATCCGCAGATCAGCTCCATTTTCTAAAATATGGGTCGCAAATGAATGTCGCAACGTATGTGGAGTCACATTTTTCTTGATCCCCGCCAATTTGACCTGCTGTTTCAAATTTTTCCAGATCCCCTGACGAGTCAATTGATTTCCGTGAAAATTTAAAAATAAATAATCATTTGGTGTTCGCAATAGTTTAGGACGCGCCGTTTTTAAATAGCGCTGGACCCACATTACAGCTGTATCTCCGATCGGGACGAGCCGCTCTTTTTGACCCTTACCTAGTGTTTGGATGATCCCTAACTCTAAATGTAGGTCAGCTAATTTCAAATTGATGACCTCACTGACTCGTAATCCAGTCGCATACATCAATTCTAAGATCGCACGGTCACGTAACCCCAATGGCTTTTCTACATCAGGTGTCTGAAGTAACATTTCAACTTCAGACACTGACAATACTTCCGGCAGATGGTTTTCTTTTTTAGGTAATTCGATCAGTTGCATCGGATCTTTAGTGACGAGCTCTTCTTGCATCAAATAGCGAAAAAAACGCCTTAAACTTGTAATACAACGACTGATCGTGGTCCTGGCTTTTTGATGTTGTAATTGGCTCTCTAAATACAACATGATCAGATCACGATCGACCTGAGTCAGCGTAACTTTTTTTTGCTCTAAAAATGCTGCAAACTGGCGCAGATCTTGTCCATAACTCAGAAGTGTGTTTTTAGATAGACCACGTTCGACCATGAGATAATGCAAATAATCAGCTATCACTTCAGATGTTGGAGGCATCGTCTTTCACTTCCTTGATCACTTGTTTTCGTTGACAATCTTGACAAATACCCAAAAAAGTTAGCCGATGATCTGTGACCTCAAAATGATATTGCCGGGCGAGTCGTTCTTCAACGTCGATCAGCATATCTTCGTAGATCTCAGTCACATTGCCACAAACACTACATACAAGATGATGATGAAAATGTCCCTTATCACTTGTTTTTAGGTCAAAGCGTGCGATCCCATCTTCAAAACTTATCTTATTGACGATCTGGATCTCGGCCAAAACGTCCAAGGTCCGATAAACAGTTGCTAAACCAACTTCAGGATGTTTTTGATGGAGTAAGGAATAAACCTCTTCGGCCGAAAGATGCCTAGCTTGATGCTCAAGTAACACTGCGATCGTGGCTCTTCTTTGAGGTGTTAATTTAAAACCTTGTGCATGTAACTTTTGTTCGATCTTTGCTAACTGATCCAAGGTCATCCTTCCTTTCTATACTCTATTTGACTAAGATCAAATATCCATCTCGTTGCACAACTAAGCCAGCTTTCATCAAATGCCCAACTGCGCGTTTAAATTGTCCTTTACTGATCCCAAAATAGACTTTGATCTCAGCCGGATCACTCTTATCTGTAAACGGCAAACGGCCTTCTGCATTATGTTGTAAAGCAGCTAGAAGCATTTGCGCATCATCACTGATAGCTTCATAAGCACGTGGACGTAATGAAAGATTCAATGTCCCATCTGGTCTTATCCCGATCACTCTGGCCTTAACTTCTTGACCTAAACGCGGTTCTTGATCACGTTCTGACGGATGAATAAAGCCTAATTGGTAATCTTTAGTAATGACATATGAACCCACCATCTTCAAACGGTAGACCGTTGCGATCACGTCTTTATTCATCATCTTTTGACTTGCAGCATCACCTACAGCTTTAAACATCTCCATTGTAGCTAATTCGCCCCAAAGACGGCCTTTATCATCTACACGTAAAGCGATCATCAAACGGTCGCCTGCTTTAGGCCAAAGATTTTGCAATTCAGGTAAAGTATCAGTCGAAACTACGATGTCTTTGTTAGGTAGACCGATATCAACAAAGACCCCTAAGCCACGTTGGACCTTCTTTACTTCACCCCATGCATAACGATCAAAACCACTCTTGGGTTCAGTTTTAGTCAACTGTAATTCATGATCTTCATTTTCATAAGCAAAGCCTGAGATCATAGCCCCTGGTTTAGGTAACTTCAAAAGTTCGCTCTTGGCGATCCTAAAAGTTGTTCCTTCTTTTTGCGCAAAAACATAATCTGCATTTTCATCAATGACCATAGCAGTTATATTGCGTCCAATTAAATCTTTTAACATTATTATTATGCTCCCTAACTATTCTGACTAGAAACTTCTTTTTCTATTTTACCTAAAAACACTATGAATTGCGAATTGTTGCGTTAAATATATCATAGATTATCATTATGTTCTCAGAAAATAGTGTTCTATCTCAACTTTTTTAACATATTATTTATCCGGACAGGTCATAAGTGTTGGGCAAAGAAATTTAATAGTAAGATAACAGACAAAACTGCACCAAAAACTAATCCTCCCAGAAGATAGGCACCAATAAGCATAAGCTTGAGCAAGAACGGAATAAGCCAAAGTTTAAGTACTACCGCGCCAACAATAATTGTTATTAAATAACTTATCACACCTACGACTTTATTTTTAGAACAATAACTCAGATAAGCATTAAATAACTTAGTAAGCTCGTTCCATAATTTACATACTTTCAAGCCTGTCTTCGTTTCAACTAACAGCTGATAGATCAAATTAGTCATCACTCTGTCCCCCTTTAGAGAACACTTCTATCAATATTTCCATAAATACCCATTATACTAAATAAAACTAACTAAATTTTCTTCCGAAAAACGACTACTGTCAAGTACTGCTACTCATTTTCTTTAATAATTAGAAACACCACAAAAATTGCTTATTCTTGCTAATATGGAATAGTTTCATTCCCAACACAAAAAAGAACCCTTGATATATCAAGGGTTCTAGCGTTAAAATAAGCGAATGTTATTTAACTTGGCTCATAACTTCTTCTACAAAGTTATCAGCTTTCTTTTCGATACCTTCACCAACTTCGTAACGAACGAAGGCTTTGACCTTGCCGTCCTTAGAAGCCATGAATTTAGCAACTGTCAAGTCTGGATCCTTAACAAATGCTTGGTCATCCAAAGCAACTTCAGCAAAGAACTTGTTCAAGCGACCTGCAACCATCTTTTCGATGATGTTTTCTGGCTTGCCTTCGTTCTTAGCTTCTTCAGTTAAAACTGCTTTTTCGTGTTCTACTTCACTAGCAGGCACTTGGTCGCGGTTAACGTACTTAGGATTGATAGCTGCAACGTGCATTGCAACGTCTTTAGCAGCCACTTCATCAGCACCTTCAACAACAGTTAAAACAGCGATCTTACCACCCATGTGTAAGTAAGCACCGAAGTTTTCGTTGTCAGCTTTTTCAACCAATTCAAAGCGACGCAATGTGATCTTTTCACCGATAACTTGTGTAGCTTCGATGATTTCTTCGTTGATCGTACCTTTGTCAGTCTTGATAGCCAAAGCAGCTTCTAAATCAGCTGGTTTGTTTTCTGCGATCAAACCTGCAACACGTTTTACAAGGTCCTTGAATTGTTGGTTTTGAGCAACAAAGTCTGTTTCAGCGTTGATTTCAACAACTGCAGCTGTGTTACCTACAACTTCAACATCAGCTAAACCTTCAGCAGCAACACGGTCGCTCTTCTTAGCAGCCTTTGCCATACCTTTTTCACGCAAGAAATCAATAGCCTTGTCCATGTCGCCATCAACAGCAACTAAAGCTTTCTTAGCATCCATCATACCTACGCCAGTTTTTTCGCGTAATTCTTTTACTTGAGCAGCAGTAACTTTTGCCATAGCCTAGTGGCCTCCTTAGAGTGATTAATTTGGAGTACTTTTGGCATAAAAACCATGGTGTATCCAAACCATAAATTTAAAAAAAGGCCATCTCAAGACTAAGGCCAAAATGCCTACCTAAAACCTGAGACAGCCTAAGTTTATTAACTATTCAGCATCTGTATCGTTGTTGCCTTCAACAACTTCAACGATTTCTTCGATGGATTCAACTTCTTCGCCGTTAGCAGCTTGGAAAGTTTCTTCTGAAACAGGTGCATCATCTTCGCCTTGACGACCTTCGATGATCGCATCTGCCATCTTAGATGTGATCAAACGTACGGCACGGATAGCATCGTCGTTTGATGGGATCTTAACATCAATTTCATCTGGATCAGCGTTTGTGTCGACCATAGCAACGATAGGAATGTTAAGCTTTTGTGCTTCCTTAACAGCGATACGTTCCTTGCGAGGATCCACGATGAACAATACATCAGGGATACGTGGCATATCTTCAATACCACCAAGGAATTTTTGAAGACGATCGCGTTCTTTGATCAACAAAGCAACTTCTTTCTTAGGTAACACTTCAAATGTGCCATCTTCTTCCATTGCTTTGATCTCTTTCAAACGTTTGATACGTTTTTGGATCGTGTTCCAGTTTGTCAAAGTACCACCTAACCAACGATGGTTTACGTAGTATTGACCTGCACGTTTTGCTTCTTCTTCGATCGCATCTTGTGCTTGTTTCTTTGTACCAACAAACAAGATAACACCATCGTTAGCAGCAGCATCTTTCATAAAATCGTAAGCATCGTCGATCAACTTAACAGTTTTTTGTAAGTCGATGATGTAGATACCATTACGTTCTGTGAAGATGTACTTCTTCATCTTAGGGTTCCAACGACGTGTTTGGTGACCAAAATGTACACCAGCTTCAAGTAATTGTTTCATGGAAATAACAGCCATTACAATTAACCTCCAAAATAGTTTTTATTATCCTCCCCTATGTTCAACGATCAAAAAACTCAAATGAGCACTCTTTTGACCATCGCATAAGGTGTGAATTGTACCTTTATAGGCACTCTTGGTATTATAACCTACTCCTAGAGCAATTGCAAACGTTTCTGTTAAAAAATCAAGCTTATTTTGTTTGAACTAAAGTCGGGGCCGTTCCAGTCTCGATCACTGATTTAGCCGAATCTAATGAGATATTGACCATATTTTCAACAGCTATTTCAGTGTAAAAGGCAATGTGTGGCGTCATCACAACGTTATCTAACGCAACTAACTCTTTGAACAGTTCATCTTCAACACCCGTTTCATTTAAATCGTGGTTAAAGATCGGTGTCTCAAATTCATACGTATCTAAACCAGCACCACCTAATTTGCCACTCTTCAAAGCTGCAAGTAAAGCATTAGCATCGATCAAAGAACCGCGCGCAGTATTGATGATATAAGCGCCATCTTTCATTTTTTCGATCATTTTAGCATCGATCAGATGTCCATCTTTGTCAGAGCCTGGCATATGCAAAGTCAACACATCGGCTTTAGCCACTAGATCTTCTAGCGTATCAACATAGATACCTTCACTTTCCAATTTAGGATCATGATAGGGATCAAACGCCAAGATCTTAGCACCAAAGCCCTTATAGATATCGATCGCAGCTTTACCGATCCGCCCCGTGCCAACGATCCCGATCGTCAAAGCTCTGATCTCTTTACCAACAAAGGGAGCCCAGCGATAATCATTGGAAGCCATTCGCTTGCGGAAAATATTTTGATTACGCAACAATTGTAGTAAGATCGTTACTGAAAATTCAGCGATCGCATTAGGCGAATATGCCGGCACATTAGTTACCGCGATCCCATATTTCTTAGCTTCAGCTAGGTCTAGATTATCGACCCCGACATTTCTGATCGAAACATCTTTGACACCATAACCAGCCAAAGTCTTAAAAAGATCCGCTGGATACGTCCCAGTCTGAAAGCTGATAACAGCATCATATCCCTTGGACAAGCTCAAATTTTCGGACGTAACTTCATCGGCAACTAATTTTATTTCAATATTATTTTTTTGAGACCAATTTTCAAAATAAGCACGTTCATCTTGACGTACATTATAAGCAATAAACTTCATAACGAACTGCTGCACCAAATGTGACTCCAAATGAAGAAATGCAGCCTTCCTTTCTTGAATTTTAGCTAACTTTTCTTGATGATCTCACATTTTAACTTCAAATCTAAAGTTAGCACTTCAACTCTTACTATAACATAAGTCTATCTTAACAAATATTTCTCAGCTACTCCATGTTCACGCAAATAGCTTTCCTTTTGTTGGCGTGTTAGTTGTTTGAACGCATATTCTTTTTTAAGTGCTAAACTTTTAGTCGCAAATTGCTCATGGTAGATCATTTTCACCGGGCGCCGAACACGGGTATACTTAGCTCCCTGTCCACTATTGTGAGTCATTAAACGCTGTTTGAGATCAGTCGTAAAGCCTGTATAAAAAGTAGCATCCGCACAGCGTAAAACATAGAAAAAATACTGTTTACTCTGCTGTTCCATATAAAATTTCCCTCATCTCCGGTGTATATTCATCATTTGCCTGATAAACTGTGATCGGAGGCATAAAGCGCAATCCGCCTTTGCGTCCATCTTTGATCGCTTCGACTAAGACCATATTAGCTTCACGACCTGCTTTAGGATAGACTAGTTGGATCTTCTTAGGAGCTAGCCGATTTTTTTGCATGCATTCAAAGATCTCCCACAGTCTATCAGGACGATGAACAAAATAAGCTTTACCTTTAGTTTTTAAAAGTGCACTACTCATTTCGATCGTTTGAGCTAAAGTCACCGTGATCTCATGGCGGGCCAATGCCAGATAAGGGTTAGGATTTTTTTTGCTAGTTGGAAGATCCGAAAAGTACGGGGGATTACATGTGACCGTATCAAAGCTATCTTTTTTCAAATGCGTCAACGAATCGTTTAGATCAAGATTCAAGACAGTCAGCTGTTTTTCTAAAGAATTTAATTTAACACTACGTTCAGCCATTTCAGCTAATTTAGGTTGGATCTCGACAGCCACGATCGAAGCTTTAGTTTTGTTTGTCAAAAATAGACCAACTGCCCCATTTCCCGCACAGAGATCGACTACTTTGCCATTTTCTTTTTTTGTTGGCTCGGCAAAATGGGCCAGTAACACTGCATCCAAAGAAAAAGAAAAAACTTTTGAGCTTTGAATTATTTTGATATCGTTAGCGTATAACTGGTCGATCCGTTCATCTTCTCTCAATTCGATTTTATTCAAATCAAAACACCTTCTTTTACTCTTTAACGTGACTTGCAATTTTAAGATAAATTTAGCATACTAAAAAATGTATAATAAATAAATAGCGCTGTCCAAGTATTGAAGCCACTTGAAAGTTAAACTGTGAGCCGGCTAGCAGCAGCGCTATCTAAGAAAGGAAGGCTATAGAACTTTCAAATATCTCACAGTCTATAGCAGTAAATACCATGTTTTATTCATTTATTCGAGGCCTAGTTAGGTTTCTTGTTTATCTGATCAACGGTAAACCAAACTTTGAAGGCAAAGAAAACTTACCTTCAGGAAATTATATTTTGGTTGGCCCACACCGCACTTGGTTTGATCCCTTGTATTTTGCCTTAGCAGCTTCTCCTAAAAAATTCAGCTTCATGGCAAAAGAAGAACTTTTCAAAAATCCAATTTTGCGGTTTATCCTAAAACATGCCAACGCTTTTCCGGTCAACCGAAAAAATCCTGGTCCCTCTGTGATCAAGACCCCAGTCAAGTTGCTTAAAAAAAGTGATCTTTCTTTGATCATGTTTCCTTCTGGGACTAGACATTCACAGGAAATGAAAGGGGGCGTCGTTTTGATCGCTAAAATGACTGGTGTCCCGATCGTTCCTGCCGTTTACCAAGGGCCCTTGACCTTAAAAACACTCTTTAGTCGTAAAAAGACAACTGTTCGCTTTGGTGAACCGATCTACGTTGATCGCAAAACTAAATTGACCGATGAGACCCAAGCAACGATCATCAATGAAATGGAACAAGCCTTTACCAAACTGGACAAAGCGATCGATCCAAACTTCCACTACATCGATCCTACAACAAAAAAATAACTAAAAATAGGTTGGACTCGCAAGTCACAACCTATTTTTAGTTTTAAATTACTTTTTAGACATATTTTGCTTCATTGAAGCCATCATTTGATGAAGTTTCTTTTCAGAAGGCTTTTGCCCCATCTGAATCATCATCGTCCGCAACATCTGTTCATTGATCGGCGGATTTTTCTTCAAATAGTCTTCCATGTACTTACGAGCAGCAAAGAAACCACCAACAAAGCCAAGGATAAGCGCTAAGACTACAAGTACGATCCAAATTCCAGTAGACATTTCAGCACCCCCTTCTCATTATATTCATTCAACTACTTATTCTACACAAGTTATCCTTAAAAATAAAGCGCTAAACGACTTTAATTATCACGCAAACCACGTTCACGTTGGATCTTTTTGACCTTTTCTGGCGTAACTTCATTGCCATCTTTATCGTAGACTTGTAACATTTCTACGTGACTACGGAAGTTTTCTCTAAACATCGCTAAGTAAGTCTTACGCAATTCTTGTTGTTCTTCTTTTTCAGCTTCTGTTAGCGTGCCTTCTTTTTTCTTTTTAGATAATTCATTGATGCGATCGATCAGTTCTTGGGGGATCGCACCTTTTTTTGCTTCCGTCGTTTCTGACGCTTGTTCTAATTTTTCGTCTTTTTCCATGTTAAATTCCTCTTTTCCAAGATGATCTATCATTTATATTCTATCTCAAAATTTTAAGAAAGTCATTAACTTAGTCACTTTCTCTAGATAAAGCAAACGCTTGTTTGTAACTGTTGGTTTTCTATGTTATAATTACCCTATAAAAATGTATTGAGGTGTTCAAAATGACAAAAGCATCCGAAAAAAGACAGCTAAACATTTTGCGTTTTATCTACAATACAGTTGAGAGCAAAGGTTATCCACCGACTGTACGCGAGATCTGCCAAGCAGTCTCCCTTTCTTCGACCTCAACTGTACACGGTCATTTAGCACGCTTAACTAAGAAAGGCTTTCTTAAAAAAGATCCTACTAAGCCACGGGCAATGGAAGTTACTCCAGCTGGTCTAGACGCTTTGGGGATCAAAACGACCTTAAATGAGATCCCCGTTGTCGGAACGGTAACTGCAGGGATGCCGATCTTAACCGTTGAAGAAACAACTGATTATTTCCCATTACCACCTAATTTAAGCGATGCCAATGATTTGTTCATGTTGAACATCCGTGGTGAAAGCATGATCGATGCTGGGATCTTAGATGGTGATCAAGTTATCGTTAGAAAACAATCTGCTGCTGACAATGGTGATATCGTGATCGCCATGACCGAAGACGATGAAGCAACGTGCAAGCGATTCTACAAAGAAGACGGATATTTTAGATTACAACCTGAAAATGAAACGATGGATCCGATCATCTTGGATAATGTCGTAATTTTAGGCAAAGTCATTGGGCTCTACCGTGATATGATCTAAAGTCAATATTTTAGCAACTAGGAGTTTACCGACTTCTAGTTTTTTTATTCAAAAAAAAGATGCCTCAAAGTGCATCTTTTAGAACTATTTACTTGCCTTAGCCATTTTTAGCAATTCTTCTGCATGTTCTAGCGTCAAAGTCGTGATCGAAGAACCCGATAACATTCGGGCTAATTCTTCGATCCGTTCCTTATCGTTTAAGATCGTCAGCGAAGTTTCAGTCCGACCATTAGCTACATGCTTAGCAATAAAGTAGTGATGGTCTGCCACAGCTGCGACCTGTGGTAAATGCGTGATACACAACACTTGCGAATTAGTTGCGATCTGACTGATCTTTTCTGCGATTGCCTGGGCGACGCGCCCACTGACTCCAGTATCGACCTCATCGAAAATAATACTCGTCACACCCTTATTTTGGGCAAAGATCGTCTTTAGCGCGAGCATGATCCGCGACAATTCACCACCAGAAGCGATCTTTGCTAAAGCGCCCATTTCTTCTCCGGGGTTAGTTTGAATGTAAAATTCGACCCGATCAAGCCCAGTCTCAGTCAATTGCCCGTTCTCTGGTAAAAAACGTACTTCAAAAACAGCTTTATCCATATAAAGCGCACTTAATTGCTGATGGATCTCATTTTCAAGGCGTTTAGCAGTCTGTTTGCGTAACTCGCTGATCTCTAGTGCTAATTCTTTTGCCTTGGCGTGAGCTTCTTTGACCTGTTCGACTTGCTGCTCTAAGTTTTCATCGCTTTGTTGCATCGTTTCAAGCTCGTGTTTTATCTTATCGTAATAAGCCAAGATCGTTTCGATCGAATCACCATATTTACGCTTGAGCTGATGGATCGTTTCGAGCCGTGCCTCAATTGAATTTAGCAGTTCTTCATCCCACTCCAGATCACTTAATTGCCCTGAAACTTCATGTGCTGCATCTTGCAGATTATAAAAAGCATCAGAAACCTTTTCGTAGATCGCGGCTAATTCAGAATTGAACTCAGCCACATCTTCTAATTCACTCATGACATTTCCTAGAACGCTCATCACATCTAATTCTTCACCATTTAGTGCTTGATAACTCATCTCTAAGGCGTGATGGATCGTTTGATAATTATCTAATTGACGTTTTTGTTCTTGGAGCTCTTCTTCTTCGCCCTCGTGTAACTGCGCCTCACTGATCTCATTAACTTGAAATTGTAACATATCGAGTCTTTGAGCCCACTCATGCGCATTTTTCTCGCGTTGCTCCAGTGCTTGCGAAAGGCGACGATAATTGGCATAAAGTGCCTGGTATTGTGTCAATTTAGCTAGGATCTCAGGCTGATAATTATCAACTAGGGCTAAATGGCGCTCAGGATCCATCAATTCTTGATGCTCATTTTGTCCGTGGATATCGATCAAGGTTTGCCCTACCTGCCGTAATGTGCCCAAATTGACCAAAACACCATTTATCCGGCAAACATTTTTACCACTGCGATAAATATTGCGTTGTAAGATCAAAACGTCATCTTCACATTCGATCCCAAATTCATCTAAAAGCTCATATGTGCGCATCGCTTTAGGAATGGTAAATTGCCCCTGGAGTAACGACTTATTAGCTCCCTTGCGGATAAAATCACTCGAGCCACGTCCACCTGCTAGTAGTCCTAAAGCATCGATAATGATAGATTTACCAGCCCCTGTTTCACCAGTCAAGACCGTCATATTCGTTCCAAAATCAACGGTCAACTGCTCAATAATTGCAAAATCACGGATCATTAATTCTTGTAACAAAGTACTTTCCTGCTGTTGCTAAGAGTAACAGTTTTTCCTTTCCCAAAATCTAAAAGTCCTATTTATCATCGATCAAAGCCAATAATTTACGCTCGATCTGCAATGCATCCTCATTTGAGCGTGCAAAGAGCATGATCGTGTCATCATCGCCTAAAGTAGCAAAGACTTCATCATAGTTCATTTGTGAGATCAAGCTCGAAAGCGCTGGCCCATTACCAGGCAAAACTTTGACCATACATAGATCACGGTGACAGTCAGAAACAAGATAGGCGTCACGCAAAACTTTCCTTAGTTTTTTTTCGGTATTATCCTTCTTGGTCGTCGGTAAACTATACCGATACGATCCATCTGGCGTTGGGACTTTGATCAACTGCATCTCTTTTACGTCACGTGAGATAGTAGCTTGAGTCACTTCAACTCCCTTAGCTGAAAGGAGACTAACAAAGTCTTCTTGCCGATAAATCGCATTATCCTGGATCATTTTTTTAATAATTCGTTGTCTATCTTGTTTTCTCACTGAGAAATCATCCTTCCTACCTACTTATCTTTTTGATGAAGTAATGTTTGATGGGCTTGTTTGATCACCGCACTTGGATCGACATTCGCACTGATCGTTGCAGTCTCTGAGGTTGAACGCAAATGAACTAAAAATTCAATATTTCCTTCACCACCCGTGATCGGTGAAAAATCAAGGTCTAAAACATCATAGCCTGCTTTGACAGCAAAAGCGATCAACTCTTGGGCTACTTCTAAATGAACTTTTTCATCCCGAACGATCCCATGCTTACCGACCTTTTCACGGCCCGCCTCAAATTGAGGCTTGATCAAAGCCACCACGTCTCCGCCCGGCTCCAAGATCGCATGTAAAGTCGGCAAAATAAGTTGTAAAGAAATAAAAGAAACATCGATCGTCGCAAAATCAGGGCGTCCAGCAGTAAAATCTTCTAATTTACTGTAGCGAAAGTTAGTATTCTCCATCACAACGACTCGCGGATCTTGGCGCAACTTCCAAGCTAATTGATTAGTTCCCACATCGAGAGCATAACTCAACTTAGCCCCTTTTTGTAAGGCGACATCAGTAAAGCCCCCCGTAGATGAACCAATATCAAGGACTGTCTTATTTTTGGTACTTAGTTTAAAGACTTTGAGCGCTTTTTCAAGCTTTAAGCCACCACGACTAACATAAGGAATTTTTTTACCCTTAAAATGTAATTTGACACTTGGATCGATCTTTTCACCTGGTTTATCTAAGCGTTCTTCATTTTCACCTAAGATCTCGCCTGCCATAACTGCACGTTTTGCTTGTTCGCGTGTCTCGAATAGACCCTGCTTGACCAATAATACATCTACACGTTCTTTTTTCATACTTACATCCTTACTTATAATTTAAAATACTCTAGCACTTGACGCAAAAGAGAAGTCTCAAAACCACTTCCGGCTAAAAACTCAAGTTGATCTTTTGCTTGTTCCAACGTATTAGCTAGCGCTTGCTTAGCTCCCTCTAGTCCTAAAAGGCGCGGATAAGTATTTTTATTTTCCGCCACATCCTTATTAGCTGTCTTACCCAACTCGGCAGTCGTCGCCGTTACATCTAAAATATCGTCATAGATCTGAAAGGCTAGACCAAATTTTTGGCCAAAAGTAACTAATGCCTGCTCTTGTTTTGGGGTCGCTCCACCTAAAATGGCACCGGCAAAACAAGCATACTCCAACAATTGTCCGGTCTTGTTTTTATGGACTTGCATCAACTCAGCTAAAGTCAACGTGGTCTTTTCACCTAAGATATCACTGGTTTGGCCTGCGACCATCCCATTTGCCCCTGCAGCTTTGGCGAGTTCAGCCACCAAGGTAACACGTTTTTTAGGTGACAGCTTTGTTTTAGCTATCCAACCAAAAGCCTCAGTTAAAAGGGCATCACCTGCTAAAACCGCTATATCTTGACCAAAAACTTTATGATTTGTCGGTTTTCCCCGCCGGAGATCATCATTATCCATCTCAGGTAGATCATCATGGATCAAAGAGTAGGTGTGCAGAAATTCTAAACTTCCCGCCACACTCAAAACATCTGGATCGATCTTTTTGCCTAAACTTTGACAGATCAACATGATCAAAAGCGGTCTGATCCGCTTACCACCCGCTTCAAGCGAATATTGCATAGCTGCTTGTAGCGTCTTATTCTCAGTAAATTGTGCCAAGTAATGTCGCATATGCTGTTCAAGCAAAGGGATCATTTTATTTTGAAAAGTTGCTAACTGCATTTTTCACTCTCTAGGTATGGGATCATCAAGAAAACCTAGATTCCTTCCTTGTTTACTTTAACAGTATTGCTCCCATCAAATTTCTCACAATACACAGCTAAATCTCAGTCATTGTTTGCTTCAAAGACGACTTCTTGACCTTCTTCGTTGATAACTTTGGTCAGAGTATCCTCGGCATTTTGGAGGGTCTCTTGTAATTTTTTACTCAAAGCTACCCCTTTTTGGAATTGTGCTAGCGCTTCTTCTAAAGGAACATCGCCTTGCTCAAGTTTGCCTACGATCGCTTCTAACATTTGTAATTCTTGTTCAAAAGTTAAATTATTTTCTGTCATTTTTTCTTCATCCCATCAATTTTAGTAACTTTAGCCTTCACACTACCATCGCTCAAATGCAATTTGATCTCCGAACCGACCGTCAGATCAGATGTCTTTTTGATGATCTTTTCATCCGCTGTGACGTAAGAAAAGCCACGTCCCATGACACGTAACGGGCTCAACATATCCAAGGCATTAGTAGCCTTTATCAAACGTTGCTCCCTATCACCAACATACTTTTCCGTTGCCCGGAATAGATCTTTTTTGAGTTGTACCACTTGTTGTTTATGCAAGTTGATCGTATCTTTTGGCGAAGAACTCTGCAAACGCGTCATCAACTCCGAAAATGACTTTTCTTTTTGATATAACTGTTCCCGGTAAGCCTGTTTGAGTCGATTCTGGTAACCATCAAGCTTTTGAAGGTAGCCTTCATACAGACGGTTTGGTTGCATAAAAACGTAAGAATTTTGCAATTTTTGTAGCCGTTGGCGGCGTAACTTCAGCATAGCTTGATAACTTTGGATCAAGCGCAACTTATCTTGTTTGATCCGTAAGATCTCGTCTTCTAAGACCGGTGTTGCCAATTCAGCTGCTGCAGTAGGGGTCGCCGCTCTGACATCAGCTACTAAATCAGCGATCGTCGTATCGGTTTCGTGTCCAACCGAAGAAATGATCGGGATCTGGCTTTCAAAGATCGCTCGGGCAACTTTTTCTTCGTTAAAGGGCCATAGATCCTCGATCGAGCCCCCACCACGACCGATAATGATCGTATCAAAATCTCCTCGAGCATTGACCTCTTTTAAACGTCCAACTAATGAATCAGCTGCTTTTTCGCCCTGAACGACTGCGGGAAATAAAACTAGTTGTGCGATCGGATACCGCCGTCTAGTAGTCGTGATGATATCGCGGATGACCGCGCCCGATGGACTAGTGATCACTGCGATCCGTTTAGGAAAATGGACTAATGGCCGCTTAGGTGCGCTAAACAACCCTTCTGTGGCTAATTTAGTTTTTAATTGCTCAAACGCTTGATACAAAGCGCCCACACCATCTGGTTCCATCTTCTCGATCGTGATTTGGTAATTTCCACTAGGTTCATACAGATCTACTCTTCCGACCACTAAGACTTTCATTCCATCTTCAACATTGAATTTCAGTTTGTTAAATGCCGATTGAAACATGACTGCATCTATTTTAGCACCATCGTCTTTTAAACTAAAATATTGATGGCGGGGACGTAAACGGAAATTTGAGATCTCACCAGTCAGATAGACACGATTCAAATATGGATCAGCACTGAATTTTCGATGTAAATACTTAGTTAGTGCGGTGACGGTCAAATATTGATCTTTTTCCATTAGCTATTGCTCTTTTCTGCCAATTCAAGCGTTTGTTGCATCAACATTGCGATCGTCATCGGTCCAACGCCGCCGGGAACTGGTGTCAAATAAGCTGCCTTAGTTACAGCACTAGCTTGTTTGACATCACCGACTAATTTGCCGTTAGCCAAACGGTTGATCCCAACATCGATCACAGTTGCGCCTTCCTTGATATAAGTCTCATCGACCATTTCAGCTCGTCCCGTTGCAACGACTAAAATATCAGCCTGGCTAGCAACTCTTGGAAGATCTTTAGTCTTACTATGCGCCACAGTGACGGTAGCATCTGCATTTATCATCAAAGCAGCTAAAGGACGTCCAACTAAATTACTGCGTCCGATGATCACAACATTTTTACCAGCCACCGGGATCTGATACTCTTCTAATAGGACCATAATGCCACGTGGGGTACATGGTAAAGCTTTAGGCTGGTCCATAAAAAGATGGCCTAAATTTTCGGGATGCAAACCATCAGCATCCTTTTTCGGATCGATCCGTTCGATCACTGCATTTTCATCAAGCTGTGCTGGTAACGGCATCTGCACCAAGATCGCATGGACTGTTACATCGCCATTCAACTCATCGATCAATTGTAATAACTCTGCTTGTGTCGTGTTAGCTGGTAAAGTGATATCTTTAGTCTTGATCCCGATCTTTTCAGCTGCCCGTTTTTTATTGCGGACATATACATGACTAGCCGGATCATCCCCTACTAAAACAACAGCCAAACATGGCTCTAACCCTTGTTGCTTTAACTTTTCTGTCTTTCCCTTTAATTGGCTGCGGATTTTTTCAGCAGTTCCGCGTCCGTCTATCATCACTGTCATATAAATCACAACCTTAACTTTAGTGTATACCTAATATTTTAGCACACTCAGCTACATTTTTTTCAAAAATAAAATGCCTGCACTAAACTTTAGTACAGACATTTTTCATCTTTAAAGTAGATTTGATAAAACACCATTAATAAAACGCCGTGATTTATCATCACTAAATTCCTTAGCTAACTGCAAAGCTTCGTCTAAAGCCACTTTAGCCGGAACATCATCAACATAAAGCATTTCATAGATCGCTAAGCGCAAGATCAAGAGGTCTGTCTTGTTCAAGCGTGCGAGCGTCCAATTTGCGCTCAAATGTTGATCGATCTTTGCGTCTAATTCAGATTGGTGTGTAAGTACGCCTTCTACCAATTCAGGCAAGTAGGCTGGTACTGTAGTTGTCGCCTCATCTTCCAACAAAGCTTCGTAAACGTCTTGTGGTAAGGCATCTGGGTTGCTATTCAACGCAAAAAGTGCTTGAAAAGCCAGTTTACGCGTATCATGTCTACTAATACTCACTATTCTTCACCATTCTCTTCCCCAAATAAATTATTTGGGTCAATTGTTTGTTCTTGTTTTTCAGGTATTACCCCTTGAACGTGCACATCAACGCCTAAAATTTCAATTCCCGTCATAAAGAGAACTTGTTGGCGAACCTTTTCTTGGATCTGAGCCGCAACTTTAGGAACTGAGACGCCATAGTTCAAAAAGACATAGACATCAACTTTTAATTGATCTTCGTCTTTGTTGACCTTGACACCTTTACCTCGAATTTGACGGCCTAAGAGTTCTGAAAAGCTGTTGGCGATCGAACCACGCATCGAATATACACCATCAACTTGACTTGCTGCGATCCCAATGATCACTTCGATCACTTCTGGTGCTAAACGAACTTCACCTAAGCTGGGTTCTTTACTTGTTAAAACAATATTATTATCTTCAGACATATCTAAAACCTGCTATATAAAATATGGAAAAATATAGGGAAACTCCCTATATCTCAAGAAAGATTATATATTTCCTTTCTTAAATTTTTTCACTTCCAATATTCAACCAAGAAATCCTTTTTTAAAAATTTACCTGTCTTCAAGTTTTTTATGCCAGGACAATCCCGATCCCATATTATCTTTCTTACGGTCACTGTCACAAAAAATAGCTAAAATTGCTAAATGGTTGATTTTTGGCGAAAATAACGTTCAATTGACCAAATTAGGCACGTGAGATATATGTGCCGTCAGTTGTGTTGATCGTTAATACATCACCTTCATTAACGAAGAATGGAACTTGGACCACAACACCTGTTTCCATTGTAGCTGGCTTAGAACCACCAGAAGCTGTATCACCTTTGATACCTGGTTCAGTTTCAGCAACTGTAAGATCAACAGTATTTGGTAATTCAACACCTAATGTTTCAGAACCGTACATGATAACACTAACGACCATGTTTTCTTTCAAGTACTTCAATTCTTCTGTTAAGCTTTCACCTGGTAATTCTAATTGTTCATAAGTATCTGTATCCATGAAGACATAGTTGTTACCATCAGCATATAAGTATTGCATCTTCTTGCGGTCGATCTGTGCTTGTTCTACTTTTTCACCAGCACGGAATGTTTTTTCTTGAACAGCACCATTACGTAAGTTTTTTAATTTAGAACGGACAAAAGCTGAACCCTTGCCTGGCTTTACATGTTGAAATTCGACCACACGCCATAATTCACCATCGACTGTGATCGTTAAGCCATTTTTAAAATCATTTACTGAAATCATATTAGTCCTCCTAAAATAATTACATAAGTCCCACTATCTCATTAGTAGCACACTTATCCAAATATAATTCATACACTTTATAATATCAAAAGAACAGCGGTAAATGCAAGTTAATCACCGCTATCTCGCTTAAATTTCATAATATTCTTGGTAAAAATCGGTCAAATTCTCATAGCCCGTTTCGGTGACTAAGATATCATCTTCCAAACGTACCCCACCCAGATCAGGTAAATAGATCCCCGGTTCGATAGTGATCACTTGTCCTGGCTGTAAAACTTCTGTGCTTGTTTTACCGATATAAGGGCCCTCATGAACATTTAGTCCGATCCCGTGTCCCATACCGTGTTCAAAATATTTTGCATAACCTTTTTGAGCGATATAGTCGCGTCCGATCTGATCAAGTTCTTTTCCGGTGATCCCGGGTCTGACTGCTTCGATCGTCAGTTGCTTAGCTTCAGCAACGATATGATAGATCTCTTCTAGCTTAGGATCGACCTTGCCTAGCGAAAAGGTTCGGGTCACATCCGAAGTATAGTGGTCTAAAAAATAACCATAATCAAGAGTTACTAAGTCCCCTGAAGCTAATTTCTTGTTACTTGCGACACCATGTGGTAAGGCCGAACGTGTTCCTGAAGCTACGATAGTTTCAAAGGAGGCTTGACTAGCCCCGTTTTTTCGCATGTAATAATCTAGTTCCAAGGCTAGCTCTTGTTCTCCAAGTCCTGGTCTAGCAAGTTTTAAGACATGCTCAAATCCAGCCTTAGCCAAGCGACAACTCGCTTTTATCTTTTCGATCTCAGTAGCAGATTTTTGTGAACGCAAGGCTTCTATCAAACCACTCAATGCGACTAGATCACATGGAGCATATTCATCTAACTGATCATAAACTTGATAGCTCAAACTTTCTTCAAATGCTAAAGCAACAACTTTCTCACGTTCGCATATCTCTAAGGCTCGTCCAAAATAATCCCGTGTGATCACTGCTTTTAACCACGGATTAGTTTGAGCTATTTGCGTCTCAAAACGTGCATCAGTGATCAAATAACGTTCTTGTTCTGTTACTAACAGAATGCCGGCATCCCCGGTAAAGCCGCTTAAATAATAGATATTATCTGGTGAAGTCACCAAATAAGCATCTACACTAGCTTCTTGCATTTTTTGCCGTAAGCGTTGACAACGTTGGTCAAATTCATTCATCATTGATACCTTCCTTGATCCATATTTATCTCATGATAACACACCTATGCGCGCTAGAAAATCTAAACGATCGCCTTGATCTTATCAGCGATATAGTTTCCCTTGACTATCACGATGATCCGATTAGCTCGATAACTTTTGAGACTTCGAAAATGAACTCGAACGATCATAAAACATTTGTCTGTTCCATCAACGATCGCCGTAGCACCCTTAAAATTTTGTTTTGTACTAAGAACTAACATTGTTTGATCTTGTTCTTCAAAATAGATTTTCTCTAATAAGTTTGGCAAATTACCGCCCCCATTTACTTTTTATCCGTATTATATTCCTTAGTTCACAAAAATTCCATCAACCATAACTTATATAATCAATTTATAATAAGTTATCGTTTTTAAAAACATTCTTCCTTGTTACAGTTAATATGTTATACTGAATTTTATGTAAATTAGAAAACGAGGTCATGGATAATGAAAGAAATTACATCGGTCTCCAATCCTCAAGTCAAGGCTTGGAAAAAACTCGTCACCAAAAAAGGGCGTCAACAAAGTCAAACTTATCTGCTCGATGGTTGGCATTTAGTCAAAGAGGCATTGAATTCTGACGAACCGATCCAAAAGATCCTAGTCACACCGAGTTTCAAGTATCTAGCTGACTTAGAGATCTTGCCCGAGATCCAATATTTCTCGATCAGTGAGTCGATCGCCAAGCATCTCAGCGAAACTAAATCGCCCCAAGGGATCTTTGCTGAAGTAGCCTTTGACCAAACTACGATCAGTCCGACCACTGCTTCTGGTGCATGGCTCTTACTTGATGGTGTCCAAGATCCAGGAAATATCGGAACTATGGTGCGAACCGCTGATGCAGCTGGTTTTTCAGGGGTCGTTTTTGGGCCTAAGACAGCTGATATGTATCAACCCAAAGTCGTCCGCTCAATGCAAGGTAGCCAATTCCACCTTCAATTAGTCACAGCTGATCTGAGCACTTGGATCCAAGCTTTCAAGGCTAAAAATTATCCTGTTTTCGGAAGCGAATTAAACAAAGATGCTCGTTCTTATCAAGAAGTTGGCCAACACCAAAATTTTGCTCTGATCATGGGCAATGAAGGTAATGGGATGAGCGCAGAACTCTTACAACAAACTTCACTCAATCTCTATATCCCGATCAAAGGCCATGCTGAATCGCTAAATGTGGCCGTTGCTGCCGGGATCTTGATGTTTCAACTCATAGACTAACTAAGGATCAGTGCCGTATAAAAAAAGAGGGACCTATCACGATAAGCTCGTGGTAGGCCCCTCTTTTTTTATAGCAATTTTTATTCAATAGCATTCAAGTTTTGAACGATCTGTTCTGCATGAACATCGGCTTTGATCAACTTATCGGGATCAAATAAGATCCCCGCCATCTTAGCATTGTGCCCCGCTATGATATCTAAAGTCCGATCACCGACCATTACAGAAACACTGGGATCTAGTCCATGCTTAGCGACCAAAAAGTTCAACGCTTCAGGATCTGGCTTACGTTTAAAACCATCGTCTGCCGTCGAATGATCCGTAAAATATTGCAAAAATCCATCACGCTCGAGCAATGTCAATGAACTTTTATCGCGATGGGTCAATAAAAAGTTTTGCCCACCATTAGCAATGATCCGCTCTAATAACTCACGCGCCCCTGAAAACGGCTTAGCTTGAACTTGATACTTTTCTTCTAGACGTCGATAATCAGCATGCAATTTAGCCTCATCTAACTGTGCGGTCGTGTATCGTCGATAAGCTTCACGCACGGAAGCCTCACGCATCACTTGATAAACTTCACTTGTTGATAGTTCTACTCCTTGAAGTGCAAAAGCTTCAACAAAAGCTTTGACCATGCCAGGATACGTATCATAGAGCGTTCCATCAAAATCAAAAAAATAATTTTGATACATATTATGACCTCACTATCTATTCTCTGTATCAAAGATGATCGTTACAGGACCATCATTTACCAAACTCACTTGCATATCGGCCCCAAATTCTCCAGTTTGAACTTCGATCCCCAAAGCTTGCAACTTTTGGTTGAATTCAGCATAATTAGCCACCGCCTTAGCTGGCTCTTGGGCCTTAGTAAAACTTGGGCGATTTCCCTTCTTAGTATCAGCATAAAGCGTAAATTGTGAGATCGACAAAATTTTCCCCGCGATCTGTTGGACATTCAGATTCATTTTCCCCTCTTCATCGCTAAAGATCCGACAATTGGCGATTTTTTTTACTAAATAATCGATCTGCTCGCTACCATCGCCAGCCTGAAAACCCACTAATAGCAGTAGCCCTTGATCGATCTGACCAACAGTTTGGTCTGCGATCGCCACACTGGCTTTTTTTACTCGTTGTAATACTACACGCACTTTTCTTTACCTCACTTAATGGATCGTTCGTTTTACTACATAAACATCAGGGACTCGTTTGATATTATCGATGACCCGTTGCAAATGTACCTTATCTCTGATCCCTACTGTCACATCGATCGTTGCCATCTTATTATGATCGATCCGTCCGTTGATCGAATTGAGTTGTTTTGTCGTATTGTTGATCGCCTGTAAAACATCGTTCAACAGACCAGAACGATTATACCCTTGGATCTCAAGGTCAGTATTATAGTGTGTCCGATCATCAGAAACAACATTCCAACTTACATCGATCAAACGCGTACCACTTTGTTCAGCATTTTTCACATTAGGACAATCAGTTCGATGGACCGAGACCCCACGCCCTTTAGTGATATACCCAACGATCTCATCACCTGGGATCGGATTACAACAATGACTCAAGCGGACCAATAGATTATCGATCCCTTCGATCAAGACACTTTCATCATGCTTATTCTTACTGTTAGCATTGTTATTTTTGATCCCTTTATGATCTTCAAGAAGATCTTTTTCTTGTTGTTTTTTACGTTGTAATTCTTTTTGCTCACGAATATCTTGTGTCAAAATATTAATGACCCCAGCTGGCTGTAATTCACCAAATCCGAGCGCTGCATACATATCGTCGCTCGTGGAAATATGCCGTTTAGCCAAGACCCGCTCAATATTTTTAGTATTTAAAACATCGTGTACATTATAGCCTTCTTCGATCAGCGCTTCTTCTAAGATATCTTTACCTTGGTCGATATTTTGGATCCGATCTTGTTGTTTAAAGAAACGCTTGACTTTATTACGTGCCTTATTCGTATGCACTAACTCTAGCCAGTCACGGCTAGGACCGGCCGAATTTTGCGAGGTCAAAATATCAACGATATCGCCATTTTTGACCTGATAATCCAGTGGAACGATCTTACCATTGACCTTAGCTCCCGTCGTATGGTTTCCGATCTCCGTATGGATCGAATAAGCCATATCTAGTGGACCGGCTCCTTTAGGTAATTCAAAGACATCCCCTTTAGGTGTAAAGACATAGACCCGGTCACTAAAGAGATCACCCTTGACACTTTCCATGAAATCACTAGCATCAATGGATTCATTTTGTAACTCAATGATCTCTTTGAACAAGTTGAGTTTTTCACCCGTTGTCGTTTCTTTAACACCATCTGTCTTACCTTCCTTGTAAGCCCAGTGAGCAGCGATACCATATTCAGCCACCCGGTGCATCTCCTCAGTTCTGATCTGCACCTCAAATGGAGTCCCATTTGGTCCGATCAAAGTCGTATGCAACGATTGGTACATATTAGCTTTAGGCATCGCAATATAATCTTTGAATCGGCCTGGCATTGGGGTCCACTTCGTATGGATCGCCCCTAATACCGCATAACAATCCTTGATCGATTTAACGATCACACGGATCGCAAGTAGGTCATATATCTGGCTGAATTGCTTGTGCTGATCACGCATCTTACGATAGATCGAGTAAATATGCTTTGGTCGCCCATAGATCTCACAATCTTTGAGCTTAAGATCCACGATCGCACCTTTGATCTCATCGATTGCTTCATTGATGTATTGTAAACGTTCGTCACGTCTTGAATTCATCAAATGCACGATGCGATAGTATTGTTGAGGGTTCAAATATCTTAATGAGGTATCTTCCAATTCCCATTTGATCGTACTGATACCTAAACGATCAGCTAACGGTGCATAGATCTCGAGCGTTTCATTTGCAATACGGCGTTGTTTGTCTGGACGCAAATGTTTTAAGGTACGCATATTATGCAAACGGTCAGCTAACTTCACGATAATGACCCGTAAGTCTTTTGACATCGCCAAGAGTAGTTTACGGTGATTTTCAGCTAGCTGTTCTTTGTGTGACTTGTAGCGGATCTTGCTCAATTTTGTGACCCCGTCTACGATCACTTCGATATCTTTACCAAAAAGCTCACCAATATCAGCCAAAATAACGGGCGTATCCTCGACCACATCATGCAAAAAACCGGCACTTACCGTTTCAGGATCCATTTTTAATTCAGCTAAGATCGCAGCCACTTGGATCGGGTGGACGATATATGGTTCTCCTGACTTACGAAATTGTTCACGGTGAACGTAGGTAGCAAAATCACAGGCTTTTTGTACAATCGCCACATGTTCTGCATTCATGTATTCACTACATTTGTTGATCACATCTTCTGCACTCCAAATTACGTTCTTTTCCATCTCATCACCGTCGCCACTAAAGACAGTAGCGCTTCCTTTCTCACCAATCTACCAAATTCATTTGAATGCACGATAGGCACTTTTCACTACTGCAAAAAGTGCCTATTGCTGTTGTAAATTTTATTTGCGTACAGCACCATAGGCAAAGCATGTCAACATCAGATAAACTACGGTACAATAGATCGCATGGCTATCAAAAAAGAAATCACAACCGATCAAGTAAATAACTGGGAAAAATAGCACTAGCCAAAACTTATCGGCATGTTTACCTGCATAAAATCCAATTGCGATCGCATAAACTACATTGATACCAAATAAGATCGCACCCGTTTTCGTGATCTCATCAACATTTAAAACCGTAAAAATGATCGGGATCACGAAACTAAACAGTGTGGCAAAAGCCCAATATGAAATTATTTTTTGGGGTGATACTTTACTTAATTGCATTCTCATTACCTGTTTCTAAAATTAATTAATTTTATTTTACCGTAAAATCACATTTTAGTATAGAAGAAACTCTGCTACAGGCTATTTGACCAATTCTAACGCATACGAAAGCGTCGCTAAAAGATATAGTGGCGCTGTCTCAGCCCGCATAATCCTTGGCCCTAACCCCGCTTGAATGAAACCTTCTTGCATCAAGATCTCGATCTCATTTGTTGATAAACCACCTTCTGGGCCAAAAACTGCCGTCAGATGTGGGGCTTGGTGTGCAATAAGTTGTTCAATAACTTTGACTAAATTAGCTTTTTCCCCTTGTTTAGCTGCTTCTTCATAGGCCACGATACCTGACTCATCTGTGGCTAGTTTTAATTCTTTCAAGCTGTTGCAATAGCTGATTGTTGGGATCGTTGTGCGATGTGACTGTTCAGCCGCTGCTAAAGCGATCTTTTCCAACCGTGCGATCTTTTTAGCTTGCTTTTTATCATCCCACTTGGCGACCGAAAAATCACCTTTGAAAAAGATAAATCTATCAGCTCCCAATTCTGTTCCCTTTTGCACGATTAATTCCGCTTTATCACCCTTAGAAAGGCCACAAGCGATCGTGGTTACAACGGGCAATTCAGTTTGATGACTAAAAGTTTCAATGACCTTAGCTCGTGCCTGTTGTTTATCGACTGCAGTCACTTCCATCAATTGAACTTGCTTATCTGGAGTCACCAACTCAAATTTATCCCCAACACGCATCCGCATTACTGTGATTGCATGCTTATAGATATCTTTTGGTAAAACAAATTGCTCATTGGCTAACATTTCATTATAAAAATAACGTTGCATTTTTTAGACCTCATCTGTCGTTGGCATATGGGCGATGATCGAGTACCAATCTTTTATATTTAAGATTTGATCGATCACAAAACCTTTGGCTTCAATTTCACTGACGATCAAATCTTTTTTATCAGCGATGATCCCGGAAGTGATAAAGATCCCACCTGGCTTTAAGCACTCATAAGCTTGAGGGATCAAAGGTACGATGATCTCGGCTAAGATATTAGCCGTGATCAACCCAACTTTGGTCTTGATCCCAGCCAACAAGTCATTTGCTCCCACCGTGATCGCATCTTGCATGCCATTTAACGCCAAATTTTCTTCGGCCGCCTTGACCGCTTCAGCATCAACATCATAAGCAGCGATCTGAGCGACACCAAAATACTTAGCTGCAATACTCAAGACACCCGAACCAGTGCCCACATCTATCATGGTCTCTCCACCACGCACAACAGTCTCTAATGCTTGTAATGCTAATTTAGTTGTTGGATGAGTTCCCGTTCCAAAAGCACGACCGGGATCAAGTTTGATAACTTTTTCATCAGTTGTTTCTGGCGTATAACTTTCCCAACTTGGCACGATCGTCAAATAGCGCGTTAAACGGACTGGATGATAGTATTTCTTCCAAACATCTGCCCAAGAATCATCATCCAGTTCGGCTAATTTGACAGTTCCCTTGCCTGGATCTAAGCCAAATTCGCGCAATTGTGCGATCTTTTGTTCTAATTCAGGGAGTAGCTCTACTAAGCCAGCCTGTGCTTGAAAATATGTAGCTAATTCAACTTGACTAAGATCTGAATCATCGATCTCAACGCCACCAGCCCCATTTTCCATCAAAAGATTGATAACAGCTTCACTCGCCTCATTTGTCGTCGTTACAGTTAATTTGATCCAATCCAAAATAAATTCATCCTTTGCTTAAAATTTAGGGTACGGCAAATTTTCCGCAGCCGTATTCTCAGTCGCATCCTGCACAAATCTTTCAAATTCACTCATCGACCAGGTCAATTCGAATAATTCCTTGTCGCTGTCATTTAAAAAGTCAAGCAGATCCGAACGTCCATTGTCTAACACGATCTGTAAATAACTAAAAAATGCTTTACCACGTGCTAATGTCCAACCTTTTTTACCAGCATAGCTCAAGCACGCTAAATACGCTTCTGGTTCGACTTGAGCTGCATTTTTCTCATCATAAAATAAAATACTGTCACTAAATGAAATGATCGCTTCATCCGAACTTACTCCTTCCGCGTCTGTGATGACTTGACTAGTAGAATTTTCGGCGTAAAAAGTCAATTCCATCTCAAATGTTTTGGCGCGTTTATTCCAAAAAAGTTCGATCTTACCATCAAAATCTAAGCTATCTATATTGCTTTCCAAAAAAGTCAAAAGATCTGTTTTTGCCATCCAATCAATCCTGTCTGTGTATAGTTATACTAATATAGTAACCTCTAGGCGGGATAGAAAACAAGTTTAATTCGATAATCTTTTGTTTTTAGCTGATTTAACGTATATTTTATCGTTTTTAGCAATATTTTATTAATTTTTTACACTCAAGTAAGTACAAAAGCCATAATTTCTGATAAACTAAGAGTGTGAATTACTAACTTTAGGAGATGATTTACTTGGCAAAATACAAAATGATTCTTGATCTCGATACTGGGATCGACGATGCATTAGCCATCGCTTATGCTTTAGCTTCAGAAGAATGCGATCTGATCGGGATCGTGGGTTCATATGGTAACATTCTAGTCGAAGATGGGGTCCAAAATAGTTTAGACTTGCTTGAACTGTTAGGACATCCAGATATTCCAGTTTTCACTGGGCTTCCACACGCTTCTACTAAGGATAGCTTTGAAGTTATGCCGATCAGTGCCCAGATCCACGGCAAAAACGGGATCGGTGAAGTCAAACTTAAAAAGGCTGACCGTAAACCAGAAACAATGTCTGGAGTCGATTTCTTCATCGAAGCTGCTCACAAATACGGCAAAGATCTCGTGATCGTTCCAACTGGTCCTTTGACAAACTTAGCTGCCGCCTTAGAAAAAGATCCTGAGATCGCTAAACTTGTAGGTAAAGTTACCTTAATGGGTGGAGCTTTGACTGTTCCTGGTAACGTCAATCCGGTAACTGAAGCTAACATCAATCAAGATCCTGAAGCAGCTGATAAAGTCTTTCGCAGTGAATTCCCATTGACGATGATCGGCTTAGACGTTACGACCCGAACACTCTTGACTACAAAAGAAACTCAAAAGTGGCGCGACTTAAAGACTTTAGCCGGTGAAAAATATGCTGATCTGACAGATTACTATATCGATGCTTACAAAGTTACAAGTCCTCACTTAGGTGGCTGTGCTTTACACGATCCACTAGCTGTTGCAGCAGCGATCGATCCTTCGTTAGTAACAACACTTGATCTAAACATGAAAGTTGATACCGAGGGGCCTTATGCCGGACGCACGATCGGGGATGAGACTCGGATCAACGAACCCGCTTTATTGACTAAAGCAGCCGTCAACGTTGATAAAACCCGCTTTGTCGATTTATTCATGGAACGTTTGACGACGCTATTTAGCAAAAATTAGGAAGATGAGGCTTAAGCAATGAATATTCTTGGGACATCCCTTTATATCTTTTGGCTTTTGCTGGGCATCTTAAAATTTAGTTCTTTACCGCATAACCGCAGTTTTTCTTACCAACAAGCCTTCTTTGGTACTTTGTACTGGTACAAAAATTTTAGAAATTTACTGTTGCTCTGCGCTTTGATGGTCTTATTTATTTTTGCGCCACTAAAATTGATCTACTTTCTATTTTTTATTACCGCCTGCCTAATATTTCTTATGACAGCGCGCAATTTTTGGCTTCGGATCGGCAACGCTTGGACAAGTATCTTTCTTTGTTTAGCTTGTATCTTTATCGGGATCGGCACTGGACTATTTGTTTTCAGAACTTAAATATTTGCTCCCTTGGTCATGGCTAAGGGAGTTTTTTGCGTACAAAAAAAGACCTGCCTTTTTGGCAGATCTTCTTTGGACAAAATTATTTAACTTCAATGATCTTGACTTGCATTTCACCGCCAGGAGTTTCAACACTCACGGTCTCGCCCACTTTATGTCCAACTAAGCTTTGGGCGATCGGTGATTCGTTTGAGATCTTACCAGCAAATGGATCAGCTTCAGCAGCACCCACGATCTGGTAAGTTTCTGGTTCATCGTCGTCTTCTTGGAAGACTACTGTTTTACCGATCGCAACTTCGTCAGCAGCGATCGAGCCATTATCAATGATCTCAGCATGGTTCAACATGTTTTCGACTTCTTTGATCCGACCTTCAAGCATTGATTGTTCATTCTTTGCTGCTTCGTATTCGGAGTTTTCAGATAGATCTCCAAAGGAACGAGCGATCTTGATCCGTTCGATGATCTCTGCTCGTTTAGTTGTCCGAAGTTCTTCTAATTCAACTTCAAGTTTTTCTTTACCTTCCAATGTCATTGGAAATGTTTTTTCTTCAGCCATTTTTACACCTCATTAATATCATTAACTGCGTGGTTCATTATACCACAACTAGTCTTCGTTTTTACGAATGATGTCACGAACTTTTGTGACCAAAAGATCGATCGCAACCTGATTTTCGCCACCTTCAGGCACAATAATGTCAGCATAACGCTTTGAAGGTTCAATAAATTGATGATACATTGGCTTGACCGTTTCAAGATATTGATCGATCACTGATTGCAAGGTCCGACCGCGTTCTTCGATATCACGTTGGATACGACGAATAATCCGAATATCGTCATCAGCATCCACGAAGATCTTAATATCCATCAAATCACGTAAACGTGCGTCGTTTAGCGTTAAAATACCTTCCACAATGATAACTTCTCGCGGTTCTTGAACTACGACTTCCTTGCTCCGTGTATGAGCAGCATAATCGTAAACCGGGATCTCGATCGTCTTCCAGTTGAGCAGATCTTCAAGTTGTTCGATCAAGAGATCTGTATCAAAGGCATTTGGATGGTCATAGTTGACTTTAGTACGTTCTTCAAATGGAACATCATCTTGACTCTTGTAATATGAATCTTCTTGGAGCATCATCAAGGAATGACCATGAAGTTGATCAAAGATCGCACGGGAAACAGAGGTCTTCCCACTACCTGATCCCCCAGTTACACCGATAATAATTGGACGTGGACGCTTCTTTGCTTCTGACATTAATAAATACCTACCTTAAATTAATTATTGATTATCTTTTTCGAGTTTCTTGGTCAATGCTTGATGTTCTTCATAAGTCTTGGAGAAGTAGACCTTACCTGTCTTCATATTTGCGATGAAATAAAGATAACCTTTATCCTTATCGACTGGGTCTAAGACAGCTTTTACCGATGCAATACTTGGGTTATTGAACGGCCCAGGTCCCATACCTTCATTTTGATATAGATTGTATGGAGAATCAACTTCAAGATCTTTATATGTCACATTTTGCTTGTGTTTACCCAAAGCATAAAGAACTGAGATATCTGATTGGATCTTCATATTCTTTTCTAAGCGATTTTCAAACACACCTGCGATCTTATAACGATCATCTGCAGTCACACCTTCGCGCTCAACTAGAGAAGCTAAGGTCAAGACTTGTTGAACTGTGTAGTGACGTTCGGAGATCTTACTGTAGTATGGTGACAACATTTCATTAGTCTTAGCTACCATTTGTTCGACCAATTGTTTTAATGTCGTATCATCTTGAACTGAATAAGTAGCTGGATATAAGTAGCCTTCTAAACGATAACGAACATCTTTGGCTTCAAGCGCTGATGTTAATAACTCTGGATACTTGTTTTTTAACTCGTTTAAGAAAGTTTCGTCGTTGACTAATGCCAAAAAGTCCTTCTTACTGAACTTAGTCGCATTTTGGATCTCAGTTCCGACCTCATCGATCGTTACCCCTTCTTTAACAAGAACTTTTCCTGAGTCAAGTGGTTCACTAGTGCCACCTTTTTGTAAAGCTTTTGAGATCTGTTCAAGTGTCATCGAGGGTTTTAGTTCATAGTACCCTGCCTTAAAATTCCCTAGTTTATTGGTCTTAACATAGTAATCAAAGACAAAGCCGCTCTTGATGACCTTTTTTTCCTCCAAAATAGCGCCGATCTGTTTGTTGTTACTTCCAACAGGGATCTTGACCTCGATACGTTGACTCGAGTTTTTGTCAAGTGGTTGCAAAGCCGTCTTAACGTAGTGGTAGCCAAATGCTCCGACTAATACGATCAAAACTACGATCACCAAGATAACTCCAGTGATGATTTTTTTAGCAACCGATTTCTTTGCTTTTTCTTTACCCAAAGTAATCACCCTTACTACACTAATGTGAACAAATATAAATATATATTTGTGAAAGAATTATAGTTTTTCCTTTCCTGCGTTTTAAGCCCCTAGCTAACTTGCTATGTATAAAGATCATACACTGGATCTATCGATTTTATGAGATCTTTAGCCCCACATTGTGCTCTTTCTGACTATGATCTCTTTGACCCATGGCATTATTTCATCTAAGCCACTCCCGTGTAAACTCTATCTCTACCATTATATAAGCGTGGTTGCCTAATTGCAATATTGTATCATGGTTAATTTCTAAAAAAAGAAGCCCATATGAGCTCCTTTAATTTTATTTCTAACGAATGTCTGCTTCGAATTCTTCGACTAACTTAGCTTGCACTTTTTCAAAAGCTTTGGTAACTGCTTCATCTTGTAAAGTTGCATTTGGATCAGAGTAGACCAAAGTGTAAGCCAATGATTTAAAGCCATCCATAATATGTTCACCTTGATATACATCAAACAGCTTGATATCTTTCAAGAAAGCACCACCATTTTTGCGGATGCAATCTTCGATCTGTTGATTTGTCACATCAGCCGAAACTGCCAAAGCGATATCACGTGTGATCGATGGATATTTTGAAACTGGTGTATAAAGTTTAGCTGCTTTTGGCAACTCGATAACTTTTTGTAGATCAAGTTCAAAAACATAAACTCGTTGTTTTAATTTATATTCCTTAGCTGTGTTAGGATGAACTTCACCGATAAAGCCTAAGTAAGTTTCTCCTGCATAGATCGCAGCCGTCCGACCAGGATGCATATCTGGCATGGCAACTGCTTGATAAGATTCGTTAGTTACACCTAATTCATGTAACAAGTTAGCTACGATCCCTTTGAGATAGAAGAAATCAACTTCTTGTTTTGTAGTATTCCAGTTAGCATCACTGACTAAGCCCGTTACTGCCCCAGCGATATGTTCAACTTCACGTGGGCGTGTTTGATCTTCATCTCTAAAGAAGACCCGTCCTTGTTCATATAACGCAACATCGTTAACTTTACGTGCTGCATTATAGGCTAGATCATCTAAAAGCCCTGAGATCAAGTTCATGCGAACCGTCGTGTGTTCACTGCTCATTGGAAAATCTAAATTAGTCGGCAAAGCTTCTTCTAAAGCAAAACGTTTGGCTTTTTCTTCAGTCGTCAACCCGTATGAAATAGCTTGATCTAAGCCAGTTGCTTCTAAAGTTTGGCGTGCTTGGCGGATCAATTTTTGAGCTGGAGTGTAGCTACCTGGTGTTGTTTGCCCTGCTGGCAGTGTTGTTGGCAAATTATCATAGCCATAGATCCGTGCTACTTCTTCAACTAGGTCAGCTTCGATCGCAATATCCCAACGTCTTGTTGGTACATAGACTGTCAGCTCATCAGCTGCGACTATCGTTTCAAAGCCTAAACGATCAAAAATAGCTTGGATCTGTTCCACCGTCAATTCTGTACCCAAAACTTTATTGATATGTGAAGCTGAGGTCTTGATCTTAGCTGGAGTAGTTTCTTGTTCGTTGACACTAGCTACCCCTTTGACCACTTGACCTTCACCTAATTCAGTGATCATTGCCGCAGCAGCATCTAACGCTTCACGCACAGCTGCTACGTCAACACCACGTTCAAAGCGCATTGAAGCTTCTGAGTGCAAGTTTTCCCGCCGTGAAGTCTTTCTGATCCGATGACCGTCAAAGACAGCTGCTTCCAAAGCAACTGTGGTCGTTTCGTCGCTGATCTCAGTCTCTAAGCCACCCATCGTACCCGCTAAAGCAACTGGTACATCATTAGCTGTGATCAC
This sequence comes from Ligilactobacillus animalis KCTC 3501 = DSM 20602, assembly GCF_001434535.1. Classification (GTDB taxonomy): domain Bacteria; phylum Bacillota; class Bacilli; order Lactobacillales; family Lactobacillaceae; genus Ligilactobacillus; species Ligilactobacillus animalis. The sequence goes on from NZ_AYYW01000057.1 coordinate 237,498, forward strand.
AATGTCATTTGGTTGTAATTTACGTTCTTCACCATCAAGGGTAACTAGCATTTCGCCTTCTTTAGCTAAACGCACAACGACTTGCTTAGATCCTAACTTATCCAAGTCAAAAGCATGCAATGGTTGACCGTAATCAAGCAAGATATAGTTTGTCACGTCAACGATATTGTTCAACGGGCGAATGCCTGCATTCCAAAGACGTGTTTGCAACCACATTGGACTTTCTTTGACTTTGACATCTTTTATGACCCGCATCATATATGGTTTAGCTAATTCTTCAGGTGCGCTGACAGTAACGTGATCAGCGATCTCATCTGTAGCGGATTCGATCACATTTGGCACAGGCAAGGTCACTTCACGATCATAGATAGCTGCGATCTCATGGGCAGCACCGCGCATACTTAAAAGATCACCACGGTTTGGTGTGATATCAAGATCGATCACCGTTTCGTCCATCCCTAAGTAACCAAAAACAGGTTCACCTGGTTTAGCATCTTCGGGTAAAACATAGATCCCGTCAGCAAATTCTTTAGGAACTACACTTTCAGAAAAACCTAATTCTTGTAAAGCACAGATCATCCCTTCAGAAACTTCGCCCCGCATCTTACCGCGTTTGATCTTCACATTACCAGCGATCCGTGAATTTGGTAAAGCAACGATGACTTTTTGACCAACCTTGATATTAGGTGCACCACACACGATCTGTGATGGTTCTTCTTCACCAATATCTACTTGGCAAATGTGTAAGTGGTCAGAATTTGGGTGATCTTTAACATCCAAAGTATAACCTACAACGATCTTCTTTAGTCCATCTTCAAGTTTACCTGTGCTAGCAACTTCGACCGCCGTTCTTTCGATTTTTTCAGCCAATGCTAACGGTTCAAGGTCAGCGACAGGCACATATTCATTTAACCATTTTGTTGAAACTTTCATGAATCAGTTATCCTTTCTGTGCGAATTGTTGTAAGAATCGAACATCATTTAGATAAAATTCGCGAATATCATCGACACCGTATTTGAGCATAGCAAAGCGATCAGGTCCAAGACCAAAGGCAAAACCGCCATAAACTTCTGGATCGACACCAGCCATCTTCAAAACGTTAGGATGGACCATACCAGCACCTAAAACTTCGATCCAACCTGTTTGCTTGCAAACTGAACAGCCCTTACCACCACATTTGAAACAGGAAACATCAACTTCAACAGAGGGTTCCGTAAATGGGAAGTAACTTGGACGCAAACGGATCTCGCGTTGTTGGCCAAAGACCGTCTTAGCGATCAACTCTAACGTACCCTTTAGATCACCCATCGTAATATTTTTATCGATGACTAGACCTTCAACTTGGTGGAACTGATGCGAGTGTGTCGCATCGTCTGTATCACGGCGGTAAACTTTACCTGGCGAGATCATCTTCAATGGTCCCTTGCTAAAGTCATGAACTTCCATCGTCCGAGCTTGCACAGGTGATGTTTGCGTCCGCATCAATAATTGTTTCGTAATGTAAAATGTATCTTGCATATCACGGGCAGGGTGATCTTGTGGCAAGTTCAACATTTCAAAGTTGTAATGATCTTCTTCGATCTCAGGTCCATCGACAACTTGAAAGCCCATCCCTAAGAAGAGTTTTTCGATCTCATCGATAACTTGGACTAAAACATGGGGTGTCCCCGTCTTAACTGGAGTCGCTGGTAAAGTAACATCGATCGTTTCACTTTCTAAGCGTTTAGCCAACTTTAATTCCTCTAATTCAGCGTGCTTTTCAGCGATCGCTTGGGTCAATTCATCTCTGATCGTGTTAGCGAAGCTTCCGACCTTAGGACGTTCTTCAGCGCTTAGATCACGCATTCCCCGCAAAACTTCAGTAATTGAGCCCTTTTTACCCAATAATTCTACTCGGACGTCATTGATATGTTTAGTATCTTCAGCACGCCTAATTTCTTCTAAGCCATTTTGTTTGATCTCTTCAAGTTTTTCTCTTAGATTCACACTAATCTTTCCTTTCATCCGGCTGTTCCAACGTAAAAAAGCCCCATCCCTAAAAAAGGGACGAGGCTTCGCGGTACCACCCTTGTTCTGTTAAGCAAATAACAGCACTCTTTCATGATAAAACGGTCATGAACCGATCTGTTATTCATCCTAAGGAATCCCAACAGCAACTCAGGAAGTGAAATTCGGCCTTAGATCAAGCAAGCCTTCTCAGCTCCCGGCTCTTTTCTGTCTTGATCGATCAGCTTACTAATTTCCGTCTACGTCTTTAAATATTCTACAATTCAGTTTAAGCTCGCATGCATAAATAGTCAAGTAGTTATTTGCAATCTTCTTCAGAATACCACTTTTCTGACCAAATATGTATCTCTTGCATGATCGTTTTTAAAGCGGCGCCCCGGTCGGTCAATTGATAGACCGCACGTGAACTATTGCTAGTCATCACACGTTCTACCAACCCTTCCTTCTCCAACTCTTTTAGACGTTCCACTAAAACGCGATCACTGCATTTCTCAACTTTTTGTGCTATTTCTTTAAAACGCTGTGGCCCTTCGTTCAATAAAACTTCGATGATCAAACCATTCCATTTTTTCCCTAAAATCCCAAAAGTCTTTTGGAACTTCGGACAGACTTTGAATACTGATTGTGTACTCAAGGCACATACCCCTTTCTAAATTACACAAATAGACCCGCACTATCGAGTGATACGGGCCTATTATCTGTGCTTTCAATAGTGCTTAACACTATTTTACACTATTCACTTACTTTCGCAAAGCATAGAGCTTGTTTTAATGAACCAATTATTTTCAAAGAAAGATGTTTACTGTATTCTTCAGTTGCCGAATATTTATCAACTAATGACACAATGTAGCCTTCTGGATACTTTGGAGGGCAAGTCGTTGCACCCCACATGTGTTTGATGATGATATCTTTTTCGCGTGGAGTTAGTACGGTCAACTTTTCAGCATTACGTACAGCGATCCGCGGATGGATCCACGCATGCGTGCCACGGTCGAATTTAGTCACACGCCAATCATAGTAAAATAAATCATGCAACAAGCCAGCACGAGCTGTAGCTTTTGCATCCAAGTGGAATTTTTTAGCAAGTAAATAGCTTTCATAGGAAACAGCAATACAATGTTCTAAGCGCGTTGAAAAATGGTGTTGCGTATAATTAGCCAACCGTTGGACTTCTGGCTTTTCTAGCAATTCACCTACATAGCTCATATATTCTTCATCATTACGCCATACGTCTTTTTTCATAGATGCTGCCTAACTCCTTTAACCAATATTTTACTAACCAAGCCTACTTCTCACTCTTTATCTTACTATTTTATTTTGTAAAAGCAATCTTTAAGCTGTCGTTTTAAGTAATTTAAAGATAAATTTAAAAATTCAGGATCTATTTGTCCGGTAAACGAACATATGTGCTACAATATATAAAAAGAACATGCATTCGCAAAAGAGGTATTAGATATGGATAAACAAGAATTCGAGACTTATTTAAATGAGCACTGCTCGGCTTTAACTAAATTTCAAGAACGAGCTTTAGACTACCAAGCCAATAACAATCAAAATCGCGCTAGATCGGCTCGCTGGAATGATGCCAAAGTCCAACGAGCCGCCGATGCAATGTACGATACTTTTCTTACTGGGATCTACACCAAATTACGCAGTGCGATCGAAGACAAATATGATCGCCAAGCTTGGCTCGATTATATCGAAAAATACGGACTCTTAGAACAGTTGGAAGAAAGTGTCCTTGAGATCGAATTTGAGTAAAAAGATAGCAGATGTTTGAGACATCTGCTATCTTTTTACTCAAAAGTACTGAGGAGATCGTTCCATGACCACACCAGAAAGCCAAGCAAAAATCGAGCAATTTACAGAACTGATGCAGCTTCAAAGGGAGACTGGCATAGAATTTTGTGGACGTGAATATTTCTTCGAACCTATTTTCAGCGACGACCCATTTAAGGCTATCGGTTGGAGGTTTTCTACACTTTGTTTTAGGAAATAATCACTATATCTAACTATTGTTGTGAATGCACATCAATAGTTACTTAAAGTCAATTGAAATTTTTTCCATTGAACTAACACTTACTATAGTCTTTCCTCTAAAGCACCGTATTTCTTGATACCATGTTCTCTTTGATCTTAGTACGCATCATAATCTTATCTTCTTCTCTACACCCTTGAAATACTAATTCATCGACATCATTGAAATAATAGCACCCATCAGGATTATTCATCCTCTCCTGTTCATCAAGCATTATATAATGTTCCATTCCGACTTTATGCCTAAATTCAGCAAGTTGTTCACCTGCTCCATATAAAAGTGGACCAGTAGCACCCCATATTTCTTTCAACACGTAATAATCTATCTTATATTGATACTCTAAGTAATTATGCCTTCCCATCCTATCTTGCCCCTGTTCATTACATTCAATTCTACAGCATATTTATTTTCTTTCACTATATCATATCCTGATAGAACAGCAACTATAACCTTGAATAATTTTAAACTACTCCAGATACTCTGCATGCGCTACGTTATCTTCGTAGCAACAAATATAATCTCCCTTATCACGTCCCTTTTCGGGGACAATCGTTAAATACGCACCATTGTCATCATTATCATAACTAGTAGTATAATCTACAATTTTCCCAATAATAACTCTACCATTTTTTAAAATAACTTTGCCCCTAGCAACTCTTTCAAAATTACTCAAAATAATCCGAATCACCCTTCCATGGAACTAAATGAACACCTGTACTGCTTAGTGTATTTTTACACCAGTAAGCCTTCGTCCTTTGTTATCTATAGCAACAACTCTACCTACATATACCCTTTCACGAGGGTCATACTCGGAGTTTTCATTTTTTTCAAACTCTACTTTTTCCGTCTTGTGGCGTATGTGGTATATCCTTGTTTTGATGTCTTTTTTGAGCATGCTTATTGATTTCATCTTTCCAAATGCCTTTTGCAAAATTTTCTTGAATATTAGGTGGCTCAAGCTGCGGTTTGTAGCCTGCTTGTTTATCCCTGACTAGTAATATGCCAATTTCTCGGATGGTTAAGTACACTATTTTCTGGTGAAATAACGTCCATGAACTCTATTCCTTTGACGTAACCATACTCGGACAGCATTTTCATCGTTTCGTATAATTGGCGATTCGAAACATCTAACATGCTAGCGTTCAGACTGTCGATGTTAATATCTAAATCGTTCTTATAACAATTCATTTAGGTATTTCAAGATTTTACACGTTACTCGAGCATAGGAATTTGATTTCACGTCTATCACTCCAACATATTAAAAAAGCACTCAATCACGAGTGCATAAGATTTAAGATAATTGTACAATATTCAAGCGGCGATACGCTACCATAATCAATTCTTTAACATTATAGCCGTCAACTTCAAAGTCATCCAGTTCTGGCGCTTTTAAAAACGCTTCAGGATCAGCAACTTGAACAGAACAAATTTCACCACCAGAAAATTCTGTCCACTCTGCAAAAAGAACAGACTGAATCCCCTTAGGTAGTTCTATTCCCCCGCGGTATGTGGGGCCAATCCTGTTAGGGAAGTCAATGTCAATTTCAGGAACAGTTTCATCTAATTCGTATTCAGTCAAACTGAACTTAAAGTTCTCAAAGTCCATTAATACAACTTTCCTCCATTTTTATAATTTTCTATACTTTAAACTCGCTTGCAAGAGTAGTTATTTGTACTTTTCCATTCCATTTTACACCTATTCATCACATTTAATTCTACAGAATATTTATTTGATTTAACTATTATCATATCTAGTATATAGTTCTGTCGTCTGCCTACGTTTGGTTATACAGTTTCCTCTATTCCAATCTAACGTAAACATTCCCGATGGAACAGTCACCCTCGAATAATTTTAGACTACTCTAGATATTCTGCATGTGACACTTCATCTTCATAGCAACAAATATAGCCACCTTTTAACGGACCAGCTTCGGGGACAATTGTCAAGTATGCACCATCATCATTGTTATCATAACTAGTAGTATAATCTACAATTTTTCCGATAAATACTTTACCATTTTTTAAAACGACTTTTCCCCTAGCGGTCCTTTCAAAATTACTTAAAATCATTTGAATCGAATCACCTTTCCATGGAACTAAATGAACACCTATACTGCTATAGTATATTTTAGCTGTTGTCACTCGTTATCTATAGTAACAACTCTACCTACATAATATCCTCTTGCGAAGTCCGTGTTCAAGAATTGTATTTTATTCAAATTTTCCTTCGTAGGAATTTGATTTCACATTTATCACTCCAGTATATTAAAAAAGCACTTAACCATGAGTACTTAAAAATTAAGTCAATTGTTCAATGTTTAATCGACGATACGCCACCATGATCAAATTCTTGACGTTGTAGTTATTGACTTCAATATTATCTAAAAATGGATCATTTAAAAAATCAGCTGGGTCTACAATCTCGATATAACTAATTTTTCCTTCTTTAGTTGAATCCGTATAAATTATAGATACCCCATTACCAGGAAGTTCGATTTCACCAAAACGAGTCTTTCCCGTTATATCTAGAAAATCAACACCGATTGCCGGTATTGTTTCATCCATAAAGTATGAAGTTAATTTAAAACTAATATTTTCAAAATTCATCAATATAGACGCTTCCCTTCTTTTTGTTTATTTAAGTATCTTGGATCTGGTTCGTATACTGTAACTATATTACCATTTCTTGTAACTACAATAAAAGAATCTTCACCCCAAGAAGAGACCTACGTGGCACAGCGCCCCTTTCTGAAAAATCCCCTAACCCGTTACTACAATGAGTTTTAAAAAAACTATAAAAGAACGTACATTCAAGAAAAGGGAGAAAAATTATCGTCAGTGTCACAGAAACGCTAGAATATAAAAATATAGCCATTTCAAATCAATACAAATCGGATCAAACTAAAACCGCTGCCGGAATGCGCAACCTAGTATCATCGCATATTTTTAGGCATACGCATATTTCCAAACTCGCAGAGCTAGGTGTGCCACTATATGTGATCTAGAATCGTGTTGGTCATGAATCAAGCAAAATAACACAGACGATTTATCTTCATGTCACAGAACAGGCTAAGAAACAATTGAATTCAAAATTGGACGAGCTTTAAAAAAGTTTTCTCCCATTTGTCCCCCCAAAGGGTATTTTTTTAGATCAAATTAGCCTCATCTAATTTTTTGCAAATAAAAAAACCCTTGAAAACTCAAGGGTTTCGACGTTTTTATTAACGGCGGCGTTCTGGGATACGAGCAGCCTTACCTTGTAATGCACGTAAGTAGTACAACTTAGCACGGCGTACACGACCGTAACGTACAACTTCGATCTTGTCAACACGTGGTGTGTGCAATGGGAATGTACGTTCAACACCTACACCATTACTGATTTTACGAACTGTGTAAGTTTCTGAGATACCTTCGCCACGACGTTTGATAACAACGCCTTCGAAGATTTGGATACGTTCACGCTTACCTTCAACGATACGAGCGTGAACACGCACTGTATCACCAGCGCGGAATTCTGGAATATCATTACGTAATTGAGATTCCGTAATCTTTTGGATCAATGGGTTTACTGACATTATATATGTTCTCCTTTTCCTCGACATTCATGTCCAGATACAGCGGAATATCGTTAATCGTCGGCAAATAGCCAATAAATATCTTAACATACTCAAAATTGAATGTAAACATCAATTTTAAAAATTTGGTTTAGCTAATGGTGGTGCTGGCACTGGATGAGTCCCGATAAACTTTTCCATCCAAACCATATCATACCAAGTATCAAATTTGTAGCCACAGCTATGGAAACGGCCGACCAGCCGATACCCTAAATGCTCATGAAAATGCATGCTGGCATAATCAACATGCTCTTGCTCCTCAGTCGCAGGAACACTGATACATGCGTTGATATTTTGGATCCCTTGTCGTTTAAGAGCTTTTTCTAACGCCTGATAGAGCTTTTTGCCAATGCCACCACCTCGACTAGCATGGTCCAAGTAGACTGTGACTTCAACGGCCCATTTGTACGCTTCTCGGTGATTGAAAGAAGCTGCATAAGCAAATCCAACTACGATATCATCTTTTACCGCTACTAAATAAGGATACATCGCCGTAGTCTTTTCGATCCGTTCAGTAAATTCGGCTAAAGTCGGAACTTTATATTCAAACGTGATTGCTGTCTTTTCAACATAATAAGCATAGATCTGGCGCAAAGCCTCAGCATCAGCTTTTTGGACCGGTCTGATCACGACTTCACTCATCGTCATTTACCTCAAGTGTTTTAAACTCCCGTAGCCATTTTTCCTCTTGAGCAGAAAGCTCGTAATTTTCTAGAAGGTCAGGCCGGCGCTCATAAGTCCGACGTAAAGCTTCCTTATTGCGCCATTCCGCGATCTTTTGGTGGTTACCACTTGTTAGTACTTCAGGCACTTTCATTCCTCTAAAATCGGCTGGACGGGTGTATTGTGGATATTCAAGTAAGCCCATCGAAAATGAATCACCTAAAGCCGACTCACGGTTACCCAAAACATCAGGCAATAAACGTACCGTCGCATCGATCACGACCATCGCACCTAATTCACCACCAGTCAAGACAAAATCCCCTAATGAGATCTCATCTGTCACGCGTTCTCTGATCCGTTCATCATAGCCTTCATAATGGCCACAAATAAAGGTCAAATGTTTTTCTTGCGATAATTCTTCGGCAACTTTTTGATCAAATTTACGTCCAGCTGGATCTAATAAGATGACTTTGCCTAAGCCATCATTTTTAGCAGCGATCGCATCTAAAGCATCATAGATTGGTTGAGCTTGTAACAACATGCCAGCGCCACCTCCATAAGGTGTATCATCAACATGACGTTGCTTATTAGTCGTATAGTCACGAAAATCGGTCACTTCGACATCAAGGAGTTGCTTTTCGATCGCTTTGCCCACGATCGATTGCGTCAATGGTCCCTTGAACATTTCGGGAAATAAACTTAAAATATCTATCTTCATCTAGTCATCCAATCCCTCTAAGAGTTCAACATGTACTTTACCAGCAGCTAGATCGACATCTTTGATCACCTCATCGATCACTGGCAGTAAGAGATCATTTTTTTGTTTACGTTTGACGACCCAGACATCATTAGCACCAGGCGATAAGATCTCCTTGATCTCCCCAAGTGAGTTGCCATTTTCATCTACAACATCTAAACCGATGATCTGATGATAGTAATATGAACCATCTTCAAGTTCTTCTTGTTGATCAGCCGAAACCTTTAGATCATCACCCTTGAATTTTTCAACTAAATTGATGTTATCGTAGCCTTCAAACGCTAACATGATAAATTGCTTATGGCGGCGACTCTTTTGGATCGTTAATTCCGTTCCCGTGCTTGCATTTTGCTTAAAAGCATATAATTTATTACCTGGCTTAAAACGCTCTTCTGGAAAATCAGTCGTTGCGATCACCTTGACTTCCCCACAGATCCCGTGAGTATTAACGATTTTCCCAACTTGATAAAATTCCATTTAAAACCCTCCTCGTATTTGCTATTAAAAAAACCTCTGAAGAAACTAGGTTTCAGACAGAGGTTTGATTAATCATCTACAATATTTAAACGAACACGCAAAGGTCCGTCAATACGAATGCTATAAACGATAGTCCGGATCGCTTGAGCTACCCGACCATGTTTTCCAATCACACGCCCGACATCTTCAGGCGCTACAGATAAGTTAAAATTCAGAAAATGTGCATCCTGGGCAGTTGTAATCGCAATCGCCTCAGGTTCAGACACCAATGGTTTGACAATCGATAAGATCAATTGTTTCACATCTGCTTCTGTCATTTACCTAACCTTATTTCTTGGAGTACTTAGCTTCGTGGAATTTCTTCATAACGCCTTCTTTTGAAAGGATGTTACGAACTGTATCTGATGGTTGAGCACCGTTATTCAACCAGCCCATGATAGCTTCTTCTTTAAGTGTAACTTGTTCTGGTTGTGTCAATGGGTTGTATGTACCCACTGTTTCGATGAAACGGCCATCACGTGGAGAACGTGAATCTGCTACAACGATACGATAGAATGGGCGCTTCTTAGAACCCATACGCTTTAAACGAATTTTTACTGACATGCATTACACCTCCTAATATCTTATCAACGATAAATAATATACCAGTAATTTGGTCTGCTGTAAAGGGAAAATTCTTGACAGTTATAAAAAATTTTTCTAATTTAATGAAAAACCTTGATTTACCGCCTATTTGCGCCGCTTACGCAAACGTTGTAATTTACGTTTTTTATTTTTACGTACCATGCGATTCATGGACATCTTAGCTAATTTACCACTGATACCATCACCTAAGAGACCTTCCATCCCACTGAAATTCCCCTTAGACATCTTTTGCATCATATCACGCATTTGTTTAAATTGCTTGATCATTCGGTTCACTTCTTGGATCGGACGTCCTGAACCAGCTGCGATCCGGCGTCTGCGACTTGGATTCAAAAGATCTGGATCTTCCCGTTCTTGTGGTGTCATTGAGTAAACGATCGCCTTGGTATGCTCCATATCTTTAGGATCGACCTTAATATTTTTTAGGGCTGGATTATTGGCCATCCCTGGGATCATCTTCATGATATCTTCGATCGGTCCCATATTTTGAACTTGTTCTAATTGATCTAAAAAGTCATTGAAATCAAAGCTGTTTTCCCGCATTTTATCGGCGAGTTCTTCGGCTTTTTTCTCATCAAAGTCCTTTTGAGCTTTTTCGATCAATGTGAGCATATCACCCATCCCTAAGATACGTGATGCCATTCGATCAGGGTAAAAGACGTCTAAGGCCGTCATTTTTTCACCTTGCCCGATAAATTTGATCGGTTTACCTGTCACCGCACGGATCGAAAGCGCAGCCCCACCACGAGTATCGCCATCTAATTTCGTTAAGACGACCCCCGTTACATCCAATTGATCGTTAAAACCTTGGGCGACTTCCACGGCATTTTGCCCGGTCATCGCATCAACTGTCAGCAAGATCTCATTTGGTTGGGCCAATTCTTTGATATTGACTAACTCATCCATCAATCGTTCATCGATCTGTAAACGACCAGCCGTATCGATGATCACATAGTCATTTTTCTTTTCCTTGGCTAGTTCCATCCCTTGCTTAACGATCTGAACGGGATCGACATCGGTTCCCATTTCAAAGACTGGGACATCTAATTCACGCCCAATCGTCTTCAATTGGTCGACCGCAGCTGGGCGATAAACGTCAGCCGCGATCATCAATGGACGTGCATTTTGTTCGTCTTTTAGGCGCTTAGCCATTTTCCCTGCTGTTGTTGTTTTACCGGCACCTTGTAGCCCGACCATCATAATGACTGTCGGGATCTTAGGTGACTTATTCAATGGTGTGGCTTCTTCCCCCATCACCTTGACTAATTCTTCATTAACGATCTTGACGATCTGTTGTGCTGGCGTCAAGCTTTCTAGCACCTCAGCACCTACAGCTCGAGTACGCACGGTCTTCACAAAGTCTTTGACTACTTTAAAGTTAACGTCAGATTCCAACAAGGCTAAACGGATCTCGCGCATTACCTCTTTGACGTCGGATTCGCTGACCTTACCCTTACGCCGTAATTTTCCGATCGCATTTTGGAGACGTTCTGTTAATCCTTCAAATGCCATTTAGTGCACCAACTTTCATTTTTCTTCTAAAATTTCTAATTTTTCGACCAATGCTAATAATTTCTCATCGGTCGGATATTTTTCAGTCACATAAGCTAAAAGTTCATCCGTTTTTTCGCTTTGTTGTAAAAAATCACGATACAGATGCAGTTTCTGCTCATATTCTTCTAAAATTTTTTCGGTCCGCTTGATGTTATCATAGACTGCTTGCCGTGAAACTTCATAGTTTTCGGCGATCTCACCTAACGAAAAATCGTCCCGGTAATATAAAGCAATGTAATTCATCTGCTTTTTAGTCAGCAAAGGCTCATAGAATTCAAACAAAGCATTTATCCGATTGGTTTTTTCAATTGCCATTTTCTTACCTTAATCTTTCTTAGGTGTAACTAGGCCTTTGAATAAGCCATAGACAAATTCTTCAGGTGAAAAGTCGCGGAGATCGTCCATTTTTTCGCCTAGACCAACTAATTTCACTGGTAAATGAAGTTCATTTCTGATCGCTAACACGATCCCCCCACGTGCAGTCCCATCTAACTTAGTCAAGACGATCCCGGTAACGTCGGTAACTTCTTTAAATTGTTTAGCTTGCGTCAAGGCATTTTGACCTGTTGTAGCATCTAAAGCCAATAATACTTCTTGCGGTGCTTCGGGCAATTCACGCGTAATGACACGCTTGATCTTATCCAACTCGTTCATCAAGTTGACTTTATTTTGCAAACGTCCAGCTGTATCGACCAATAAGATATCATAGTTTTCTTTTTTAGCCTTGATCACAGCATCGTAAACAACAGCTGCTGGATCGCTTTTTTCTGGCTTAGTAACTACATCGACTCCAACACGTCGGCCCCATTCAGCTAGCTGCTCGATCGCACCTGCTCGGAAAGTATCACCCGCGGCTAACAACACTTTTTTACCAGCTTGTTGGTAACGGTGAGCTAATTTACCGATCGTTGTCGTTTTACCTACACCATTGACCCCAACAAATAAGAACACGGTCGGTTCATCTGGGTCCTTAGCAAAATGTAAACTATTGTCTTCATCAACGCCTTCACTTTCATAGATGTCGACTAAACGCTCGATGATCGCATCAGAGACATCGGAGCGACTTTTAGCATTACGCAATTTTACTTCATCTTGCAATTCATCACTGATTTTCATCGCCGTCTCAAAGCCAACGTCAGCTTCGATCAAAGTTTCTTCGAGTTCTTCAAAGAAATCCTCATCTACTCGTCTAAAATTAGCCAATAAAGCATTTAATTTAGCACCAAATCCCTTACGCGACTTAGCCAAACCTTTGTCATAACGCACGGTTTCAGAAGGTGTCGTCTCTGTTTCAGGTTCCTTAGGTGCCACTTTAGTTTCTTCTAACTCAGCACTTTGTTGTTCTAATGACTCTTCTTCGACTTCTTCTTCATTTTCTGATATTACTTCAATTTCTTTTGTGACTTCTACTTCTTCTGGTGTTTCGACCACTTCTTCAGTCACTTCAGTTTCCTTATCGACTGGTTCAGTCGCTTTTGCTTCATCAGTTTTTGTTTCTGTTACTTCAGACTGATCTTCTTCTGGTGTAACAGTTGTCGTTTCATCAGTCGCAGTTTCCTCAGGTTCTGAGCTTTCTTCTTCTGAGGTCGAAACAATTTCGTCTTCTTTTTTTGGCTCTTCTTCAGGTTCACCCGAAAAGGCTCGTCTTAATCGATCAAAAAGGCCCATGCCCATCCCTCATTTCTTATTTTGTTTTATTTTATCAAATTCATTTGCATTTTCCAAAACACTATGCTAATTCATCCAACGATACCGAGACCATCTTTGAGACCCCAGATTCTTGCATCGTGACCCCATATAAGACATCGGCGTTCATCATCGTCCCTTTACGGTGGGTGATCACGATAAATTGCGTCTGGGCATTGAACCGTTGGAGATAGCGTGAATAACGGATAACATTAGCATCATCCAAAGCAGCTTCAGCCTCATCCAAAACTACAAAAGGTACTGGGCGGACCTTTAAGATCGCAAACAATAATACGATCGCAGTCAAAGCCCGTTCCCCACCTGAAAGTAGATTTAAATGCTGGAATTTCTTACCTGGTGGCTGAGCCATGATCTCGACACCAGTGGTCAAGAGATCGGCTGGATCAGTCAAACTAAGTAGCGCCTTTCCTCCTTCAAAGACCTGCGGAAAGATCTCAGAAAAGGCAGCTGCAACTTCATCAAAAGCTTGTTTAAAACGACTTTTGGCTTCAGTATCCATTTCATCCATACTTTGGACTAATTGCGCTTTTGCCTCTAACAGATCGGCTTGTTGTTGCGTCAAGAATTCATAACGCGTATTGATCCGTTCAAATTCACTGATCGCCCCTAAATTGACTTCACCTAGCTCTTCGATCCCTAATTTCAAAAGATGGACTTTATTTTTGACAAATTCTAGATCTGTTGCTTGGTTTTCTTGTTTAGCCATTTCATAACTCAAGCCATAGTTTTGAGCTAATTCATCTAGATCACGTGCTAGATCTGCTTTGCAACTCCCCAGTTGTGCCTTGATCTCGCTCTTTTCATCCAGGCTAGCCTGACGCAATTCATTTGCCCGTTTCAATTCTTGTTGGGCATTTTTAAGGCGTACCGCTAGATCTTGACGTTTTTGTTTTTGATCTGCGATCGCTTGCTCAAGCTCTTCATAACGCTGTTCGACATCTTGGCGTTTAGCTTCGATATCGGTGTCGCGCACCTGATTTTGTTTTTGATTTTCTTTGATCTCAGTGATCTTAGCTTGTACTTTAGTGATCCGGGCATGTGTTTGGTCTAATTGCACTTGGCTTTCTTTGACTTGAACTTGTAGCAACTGCGCTCTTTCTTTGGCGATCGCTTCTTTTTGCTTGAGTTCATTTAAAGACTCTTGCTGTTTTGCTTGTGTCGCACTGGTATCTTTTTGTAAAGCGACTCGCAATTTGATCTCATTTTGCTTGGCTTCGATATCTTTTGCCAACGTTGCCTGTTGCTCGACCAAAGCTTGACGTTTACTTTCATACTGACTTTGATCAGCCTCACTCATGCTAGCTATTACTTCTAACTGTTCAACTTGCTTAGCTTGATGTTCGACTTCAAGCTCACAGCGTTCCAAAGCCTTGAGTGCTTGTTGTTGTTCTTCTAATGCCTGTTGTTCACTTGGCTTCATTTCTTCTAGCTCTTGGACTAGTTGTTCAACTTTTTCTTTAGTCTGGCCACCTTCAAATTCGATCTGCGATAGTTTTTGTTCCATCACAGTAATATCAGCTGCCAGTTTTTCAACTTGTTGCTGTTGTTCTAACAGACCAGTTCGTTGCTTTCTATCTTGTCCCCCAGTCATCGAGCCGCCAGCATTGATAACTTCACCCGCTAAAGTTACGATCTTGACACTATAATTGAGCTTTACAGCAAGCTTAGTAGCTGCATCTAGGTCTTGGGCGATCACGATCGCTCCTAATAAATGTTCGACAACAGGTTTATCCAAAGGATCGTACTGGACCAGATCTTTGGCCAGCCCGACAACACCTGCTTGTTGCTTGACCGTCTGTAAGTGACCTTGGGCTAAAAAGCGTGGTTTGACAGTCGTACGGGGCAAGAATGTCGCCCGCCCAGCTTTTTGCTTCGTCAGATAATTGATTGCCGCTTTTGCACTTTTATCATCGGTCACGATCACATTTTGTAATTGTGCACCTAATGCCACATCGATTGCTTTAGCTACTTTAGCTGGGACCTTAAGCCGTTGAGCTACCGAACCTACTACACCAGTCAGATCTGCTTGTAAGATCGCTTTGACCCCGTGATAATAGCCGGCATAATTAGCTGCAATATTTTGCAGTGATTCATGCTGCGCACGCGCCTTTTGCAAGATCTCACTTGCCTTGAGCCAGCGTCTTTGTTGGTCTTCGCGCAAACGCTGAGCGGTCGTTTGTTGTGTTTGAAGTTCGTTCACTGTTGCTTGAAGTTTAGCATGAGCCGCTTTAGCTTCAGCCGCTTGTTTACTTGCCTTTGCCTGTTTTTCTTTGAGCGTGGCCAACTGTTCTTTAGCACTTGTGATCCGCTTTTTGTCAGCTTGCTTTTGATCTGAATTGCGTTTGTTTTCCTGTTCTAAATAGGCTAATTCATTTTTAGCCGAAACTTGTGCCTGCATCAGATCGATCAGGTCTTGCCGTAGCTTTTCGATCTGATCAGCCAAAGTCTCAGGATCATCGACTAATGCCGCCTGGATATCCTGGATCTGCTTAGTATACTTATCTTGTAAGGAAGCTGCTTTGGCTTGCTGTGTTGTCAGATCATCAACTTGTGCTTGTAATTGCGCAACCAAACTTTCATCGCGCTTGATATTTTCATTGAACTCAGCGAGGCGTTCTTTAAAGAGATCATCATCATGCTTTGAGATATCTTGACGTCCGATCAGCTTCTCACGTTGTCCCGTCAAAAGGTTGAATTCTCTTTGATCTTCATCTAATTTTGCTTCTAATTTTGCTTGCTTATCGGCTAATTGTTGCGATTTTTGCTCTTGGAGCTCAGCGTACTTCGTGTGAGTCGCTAGCAATTTTTCGATCTCAGAAAGTTTTGTTTCGATCTGTGCTTTAGTTTTGGCACGTTGCTCGATCTCTAAGACTAGCCGACTTTTTTCATAATGATCAAACTCTTCTTTTTGAGCCACATAGTCCTTAGCAATACTTGCTTGTTCTTTTAGTGGTTCTCTTTGTTGCCGTAATTCAGTAATAATATCTGCTACCCGATCTAGGTGATCTGTAGTTTCAGCTAGCTCTTGTTGCGCTTTTTGCTTTTCTTTTTTGTACTTGACCACACCGGCGACTTCTTCGATCAAGACACGCCGATCTTGGGGTTTACTGTTAAAGATCGCTTCAACTTTCCCCTGTGAGATGATCGAAAATGATTCCCGACCCAGGCCAGTATCCATGAACAATTCTACAATGTCACGCAAACGGACTTTAGCATTATTGATCAAAAAATCACTGTCACCATTTCGGTAGATCTTACGCGAGATCACAACTTGATCGGCATTTAGATCTAAAAAATGGTCTGAGTTATCAAATTCTAATTCAACTTCGGCATGATTTAGCGGAGCCCTTGTTTGAGAACCAGCAAAAATAACATCTGGCATTTTTCCCCCGCGTAAGCTCTTAGCGGATTGCTCCCCTAAAGCCCAACGTAAAGCTTCGATGATGTTACTTTTACCACTCCCATTGGGCCCAACGATCCCAGTCATACCATCTTGAAATTCGATCTTGGTCTTGTCAGCAAAGGATTTAAATCCGTTTAGAGTCAACGACTTTAACTTCATGCTGAATTTCTTCCCTTCAAATAAACTAATTTTTTTGGAGTGCTTTTAATGCTTGGAAAGCCGCTTGTTGTTCGGCAGCTTTCTTTGACATTCCTTTTCCTTCACCGATCTTTTGTCCATCAGCATAAACCGCCATGGTGTATTCTTTTTCATTATCCGGACCATTTTCAGCAACTTTTACATAAGTGATCTTGCAATCCCCATGTTGTTGCAATAATTCTTGAAGTTCAGTTTTATGATCTAAATAGTGATCAAACCAGCCCAGATCAAGCTTAGGAAAGACGACCCGACTGATAAAGCTGACTACGACGCCTTTACCTTGATCAAGGTATAATGCCCCGATAAAAGCTTCAAAAATATCGCAAAGTAACGACGCCCGATTACGTGCATTGGCTTTTTCTTCACCTTTGCCTAAGCGGATATATTCATCAAAATGGCATTCCTTAGCAAATTTGCTGAAACTGTCTTCACAGACCATCGCCGCACGCAAGCGTGAGAGTTTTCCTTCTGGTAAAGTAGGATAGCGTTTAAACAGGTATTCTGAGACGCAAAGTTGCATCACAGCGTCGCCTAGAAATTCGATCCGTTCATAATATTTTAGTTTTTCACGTGGATGTTCGTTTACATAAGAAGCATGGGTAAAAGCTTCGTCAAGTAAAGCTGTATTTTTAAAATCAATGCCAAAATCATCCTTTAGCATTTGTGTTAGTCCAATTATCAAAATGATTCTCCTCACTTTATTAATGCATTATCCATTATAGCAAAAAAGACCAGCTTTGTTACAGCTGGTCTAAGATAATTCTATCCTTGATGTGAAGCGATATAATCTACAGCATCTTTAACTGTCACGATTTGTTCGGCATCTTCGTCAGAAATTTCAGCACCAAAAGTATCTTCTAATTCCAAAACAAATTCTACCAGATCGATCGAATCGGCATCAAGATCAGTCTTAAAGTTTGTTTGTTCTGTCACCTTATCAGTGGAGACATCGAAGTGATCCTCAATAATTGTTGTGATCTTTGTAAGAATTTCGTTTTCTGTCATGGATATCAACCTCACCTATCCTAGTTTTTCGCAAACAAGTATATCATATTACTCAGCGTCTTTGCTATCTAAAGCTTCTTTCGCTTGTTGGGCTTGCCAGTATTTTGTAAAATTAGGCACCATTTCTTCATTGATCATGGTCCTGATCTGTTTTAATGTGTAATACACCGTCAGATCATCACTTGACCCGTGCGCTTTAACGACCGGTGCTTTGACCCCAAGTAAGACCGCACCACCATATTGAGCTTGGTCCATGCGACCCTTAATGCTCTTTAGATCGTCTTTTAGTAATAGTGCACCTAATTTGCCTTTAGCACCAGCATTAGCGATCGTGTCTTTCAACAAACTCATTACAGCTAGAGCCGTCCCTTCGATCGCTTTTAAGACTGCATTACCTGTAAAGCCATCCGCAACGACTACATCACAGACACCTTTCATCAGATCTTTAGACTCAACATTTCCGATAAAATTCAAATTTTCATCAGCTGCTAAAAGTTGGTAAGCTTCTTGTGTCACTTTACTTCCCTTATGCGGTTCAGTCCCATTGTTCAATAGTCCGATCCGTGGTTCTTTGATCCCGCGAACGTTGCTAGCGTAATACGTACCTAAAAGGGCATATTGATAAAGGTGCTCTGGTTTACTATCGGCATTAGCCCCACTATCAAGTAAGTTGAATGCTCCATCCTGTCCTGAAACAACAGGTAAAGTCGATAGTAAGCCCGGACGCGTGATCCCCTTGATCCGTCCGACCAGTAAAAGTCCCGCTGTCAAAAGAGCCCCTGTGTTCCCACAAGAAAACAGCGCATCGGCTTCTTTAGCCTTGACTGCATTAGCTGCCTCGACCAAAGACGAATCTTTCTTACGCCGGATCGCCCGGACCGGTTCATCATTCATCCCGATCACTTCAGTTGTGTTAACGATCGTGATCCGCGTTTGATCAGTTATATATTTCTCGATCGCGGTCTTATCACCATACAAAACAAGTTCTAGGTCGCTGAACTCATCACGTGCTTTGAGCGCACCCTTAACAACACTTTCGGGTGCATTGTCGCCCCCCATTGCATCGATCGCAATTTTCATTTCATACATCCTCTCTTTAGTCAAAACTGGTAAAATAAGTAAGCTCTTGATTCAAATAGCGCATCAAGCCGGTATTTTCCTGACGATAACAGAATTTTTCGTCGGCTAAAAGTTTAGCCACTTCTAATTGTGCTACTTGTAAAATATTGAAATCACTCACTGGATTACCGATCTTAAAATCCGGTAGCCCCGATTGTTTCTTACCTAAAACATCCCCTGGGCCGCGTAATTCTAGATCTTTTTGGGCGATCACAAAGCCATCTGTCGTTTCGACCATTGTTTTCATTCTTTCGATCCCATACTCACTCTTAGGATCAGCTATTAACAAACAATATGATTGTTTATTGCCCCGTCCGACACGACCACGCAATTGATGCAACTGCGCTAAACCAAAGCGGTCAGCATCTAAGATCACCATGACTGTTGCATTAGGGACATCGACCCCAACTTCGATCACTGTAGTCGAGACTAAAACGTCTAGCTCACCTGCTTTAAAGCGATCCATTACTTCATCTTTTTGTTCGGACGTCAGCTGACCATGTAACAATCCTAACTCATAGCGTCCTGCATAGTGAGCCTTTAACTTTTCATAGATCTCTGTAGCATTTTGAAGATCTAGCATTTCTGACTCAGCGATCAATGGTGAGATCACATAAGCTTGTGAACCATTTTGCAACTGTTGTTCCATAAAGTCAAGTGCTTGCGTAAATTGCTTTTGGCGTAACCAGTTTGTTTTAATGGTTTGCCGGCCCTTAGGTAGTTCATCAATTATCGAAACATCCATCTCACCATAAGTCGTGATCGCTAATGTCCGTGGGATCGGAGTCGCGGTCATCGCTAAGGCATCAGGAGAATCTCCCTTTTGGCGTAGAGCTTGACGCTGACCAACACCAAAGCGATGCTGTTCATCAGTAACGACTAAGCCTAGCTTTTTAAAATTGACATTGTCCTGGATCACTGCATGTGTCCCGACTAATAGGTTTATCTCCCCACTGGCTAAATTATCCAGTAAAGTCTGCTTAGCCTTTTGATTGCGAGTCACACTACTGGTCAATAAGGCTACGTTGACCTCTGGTATACCTTCAAACAATTGGGCTAACTTTTGGGCATGTTGTTGCGCTAAGATCTCAGTCGGTGCCATCAAGACCGTTTGATACCCCGCTGTAACAGCAGCATACATGGCTAAAGCCGCCACGACCGTTTTTCCTGAACCCACATCCCCCTGTAAGAGACGATTCATGTGTTCCGGCCGGTGTAGATCCCGACAGATCTCGTTAACGACCCGTTTTTGGGCCGCTGTCAGTTCAAACGGTAACTGTTTGATGAATTGACGCAATTTATCGTTGTCGTATTTGATAACGATCCCGTTTTCCTTACGGTGTTTTTGCTTAAGCAGTTGGATCCGCAATTGGAATTTAAAAAACTCTTCAAAGATCGCTGAACGCCGGGCTGCTTTTCCTTGAGCCAAAGTCACTGGAAAATGCATATCATGGATCATCTGCGCACGTGTCTCTAAGCGAAATTTTTGGCGCAAACTATCGGGGACGATATCAAATATCAGATCATGGTAGTCAGCATAGGCTAGTGAAACAAGATCTTTGATCGTTTTAGCCGTGATCTCCTTTGAAGCCCGGTAAACACCAGCTAGATCTTCATCTTTAGCCTGATACATCACTTTCATCCCAGTCAAACTCTGGCGGCGTTGATCATATTTACCATAGATCGCGACCTCTTGCCCCGTACTCAATTGTTTAGCTAAATAACCTTGATTAAAAAAGGTCACTTTAACTAGATCATTTTCGACCAATAAGCCAAAATTCAACCGCATTTTAGCCCGGCCAAAATTAGAAACGACTGGTGGTGCAGCGATGACACCCTTTAAGACGACTTTTTCGCCATCAGCTACGTCGCTTAGTTGTTTGACCGTCAGATCCTCATAGCGAAATGGGTAATAGGTCAACAGGTCTTCGATCGTATTTATCCCTAATTTGTTCAACGCCTGTAATTTTTTAGGACCCACGCCTTTCAACACTGCAGGTGAGTCCGTCAAGGCTCGTGCCATAAATAATCCCCCTCAAACAAATAAATTCTAACTTCTATGCTCGCTAGAAGTTAGAATTTATCGCGCATTATTCGACTGAGATCAAGTATGGATAAACTGGTTGGTCACCTTCATGGATCTCAATTTCGATCTCAGGATCTAATTCTTCAAGCTGAGCTGCAATTTCGTTTGCTTGTTCTTCTGAACCATCTTGACCATAGATGATCGTTACGATCTCACTATCTTCATCTAACATCACCTTAGCCATCTCGATCGCTGCTTGTTCACAAGTTGGTTGGGTGACTACGATCTTACCATCAACGATCCCCATATAATCATCTTTCTTGATCGGGCGACCCTCGATCGTTGTATCACGTACCGCGACCGTAACTTGCCCTGAAAGAACTGCATCCATTTCTTCAGTCATCGCTTCGGTATTTTCTTCGATCGAAGCTGCATCATTAAAGCCAAGCATTGCGCTCATACCTTGGGCGATCGTCTTACTCAAAACTACGGCAACTTGAGCATCAGCTACTTCAGCTGCTTGTTGAGCTGCTAAGAAGATATTCTTATTGTTTGGTAAGATGATCACTTTCTTAGCATTGGTCTGCTCGATCGCTTCAACGATATCTTTCGTACTTGGATTCATCGTTTGACCACCATTGATGATATGCGTTACGCCCAAGTTTTTGAAGATATTAGCGATCCCTTCACCTGAAGCGATCGCGATCACACCATATTCTTTTTGAACTTCTGGGGTAGCCGGAATATTAGGTGCTGGCATTTCATCATCTTTTTCCAAGATCGTTTCATGTTGCAAACGCATGTTATCGACTTTGACTTTGATCAAAGAACCAAATTCTTGACCATAGGATAATACCTTACCTGGATTCTCTGTGTGGACGTGAACTTTAACCACTTCATCGTCGGCAATAACGAGTAATGAATCCCCGATCTTAGATAGATGTTCCCGGAATTCATCGTAGTTAAATTCCTTGTCGACTAAGCGTCCTGCCCCTAAACGGACCATGATCTCAGTACAGTAACCAAATTCAATATCTTCAGTATGCAATTGACTTTGGGCACTCTTATGGTGTTCTGCATTGACCATTTCATCCATTTCGATCGGGCTTGGTGTATGAACTTCATCTTCTTGGCGTTCATTGCCAGCTAAAGCATTATAAAATCCTTGATAGACAAAAGTTAGTCCTTGACCACCAGAATCAACAACGCCAACTTCTTTTAAAACGGGTAAAAGATCTGGGGTCGTTTGTAACGCAGCCTCCGCAGCTTCATAAGTCGCTTTCATAACTTCAACGACATCAGCTGTTTGGGCAGCCGTTTTTTTAGCTGCTTCAGCTGCCTTCCGTGCTACCGTCAAGATCGTACCTTCTTGCGGTTTCATAACTGCTTTATAAGCTGTTTCGACCCCACCTTGAAGGGCTACAGCCAGATCAGCCGCACTCAAAGTTTCTTTTTGGGTAACACTTTTTGAAAAGCCACGGAAAACTTGGGATAAAATAACACCCGAGTTACCACGTGCCCCCATCAACAGACCTTTAGCTAAAGCATTAGCTAATTCCCCAACATTACTTGAAGTTGACTCGGCAACATATTTTTCACCGCTCGCAAAGGAAAGACTCATATTTGTCCCTGTATCCCCATCGGGCACCGGAAACACATTCAATGAATTGATAAATTCTGCATTATTAGTCAATCTTTTCGAACTGACCAGAATCATTTTACGAAATTCTGTTTCAGTAATATTCTCCACTTTCAAGTTACTAACTCCTCCTTGGTTATTTCGCGGTACTAATCGTTGATGACACGTACGCCTTGAACGATAACATTCACAGATTCAGCGGTAATGCCTAACATTGAATCTAAATTGTACTTAACTTTATCTTGTACATTGCGACAAACTTCTGAGATCTTTGTACCATAACCGACAATAATATATACATCCACAGCGATGCCTTCATCTTCTTGACGAATCACAACACCTTTAGAGTAATTGTCACGCTTTAAAATTTCATTCAAATTGTCTCGAATCTGGTTTTTGCTGGCCATACCAACGATCCCGAAAATTTCAGTTGCGGCTCCACCAACAACAGTTGCGATCACTTCATTGCTGATATCGATATTTCCAAATTGATTTTGAATTTTAACAGCCATTTTATACAGCCTCCTTAACTAATAAGACAATTCCCTTTTCCCAAAAAATGGAAAAGAAATATCAAATCGATGTTCAGTTTTTCACTGCTCGATCAATACTTGTCCTTTCATTATACCATGTTTATCGCAATTGCCCAAAAACAGTTGTTCATTTTATCTTTTTTACCCTTTAAATACTAGCATTCTCCCCTATTAGGCCACTAATATTGGTTTAGATAAAAATTTAACTTTTGGAAAAGCCTATATTTTAGGCATTTATAGCTGTCAAGCAAAATTACTTTATAGAAAACTATTGCAATCGCGCGCTATCTATGATAATTTTATTTAGTGAATGAGCAAGACCCCTTGCTCCTTAATTCGAGATAAGGGAGGATATAATCATGGCTAAAGATTTTGTAACTGGTCGTAAGACAACTTTTGGTAAGAAGCGTTCCCATGCTTTGAACCAAACAAACCGTAGCTGGAAGCCAAACTTGCAAAAGGTACGCATCTTGGTTGACGGCAAGCCTAAGAAGGTATGGGTTTCAGCTCGTGCTTTGAAATCCGGTAAAGTTACACGCGTCTAATCGAGGCGTTTACAGGCCCCAACTTGAGGGCTTTTTATTTTACCTTAAAAACACATAAAAACTCCCCGTAGGTAGCACTAGGCTATTTACGGGGAGTTTTTATCTACTCAACGATATAAACTTCTTTCCAATTATTAGTAGCACCTGCCGAATTTTGGATCAAACCTTTAACAGTCACATTTATCAACTGCGGTACATTAGTTTGATAAAGCGGCGCCACACCTTGTTGTTCACTTAAGACTTTAGACGCTTGAACTAGATCATCCCAACGCTTCGCTTTATCACTCGCATCAGTCGTTTTGGAAGCTTCGATCAAGCGGTCGTATTCTGCATTTTCCCATTTACCAAAGTTATAAGAATTATCCTTTGTAAAGAGATCTAGGAAACTGATCGGATCAGCAAAATCGGCTGACCAACCACTTAACTGAACATCAAAGTCACCTTTTTCACCACGGGCGATCCGTGTTTTCAATGGTACACTTTGGACTGAAACTTTAACATCAGATAGATTTTCTTCCAGCTGACTTTGGATAAATTCAGCCACTTTCTTTGAAATATCATCATCACTACTCATTAAAGTAAATGATAATTTATCTTGGCCCAATTCAGCCAAACCTTCCTTCAATAATTCCTTGACTTTTTTCTTGTCATAGCTGACACCAGCTGTCGTTTTCGCTGCCTGAGCAAAGTCTTGGCCTTTGTACTCAGCTAGACCTTGAGAAACGATCCCTAGACTTGGTTGCGAACCACCGCCAACGATATTTTTAGCTAATTCTTGGCAATCGACAGCATAGGATAGTGCTTGCCGAATCTTTAAATTCTTAAAACTTTCCTTTGTCTGGTTAAAGTCTAGGTAGGTAGTCCGGGCTTGTTTTAAGGTACTATATGCTGGATCTTTTGCCAATTGCTTAGCCTGTTCATTGCTCAAAGTCGTGTAGTCGAGTTGCTTACTTTGATAGAGATTATACGATGTCGTTGTGCTCTTATTGACCTTAAAGTTGATCGTTTCGAGTTTGACTTTCTTTTTGTCCCAATAATTTGGATTTTTGTTAAGTTTCCAATTCAAGTTAGAACCTGTCCAACCTTCAACTACGAATGGTCCATTATAGACCATGGTTTTAGCCGAAGTTCCATACTCATCACCAAATTTTTCGACTGCTTTTTGATTTTGAGGTAAGAATGGTTCAAAGCCTAATAATAGTTGGAAATATGGGATCGGCTTCTCCAAAGTTACCACTAAGGTATGATCATCTTTAGCTGTGATCCCTAAAGTTTCAGGTTTAGCTTCACCTTTAACGATCGCATCAGCATTTTTGACTCCACTATAGAGATAAGCGTATGGTGAGGCCGTTTTTTGATCAACAGTTCGGCGCCAACCATAAACAAAATCATGCGCGGTCACCTTATCTCCATTAGACCATTTACCATCTTTTCTTAACTTAAAAGTATATGTCAAATTATCATCTGAGACTTCTGTTTGTGTCGCTAATCCTAGTTCGATCTTGCTGTTTTTTCCTAAGCGATATAGCCCCTCCATCGAGTTATTGATGATATCACCACTATAGGCATCCGAGACCTTCGATGGATCAAGCGTTGCCAGTTCAGCTAGATAACTCCAATTCAAGACTTGTTTTGAAGCTACCTACCCTGTAGAATTTGCCTTTTGCTTGTTTGAACAAGCTGTCACTAATAAGCCCGTGGCTGCTAAAGCAAGTGCCCCAGTCACCAATCGTTTAAATTTCATAATACTCCCCCTCATGCTATATATTATTTAACATTAATTAATGTTTTGTTAATTTCAATCTAAAACAAATCAAAAAGCAATATTTTTTTGCAAAAAAATATGATCGCCAAATAATTGACGACCATTATTTCTTTAACTATCTTTACTTTGAATAACACACAACACGCCACTATCAAAGCTAAAACTAGCACTTTCGCCAACAAATTCATTGCTGACATATGCAGTTGGCAGTGAAAGATCTTGCTCAAATAATTGATATTTTTCATCAGGGAGCGTTAGTTTAGTTACCGGTGTTAAGGAAATAAATGAGAGATAACTCATTTCTTCTAACTTAGTTAATGTATAACTTCCAGGTAAATAAAATCGAATTTCATTTTGACAGTCTTTGAAGCAAACTTTAGGCACAAATGTCGGAAAATCTAAACGTAAAACGCTAAATAAATTAGCCAAAAAATGATCACTTCGTCCCCCAGTGGCCCCGTAGACCACGATCTGTTCCGGATGATACCGGCGCTCGATCTCTAACAATGCTACTTCAGTATCGGTATAGTCTTTTTTTGCCGGTAAACTACAGATAGCTTGACTGGCTTCTGTGACTAACTTGACTTGTTCTGCAGTTGCAGAATCAAAATCGCCAACAGCTAATAAGGGCTTGATCTTTGCTTGACATAAGCGGACTGCTCCCATATCAGCTCCGACCCAGCGTTCATTTTTCTTAGCTTGCAAAAGCCCCGGTGGCAGATAATCCACTGGACCTCCGACTAATAAATTTACTTGCATCCTATCTAGCAGCTTCTTTTAACGTTGCGATCTGCATTGCTGGATCTTTTGCGTTAAAAACGTATGAACCAGCAACTGCAACTGTTGCTCCCGCTTGGGCAACTTCTTTGATCGTTTCAGCATTGATCCCACCATCAACTTCGATCTCAAAGTCAAGCCCATGTTCTTTTTTATAAGCTGCTAATTCAGCTACCTTAGCAACTGTTTCAGGGATAAAAGCTTGACCACCAAAACCTGGGTCGACTGTCATGATCAAAACTTGATCGACTAGCGGTAAAATTTCTGCTGCCGCCATAACTGGTGTCCCTGGATTCAAAACAACTTCTGCTTTCAGACCACTAGCTTTGATCTGGCTCAAAACACGATGGATATGCGGTGTGGCTTCTAAATGGACCCCAACGATATCAGCACCTGCATTTTTTAGATCAGTGATATATTTTTCTGGTTCATCGACCATCATATGACAATCAAAAACTAATTCTGAATGCTTGCGCAAAGCCTTTACTACATTAGCTCCAAATGTTAAATTATCGACAAAATGGCCATCCATTATATCGATGTGTAAATATTCAGCGCCTGCCTTTTCTACTACAGAAACATCATCTTTTAAATTTGCAAAATCAGCACTTAAAATTGAAGGTGCAATTTTCATATTAAATTCCTCCGTTATCTATATTTAGGTTTTTGATTTATGATCATATCATGAAACAACTGGTAATTAGCATAGCGACTAGGCATGATCTCTCCCGCCTCGACTGCTGCCTTGACTGCACATTTAGGTTCATTGATGTGCATACATCCCCTGAATTTGCAGTCAGCTTGATGAGCTACTAGATCTGGAAAGAGCGTTGGAAGTTGTTCTTTAGTGATCTCTAATAATTCAAAGGATGAAAAACCAGGCGTATCAGCTAATAGATTATCTCCGATCGGCAAAAGTGAAACTTTACGTGTCGTATGCCGTCCACGACTTAAGGCCTTAGAGATCTCGCCAGTTGCTAGCTCTAAACTGGGCTCTAACTGATTCAAAAGTGTGGACTTGCCCGCACCAGTCTGCCCCATAACAACGATGACTTGATGATGTAAATTTGCTAACATCGTCTCTAACGTCTCCGGTCGAGCTGGCAAGCTGCCCCGATAGACCGGATAAAACTTAGCATAGTAGTTGAGGATCGGATCAAGCTTGGCTTTTTGTTCTTCGGTAAGAAGATCATATTTTGAAAAATACAAAACTGGTGAGACATCATTCGCCTCTAACATCGCTAACTGACGGTCAAGTAAATTACTGGAAAAATCCGGTTGGACACATGCGGTAACTACCAGAGCTGTGTCTAAATTGGCCATTGGTGGTCTGACTAACTGATTTTTTCGCGGATAGATCTCTAAAATATATCCTTCGTCGGCTTTTTGCGCTTTAAACTCTACCCAATCCCCCACCAGCGGAGTTTGCTTTTTTTTGCGAAAATTTCCTCGTGCTCTAGTTCGATACTCTACACCATCAGTAGTGACCACATCATAGTAGCCACTTAAAGATTGTCTGATCTGTCCTTTTGTCAATTACTCTATCACCTTTCATTTCTATTCTACTTCATAGTTGTAGGGAATATTTTCAGTCTTACTACCCAAAGTTATCTCCAAAACATCACCTTCGTGCAAAGGTGTCCCTACTGCTGGCTCTTGGGCGATCACAAACGTAGCTTTCTTCTTTGAACTTGATGTTTTTTTCACAACTAATTCTAAACCACATTCACTTGCATATTCCTTAGCTTCACTCAAAGTATAGCCTGTTAGATCGATCATTCCTTCTAAGTTAGGGCCTTGACTGACTGTAAATGTTACCGTTGTTTTGGCAAAGGCAACTTTCTTTTTAGGTGAGATCGATTGGGCAATTATTTCACCACTTGCTACGCTATCTGAATACTGTTTCTTTTGTTTGACCGTGACCCCTTGAGCTTTCAATTTACGACTAACATCACTAAAATCACGACCACGATAATCGCCAAAAGCTTTTTTAGGTAGCCCCTTAGATAAGATCAGATCGATCTTAGTGCGCTGTTTGACTGTCGTTCCCTTACTTGGAGAGGTAAAGGTCACACAGCCTACATCATAGCGGTCATCGTATTGGTAAGTCACTTTACCTAGACTCAAGCGTTGACTTTCCAATAACTGGACCGCTTCTTTCTTATGCATTCCCTTTAAATTAGGGACCGATACATCTCTTGGAAGCGTATAAACAATCGCCCCAAGAACCACTAGTAACGCTAAGATCACTAGCAACCAAATTTTCAACCGCTTAGGCCGAACTTTCACGGCTTTTTTAGGTTCTGGTGTAATTTGTACCGTCTTAGTTAAGTTTTTATCTTCACGAGCTACCTCATCATAAAAATTAGGTAAGATCTTAGTCTCTTCTTCCACATGTATCCGCGGACGCCAACGTGGCTCAGCTGTTCGTTTTTCATCTAAACAAGTTGCTAGATCAGCTTGCATCTCTTCCACGTTTTGATAACGATCAGCGCAATCTTTAGCAGTAGCATGCAAAACGATATTTTCTAAGGCTTGGGGGATATCTTGCTTAAACGAACGGGGCGATGGCATTTGACTGCGATAATGTTTCAATGCGATCGAAACAGCTGTTTCACCATCATATGGAACGCGCCCTGTCAACATTTCAAACAAAATGATCCCTAATGAATAAATATCAGATTGTTGAGTTATCATGCTGCCCCGCGCTTGTTCGGGTGAGATATAATGAACTGATCCCATCAGCGTATTGGTCTTAGTCATAGTTTCTTCGGCTAAGGCGATCGCGATCCCAAAATCAGTTATTTTAACATTTCCCGCTTCATCTAATAAGATATTTTGGGGCTTTAGATCGCGATGGATGATCCCATGACTATGCGCTTCTTTTACGGCTGACAAGATCTGCTCCATGATCTCGATCACTGTAGCATAGGCTAATGGCTTGTGCTTTTCGATGTAGCGCTTGAGATCCATCCCTTTAACATATTCCATTACCAAATATTGCATACCATGATCTTCACCAACATCGAAAATATCAACGATATGTGGATCATCGAGCTCGATCAGCGAATTGGCTTCACGTTGAAAGCGCCTGATTGCAGCTTTATCGTCGCTTAGATCTAGACGCAAGAGCTTGACTGCCACCTCACGTTCTAAGATCAGATCGTAAGCTAGGTAAACATTAGCCATGCCACCTTCGCCTAAAGAGCGGATGATGCGGTAGCGACCATTGATCGCATAACCGGCTCTCATTTTTCATCGTCCTCCTCATCTGACCAAATTATCAAAACTGTGATATTATCCGAACCTCCAGCTAAATTAGCTTGCTCAACTAGTTTTTCAGCTTTTGCTTGCAAAGACAGTTCGGGCAACTCTAAGATCTGCTTGATCTTTTCATCATCTAACATATTCGTCAAGCCATCCGAACAGAGTAAATACATATCGGTCGGCAATAGCTTTAAAATGCATGAATCGATCTTAGCTTGCTTAGAGACCCCTAACGTCCGTGTAATAATATTCTTGTGCGGATGATGTTTAGCTTCTTCCTTGCTGATCTCACCACGCTTGACTAATTCATTGACATAAGAGTGATCCTCTGTGATCTGCTCAAATTCACCGGCATGTAACAAGTACGCTCGACTATCACCGATATTTGAGATCGCGATCTGGTCGGCAAAGATCATCGCACATACAAGTGTCGTTCCCATTCCAGCTAGATCTTGATATTGATCAGCTCGTTTCAAAATACTATTATTTTCAACGATCACTTGATCTTCGAGCCATTTTATCGCTGCTGTTGCATCACTTAATTCTGTCTGTTCAAATAGGTAGCCGAGGTGAGAAACTGCCATTTCAGAGGCAACTTCCCCACCTAAATGTCCGCCTAAGCCATCTGCTACGATCGCAAAGCTAAAGCCAGCTTTATTTTTAAAAGTTGCGACGCGATCTTCATTGACTTGGCGGACTTGACCAACATCACTTGTATATGCGATCTTCATCTGTTACACCTCAGTTCTTTTAACTAATGTTGCGATATAAAATCCATCCGATAAGTGATCATCAGGATAGATCGTCAAGCCCAGCTCTTGACGGTCGGCTTTGAGCTCAAAAGCCGTTTTGGTTTTGACCTGCTCAAATTCTGGGTGGGCTTTTAGAAACGCCGAGACAGTTTGTTGATTTTCACTGTCTAAGATCGTACAGGTACTATATGTCAGGGTGCCACCGACTTTTAGTAACGGTGCCACCGCATCTAAAATGCTAACTTGGATCCGGTGAAGGTCTAATGAGTCTTGATATTTTTTCTCATACTTGACCTCAGGTTTGCGCCGTAACAGACCGATCCCTGAACAAGGAGCATCTACTAGTATTTTATCAAAACTTTCCTTAGCGAACTCTTCGGACGCCTTGCGTGCATCCATTTGTAAAGCTTTCACTTGCGCCTCAACATGGGCCCGGAGCGCATTTTGTTCTATCAAAGCGACTTTATGCTTATGGATATCCAAGCTAGTAACTTGGCCGGTCTCTAACTGGGCAGCGATCTGCGTAGTCTTTCCGCCTGGTGCTGCACAAGCATCTAAAACTTGGTCACCAGCGTTGATCGCCATCGATTCAACTACCAACATCGCACTTTCATCTTGCACGATCGCTTGACCAGTTTTAAAAGCTTCTGTTGCTGGAATAAAGCCAGTGTTGACTTGCAATGCTAACGGCGTGACTGGACTTTTAGCTACTTCAAGTTTTTCCGCTTCTAACTGCGCCGCTAGGGCCTCAGCTGTCGTTACTTTAGTATTGATACGGACGGTTTGCTTTGGTGCTTGATTGATAGTTTCTAAGATACTTTTAGTTTTAGCTGTACCGACCTCTTTTTGCAACTGCTCGACCAACCACCGCGGTGTACTAGTCGCAATGCTCAAAGCTTCGATCGGATCAGTGATCGCATCTAAGCTCGGTATGCCTTGGCGATCGATTGCATGTAAGATCCCTGTGACAAACTTTCGGACCCCAGCATGCCCCTTAACTTTAGCGATCTCGATCGTTTCATTAAAGACCGCCCGTTTAGGAATATTATCCAAATATATCTGTTGATAAAGCGCCGTTAAAAGCAGTTGTTTGACCCAACTTTGTAATTTATTTGGCCGTTTGATAAAAGGCTTTAAATAATATTCCAAAGTAAGCTTATGTTGGATCACACCATAGACGATATTAGTCAATAAATGGGCATCCCGCTTTGTCAGTTCATTTTGCTTGATCGTTTGATTGAGTGCTAAATTTGAATATGCGCCTTGCTTTTCGACTTTTTCAAGCAATTCAACCGCTAAATAACGTGGTGTCTTATTTATCTTCTTTGCCATCTGAAATTACCTTTTGCCCTACTTTTAGTCCTTGACCAACACCATTTAAATAATCGGTGATCTTTAATTTAGGCTTACCTGCTGGTTGTAAAATTTTGACACTATAAGTCGTATTTTCAGCTGCAGCTAAGATCAGCTCATGTTTTGAAACTTCGACCACTGTCCCAGCTTCAAACTCAGTTGTTTGCGTCAATGGTTCGATCTCCCATAATTTAGTCCGCTTACCTTTGAGATCGGCAAAGTATGCGCCTGGAGCTGGGCGTAATGCACGGATCTTCCAGTCGAGTTCTTTAGCTGTCAGATCTAGACTCAAGCTCTCTTCTGCTGGTTTGATCGTTGGTGAAAAGACGACTTTAGTCTCATCTTGTTCAACTGGTTTGATCTCACCTGCGATCAATTGTGGTAGCATTTCTAGTAAGGTATCGCGCCCTAAGATACTCATCTTTTCAAAAATCGAAGCTGTATCGTCTTTTGGTCCGATCGGCATCTCTTTTTGAGCTAACATTGCGCCCGCATCCATCTGCTTGACCATATAGATGATCGTGACACCTGTCTTATCATCCCCATTCATGATCGCATACTGTACCGGAGCCCCCCCACGGTATTTAGGCAACAAGGAACCGTGAACATTGATCGCGCCGATCTTTGCTGCTTGGATCAGTTTAGTAGGTAAAAATTGACCAAAAGCGGCGGTAATGATCAAATCTGGATGTAGATCAATGATCTCTTGCATCTCAGGACTCCCTGAGATCTTTTCTGGTTGTAAAACCTTGATCCCATGTTTTAAAGCCATTTCTTTGACTGGTGAAGCTGTCAAGACTCGTTTACGTCCTGTATAACGGTCTGGTTGGGTCACGACTGCTTTTACGTCATATCCATTGGTCACTAGACCTTCTAAGATCGGGGCAGCAAATTGTGGTGTCCCCATAAATACTACTGATGTCATTTCACTTATCATCCTCTTTACTTAACATTATAAAAAATTGACTGGTTCACGATCGATCACGACCATGATCCCTTTTTTCTCACCGCTTTGGCTTTGTAAGAGCAAGTCTTGTAAATATTTTTCCAAAGCGGGTTCTTGTTTATATTTTATCACTAATTGGTAATAAAACCGATTCTTGATCTTTAAGATCGAACTTGGCGTTGGCCCTAAAACTAGCGCTTGTGGGCTCAAGCATTGGTCGAGTCCTTTTTTGATCGCAAAGCTTTCTTTAGCAGCTTCTGCCTCACTTTTAGCACTAACTGTGATCTTGATCGTATAGTAATACGGCGGGTAATTGTTCAAATGGCGCAAATTCATCTCATAGAAGAAAAATTGCTCATAATCTTGACGACAGGCTAACTGGATCGCATAATGCTCGGGATTATAAGTCTGAATGACCACTTGGCCGGTCTTATCGGCCCGTCCAGCCCGTCCACTTACCTGGGTCAAAAGTTGAAAAGTCCGTTCACTCGAACGATAATCTGGCAAACTCAAAGATGTATCAGCATTTAAAACTCCAACTAAAGTCACATCGGGGAAGTCTAACCCTTTAGCGATCATTTGTGTTCCTAATAAAATATCAGCTTCATGCGCTCCAAATTTAGCTAATAACCGCTCATGTGCGCCTTTTTTACGTGTTGTATCCACATCCATCCGTAAGATCCTTGCTTCAGGCAATAACTTTTCTAACTCAGCTTGGACTTTTTGAGTTCCGGTCCCATAGTAACGGATCTTTTTGCTATCACAACTCGGACAGCGATTCGGGATCGCTTCTTCATGACCACAATAATGGCATTTCATCGAGTGCGTATCCATGTGTAAGGTCAACGAAACATCACAATTCGGACACTTCAAGACAAAGCCGCAATCGCGACACAAAACAAACGACGAATAGCCACGCCGATTCAACATCAAGACGACCTGTTCTTTTCTAGCTAAACGTTCGGTGATCTGATCAAGCAATATCTGCGAAAAATCTGGAGCAGGCGCTGTTTTGACCGCTTCACGCATATCGACTAAAGTGACCTGTGGCAAAGAGCTACCATTGATCCGTTTAGTTAAATTCAATTGTTGATAAACACCCTTTTGCGCCCGCGCACGCGTCGCTAGATCTGGGGTCGCTGAGCCTAAAACGACGGGACAATTGTGGTATTTTCCACGCCAAAGCGCCACATCCCGGGCTTGATAACGGGGCATATCTTCTTGTTTATAACTCGCTTCATGCTCCTCATCAATAATGATCAGCCCAAGATCATCTAAAGGAGCAAAAATAGCTGAGCGCGCACCAACTACGACTTTGGCTTCCTTGCGCTCGATCCGACGCCATTCATCATAACGTTCTCCATCTGATAACGCACTATGCAACATCGCAACATCTTTGCCGAAACGCTCTTTGACTCTTTGGACCATCTGTGGCGTCAGCGATATTTCTGGTACGAGCATCAAAGCCGAACGTCCTTGGCTCAATGCATGGGCGATCGCTTGCAGATAGACTTCTGTCTTACCACTGCCAGTCACACCTTCCAATAAAAATGTAGTCGCATTTTTAGCTGTTATCGCTTGATCGATCTGTTCGACCGCTCGCTGTTGTTCAGGCGTTAATTGCTTGGGCGTAGTTACTTGGAGCGTTTTATCACCATAGGGATCACGATAGCGTTCTTGCTGAGCTAATTTTAGCCAGCCTTGCTGAGCCGCTTTTTTTAATTGATTTAGACTGACTTGTAAATCTGCTTGTAGCTTTGTTTGCAAAAAACTTTGGTGCGGATTTTGGTATAAAAATTCTAATAACTCCAATTGTTTATGGGCATTTTTCCGCACTTTAGCTTTGAATTGAGTATAATTTTGTTCATCGACCAGTGAAGTCACCACCCCGACTAGCTTAGCTTTAGCCCGATCTTTAACATGATAGACCACTTCTAAATGACCAGCTTGGCGCATTTGTGCTAACTTATTCAATTGTTGTGCCGACAATTTGCTCTCATCAAATTCGATCTCGGATCCTCCAGCAAAAAGTGAGTTCAGTTCTTGCGGTAATTCAACAGCCGAAAGCAAACGTAAACTCTTAGAATAACTCGCACGCATGACATTAGGCAACATCACTTGCAGGCAACGGATCTTAAATGAAAATGTCTTTTGGGCTAACCAATCGGCTAATTGTAAAGCTTCATTATTCAAAACTGGGGCTAAGTCCATTAAACTTGTAACGCGCTTAGGAGCGATCGCAAGCTCATATTCATCAGTCAGACCGACGATAAACCCTTGGATCTGGCGTTCTCCTTTACCAAAAGGAACGATCACTCGCATCCCTACCTGAGCTTGATCCTGTAATTCTTGCGGTAACTCATACGTATAGGGACGATTAGTCTGCATGGCGGGCACATCAACAATAACTTGCGCATAACGTGCCATCAGCTCTCACCTCGTAACTGCAAAGCAGAACTCAAGATCAGATCAGCTAATTGCGTCTTTTTTAGCTTACCCGTAGCTTTAGGTGCGTTTTTTCTTGTCAATAGCCAGGCTTCATTATCGTCAGCCCCAAAGCCGATATCTTTTCGTGAAACATCATTTGCAACTAAGAGATCAGCATTTTTTTGCTGTAACTTTTTAGTTGCATGCGCTAAAAGATCGGTCGTTTCAGCCGCAAAGCCAACCAATACTTGCTCACGCTTTAATTCGCCTAACCGTTTTAAGATATCCGGATTTTTTACGAGCTCTAACTGCCATGTTTCAGCATTTTTCTTGATCTTTTGTTCTGCAACTGTTTTAACGCGATAGTCCGCCACTGCGGCTGCCATGATCACAATATCTTGTTTGGCATAATGGGTGAGCATCGCTTCCTCTAATTCTGCGGCAGTCTGGATCTCATATGTCGTGACCCCTGCTGGTGGCGTTAGTTTAGTCGGGCCAGTGACCAAGGTAACTTCTGCTCCCCGGGCTAAAGCTCGCTTGGCTAAGGCATATCCCATTTTTCCACTCGAACGATTGGCGATATATCTGACTGGATCGATCGCTTCTCGGGTCCCGCCTGCACTTATCAAAACTTTTTTTCCTCTAAGATCTTGTTCGATATTTTCTACGTCAGCGATCCAAGCATAGATAGCTTCTGGTTCGGGCATCCGGCCTTTACCGGCATAACCTTCAGCTAATAGACCATTCACTGGCTCTAAAATTGCAACACCATCGGCCTGTAATCGTGCAATATTGCGCCTTGTTGCAGGATCAGCCCACATTTTATCATTCATGGCAGGCACAACGTATTTAGGCGCTGCCGTCGCTAATAGAGCAGTCGTTACAAAGTCATCAGCTATCCCATTAGCCATTTTAGCGATCACATTAGCTGTAGCTGGTACTACCACAGCTAGATCGGTCCAATCGGCTAACTTGATATGTGGTACAGGTGAATCATTTTCAAAGAGATCGGTATAAACTTCTTGATGGGTCAAGCCCTTAAAAGTTAGTGGTGTAACAAACGCTTGCGCCGCTTTAGTCATTGCGACCTTGACCTTTGCCCCTTGTTTAACGAAGAGTCGCGCCAAAATAGCTGCTTTATAGGCCGCGATCCCACCACTTACATAGAGCGCTATATGTTTTTTCTCCAAAAAATCAGCCCCTTTAATTATCTATACATATTTTAGCACATTCCTCAAATTTAATATTTTTAGTTGTTCAAAAAAAATGAGACCAAGGTCAACCTCAGTCTCACTCTACTATATTAGCCTTCTTCACCTTCAGATTTGATCTTAAGGTCACCGGCAACGATTTCTTCTAAAGCTCGGCCAACACTTTTTACCGATTCATATTCGCTTAACATTGGATGTGCCCCAGCATCAAGTTCATGGGCACGCTTAGATGCAAGCATGATCAAAGAGTAACGTGAATCGACACGTTCTAAAAGTTCATCTACTGATGGATATAAAATCATTGAATATTCTCGACTATATGAATGTGAACAAGTCAAAATAAACTTGTGAAGAATATAGTCTCTTCCTTTCCTAGATTTATTGCGCTATTGCCTCACATTTAAACTTCTTAGCTCTCGACTTAAAGCGGTCAGTCGACCCCTAATTGTTTCTTATAATCAGGCAAGAAACGTTTAACACGCCAACGTTCAGCCCGAATGATCGTTTTGATCTTTTCAGCTGCCTTAGCAACTTCATCGTTTACGACCGCGTAATCGTAATTTTGCATCATTTCGATCTCGTCTTTTGCCTTTTCCATACGCTTATCGATCGTTTCTAGATCATCAGTCCCGCGATTGATGATCCGTTGGCGAAGTTCCATTAGGTCAGGTGGGGTCAAGAAGATGAACAAGCCGTCAGAAACTTTTTCACGTACTTGCATTGCACCTTTGACTTCGATCTCCAAAAAGACATCCTTACCCGCATCAAGCATCTCATTAACGTATTTTAATGGTGTACCATAATAATTGTCAACATATTGAGCATACTCCAACATGCCTCCGTCAGCGATCTCTTTTTCAAACTCTTCTTTTGAAACGAAGTAATAATCTTTACCGTCAACTTCGCCTGGTCGCATTTGTCTAGTCGTCATTGAGATCGAATAGTCAAAGTTGTTTCCTTCTTGTGAAAAGATCTCCTTTCGCACAGTACCCTTCCCCACACCAGAAGGACCTGAAAGGACGATCAACATTCCTCTTTTAGCCATGCGCTTTATAACTCCTCAATTTATAAGTTTATATACCATTGTGCACTTTTTTAAGGCTTTTTTCAAGTCGTCATGTCCATTTTTACAGATTTTAATTAAATTTTCTCAAAAAAATCTAGGGCTTTTCATGTCATGAGCATTCCCCTAATCAAGAACCACTTATTGTATATATGGTACCACTTCCAAAATTCCTAATTCTGCTATATAAAATGTAGAACAATATAGAAGTTTAAGTACATTCTTCTACATTGTT
>NZ_AYYW01000008.1 GCF_001434535.1 Ligilactobacillus animalis KCTC 3501 = DSM 20602
AGCACGCATCTCTAGCCTCCTGCGTCCCTCCATCGTTCAAACAAATCAAACCAGTACAGGAATCTCAACCTGTTATCCATCGCCTACGCCTCTCGGCCTCGGCTTAGGTCCCGACTAACCCTGGGAGGACGAGCCTTCCCCAGGAAACCTTAGTCATACGGTGGACCAGATTCTCACTGATCTTTCGCTACTCATACCGGCATTCTCACTTCTAAGCGCTCCACCAGTCCTTACGGTCTAGCTTCATCGCCCTTAGAACGCTCTCCTACCATGCAACATAGTTGCATCCACGATTTCGGTAATGTGTTTAGCCCCGTTACATTTTCGGCGCAGGATCACTCGACTAGTGAGCTATTACGCACTCTTTAAATGGTGGCTGCTTCTAAGCCAACATCCTAGTTGTCTGTGCAATTCCACATCCTTTTCCACTTAACACATATTTAGGGACCTTAATCGGTGGTCTGGGCTGTTTCCCTTTCGACTACGGATCTTATCACTCGCAGTCTGACTCCCGGATATAGATCTGTGGCATTCGGAGTTTATCTGAATTCAGTAACCCAAGACGGGCCCCTAGTCCAAACAGTGCTCTACCTCCACGATCCTTAACTCCGAGGCTAGCCCTAAAGCTATTTCGGAGAGAACCAGCTATCTCCAAGTTCGTTTGGAATTTCACCTCTACCCACACCTCATCCCAGCATTTTTCAACATACACGGGTTCGGTCCTCCAGTGCGTCTTACCGCACCTTCAACCTGGACATGGGTAGGTCACCTGGTTTCGGGTCTACGTCAACGTACTCATTCGCCCTATTCAGACTCGCTTTCGCTACGGCTCCGGCCTTTGCGCCTTAACCTCGCACGCTAACGTAACTCGCCGGTTCATTCTACAAAAGGCACGCCATCACCCATTAACGGGCTCTGACTACTTGTAGGCACATGGTTTCAGGAGCTATTTCACTCCCCTCCCGGGGTGCTTTTCACCTTTCCCTCACGGTACTGGTTCACTATCGGTCACTAGGGAGTATTTAGCCTTGGGAGATGGTCCTCCCGGATTCCGACGGAGTTTCACGTGTTCCGCCGTACTCAGGATACTGGGCTGAGGAAACGAAGTTTCGCTTACAGGGCTATCACCTTCTCTGGCTGATCTTCCCAAATCATTCAACTACTTCGTTTCTTGGTAACTCAAATGTCCAGTCCTACAACCCCAAGAAGCAAGCTTCTTGGTTTGGGCTGTTCCCTTTTCGCTCGCCGCTACTCAGGGAATCGAATTTTCTTTCTCTTCCTATGGGTACTTAGATGTTTCAGTTCCCCACGTCTACCTTCAACTGAGCTATGTATTCACTCAGTGATAACAGGCCTTTACTCCTGCTGGGTTTCCCCATTCGGAAATCTCCGGATCACAGTTTACTTACAACTCCCCGAAGCTTATCGCAGTTAGTCACGTCCTTCATCGGCTCCTAGTGCCAAGGCATCCACCATGCGCCCTTAATAACTTAACCTATATTATCTTACGATAATGGTTATGAGTTTAGCGATTAAACATTAATATTTTAAACTCTTTAAAACGCGGTGTTCTCGGTTATTTTAATTAACAAAGAAATAAAAGATATTATCTAGTTTTCAAAGAACAAGTTTGA
>NZ_AYYW01000058.1 GCF_001434535.1 Ligilactobacillus animalis KCTC 3501 = DSM 20602
AGATTTGCCATTGTCTTGATCTCCTTTAGTTGTTAGATATTCCAGCAGTTTCAAGATGTTTTTTTCGTCTGTGCTAAGTTGTTTCATTCCGTTCTATTTCCTGTTCATCATTCATTTATTGGGTGGGTGTTTTGGGTTTAGCCGTTGCGGGGGCTTATATACGCTAGGGACAAAAATGTCCGTTACGCTCGTTGTCGTGTTTCTCAAATTTGAGTATCACGGCTAGGG
>NZ_AYYW01000009.1 GCF_001434535.1 Ligilactobacillus animalis KCTC 3501 = DSM 20602
CGCAGTTTGTAAAATTAAGTTAGAAAAATAAAAAGCCATTTGTGATAGACTTTTGGGTAACTACAAACAAAAGTAAAGGAAAATCACAAATGACCTATAATCATCTTACCATAAGCGAACTGTCCTTCATACAAAATTTTTGGAATCAAGGTGTTAAAGCCTATATTGTAGCTAAAACCTTAAAGCGTAGTGCTGAAACTATTTATCGAGTATATCGTTTTTTAGATGCTGGGAATTCGATCTCTGAATACTATGAAAACTATCGGGCTAATAAATCTAGATCCGGCCGTAAACCCATCGTATTACCTAATGATGAGCTTGAGTACATCAAGGAAAAAGTTAGTCTAGGTTGGACCCCTGATACGATTATCGGACGTAATGAAAAACATATCAGTTGCTCAATGCGTACACTTTATCGCATCTTCAAGCGTTCTAACGTTCTAGATGTGATCTCACTCCCAATGAAAGGAAAAAGACATCCAAATGGTTACGTTGAACGCCGTGGAAAAGCTGGACGACTAGGTCGGTCCCTTTCAGAGCGGCATCAGGACTATCCCAACTACCATAATGAATTTGGACATCTTGAAGCTGATACGATCCAAGGTAAAAAACATCGTGGTGCAGTAATGACATTAGTTGAACGAAAGTCTAAGGCTGTCATCCTTTTGAATACACGCTATAAGACGGATAAAGCTATTTTAGAGAAACTTGATGCTTTACTTTCTGTTACTCCTAAAGGACTCTTTAAATCGATCACTTTTGATAATGGTAAGGAATTTTCTAAGTGGAAAGATATTTCTAATAAGCATGATATCAGTACCTATTTTGCCGATGTAGGTGCACCTAACCAACGAGCGCTAAATGAACAGACAAATGGATTACTTAGAAAAGACGGACTAGGAAAAGATATTGATCTTAGTGACCTCTCCACTGACTATGTCCAACAGGTAGCTAGTTATAGAAACAATATTCCACGTAAAAGTTTAAACTATAGAACCCCACTAGAAGTATTCATGAAGTACATTACAAATGAGCATGTAGTTTTTTCTAACTTGATTTGACAATTCAGG
>NZ_AYYW01000010.1 GCF_001434535.1 Ligilactobacillus animalis KCTC 3501 = DSM 20602
TCCATGGTTTGTTATAACACATTTTTCTATGTTTTTGGTAACAGTTAACCACTCCTCATTGACCTTGATCACATATCCAGCTCATCTTATGCTAAACTATATACCTTTTGACACCTAGCTTGCAACAAAAAAAGCCGCAGTCAATCGACCACGGCTTTTAAGCGACAAACTTATTCTTATAATGAGTTTGTGTCAAGTGTAACACTTGGTCCAAATGTTGATGCCAAGGAAACATGCTTGATGTATGTTCCTTTAACAGCAGCTGGACGTAATTTAGCAATTGTATCGTAGATTGCTTGGAAGTTGCCAACTAAAGCAGCTTCGTCAAATGATACTTTACCAACTGGCACGTGTACGTTACCGTCACGGTCTGTACGGTATGTTACTTGACCGCTCTTAGCGTCAGAAACAGCTTTAGCAACGTCCATTGTAACTGTACCAGTCTTAGGGTTTGGCATTAAGCCTTTAGGTCCAAGTACACGACCTAAACGACCAACTTGTGCCATCATGTCTGGTGTTGCAATCGCAACGTCAAAGTCCAACCAGCCATCTTGGATACGTGCAACTAAGTCATCGTCACCGACAACGTCTGCACCTGCATCCTTAGCTTCTTGAGCTTTAGGACCTTTAGCAAAGACAACAACTGTTTGTTCTTTACCTGTACCGTTTGGTAAAACTAAAGCACCACGTAATTGTTGGTCTGCTTGTTTTGTATCTAAGTTTAAGTTAAATGCAACTTCAACTGTTGCGTCGAAGTTTGCAAAGTCGATTTCTTTAACCAAAGCAACTGCTTCGTTAGCTGTGTAAGCTTTGTCTGCTTCGACTTTTTTAGCAGCTTCTAAATATTTCTTGCTTTTCTTTTTAGCCATTAGTGAGTTCCTCCTTGCAAAATGTGGTCTATCGGATATACCTCCCACTTGACAGATCTGCTTTCACAGAAGTGTCCGTCTGAGAAGCATGGCCGTAGAAAATTAGTCTTCTACAACAAAGCCCATGCTTCGTGCAGTACCTTCAATCATGCGCATAGCAGCTTCTACGTCTGCAGCGTTTAGATCTTGCATTTTTGATTCAGCGATTTCCTTAACTTGTGCTTTTGTAACTGTAGCAACTTTGTTTGTGTTAGGTTCGCCGGAGCCTTTTTCTACACCAGCAGCTTTCTTAAGTAAAACTGCAGCAGGCGGTGTCTTTGTAATGAAGTCAAATGAACGATCTTCATAAACACTGATAACAACTGGGATGATCATACCAGCTTGGTCAGCTGTACGAGCGTTAAATTCTTTTGTGAATCCCATGATGTTGATACCTGCTTGACCTAAAGCAGGACCTACTGGTGGAGCTGGAGTTGCTTTACCAGCAGGAATTTGTAATTTAACAACGTTGATTACGTTTTTTGCCACGGGTCATTCCTCCTTATTCCGTGTGTGGTACGGATGGTCAGCATATTTGACCTCCCACTTCAATATGCTAAAAGCATACTTATAAAATATAACACGCTTTTTTTCAAAAAACAATATTTTGCCCGAAATTTTTTCTGAACTGAGATCTACTTATCCGCAAATGCCTGTAAAGCTTGCTTACCAAATAAAAATTGGCCGATCATCTTATCGACTTGACGATTTTCATGGAGACGTGAATGCGATGCCTTTTTATCCTTCACGATCACTTCATGGTAGACTTGGCGTGGTAACAAATAGCGCAAACTCAAGACTGAATCTAAAGAGACCGAACCATCTGAAGCCGTCCCATTTTCCAGATCACCCGCGATATTCAAAAATTTCGTATCGGGTGAAATGATATAACGATGCTTTTTGATCTTACTAAATAGCGGTGCCATCGTAAGCGGCCCGTACTGAGTCAACGGGCGATATTCGATCTCCTTACCATCCTTGCCGACTTCAGTATCGTTGAAAGGCACACCTAAAGTCACGACTTTTTCCACATGTGGAACACGATCCGAGATCCCAAACTTGCTCAAAAAGTTCAAAACGGTCACGCCTCCCATCGAATGAGCAATGATATTTATCTTTTCGATGCCATAGTTATTTTTCAAATAACTCATCAAACGCCATAACCAGTCAGTCTGATGAATGATCGACATCCGATTTTTATCAAATAATACTTGGATAAAACCACCAGGGATACTAGGGTCGCCCTTGATCTTTAAACGGCCATCGGCTTTTACCACGATCACTGTACTTTTTTGCCCCCACCCATAGTGTTCGAACCGTTTGATCATCAAGCCTGAGGACAAGCGGGTCCCAGCATAGCCGTGAATAAATAATGTCGGGATCTGATTTTGAAGCGTCACTTCTCGATTTTTACTCGGTTCAGCTAATTTATACCACTCAAGCGCCGCTCCCAAAGCTAGACCGCCCGCCGCTATAACTGTTGTCTGGACCAATTTATTAGCATCTTTAAGCATCTCGCATTCACCCCATTTTGAAAAAAGACTACAGTAATTATAACTGTAGTCCTAGATCCTAAACTAAAC
Source organism: Ligilactobacillus animalis KCTC 3501 = DSM 20602 (assembly GCF_001434535.1). GTDB lineage: Bacteria > Bacillota > Bacilli > Lactobacillales > Lactobacillaceae > Ligilactobacillus > Ligilactobacillus animalis. The sequence goes on from NZ_AYYW01000010.1 coordinate 2,492, forward strand.
GCTCAACTTGGTCAAAGTCCAATTCGGCCATTGTTTCACGGCCAAACATATCGATCATAACTTTGACTTTTGACTTTTCAGCATCGATCTCAGTGATCTTACCGACCATGCTTGCAAACGCACCTTCGATGATCGTCACTGCATCGCCTACTTCAGCATCAAAATCAGCTTGATGTTCACTACCTTGAAGTTGGTTCAAGATGTGATCGATCTCTTCATCAAGCAATGGAGCTGGCTTACTACCAGCACCGTGTGACCCAACAAAGCCTGTTACGCCTGGTGTGTTACGTACAACGTACCATGATTGGTCAGTCATCACCATTTCAACTAGCACATAACCTGGGAAAGTTTTCAAAGTTTCAACTTTTTCCTTACCGGTCTTAGTTGTTTCAACTTTTTCTTCTTCTGGAACGACTACGCGGAAAATATAGTCTTCCATCCCCATTGATTGTGCCCGTGATTCCAAGTTAGTTTTGACTTTATTTTCATAACCTGCGTATGTATGTAATACATACCATTTCTTTTCAAATGATTCTGCCATGTTTTTCTCCTTAATTATGCTTATCATTTAACTGCAAAATAAAAACCCCCGAATGCGTTCGAAGGTCCTGTCCTTACTTAATTGTAACAAAAAAAGGCCGGTAATACCAGCCCTTTAAAAACTAGACTAACAAATTGATCACAGCTTGAGCCGCATAATCAACTAAACCAAAGAAGACTGCAAATGCTAATGACATGACTACTACTGTGGTCGTATCACGTCTGGTCTCCTTAGCTGTTAACCAAGTCGTATCCTTCATTGTTTTGATAACACTTTTAATGAATTTCATCTATATTACGCCTCCATGAACTACTTGGTTTCACGATGGATCGTATGTTTGCCACAGTACTTGCAAAACTTTTTAACTTCTAAGCGTTCTGCGCGGTTAACATTTTCGGTGATCGAATAGTTTCGTGAACCACATTCTGAGCAAGCAAGTGCCACTTTTTTCTTCGACATTCTTTTACTCCTTAGATCTTTATCAGTATAACTCTATCAGTAAAGTAAGTTGCTGTCAATTAGTTGAAATACTTAAGATTTTCCTTTGTTGCATCCAAAACTTCAGCTAATTCACCTTGAATGATCGTACGATCGACTTCGCCATCATCACCCGAAGCACAGGTCACCAAAGTTATCATCTTTTTGCCCGGTTCATCATAAATATATTGAACTTCACTCTTGTTAACAACTGTTTTAACAGTAGTCGTGTAAACATATACTTTCTTTTCATCGGTCACATAGATCTTGTCTCCCAGCTTGGCATCAGCTAGCGGACCAAAAAGTAATTTGGCATCTTTCATATGGTGCCCAGCTAAGGCATAGTTGCCTTCTGCCCCCATTTGTTCGCCTTGCTTCATCGTTCCCGCACCACGTACCAGATCTTCATTGTTCAAGCCTTCAAAGATCGGTAATTTTAACCCTACACTTGGCATAGCGATCTTCCCGATGGCATCATTTTTAGCACTCGTGGCCGCACTAACGACCATTTGATTATCGACAGCTTTGATCTTTTTAAAGTTAAAATTTGCCTTTTTGGAGTTTTGATCAGCTTTAACAACTGTCGTGCTGACAGCTGAATTAGTCATATGGTTGACTAAGGCATTTTTGATCTGTTGGTTAAAGATAAGCGCCAATCCTACAACAAGCAAGACTACGATCAAACAATACTTTAAAAATTTTTTCATTAGTATTTAGCCACCTCACTAAAAATTCAACTTGATATAAAACGGTGCAAAGTCACGCTTAGCTCGCTCACCCGCCAATTCAGCGGTCGTTCCGATCAAAAGCTCGGTCCCATCTGGTAGTAATGGAGTCACTTGAGCTGCGATCTGTTGCGCTAAACGCTCTTTTTCAGCACTAGCTACAGTAGAAGCATATTCTAGGGTCACCATATATTCATAGTCACTCTTTCCTGGTAATAAGATCCCCAATAGCCAAGCACTGAGAACATCAGGTTTTGTCTTGACTACCCGTCTGATCTCATTTTCCAACGTCAAAGAAAGCTGTTCGGGCATTGTCTTTAATTTAAAGTCAGCTGCCTTCTTCTTTAAAGCTTGGACCTGAAAAACATTCTCAGCTGGAATGATGACATCACGTTCACCTTCATCAACTAACATTCCCGCTGCTCCAAGCGTTTTTAATTCTTGAGCTAGCCGTTCGAGTCCTAAAGCGACCGTGCTTAACCCTGAGCTTTCAAGGAGCTTAGTCGGTTCTGTCGTATAGACTAAAAGCTCTTTTTTACCATCATTTTCTTTTGTCTTAGGATAGCCGTATTCCAAGATAACATAGAGCTTCACATTGCCCAAACAAGTATAAAAGCGCAACGCTTTAGCTTGATCAGTAACATCTGCCACAAACTCATCTAATGCATCTAGAAATTCGGCTACTTTTTGTTCATTCATCTCATTTGTCATCTGCTTTGCCTCGTTTCTTACTTACATGTCGTGTTGCTTCTGTCACAAAATTCTCAGGTTGGTTAAAGTATGGATAAAAGAAGAAGTCAGAGACCTTTAATTCATCTACTGTGACCTCTTTTTGGATCGCAAGTGAAAGCATATGCAGTGTACCCGCTTGATCTGACCGGCTTGCGATCTGGGCTCCTAAAAGGCGATGATCTTCTTTATGGTAGACCAAACGCAATTTGATCTTGCTATTTTCAAGCATGAATTTTGGTCTTTGCCAAGTCTCATAGTCAACGTATTCATGGGGGATACTATAACGGATGGCTTCATTGACTGTCACACCCGTTGAAAATAGATTCAACCCGTAGACCCGCACCGCATTTGAAGCTTGGGTCCCACTTGAGGAAATATTTTCCCCCGCAATATTTTTGGCTGCAACATAGGCCCCCCGCAAGGCATCCGAGACTGAAAAGTTAACGACTAATTCTTTTAGGATATTTGAATACGAGGTCGAACAATCGCCTACCGCGTAGATATCTGGATCAGAAGTCTGTTGATACTCATTTACAATATAGGCACCATTAGTGTATAGCTCTAAATGGAAACGTCCTAGGGAAGTATTTGGTAAGAATCCCATCGTCAAAATGGCCATATCAGTCGAGTATTTCCCACGGTCAGTAATGATCTGATCGATCCTACCAGATTTACCGACATAGCTTTGGACCTCTTCTTCTAAACATAGATCGATCCCTTTTTCACGCAAGCGTTCTTCGACTAGGCGGCCAAATGGTTCATCATAGTGCGACATCATTAAATGCGGGTTGGCATCATAGATCGTTACATGCTTTCCACGTTTTTGGATCGCTTCAGCCACTTCGATCCCGATATAGCCACCACCGATGATCGCAACATTTTTGACATTATTCAGATCCAAACGCTGATTTACTTCGAGTCCCTCATTTAAATTCTTGATACGATAGATCCCACGTAGATCATTACCATTGATCCCTAGACTAACTTGTGACGCCCCCGTTGCTAAAACTAGCTTATCATACTTGACTCCTTGTAATCCTTGTTTATCCCTAAAGATCACTTTTTTGTTCCTAAAATCGATCGATTCGACAAGTGCTTCTGTGTAAAGGGCTGCAAGCTGCTTGCGTAAAGTTTCATTATCGACATAGAAGAAATTTCGATAATAATTGATCTCGTTTGATAAAAGTAATGGTGTACCACAACTAAGATAGCCTAAATTATCACTCTTATCGATCATAGTGATCTCAAATTCTTTTCCACTATCCATTAAATTCCGAGCAACCGCCAACCCAGCATGGTTAGCTCCCACAATAACGATTTTTTCTGCCGACATTTTTCTTATCCTTTCTTTTTTATCGTTCGAGCCATAATGGTACTAGCTTCATTTATTTTGCCCCCAGTTTAATAACAAAATTTTTATTCTATTCTCATATACTTAATTATACTAAAATCAGCATACGCTGACTACTACATCAGCCCAGAAATATCTTGTTCAAAACAAAAAAGAAGGAGAATAATTCCTTCTTTCTTGTATTCTATTCACTTAAAAATTTAGAAGTTTTTTTCATCCTTCTTTTTAACACCAAAGCCAACTAAGCCTAAAGTAGCTGCAACAATTGCGGCACCGACCGCAGCCATCGTTGTTTCATTTGCATCACCCATTTGTGGTAATTCAGCAGCAGCTTGTGGGGCTTCTTTAGCTAGTGCTGGCGTTGTTGGAACTTCAACTGGTGTATCTTCACCTGGAACACCTGGGGTCACACTCACGATACCTGTTGTGTAACCTGGAACATTTGCCTTATCAGCATAGTAACCTGTGATCACAGGAACTTTGACATCTTTAACGATCTCATCAGGAATGTCTAAGTTAGCCTTGACTGTATCAGCCGCACTACCAACTGTTACACCATTGGCATTTGTTGATTTGATCTGTACTTCATAACCATCGATCTTTGGTATATTTACCGCATCGTAAGCTGTCTTAGTATTGACACCCTCAGCGATCTGCCGACCAGTGATCGCACCACCAGCTGAATAACATTGTAAGTTGATATACAATGGATCTTGAATATCGATCTTAGAGTCAGCAGCCCCAATGGGAAAGAGATCAATTCAGCATAGAAGTTTGTGTTATCATCGCGAATATCGATGATCGCACCTTTTTTAGAAACAAAGCTAGCTGAAGTATTGCTACCACGTGAATCAAGTGAGATCACGTCATCCCAAGGGTTATCGCCACGGTTAGTCAAGATAACACGGAAAGTGGCAAATTCATCAATTAAGATATTCCCGCCTTCATTGACCCCGATGTAATTGTAACCATCGTAAGAACCAGATGTACCAGTTTTACCGTTTGATTCAAATAAAGTATCTGAATGTTTAGAGATCGTAATGTTAGAATCGTTTGCCAAGTCTAAAGCGCCCCCACGACCTTTGTTTTGGAAGTGGACCTTAGAATATTCACCTGAGACAAAGCTTGAGTTATTGCCTAAGATGATCCCGTCACGACCAGTAAAGTTAAAGGTCGAGTTTTCACCCAATTCAACTTTACTTGGGCCAGCATTACGTGATTGACCTGTACCGTAACGTTATGACCATTGCTTCCGATATTTCCATTGCTGGAAGGCGTGATCGCGCCATTAACATTGATCGTTTGGTAATTAGAATACCCATAGCGCTGATCAATTCTTGCCAACTAGAAACATCAGCGATCGTATTGTCTGTATTAGCAGCTAAAGCACAGGCTGAAGTATCGACATTAGCACGTCGGAAACCTGCTGTATCTTGAGGTGTTGCAGCGGTTTCTTCATTGGCTTTTGCTTGACTTTCAGCCGAATTTGCTACATTATTATTGGATAATACCGAATCATTATTTGATTCAGCTTGATCAGTGGTTGTCGCTTCTTGTTTATTGTTTTCTACCTGCGTATTTGTCTGGTTGATTTCATCTGCGGAGGAATCTTGGGCATCGTTGGTGGAAGTTGTGGAAGTCGATGCTTGAGTACTTGTAGCATTTCCAGCTGCTTGCGCTTGATCGGCATCTGTGGTGGAAGTTGATGCTTGATCTTGGCTAGCTTCTTGAACTTTGAGTCGGGAAGAATCATTAGTACTACTTGTATCGGAAGCTTTAACTGCTGTGTCAGACTGTTGCGTTGTTTCTTGTTCTGAATCATTTGCTTGACTAGTAGAACCGATGAAAAAAGTCGTACCTACTAAAACAGAAGTTACACCTACACTAAGCTTTTTGATCGTATATTTGGAGACCTTGTTGGCGGATCTTCTCAAATACAGATCTCGATTATTTTTTGAGACCATTTGTCCTTATTTCTCTCCTTTAAATAAACATTAATGATGTATAGTCTTTGTTGAATTTTTCGAGAATGAATAATTCAACAAGAATTGTAAAAAACGTCATATTTTTTATCTAAATAATTGTATTTTTCAATAAAAATTGCAAAATCGTTGAATTTGTTAACTAGATTAAACGAAAAAAAGTTATAATGTTAATTGGATTAGCCAATTATTAAAAGATCTATATATCAATTTTAATTTATATATGTAAAGAGGTCACGATTTATATGAAAAGGCTAAAAATGATCAAATCTCTGCATATTTGTCTCAGACTTCCAATTATTGTCTTTGACGAAAATTTAGAGATCATCGAAGAGTATCGTTCCAATCAGACAACGGTGCTCTTTAACGACTATGAAAATATTCTAAAAGGAGCTTTGAACTCACACGAGTTGTTCAGCTTCATCAGTGGGGAACTAAACGACATGTTTTTACTCTATAATTTTGAGAATTTTCATATCCTATTTGGTCCCTTCAAATGCAATATCGTTGATAAAACCTTCTTCTATAAGGGAATGAAAGATTTAAAGATCAGCGCTAAAGATCAAGAGTTCCTCTATAGTTATTTAAATGACCTACCGTTATTTTCAACTAGTGAGCTGCGTGATATTTTGATCATGGTCCACTACTTCTTTTCCGGTGAGATAAAAGATCTAATGTCTGATAAGATCCACCTTGAAACAAAGAAATATTCAGCTGAGATCACCGATGAACGGATCGAATATTTAGTTTCTCAAAACTTCGATTCAAATATGTATCTCTATCTCTATGAACATAAGATCTTAGACTATGTGCGCAGTGGTGATGTCAACAAATTACGCGATATGGTCTTCAAGCTAAGCAATGGGGTCATCCCTGCAGTTACAGGCGATACCTTACGTTCAGAAAAAAATTATTCGATCGTGGTCTTTGAAAAACTCTCTCAGGCTGGGATCGAATTAGGGATGGATATCATCACTGCTTATGGTAGTCGTGATCTTTTCATCAAAAAGACTGAACTAAGCAATACTTTAGATGAGATCTTGCAAGTCCGTGATTCGGCGATCGTGTATTACACCAGCGAAGTAAATAAGGTCATCACCTTACACCTATCGCCACTTACAACTTCGATCATTCAATATATCAACACTAATATGTATCGACCTTTGAAAGTCAAAGAGTTAGCGAGTTATTTTAACATCAGTGAATCTAAACTGCGAACACTCTTTAAGACTGAATTAGGTTCAACGGTCCAAGATTACATCATCGATCGTAGAATCGAAGAAGCAAAACTCATGCTCAAGTCAAATGTTACAACCAATGAAGCAGCTTATACCCTTGGTTTTGCAGATGCATCTCACTTCTCTAGGGTCTTTAAAAAGATCGTCGGTAAAACGCCTAAGCATTATCAGCAATCAGCTACTTTAGTCGACTGATCAAAATCAATATCAAAACGAGGTCCCCCTTGCGATGTAAATATATCGCAAGGGGGACCTCGTTATTTATACAACTTTAAAAGTGGATCCTCCGTCAGTACCCACACTCTATGTACTAAAAAAGAGGAGAAAATTCTCCTCTTTTTTAGGCTCTAGAAATTAGATGTTTTCTTCATCTTTTTTCTTTTTGCTGGCAAATCCGAACAAGCTAAGTAAGCTTGTGATCATTACCGCACCAAGCGCTGCGATAGAATTGTTGTCTGCGTCACCCATTTGAGGAAGTTCAGCAGCAGGCTTGTCTGCCTTAGGTTGTTCCTTAGCAGCTGGTTGTGGTTTAGCCTCTGGGGTCGTTGGGGCTGGAGCTGGTGTGCTTGGTCGACCTGGTGTCTTTTCAGGATCTTTTGGTGTTTCTACCTTGTTGTAGACAACTGGTGTGTCTTCACCTGGTATGTTTGGTGTCACACTTACAGTATCAGTTGTGTAACCTGGAACATCTGGGATATCAGTTACGACGACCTTCGTTGGATCGTTAGGATCGTTCTTGTATTGAAGTGTTGGTACACCCGGAATTGGGTTACCTTCTGGATCAACTGGAACGATCTTACCGATTTCGTTGTAAACCACATTTGTTTCGATGTTTTCTTGAGTAGCCTTAGGACCTGGTACATTTGCTTTATCAGCATAGTAACCTTCGATCACAGGAACTTTAACATCGTTGTAGTTGCCCTTATCACTTGTCCATACAGCATCTGGGTTCTTGACCTTACCTGTAACTGTGTCAACAATCAATGTCCGTGTCCATGTTGATGTTTGAACGTCATCATCACGTAACTTGTTGCCGTCTTTATCAACGAAGTGCACTGTAGAAGTAAATTCCTTGGTGTATTCGTCTTTAGCTGGCCATTTTGGTCCATTTGGATCGTTAGGGTTGATCGGTGTACCTGGTTCGTGTGGATCATTTGGTCCAACTGGTGCTTCACCGTGTTTGAATGTTACATAGTAAGTTTGATCCACATCATTGTCACTATTAAAGGCTGCGTCACTTGGGAAACAGTCATTCACTAGAACATAACCTTTAGCAAGCAATTCCTTGATCTTATCAGCTGTGCTGTATGTGATCTTAGAACCTGACTTACCAGTGAATTTCTCTGTTGCTAAGTCCGTATCTGTTGTCACATCACGGAAGATGATCTTAGCATTTTGATCACGTTCATTTGAAATATCTGGTTTCTTAGGATCTTCATTCTTTTCGTAAACGACTGGTGTATCCTTGCCTGGATCTTCTGGCTTAACGCTTGGTACGCGTGGAGTGTAACCCGGAATTTCAGGAACTGGTGTGATACCACCCTTAGTTGGGTCTTTTGGATCATTGTTGTAACCTGGTGTTGGTGCACCTGGAATTGGGTTACCATTTGGATCTTGTGGTGTGATCTTACCTAATGGAGTATAGGTGATCTTTTCAACCAGATTTTCTTGTACCGTTGTCGGGTGTACACTTTCTGGTATGGATAAAAATTCCATACCAGTTTTTTGCGTAAAAAAACACTTCCCACATTTCTGTAGGAAGTGCCGTACGGGTCTATCCATATCGGTTGACGGACACCCATAAAATAAAAATCGTATAAAACCACATCATCATTCTTTTGGTTTCATACGATTTTTTCTAATACATATATTTATTTAGAGAGCTCATCCCGTAATTTAGCTAATGCATTTAATTGTTTATCGCTAAACGGTGAGCGTCTGACCAAGGCTTGGTCTTGATATTGTCTAGCTGCTGCATGGACTTCGCGTTTTGCCCGTTTTATATCTTGGTACAATTCCCAAGCTGGTTTACGCAGGGCACCTTGAGAAAAAACAGTCCATTGTTCTGCTCCATCACTTGTCGCCACTTCAACTTGGGTCAAACGTGTCTGCAATTTTTTAGCCAAGGCTTCGATATAGCTATCTGCAGTTTGGCCTTCATCGGTCCAGACGACTTGGATCCCATATTGCTCATAGCTCTTTGACAAACCTGGCACATACATGGCATCAAAGACAACGATGATCTCCGCGTTACTTTGCTTATAGTAATCTGAGAGAATATATAATAGTTTATCGCGAGCTTCTTCTAGGCGATCAGCCTTTTTCAACTTCTCTAATTCTGGCCAATGCCCGATCATATTGTAGGCATCAACGATCAAAATTCGCTTCTTCATCGTTAATTGCCCCGTGAAGTAAAGCCTTGATAGATCAAAAGACTAGCAGCAACACTAGCATTTAAACTTTGAACATGGCCAACCATCGGGATCGTCAACATCTCATCACAATTTTTCTTAAGTAATGGGGCGATCCCTTTGCCTTCATTACCGATCACCAAAGCAGTCGGTCCCTTGGCACTCCATTTTCTAAAATCAGTCCCATGCATATCAGTTCCAAAGACCCAAACGCCACGTTTTTTAAGCTCCTCAACTGTTTGAACGAGATTCGTTACCCGACATACCGGCACATATTCGATCGCCCCAGTTGAAGTCTTCGCTACTGTTGACGTCAATTGTACGGCGCGGCGCTTAGGAATAATGATTCCATGGACTCCCGCAGCATCAGCCGTTCGCATGATCGAGCCTAAATTGTGCGGGTCTTCGATACCATCTAAGATGATAAAGAATGGATCTTCATCTTTAGCCTGAGCTTTAGCAAATAGATCATCTAAACTCGCATATTCATAAGCCGCTACAGCCAAGACGACCCCTTGGTGGTTTTGACCATCAGCTAATAGATCTAACTTAGCTTTTGGAACTTGATTGACGATCACACCTTTTTTCTTGGCTAAACTAGCCACTTCTTTTAAGGCATCAGCTTTTAGCCCCGATTGTAAAAACACTTTATTGACCGCTTGCTTGCTCTTCAAAGCTGCCACAGCTGGGTGGCGTCCGATCACAAAATCTTCATTTGTTGCCATTATTTTCCCTCCGCTTCAACCGTTTTGATGCACCAAGCTGCCAATTCATCTAGGCGCTCAGTCTGTCCACTTAGGTAAAGATAACCGAACAAAGCTTCAAAACCAGTCGAGATCCGATAAGTCACAACTGATGTGTTCTTCGCCGAAGTATAACTCTTCGCATTTCTACCGCGGCGGAAATACTCTTGTTCTTCTGGTGTCAACAGTTCTTGTTCTTCCATTTTCTTGATCAGCATTGCTTGGGCTTTAGCCGACACATAGTGCGTCGCGCGATGATGCAAACGTGTTGGTTTGGTCATTCCTTCATCTAATAAATGCTTTCTGATATAAACTTCATAGATCGCATCCCCCATATAAGCAAGTGCGATCCCATTTACTTGTTTGTAATCTGCCATTTTACCCTCTCTTCCAGCGTGTCCCTTGTGGGGTATCTTCTAAAATGATACCTTGCTCTTTCAAAGTATCTCTGATCTCATCACTTGTAGCAAAATCACGATTTGCACGCGCCTCATCCCGTTTTTTGATCAATGCTTCGATCTTTTCATCACCGAGCTCTTCATTTTCAAACTCGATCCCAAAAATTTCCGCTAAAGTTGCAAAATTTTGTAAAAGGTATTCTAAAGTTGCACGGTTGACCGCTTCTCTAGCTGCATAAATGTTTAATTCACGCGCTAATTCGTAGACCACTGTGATCCCATTTTGCGTATTAAAGTCATCATCCATCGCTACTTTGAATTTCACCACTAATTCTTCAACTTTTTCTTGGACCTCAGCTTCGAGCGCACCATCACCGGCATCTTCTAAACGGTAACGCACATTTTGAACAGCTGTCTTTAATTTGTTCAAGTTAGCCTTAGCATCATCTAAATTAGCTTGGCTATAGCGGATCGGATGGCGATATTGTGTCGTTGCCATCAGGAAACGAACGATCTGTGGATCGATCTCTTTAACTAATTCATGAACTGTCACGAAGTTGCCTAGTGACTTGCTCATCTTTTCATCGTCTTGACCGATCGTCACAAAACCATTGTGCATCCAATAGTTGGCAAATTTTTGTCCATTTTTAGCTTCACTTTGAGCGATCTCATTTTCATGGTGTGGGAATTCCAAGTCTTGACCGCCAGCATGGATATCGATCGTTTTTCCAAGATATTTTCCAGCCATCACTGAACATTCGATGTGCCACCCAGGACGACCTTGGCCCCAAGGAGAATCCCACGCGATCTCTTCCGGTTTAGCACTCTTCCAAAGTGCAAAATCTAACGGATCTTCTTTTTTGCCTTGGTCACTTGCTTGGACACGTTCACTCGCCCCTTGTTCTAAGGCATCGATCGATTGCCCCGAAAGTTTCCCGTAATCTTTAAATTTACGTGCACGATAATACACGTCTCCTTGCGCCTCATAGGCATAGCCCTTATCTACTAAAGCAGCGATAAAATCAATTATCTCGGGCATATTTTCCATGACCCGCGGATTTTTGCTTGCCTTTTTGATGTTCAAAGCAGCGATATCTTCATAAAAGGCTGCAATGAATTTAGTTGTCACTTCTTGAACCGACAGCCCCGTTTCTTGACTAGCTTTGATGATCTTATCATCAACGTCGGTAAAGTTAGAAATATAATTTACTTCATAGCCACGATATTCAAGATAGCGTCGAACAGTATCAAAAGCGATCGCTGAGCGGGCATTACCGATATGAATATAATTGTAGACAGTTGGCCCGCAGACATACATGCTGACCTTACCATTGACAAGCGGTTTAAAGTCTTCTTTTTCTTTAGTCAAAGTATTATAGATCTGGATCATATTGTAAACCCCCTTTTATTTTTTGAGTGTGGAGCAAAGCGGGGTGCTCCGTACGGATAGCCTAGCAGATCAGATGATGCGCTTTTGGCAGCATTTGATCTGTGTAGCTATACGCTAGGAGCAGCTTTGCGTAGCACGTTATTTTGAGTGTGGAGCAAGGCGTCTTGCTCCGTACGGATGTAAAATAAAAGGGCTGCAACTTTTGTCACAGCCCTGATTAAGCTGCCTTTGCGCAGACTAATGTCTTTTTTATCGCAGCTTGTTATTATATTCTAAGCTTTCATTTCAGCTAAAGTCTTATCCAAATGTTCCAAAACTTTTTGGCGACCTAAAAGCTCGATCGAAGGAGCTAATTCTGGCCCGTGCATTTCACGCGTCGTTGCGATCCGGATAGGCATGTAAAGCTTGCGCCCACGTACACCAGTATCTTTTTGGATCTGACGGATCATGTTTTGGATAGATACAGCATCAAAGATCGGTAATTCTTTTGCTTGCTTAGCAAATTCTTCCAACACGATCGTTGCTGACTCATCTGCTAATTCAGCCTTAGCTTCTTCATCTAACATTGGTGGTTCAGTGAAGAAGATCTCAGCCATTTCAGCTAATTGACCCGTATAAGACATTTGACGCTTATACAAGTTAACTAATTGACGGACCCATTGGATCTTCATCGTATCTGGATCTGCTTCGATCTTGCCCGCCTTGATCAATTGCTTCAAGGATGAATCTGTGATCTCATCACTATCAGCTGATTTGACATATTGGTTGTTGATCCATTCAAGTTTCTTACCATCAAAGGCTGCTGGTGATTTACTCAAACGTTTTGGATCAAACATCTTGACAAAATCTTTTTGTGAGAAGATCTCAGATTCACCCACTGGCGACCAGCCAAGCAAGGTGATGAAGTTAAACATTGCTTCTGGCAAGTAACCTAATGAACGGTATTGTTCGATAAATTGCAAGACAGATTCATCGCGCTTGGAAAGCTTCTTACCTGTTTCGGAGTTGATGATAAGTGACATATGCCCAAAGACTGGAGCTTCCCAGCCAAAAGCATCGTAAACAGCCAATTGTTTTGGTGTGTTAGCCACGTGATCATCCCCACGTAAAACGTGTGTGATATTCATCAAATGATCGTCAACAACTACCGCAAAGTTGTAAGTTGGCATTCCGTCGCGTTTTTGGATCACAAAGTCGCCCCCAATAGTATCGGAGTTGAAGCTAACTTTACCCTTAACGATATCATCCCATTCGTAGACCTTATCATGTGGTAAACGGATCCGGATAACTGGTTTTAAGCCCTTTGCCTTAGCTTCTTCTTGTGAAGCCTTGATCTGATCATCCGTCATACCTTCGTATTCGTAGATATAACGTGGGGCTTCACCGTTAGCCTTTTGTTCTTCACGTTGCGCTTGTAATTCTTCTTCTGTCATGTAAGATTCATACGCTAGACCCTTGTCCAATAATTCTTGGATCAATGGTTGGTAGATATCTTTACGTTCGGATTGACGGTAAGGACCATATTTACCTGGTTTATCTGGACCTTCATCCCAGTCGATCCCTAACCATTTAAGGTTATCGAGCTGGCTTTTTTCGCCGTCTGCAATATTACGTTTAGTATCCGTATCTTCAATTCGTAAAACGAATGTCCCTTTATTGTGACGTGCAAATAAGTAGTTAAATAACGCGGTTCGTGCATTACCGATATGCAAATGCCCCGTTGGACTTGGTGCATAACGAACGCGAATCTTATTTTTTGCCAATTTAAGCGCCTCTTTCTTGTTATTACTTTACATACCCTACAATTTTACAATGAATAAGGTAAAAAATAAACTACTCTAGGCTAATTCCTTAGTTTTTTTCACGTAACTTCTTCTTAGAATGGTAAGGTTTCGCAAAGATCATCCGCCCAGCATCGGTCTGGATCGCCGAAGTAACTTCAACTTCGATCGTCTTGTTCATGTAATAACGCCCATCTTCGACCACGATCATCGTACCATCATCGAGATAAGCGACCCCTTGTTGACGCTCAGTCCCATTTTTGATCACCATGACGTTCAACCGTTCACCTGGGATCACTCGCGGTTTGAGTGACTTAGCCAAAGCATTGACGTTTAAGACCTTCACATTTTGAAATTCACTGACTTTATTCAAATTATAGTCATTAGTTACGATCACCGCATCTAACATCTTAGCGAGCTTGATCAGTTTTGAATCGACTTCTTGAATATCATCAAAATCGCCTTCATACATCTCAACTGGCACGATCTTTTCATTTTGTAACTTGTTCAAAATGTCTAGCCCACGGCGCCCGCGAACACGTTTGATGCTATCACCTGAATCAGCGATATATTGCAATTCATACAAGACAAAGTTAGGTACGACTAAAGTCCCTTCTAAAAAGCCAGTCTTGGCGAGATCATAGATCCGACCATCGATCAAAATGTTAGTGTCTAACAATTTGTATTTATAGAAATTGTCGCCTACTTTACGTTCTAAAACGTTATTTTCTTCGGCTTCTTTTTTCTTAGATCGTGCCGAGAACAACTTCGGCAGATCGCCTAGTCGTGTGCGCCCTACGAACCAGCCGAGATAGGCAAACAAGATCATCACGATCACTGGCAAGATCGTATTGATGAAGAACAGTGGTGATTGCCAGAAAAGCGTTGAGATCAGGACCGCGATCACAAGTGACACAATAATTGCAATACTCTCAGAAATGATCGCTTCGGTCTTTTGTTTAGCCAGTGTCTCTTCGACTTTTTTTAGCGCCCCTTCAAGTGGTTCAGCTAAGATAAATGAGCATAGCATCATTAAAACCAACCCGATAAACATATTTACGATCGGATTATATAAAACTTGTATTTGAATGTTTAATAGGTTCCACAGACCGGGCAAAAAGGAATACCCTGCCCCGATACCGAGGAACGCAAAGATCAATTGGATTATTCGTTTGCGCATGTATTAATTACCCCTTTCTTAAAAAACATGCCGTAAAGCTTCACTGATCGTCTTAACGCCAACCACATCGATATTAGTTGGCAATTCCAGACCATTTAAATTATTTTGGGGAATAAAGACCCGTTTAAAGCCTAATTTAGCTGCTTCAGATATTCTTTGGTCGATCCGGGTCACCCGTCTGATCTCACCGGTCAAACCTAATTCACCGATAAAACAATCATCTGGTGCAGTTTGTTGGTCACGATAACTCGACACCAAACTCATCGCGATAGCTAGATCGATCGCTGGTTCGTCTAATTTAACGCCCCCAGCTGCTTTCAAATAAGCATCTTGATTTTGTAAAAGTAGCCCCGCCCGCTTTTCGAGCACTGCCATGATCAACGAGACCCGATTATGATCTAAGCCCGTCGTTGTTCGCTTAGCATTGCCAAATGCAGTTGGGGTGACTAACGCTTGGATCTCCGCTAAGATCGGCCGTGTTCCTTCCATTGAGACCACGACCGCCGAACCAGTTGCGCCACTCAAGCGCTCTTCTAAAAAGATCTCGGATGGATTAGGTACTTCAACTAGACCACCATCGCGCATCTCAAACACGCCGATCTCATTAGTCGAACCGAAACGATTTTTGACTGCCCGTAAGATCCGGTAAGTGCGATGCATATCGCCTTCAAAGTACAACACCGTATCGACCATATGCTCTAAGATCTTCGGTCCGGCGATCGCGCCACCCTTAGTCACGTGACCAACGATAAAGATCGTGATCCCATTTGTCTTAGCAATTTGCATCAAAGCAGCGGTCACCTCGCGGATCTGCGCCACACTTCCGACTGCTGAAGTAACTTCTGGCATCTGCATCGTTTGCACCGAGTCGATGATGACATAGTCTGGTTTTAAGTCTTCGATATTTTGTAAGATACTTCCCATATCGGTCTCGGGGTAAAGGTAAAATTCACTACCTGAGACTCCCAAGCGTTGGGCACGCATCTTGATCTGGTTGGCACTTTCTTCACCCGAAACGTAGAGCAATTTCCCCCCTTGATCGGCTAAACTTCCCGAAACTTGTAAAAGTAACGTTGATTTACCGATCCCAGGGTCGCCCCCGATCAAGACCATTGAACCAGGAACGACACCGCCACCTAAAACACGATTCAATTCACCGTTTTTCGTATCAACTCTAGGTGTCTGTGAGATCTCGATCGTGTCGATCTTTTGTGGGGTATTCGTTGTTCCTGTCAAAGTAACGCGTGGGGCTGCTTTAACGGTCGCACTTTTTTGTTCGACTTCTTCAACTAAAGTGTTCCATTCGCTACAGTTAGGACACCGCCCCAAATAGCGTGGTGATACATAGCCACAGTTTTGACATACATATCTAGTTTTGACTTTTGCCATAATTGCCCCCCTCTACTTATAAAATATTAGTATACCCGAAAATCATTAAAAAAATTATAAGATATCTTTAAATTCCTAACGTCCTGATGAACCAAAACCGCCAGTTCTCTTAGCTAAAGGCGCTGCTTCATCATCAGCCAAAAGATACGGTAAAAAGATGCCTTGGCCTAATCTTTCGCCCTTTTTGATCACTTTGTCCGTCAGCCCAAAATTGACCAATTGGAAAAAGATCTCGCCTTCATTGTTATCATTTCCATAATAATCAGCATCAACGATCCCGACTCCATTTGGCAAGATCAAACCGTGTTTTAATGGATTGCTGGAGCGGTTGGCCAACATCAAGAACTCATCTGGTTGCATATAAGCCTTGATCCCAGTCGGCACAAGGTATGGCTTTAAGACCTTATTAGCGGCTACTAGATCTTCTTTTGTGTACTCTTTTTGTTTGCGTAACGCATGTAAGACCTTCAAAAAGTTGCGTTTCCAAATACTTGGTAAGACAAAATCTTTAGCTGCACAAAAATCATAGCCCGCTGCATTTTGAGTTGCTCTAACTGGCAACGTCAGATCTTCACCTTCATATTTTGAAACGATTTCAAATCCTCTTTTCATTTCTCAAACCCCATTCATTTTAGTAGTTGTCAGCACTATATTTATGATACCATTAATTTTGAAGGCAAACAGCATTTCACATTATTTAATGTTATGTTTTTTACCGCTGATAATTATTTAATTTGGGGTGATAGATATGGATTTCATCTGGCAAGACGACCAACTAATTTGTCAAAACGAGCAGCAAGAAATGCTCGGTAACATTGGCTTTAAAATGATCAACAATGACCAAACTTATGTTATCGAACGTACTTTTGTCGCTGAACAAGCACGCGGCCAAGGACTTGCAGAAAAGATGACCGTCTTCTTTTTAGAGCACGCAAAGGTGCAAAACAAGACGATCCTACCTTTATGCTCTTACACGCAAAAATATTTTGCAGCTAATCCTGAACTTGAACACTTATTATTCAAGCAAAATAAATAAGTTAAATCTGAAAGGGTCTTTTACATGAATCAAAATGAACTAAAACGTCTGGTAGGCGAAAAATCAGTTGAATGGGTCAAAAATGGCATGATCGTCGGCTTAGGTACCGGCTCGACCGTCCGCTACATGGTCGATGCTTTGGGACGCCGGATCGCAGAAGAAGATCTTCAAATAACTGGCGTGACGACCTCAAGTGTTACGGCTAAGCAAGCAGAATCCTTAGGCATCCCTTTGATCTCAGTCGATGAAGCTGACCATATCGATATCGTGATCGATGGTGCCGATGAGATCTCAAGCGATTTCCAAGGTATCAAAGGCGGTGGCGCTGCCCTTTTGTTTGAAAAGATCGTGGCGGTCAACTCCACTAAAGTCCTTTGGATCGTGGATGAAAGCAAGATGGTCGATAAATTAGGGGCTTTCCCATTACCAGTTGAGGTCATCCCATATGGCAGCCAAAAATTATTCGACCGTTTTGCGGCTAAAGGCTTGAACCCGACTTTCCGCAAACAAGAAAACGGCAGCCTCTTATTGACCGACTCCGATAATTACATCATCGACTTACATCTCGAACAGATCGATGATCCACACGCTTTAGCCGAATATCTCATCCACCAAGTCGGGGTCGTTGAACACGGTCTTTTCTTAGACATGGTAAATGACGTGATCGTCGGCAAACAAGTTGGTCCTGTGGTCTTACATGCTCGTGACTAGTACATTTTACAAAAAGAAGCACATTTTTGGTGCTTCTTTTTGTGATTCAGTTAAAACTTGTAACTTTTATCACCATAGACTAATATTAAAAACTTTAGATTTAATAATTTAAAACTAATTACTTGTTTACTTATAGCTAAAAGAGGACTACACTATTAGTAGTTCATTAAAGGGGGATGATTTCCAGTGACTAAATCAATCAGCACTGCGCAACTTAAAAATTTTAAGAATTTACTTGAAAAACGTAATGATCACCGTGTTCTTGAACGGACTGTAACACAAAACGGGATCTTAGCTTCCAGCCGTGACTACCGGGCAGAAGTGAACACCACACCTGTTTTCTCGATCGATCTTGATACAGGTAAGGTCGCTAATCAGAAACAATCCGGTCGTTGCTGGATGTTTGCTGCCTTGAATACTTTGCGTCATGACCTACGCAATCGCTTGAATCTACCAGATGATTTTGAATTATCGCAAAACTTTACATTCTTCTGGGATAAACTTGAAAAAGCGAATTATTTCTATGAAAACATCTTAAAAACAGCCGGTTTCCCAACCTCTGACCGCAAAGTTGCGTGGTTGTTATCAATGCCACAACAAGACGGTGGTCAATGGGACATGATCATGGGCTTGATCGAAAAATACGGCGTTGTGCCAAAGTCTGCGATGCCAGAGACCCACAACTCCTCAGCTTCACGTGAATTCAACTCACTTTTGAACCTTAAATTGCGTAAAGATGCCGTCTTATTGCGTGAATTGGTTCAAAACAAAGCAATTGAAGCTCAGATCGAAACAGAAAAAGAAAAAATGTTAGCTGAAGTTTACCGTATGGCAGCTTACAGCTTTGGTGAACCACCGGCAACATTTGATTTTGAATATCGTGATAAAGATAACAACTATCACCTTGATCGTAACTTGACGCCAAAAGAATTCTTCGATAAATATCTCGGTTGGGAAACCAAAGATTACATCTCAGTGATCAACGGACCAACAGATGACAAGCCATTCAACCACATGTACACCGTTGATATGTTAGGTAACGTCGTCGGTGGGCGTGAAGTCCGGCACTTAAACGTTGACATGGATACCTTCAAAAAATTAGCTATCAAGCAATTGGAATCAGGCGAAAGTGTTTGGTTCGGTTGTGATGTCGGCAAATCTTCTGACCGCAAACAAGGGATCATGGATACTGAACTCTATCACCGCGATCAACTTTTTGATGTCGATCTGGCAATGTCAAAAGCAGAACGCTTAGATTACGGCGAAAGCTTGATGACCCATGCCATGGTCTTGACTGGCGTTGATCTCGTTGATGGTCAACCTAAGAAATGGAAAGTTGAAAACTCTTGGGGCGATAAAGTCGGGACAAAGGGCTTCTTTGTCATGACAGATGACTGGATGGATGAATATTGCTACCAGATCGTTATCAACAAGAACTTCTTACCTGATGAATTAAAAGAAGTTCTAAAAGAAGAACCTAAAGTCTTAGCACCTTGGGATCCTATGGGTTCATTAGCTTAATGATATAAAAAGATCTCACTGAAGTTTTGAGTATAACTTCAGTGAGATCTTTTTTATAATGTCGTTTTAGAGATGATCTGTAATTTCTCGTCTAATTCATAGATGATCGGCGCTGCATTAGCAACTTCGACCCCATCGATCCCTGTATCAGAGATCGCTTCTAGGTATTTGATCAACGCCCGTAAAGTACTACCATGAGCCACGATCAATTGATCTTTTCCTTGCAGCACTCGCGGAGCAATATGGTCGACCCAGTAAGGGATGATCCGGGCTGAAGCTTGTTTTAAGCTCTCAGCACGGGGGACGATCGTTTTAGGATACCTTTGATAACGGCGATCGCTTTGTGGTTTTTCCAACAAAGGCGGGACAGCATCAAATGAGCGACGCCACAAAGCAACTTGCTTTTTACCATAAAGTTTACGGGTATAGTCTTTATTCAGGCCCCGCAATGCGCCATAATGTCGTTCATTTAAACGCCAAGTTTTGGTGAGTGGTAAATAATTTTGCCCTAACTCAGCTAACACGATATCGGCTGTTTTGATCGCACGTTGCAAAACTGATGTATGTACGTGCTCAAACACGATCCCCGTTTGGCGTAATTTTTCCCCAGCTATTTTAGCTTCTCTGATACCTTGGGCTGTCAAAGGTGAATCCGACCAGCCCGTATATTCGTTTTCTTGATTAGCTAAACTTTGCCCATGCCGGATCAATACTAACTTTGTCATCCGTCGTTTCCTTTCCAATTGATCTTACTTCTACTACTATAACGAAAAAAGAAGCGTCAAAAAAGGTCTGTCGCTTCTTTTTTATTAAAATATCAATCACTATACCGCCATTTTGGATCCGTCAAGATCCGAGCTGCAATCAAGCCCAATGGTAAAGCCAAGACGATCAAGGTCGCTTGGGTCAACCAATATGCCCCCACACTGATCGAATTTAAGCCGATGTTGTACACCGCTCGATACATATAGAGCCCCGGGACCATGATCACGATCGCAGGTACTGTCAAAGAAATGCGAGGGTAACCAGCTTTTTTACCTAAGATCGAAGCTAACAAGCCCGCCAGCAAGGCTCCAGCAAAAGCAGCCGCTGCAGGCGGAACATTGGTAAAATCGACCAATTCCAAACGTAACGTATTCGCCAAGGCCCCGATGATCCCCGCAGTCGAAGCTAGTTTAGGTGAACTATTGAACATCAGAGAAAAGCCAAAGACCCCACAAAAACTAGCCGGTAGTCTTAACGCTAGCAACTGCCAAGAAGTGAGTTGCAAGGGAATGAAATCTTCAGGCTTAAAGTTGATGCTCATCGCAGTCAGCCAACCGACCATCGTAGCAACGATAATGATCGTCAAAGCATGTGCCATGCGTTCCAAGCCTGAACGCATATCAAGTTTAGCGATGTCTAGCCCACTCGTGATAAATGGAAAGCCTGGGATCACAAACAACATTGCCCCAATATAGCCCGCTTCGTGGCGACTAGAAACCGAAAATAGTGCTTCGATCCCCCGAAAAGAGACCATGTACATCAAACAGGCCACTGCCACACTGACAAAGATCCCCGCAAATAAAGTGATCTTGTGCTGATTCATTTTAGCACGCACATAATTACCAAAGCCCGCCCCGATAAAGGCACAGATCATTTCGATCAGACCACCACCAAGCAAAAAGACAAAGGCACCGCAGGCAAGAGCGGCTGCTAGACCTAAAACAGGTGGTTTATATAGGCCTGATTTAGCCCGGATCTGATCGATCAAATAATGGATATCTGAGATCGTCATCTGCCGACCGTGGCGTTCGAATTCTCGCACGAACCACTCAAGATCAGTCAACTTACTCGTATTGACCCCTGAAGTCGCTAGTGCCAAAGTTTGAGTGTAACTCTCATCGAGTTCGACACAGGTGTATTCGATCGAGACTAACCCCACATCAGCCGTACAGGTCAACCCTAGAACGCGGGCAATACTATTCATTGAATTTCTAACGCGCCAGGCCCCAGTTCCACAGGCGAGCATCAAGATCCCGATCCGTCCAACGATCGCAGCTCTCTCCTTTAAACTTGCATCAATTGCCAATTCATCGCCGGCATCTCCGATGAATTCGTCCCATCGGATAGTCATATGGTGATGCTTGGATAATGGCGCACGTTTTCTTTTAGTAGCCTTCTTACTAAAATTTTTCTGCTGTTCCATTTTATCCTCCAAACTATCAATGTAAATTACCGTTTTATTTTCACGGTTTTGTAAACAATATGTAACATTACCGATTATAGCACAAAATCCCTTTATTTTCGGGCTTTTTACGAAAAGAAATATTTGACTTAAATCTTAATTTAAATTAAAATTCCTTCCTAAACCTTATATTTTATGTCCAAACGTGTATAATTCAATTGAGAGAGCATAAAAAATAAGGAGCACCATATATGAATAATGAAATTGAACCGCGATCGAGAAAAAGTTCGTCCTCGCATGTCAAAAAGCGTGATCCCAAATTACGCAAACGGATCTGTTGGACTTTACTGGCATTGACCTTGATCGTTTTTTGGGGAGCTGGAACTTACATATATCACATTCTAAATTCAGCTAAAGATACGTTAGACAAGACCTACAACGGTTCAAATGTAACTAAGAGTCGCGATGTTTCCTCTGTCCTAAAAGACAAGCGTCCGATCTCAATCTTACTACTTGGGACCGATACAGGTGATCTCGGGCGCGATGACACCGGGCGAACCGATACGATCATTGTCGCTACTCTAAATCCCGAAACTAAGACGACTACTTTAACAAGTATCCCCCGCGATACTAAAGTCAGAGTCCCAGATTCGATCAATTCATATGATAAAGTCAACTCAGCCTACACGATCGGTGGGGTCTCAACTGCGATCGAAACGATCCAAGATACTCTTGATATTCCGATCGATTACTACGTGTTAGTCAATATGCGCGGGTTGACGCAGATCGTTGATGCTGTGGGTGGGATCACGATCAAACCACTACTTACTTTCAAGTATGAAGATGCTGACGTAACTAAGGGCAAAACAGTAACGATGAATGGGAAACAAGCTTTGGCTTACTCACGAATGCGTTACGATGATCCGGAAGGTGACTACGGTCGACAAAAACGGCAAAAGCAAGTTATCGAAGCCATCGTTAATAAATCACTTTCTGTTTCGGCGGTTTCTAACTATCAAAAATTACTTAAATCGATCGGAAGCAACATGCAGACCGATCTAACTTATGGCGATATGATCACGATCGCAACTAGCTACAAAGACGCTGGTCAAACGATCGAATCTAACGTGCTACAGGGACAAGATACTATGCTAGATGGACTTTCATACCAAGTCGCATCTGCTTCTGAAAAGAAAAAAGTCTCGGATGCGATCCGTAAACAACTTGGCTTAGATGCTTCGAAGAAGAGCTTTGACGATGAAACGTCTCTCACTAATTCGACTGGTGGTTCTACCTATCAGACCACTGATGATCCAACGACTTACACCAATGACTATGGCAACACTTCTTCTGATTACACTGGAAATTATGCTTACTAATTAATATCTTAAAGACACGCTCCAATAATTTGGGACGTGTCTTTTTGTGTATGCTCATAAACGCTAGATGGTTGCATTTACAAGTGTTTATGAGAGTTCTCAAGGGAGGGGTTAGTCTTTCGTTTATTATAGCTGCAAGACGTATTTGGGCACCTTTTACTTATCTACGCTATATTTTCAGCATACAAAAAAGCTCATTGAAAATGAACTTGTCATTTTCAATGAGCTTTTGAAAACTTATCTTAACGGTGGATGTAGATATAGCTACCTGCACCAGAGATAGTTTGTGTGTTAGGACCAGCTGGATTGCTGAAGCCCATACCGCCTTGGCTGATCGTTACAGAGTTGCCGTTAACAGATTCAACGTAAGCAACGTGTCCGTAAGCACCATCAGCTGTCCATTGACCACCAACGGATTGGCCTGGTAAGAAGACGATGATCGAACCAGCAGCTGGTGAATGGTCTACTCTAAAGCCAGCAGCTGCTGCAGATGAACCCCATTGGCCACCATTGCCCCAGTTATTGCCAGCCCAAGGAGCAACTTGTTTTACGTACCATGTACATTGACCCCATGGATATGTGTTACCAGCTACGATACCATGTGTACTACCATCACCTTGGCTGATGCTACCAGCGTTAGAACTTGTAGCTTCTGGTGTTGCTTTAGTTTCAGTAGCTTTGTTATCGTTGTTGTTTGACTTGTTGTCATCTTTCTTAGCGTCAGCAACTTGTGCAGTTGCGTTTGCTTTATCTTGAGCAAGTTTAACTGTATTTGCAGCTTCTTCATATTGAGATTGTAAAGCAACTAAAGTAGCTTTGTTATCTTCGATCTTCTTGTTCAAGTCAGCTTGTTGTTGATCAGATTTTTCTTTCATTGATTTCAAATCATTTTGTTTTGTTTCAAGTTCAGATTTATCTGATTGCAAGTTAGCCTTTGTCTTTTCTTGTTCATTCAATAATGCTGTGTATTGATCTTTTGCTTCTTTAACATCGTTCAAAGCTTCTTTGTTAGCTTTGTTCAACTTGTTAACTGCAAAAGTACGTGAAACTAAGTCAGAGAAGTCTTCTGAGTTGATCACGAAATCAAGGTAGATGTTACCACTAACTGTATCGCCAGATTTCTTTTGTAAAGCAACTAATTGGCCTTTAAGTGCTTCTGTACGTTTTTCAACTTCGACCTTAGCACCTTCAATCTGACCATTTAACTGGTTGATCTTTTCATTTGATTGGTCGATATCAGTCTTTAATTTTTCGATCTTTTCAGTGTTATCTGAAATTTGTTCTTGTAACTTAATGTTGTCAGCATTTGCTGATGCAATATCTTTTAATAATTTATCTGTTTCGCTCTTATTAGTATTGATCGCATTTTGAGTATCAGATACAGTATCTGCACTCACTGCTGTTGTTGTGTTTAAAACAGACACAGCCAACATACTAAGTGCGACTGTACTTGTGATTACTTTCTTTAAAAACATAATTTTGGATACCTCATCGATTTATTTACTTTTCATAGTATACACTAGTAAGATTACAGAAATGTTACTCTTAAATTACATATTTGTGCTTATTTATCTAGCTTATGTTACTTAGAAACACGAAAAAACCCGTGTTTGTAACATTACATCCACGGGTCAAATACACTTTATTTACCAAATTCACTTAGATCTAACAAGATACTGCCATAGGCTAACCCGGCACCAAAGCCAGTCAGCAAAACTTTTTTCGGCCGTTTCCCCTGCGCTAAAGCTTGCGCCAAGGCTAACGGGATCCCTACTGAAGAGGTATTTCCCGCTTCAGTAACATTGATCGCAAACTTGTCTAGATCCAAAGCTAAATGTTGCGCAATATTTTCGATCAACCGCAAATTAGCCTGGTGCGTGACCACTAGATCAAGGTCAGCTGGCTTAACACCATTATCTGCCAAAAATTCATCGATATGAGCAGTAACATCATTTGTTACAAAATTGTAAACTGCCCGTCCATCTTGATAGAATGCATCCAGCTGTGGATAATTGTCGGCAGCAACTTTTTGGAGCGGTTCAACGCGTCCGCTGTGGATAACCTCAGTGTTACCTTGCGTGGCGAGCTTTTCAGCTAAATAAGCTGTTTGGCCGGCACTTTTTTCTAAGATCACACCCGCTGCGCCATCTCCAAAAAAGACGGCTGAGGTCCGATCGGTAAAGTCCATCATCTTGGAATTAGTTTCCGCACTGATGACCATTGCCCGCTGATACATTCCACTGTGGATAAATTTTTCAGCCGTTGCCAGCGCAAAGATAAAGCCCGCACACGCTGCGGACAAGTCATACGCAAAAGCATTGCTAGCTTGAATATTTTTTTGGACGATCGCTGCTGTTGCTGGAGTTAAAGCATCTGGGGTGATCGTCGAGACGATGATCAGATCGATCGCGGTCGCATCTAACTTGGCTTGTTTCAATAACTTTTGAGCGACCTTCGTAGCTAGATCTGACGTATTTTCAGCGATCGCATAGTACCGTTGCTTGATCCCAGTGTGGGACACGATCCATTCATCGGATGTATCCATCAACTGACTCAATTCATCATTAGTCACTACCTTTTCAGGAAGATACCCCGCACTTGCGGTAATTTTTACGGCTGTCATAGTAGGCCCTCTTTCCAAAATATTTATCATTAGCTTTATCATAGCATATCGTTTTGTGGACAAACTAACTCTTTGCTTTTATCCACAAATGAAAAAACAGGACTGTGAATATTCACAGCCCTGCTTAGTGATGCGGGTAAATGGATTCGAACCATCACGAGCTCAATTGCTCACCAGATCCTTAGTCTGACGCGTCTGCCAATTCCGCCATACCCGCGACAACAGAATTAATTATAGCAGACAAACTAGACCCCTGCAACTATTTTTTTAGATTTTTTTCAAAAGGCGCAACTTCCCGTGACAGCGACTGCAAACAAAACGGTTAATATCGATCCGGCGTTGGCGCTGATATTTTTGCCCGCAATTTTGACAACTGTATGTGTAACGATAATTCTTCGTACTGGCCGGAGCATACCGTAAGCCACCGACCTGACGCAATAATTGCTTGAAATCCTGATCCCGGTGCCGATATCCTTGCCCGGTCAAATGCAGATGGTAGTGACATAGCTCATGTTTGATCGTTCCGATAAGGGTCGCTTCCCCATGTTCTGTCAACATCTTTTCATTGATCTCGACATCATGACTCGTCAGTAAATAACGGCCCCCAGTGGTTTTCAAACGTCGATTGAAGTAAGCGCGGTGAACAAATGCACGTTTGAAATATCTCAATGAGAGCTCTTCAACTAGTGTCTGAAGCTGTTGATCAGTCATCGGTCGGCGCTAACATACTCAACTGGATGCGCCCACGCTTAAGATCGACATCCGTCACATAAACATCAACGATATCACCAACTGCAACGACTTGACTCGGATGCTTGATAAATCTTTGACTCATTTTAGAGACGTGAACTAACCCATCTTGCTTGACTCCAATATCCACAAAGGCGCCAAAGTCGACAACGTTACGCACGGTTCCCTGTAATTTCATCCCTACCTTGAGATCTTCTAAATGTAAGACATCGGCTTTTAGCAATGGTGCTGGCATAGAATCACGCAATGTGCGCCCCGGTTTCTTTAAGCTCGCTACGATATCTTTGACCGTGGCTAGTCCTGCTTGATTGGCTTTAGCAAAAGCTTTCGCATCAAAATGAACTAACTTTTCTTCTGCTAGAGCGGTCCCGATCTCGGCTTGCTCGATCTGTGCTTGAGCCAAGATCGCTTTCGCTAAAGGATAACTTTCAGGGTGAATATCAGTGTTATCAAAAACATTTTTGCCCCCAATGATCCGCAAGAAACCCGCGGCTTGCTCATATGCCTTTTGGCCTAAACGGGCAACTTTTTTGAGCTGGGTCCGCGTGGTAAAGCGTCCATTTTCATCCCGATAAGCGACGATATTTTTGGCAGTCGTTTTATTCAGACCTGAAATATGTTGCAATAAAGCGGCACTAGCTGTGTTCAAATTGACCCCTGCTTGATTGACCCCAGTCTCGATCACCGTTTGGAGTTCCTCATCTAATTGCTTTTCGGGCAGATCGTGTTGATATTGACCGACCCCGATCGCTTTTGGGTCGATCTTGATCAATTCCGCTAATGGATCTTGTAAACGCCGCGCAATACTTACCGCTGAGCGCTCTTCCACATTAAAGTCAGGAAATTCCTCGCGTGCTTGGGCACTGGCAGAGTAAACTGAGGCACCAGCTTCGTTGACGATCACATAATAGACCTTGTGCTTTAACTCGCTTAAAACTTCTGCCACAAAACTTTCCGACTCCCGACTCGCGGTCCCATTGCCGATCGCGATCATTTCAACTTGATATTTTTCAAGTAATTCCAGCAAAATTTGTTTGGCTTGAGCTCGTTTTTTAGGATCTGGGCGCTTGCCTTTAGCTTTTTCATGCGGATAGATCACTGCTTTGGCTAAAAATTTCCCGGTTGGGTCAACAACGGCTAATTTACAACCAGTTCTAAACGCCGGATCAAGGCCTAAGACTGTCTTGCCTTTTAAAGGGGCTTGCATCAATAAATGGTAGAGATTATCACCAAAGACTGCGATCGCACTAGCAGCAGCCCGCGCAGTCAATTCTTTGCGCAATTCGCGTTCGATCGCCGGCCGGATAAAACGTCTATAGGCATCGGTATACGCCTGTTCCACATATTGCATACTTGGCCCTAACTTTTGCCCGATGATCCGTGCATGAAAATAGCGAAGCACATACTCATCGTCAAGCTTGATCTTGACTTGTAAGATCTTTTCCTTTTCTCCCCGATCAAGGGCTAAGATCCGGTGGTCTAAGATCGTTTTGAGTCCCTCTTCAAACGTATAGTAGTCTTGATAGATGCCTTTTTCATCTAAACTTTCATCTTTGACTTTTGCGACTAACTTTCCTTTAGTTTGAGCATGTTTTCTGACCCACGCCCGTAGACTTGCATCCTCACCAAAGGCCTCAGCTAAGATCTCATGTGCGCCCGCCAAAGCTTCTTGTGGCGTATTGATCTCTTTTTTAGGATCGACATATTTTTGCGCCTCGCTGATAACATCGGCTGAGCTATCTGTCAGTAAAAATTTAGCTAAACCTTCTAAGCCACGTTGACGTGCGATCTGAGCCTTTGTCTGCCGTTTTTGCTTGAACGGTAGATAAATATCTTCGAGCTGTTGTAAGGTTTGGGCTTGGACTAACATCCGCTCTAGTTTAGGCGTTAATTTCTTTTGCTCGGCTATTTTAGCTTTAATATCCGCCCGTCTTTTTTCAAGTTTTTCAACTTGCTGATAAGTCGCGGTGATCTCACGCAATTGAACTTCATCTAAGCTCCCCGTCGCTTCTTTACGATAGCGTGCGATAAAAGGGATCGTATTGCCTTCTTCGACTAATTTTAGAACATGCTTGATCTGATCAGGACGATAGGCTAACTGTTGCTCAACTAATTGTAAGTAATCTGCTTCCACATTTTTCCCTCACATTCTATGATTTAACTAGATTATAGTGATTTTTTGGTAAATGAACAAGTTTGCGCTTCGGCTGATAAAAAGCTAAAATCATACGTGACACTATTTTAAAGGGGGCAGCATTTTTTGACACCAACAGAAGCACTTAAACATTACTTTGGTTATACCGAATTTAAAGCCGGTCAAAAAAAGGTGATCGACTTGCTCTTAGGACACAAAAATACTCTCGCACTCTTACCAACTGGGGGCGGAAAATCCCTGTGCTATCAGATCCCAGCACTTTTAGAAGATGGTTTGACCTTGGTCATCTCACCTCTGATCTCCTTGATGAAAGACCAAGTCGATAGTTTACAACAAAATGGGATCCCTGCTGCCCTTATCAACAGTTCCCAGGAATTTGAAACGGCTAAAGCAGTCTTAGCCAAAGCGCGCCGGCATGAATTAAAACTGCTCTATATCACTCCTGAGCGCCTTGAAAATCAATTCTTCCTAGAGTTACTGCAGACCTTATCAGTTTCTTTAGTCGCAGTCGATGAAGCCCACTGTATCTCGCAATGGGGCCACGATTTTCGCCCTAGTTATTTAAAATTACCCGCTTTATTGGCTCAACTGCCCGTCCGCCCTACGCTAGTCGCCTTGACCGCTACAGCTACTCCACAAGTCGCAAAAGATATCAAAGAATTACTTTTGATCCCCGCTGAAAATGAAGTCAAAACGAGTTTTGCCCGCGATAATCTGACCTTCAAGCTCATCAAAGGGACTGATTTTGAACACTATCTTCTCAGCTATCTCAAGCAAAATCCCAATGATTCTGGCATCATCTACGCTTCCACCCGCAAAAGAGTCGAACAGCTAGGCATCATGCTAAATAAAATGGGGATCAAAGCGGGTATTTACCATGCGGGCTTAAGTGAATTACAGCGGCGTGAAAGCCAAGAAAATTTTCTCTACGATCGTACCCCCGTCATGGTCGCTACCAATGCTTTTGGGATGGGGATCGATAAAAGCAACGTCCGCTTCGTGATCCATGCCCAAGTTCCCGGTAGTCTGGAGGCCTATTATCAAGAAGCAGGCCGCGCTGGGCGTGACGGACTACCAAGCGAAGCGATCTTATTTTACAAAGATGCTGACCTGCAAGTCCAACGTTTCTTCATCGACAATTCCCAAGCTGATGAACAGCACCGTGAATTTGACTACCAAAAACTCCAGGCCTTGACCCGCTATGCTAATACCGAAGAATGCTTGCAGCGCTTTTTAGTCCAATATTTCGGCCAAGATTGTCCTGATTGTCAAAAATGTACAAACTGTACCGATACCCGTGAAAAACAAGACATCACTAAAGAAACCCAGATGATCATGTCATGTATCGTGCGTATGCAATCGCGTTTTGGCAAAAAGATCGTCGCTCAAGTTTTAGCGGGCTCTAAGGCTAAACGGATCCTTGAATTGAATTTCGATCAGCTTTCAACTTATGGGATCATGCACCAAAAAACCAAAGAGATCGAAACTTTGATCGACTTTTTGACCGCCAGTGGTTATCTCAAAACGAGCAGTGGGCAATTTCCCACGCTCCATGTGACACAAACAGGGCTGGAAGTCTTACGTGGCCAAGCAAAAGTTTATGCCCGCATCGAAAAAGCCGAGCGCAACAGCGAACAACCGGTGGAAAGTGGCTTATTTGAACATCTCCGTAAATTGCGTCGGCAGCTGGCTGAAGCGCAACACGTCCCACCATTTGTCATCTTCTCCGACCAAGCTTTACAAGACATGTGTGTGATCTTACCGACAAACGAGATGGAATTCTTAGAAGTCAAAGGTGTCGGTCATAGCAAACTTGAAAAATACGGAACGATCTTTTTAGATGCTATTAAAAAATATCAGAGTGCGAGCCAGCCCGGGTAGCTCCGTACAGATAACAAGGCCTCTACCATAATGCGTTTTTTTGCATTATGGTAGAGGCCTTGTTATTTGCTAGGAGTTGGGCTGGCGAGCACGTTTCCACTATATAACTCAGATGCGTTTAACAGTACGCAAAAAGACCACCCAAATTTATCCACAAATTCGAGTGACCTTTATGTAAATATATGTCACAGCTTTTTTATCTGAGTGGTCGTACTAAGCTTATTTCCAAAATGTATCGTAGACTGTGATCGGCAAATGACGTTTGTGTCTTGTCTTAGTAAACCAATTTTCGATCTTTTCAGCTACATCAGGGCGCACTTCTTTACCCTCTAAATAGTCATCAATGTCATCATATGTCACACCTAAGGCTACTTCATCGGGTAAAGCTGGGCGATCTTCTTCTAGATCAGCTGTCGGTGTCTTTTGGTAGAGATGTTCAGGCGCACCTAGGACTTCTAGCATTGCTCGACCTTGGCGCTTGTTTAGCCGCCATAACGGCATGATATCAGCACCGCCATCCCCAAATTTGGTGTAAAAACCTGTGATTGCTTCGGCAGCATGGTCGGTACCTACAACAGCCCCACTATTAGCACCGGCGATCGCATATTGAGCGATCATGCGTTGGCGCGCCTTGATATTGCCCTTGTTAAAGTCACTCACCATCACATCATTAGCTTGAACGGCTGCGACCATCGCATCGGCTGCTTCTTTGATGTTGACCCGCATCATTTCGTCAGCTTGCATAAATTCGATCGCATCCAAAGCATCACTTTCATCGGCTTGGGTCCCATAAGGTAAGCGCACGGCGATAAATTTATAACTATCATCACCTGTCTCGGCACGCAATTCAGTGATCGCCATTTGACATAACTTGCCACATAGCGTTGAGTCTTGGCCCCCAGAGATGCCTAACACAAGGGTCTTTAAAAATGAATGCTTGCGTAAATAAGCTTTCATAAAATCGATCGAGCGTCTGATCTCAGCTTCCGGATCGATCGTTGGTTGGACTTTTAATTTAGCAATGATCTCTTGTTGTAATGTTCTCATTAACTTTGACCTTCTTACTTTTCAAGTTTTTGATTGATACTTTCGCGAACCTCTTTGATGATCTTCATCTTGTTGTCGTAACATTTTTGTGAAAGATCGACCGGATAGTCTTGCGGATTTAGATCACGCTTGTATTCTTCCCACAGGCTATCTAAATGCAATTTGGAATATTCTTTGATCTCCTCTAAAGTTGGTAGCTCATAGACCAACTCACCATCCTTGAAAATATCGCGCAATAAAGGACGCGCGTTAAAGTCAGTCACATCTTTATTGATATACGTATATTGTGGGTGGAACATATAAAGCGATTTTTCTTTACGTGGATCTTCATCCCCGATCGTAATATAATCCCCTTCAGATTTACCATCGGTCTTTTTAGTGATCCGCCAAACTTGCTTGCGTCCCGGAGTCGATACTTTTTCGGCATTGCTTGAGATCTTGATCGTATCTTCAAGTACACCATTTTCGTCCTCGATCGCTACCATCTTGTAGACCGCACCTAGAGCTGGTTGATCATAGGCCGTGATAAGCTTAGTTCCCACGCCCCAAATATCGATCTTAGCTCCTTGCATCTTCAAGTTGGTGATCGTCTTTTCATCTAGGTCGTTTGAAGCATAGATCTTAGCATCTGGAAAACCGGCCTCATCCAGTTGTTCACGGATACGCTTTGAAATATAAGCCATATCGCCAGAATCGATCCGCACTCCTAAGAAATTGATCTGATCGCCTAGTTCTTTAGCCACTTTGATCGCATTAGGCACACCTGAGCGTAAAGTGTCATAAGTATCAACTAAAAAGACACAATCTTTATGCGTTTTAGCATATGCCATAAAAGCATCATAATCATTGCGGTAGGCTTGAACTAACGCATGGGCATGTGTCCCACTGGCTGGGATCCCAAAAATCTTAGCTGCCCGCACGTTGCTGGTCGCGTCAAAGCCCCCGATATAGGCTGCCCGTGTTCCCCACAAAGCAGCGTCAAATTCTTGCGCGCGCCGTGTACCAAATTCAAGCAAGGCATCATCCCCACAAGCCGAACGGACACGGGCTGCTTTGGTTGCGATCAGAGTTTGATAATTAACAATGTTCAAGATCGCGGTTTCGACTAATTGGCAATCTACCAATGGGCCTTCCACTTGGATCAAAGGTTCGTTGTTGAAGACGACTTCCCCTTCAACGACTGAACGGATCGTTGCTTTAAATTTAAAATTGCGGAGATATTCGATAAAATCATCCGGATAGTCACCGATCTCTTTTAAGTAGGCGAGATCATGTTCAGTAAAGCGTAAATTTTGAATATAATCAACGACACGTTCTAATCCTGCAAATATTGCATACCCATTTTGAAACGGTAGCTTACGAAAATAAACTTCAAAAATCGCTTTCCGATCTGCCAGACCTTGACGCCAATATGTCTGCATCATATTGATCTGATAAGCATCGGTATGCAATGTATAACTATCATCTGGATATAATTTAACCATTTTTTTCCTCTTCATTAATCAATTGTTTTTCCGAAAAAATTTTAGCGGATTTGACTACATGTGTTTAATTTTATCACTTTCGAGCCAAAATACCAATCTAACTGCTATAATAATAACAAATCCTTAGATTTAAATGAGGTATATCATGCAAAATAATTTTGAGACTGTAAATGTTTTGGGGCTTGATTTTATCAAAGCCACCCAAGCTGAATTTTTGGAACAACTAAAACGCGATAGCCAAACTAAAGATGACCGTTTTATCGTGACTGCTAATCCTGAGATCGTCTTAGCGGCCAAAGATGATACTGCCTATGCTAAAACGATCCGTAGTGCCGACTACATCACGGCCGATGGGATCGGGATCATCAAAGGAGCTAAGATTTTAGGTGATCCGTTGCCCGAGCGCGTAACAGGCTATGATACACTAGTGGCTCTGTTAGCTTTTGCCAATGAGCATCAAAAGAGCGTCTTTTTCCTCGGCGCTAAACCAGCTGTTTTGGAAAAAGTTCTAGCTAAAGTAAAAACTTCCTATCCTGATCTAAAGATCGCTGGGAGTTGTGATGGTTATTTCAAAGATGAAGCTAAAGTAGCCCGTCAGATCGAACAAGCCCGACCAGATTTTGTCTTTGTGGCCCTCGGCTTTCCCAAGCAAGAATTCTTTATCGCTAAACACCGCGAGCTAGCACCTGCTATTTGGATGGGAGTCGGTGGGAGCTTTGATGTTTTGTCCGGTCAAACAAAGCGTGCACCTAAATGGTGGATCGACCATCATCTTGAATGGGCTTATCGCTTATTAAAAGAACCAAGTCGTTTCATCCGGATGCTCGCTTTGCCCAAATATCTTTTATTAGTCTACCGCAAAAAAATTTTTGGTCGTTGATCAACAAGCCGTTGTTTAACGGCTTATTTTTTTCTATAATGGAAACTGCATTTATAAAAATCAAGGATAACTTGGACTGGTTCGCAAACTTCCCAGGATAAAAAACCAAGGATCTCATTAAGGAGGTTGGAAATTATGGATGCAACAACAACTCAAAAAGTTATCATTGACTGTGACCCTGGTATTGATGATAGCCTAGCTTTAATGTTAGCTTTGGCTTCACCTGAGCTCGAAATTCTCGGGATCACTACGGTCGCCGGCAATGTCCCTTCAGATCTAGGTGCTAAAAATGCACTCAAAATTTTAAATCATTGTCATCGTTTAGACATTCCCGTCTATTGTGGAGCTTCTAAGCCACTTAAACGCACCTATGTCAGTGCCCAAGATACTCATGGCGCTGATGGTTTAGGTGAAAGTAAGCTCCCCGAAGTCTCTCATCCGTATCATTTAGGGGCCAGTGATTTTATCAATCAAGCGCTCTACAACGAACCTGATTTAACGATCATCACTTTAGGTCCACTGACCAATATCGCACAAGCTCATCAAAAAGCGCCCGCAGCTTGGAAAAATTGTGGTCGTTTGGTTTCTATGGGTGGAAATTTCAAAAGTTTTGGTAATTGCTCACCAGTTGCTGAATATAACTACTGGTGCGATCCAGATGCAGCAGCCTACTGTTTTGATAACTTACCCTTAAAGATCGAAATGGCCGGACTCGATGTGACTCGTAAAATGTTATTTACCCCTAATATTTTGGAATTGATCCGCCAAACACGGCCTAAAGAAGCTGACTTCATTCAAAAAATAACCCGCTTTTATTTTGATTTTCATTGGCAATACGAAAAAGTTATCGGTTGCGTCATCAATGATCCGTTGGCTGTCGCCTATACACTTTGGCCCGAACTTTGCCAAGGCTTTGCAGCTCACACTAAGATCGCAACAACTGGGCTTGCACTGGGACAAAGTATCGTTGATGAAAAAAACTTTTGGCAAGCTCCAGCTAACAGCTTCGTATTGACTCAAGTAAATGCTTTAGCAGCTATGAAATTATTTTTAAGTCGTGCTTGTGGCTTAGATCCGGATATGTTGGAACAAACACTACCTCAGATCGCTGATTTGGAGGTGCCACATGCCTAAAAGAACAACTCCACGGTACCTCACCCTATGCGCCTTAGGGATCACTTTGAATATCATTGGAAGTAATTTGGCGCTGTTTTTACACCTGCCACTTTATCTCGACACGTTAGGGACTATGTTATGTGCCACCTTGCTCGGCCCAACTGCGGGTCTACTAGTTGGGGGCAGCACGGCATTATTAGTTGGAATGACGACTGATGTTTTTTCTCTATATTATTCACCGATCCAATTGCTGATCGGTCTGATAGTTGGGTTTATCTTCAAATATCGTACTCCCACTAAAATTTGGCAACTTTTTTTGGCCGCTCTCTTGATTTCTTTACCAGGAACTTTAGCTAGTACTGCGATCACCTATTTTTTATTTAATGGGATCACTAGCTCTGGTTCAAGCATGTTCGTTCAGATCCTAAGTGGAGCAGGCGTCCATCAAGCACTGGCGATCTTTTTGGTCCAGATCAGTACTGACTACTGCGACCGCTTGTTGACCCTTTATCTCATCTGGTTGCTTTATCGCAAATTACAACCGCGTTTTTCTTTTAAAGCCTAATAATAAATAGCGCCCCAAGTTCAAATGAGCTTGAGGCGCTTTTTTTATTTTTCTAGATAAAATTCAAACCGTTCACCAGCATACTGCGTACGAACGTATTCAAAAGGCCGACCATCACCTAATTTAGTGATCTGACGTAGGCGTAAGATCGCTGAACCACGTTTTAACTCGAGATACTCAGCGATCTTTTCGGAAGCCAACATCGAGCTGACCGTTTGTTGCGCATGGCCGATCGTCAAACCATTTTCTTGCAACGTACCATACAATGAATTGGTGATCTGCTTGCGTTGATAATTTTTGATCAGATCATACGGTAAAGTCGCCACTTCAAAACAGATCGGAACTTCATCGGCGTATCGGATCCGCTCCATCCGCAATACTTTTTGACCAGGCCCTAACTTTAAATGCTCACTTTCACTGAGCGAAGGGGCAGTCACCAAATAAGAGACCGTCTTACTGGAAGGCGTCTTGCCTTGCGCTTCCGTCAACGCCGTAAAACTCGTGACCCCAGACATCTTTTCTTGGACCTTTTTACGCGCTACATAAGTACCTGACCCGATCTGGCGCTCTAAGATCCCTTCTTCGACTAGAGTCTGGATCGCTTGGCGCAAGGTCATGCGACTGACACCAAACTGCACCGCTAGAT
Organism: Ligilactobacillus animalis KCTC 3501 = DSM 20602; assembly: GCF_001434535.1. Taxonomy (GTDB): domain Bacteria; phylum Bacillota; class Bacilli; order Lactobacillales; family Lactobacillaceae; genus Ligilactobacillus; species Ligilactobacillus animalis. Next base: position 38,791 of record NZ_AYYW01000010.1, read on the forward strand.
CACGCTCTGATGGGATCCGATCACCGACCGCCCAGCGATTTGCTTCGATCTCCTGTTTGATTTTATTGTGGATCTGAATGTAAATTGGTGAACCCATGACTACCACCTTCCATATTTAGGGTTATTTTTTGAATCGACGTCCAAAACTATAGGTCTCGACTAGATCAAGTTCATGGTCAAAGACGTTAAAATCAGCATCTTTACCCACTGCTAACACACCTTTTTGCGTCAAGCCAAATTCTTTAGCTTGATTTAAGGAAGTCATCTTGATCGCGTCTTCTAGTGAACAACCGGTAAACTTCATAATATTTACAAAAGCGTCTTTATATTGTAAAACACTTCCGGCTAAATTACCACTCTCAAGGCGAGCTTGTTTGTCTTTGACGATAACTTTTTGGCCACCTAATTCAGAGACTCCTTCCGGCATGCCCTTAGCCCGCATCGAATCAGTCACTAACTCGATCTTATCTGGTCCCTTCAATTCATAGGCTAATTTGATCATATCAGGACACACATGGAAGCCATCAGCGATCAATTCACAATAGATGTTATCTTCCAGCAAAGCATGGCCCGTCACACCTGGCTCACGATGTTTAAATTCGCGTTGGGCATTATACAAATGCGTCACGTGACTGGCACGGGAATGTTTCATCTGTTCACGCGTCGCATTACTATGCCCGACAGAAGGCACGATCCCATGTTCAAGACAGTATTGCTCAAATTCAGGCGAAGTTTCATGCTCAGGTGCATAAGTCACCAATTTGATCATATTACCGGATAATTCGTTCCAATGATCGAATAATTTTGTATCTGGAGCTTGAATGTATTCTTCTGGTTGTGCCCCCTTGAAGACTGGTGAGACAAAAGGCCCTTCCAGGTGGATACCTTGGATAACTGGATTCTTAGCTGCAGCTTCTTTGATCGCTGTCATCGCATGCGCAATATTTTCCGGTGATTGGGTCATCGTTGTTGGAAAATAAGTCGTAACACCTTCATAGACCATGTCATCGACCATTTCACTCAACTCTTGGTCATTCCCATCCATGGCATCAAAATTATAGCCACCGTGACTATGCACATCGATAAAGCCCGGTACGATGATCTTACCATCGACATCGATCACCTCTTGATCAGCTGGTGAAACTCGATATTCACTCATTGGACCGATCGCTTCGATCTGCTTATCAAATCGAATATAGGCGTCATCTATCTTATCTTCTCCTGTATAAACAACAGCATGCTTGATAACTTTGCTCATAATTGAACCCGCTTTCTTATTTTAATTACACCTTAATAGTAATAGGTATAGACCAAAATTACAAGCACAAACGCTTATTTTCCTTGATCTTTATTGATCGTCGCATCCATGCCCTTGATCACAGCCGTCATAAAGCCAGCTTCTTCCATGGCAAGCAAGCCGGCGATCGTCGTTCCACCAGGGGAACAAACATCATCGACTAATTGCATCGGTGTCTTTTGATCAGCTAAAACTTTTTGCGCACTCCCTAAAACAGCTTGGGCCGCGATCTTAGTTGCTTGATCTTTTTTCAAACCGTATTTGACCCCAGCGCGCGACATCGCATCGATAAAGAAATAAACATAGGCCGGTGAACTACCCGCTAAAGCGACAAAGGTACTAAAATCTTTTTCGGGTAAGATCTCAGTTTGACCGATCATTTCAAAGAGTCCTTTGACACGCGCAAAATTAGTCTCTGTCACAGCAGGACTTGCATTCAAAGCCGTCATTCCAGCCGCGATCTCTGCATTGACATTTGGCATGATACGGATGATCTCTAAGTCTTCAGGTGTCAGCTCTAACAAATCAGCGATCTCTGCGATAGATACACCTGTTACCATCGAAACGATGACTGGCTTTTTTTCTTGTACCGTCGTTTTGATCTCGTGTAAGACCTCAGCTAACACGATCGGCTTGACCGCTAAGAAAATAATGTCTGCTGTTGAAACGACTTCAGTATTGCTAGCACACGCATGTAGTCCATGTTCTTTAGCATATGGTTCATAACTTGCTTTGCGAGCACTGTGCAAGTAGATCTCTGCTTTTTGCCCTTGACTTAACCAACCATTGATAATTGCCCGTGCCATATTTCCAGCACCGATAAATCCTAATTTCATTTGCTCACCTGCTTTTTTTAAATTAAAAAAAGGTCACGACCTAAGTAAGTCGCGACCTATCAGTCATTGGGCTAGCTGGATTCGAACCAGCGCATGACGGTACCAAAAACCGTTGCCTTACCGCTTGGCTATAGCCCAATATGGTGGAAGGGAGTGGATTCGAACCACCGAACCCGAAGGAGCGGATTTACAGTCCGCCGCGTTTAGCCAGACTTCGCTACCCTTCCGTATTCCATATCTCATATCAGATGACTTAACGCATCCGACTTAATTATGATACCCTGTTTGGGATCAAAATGCAACACTTTTTGAAAACTTTTTTAAATAATTTTTTTCTGACCCTTTTTAAAGCTTTAAACTAATTCCCAAATAAAAAAACTGTACCGCTGATCTGAAGTGATCTGCGATACAGTCAAATGTTAATTAACGTTTTCCATTAGTTTTTTGATACGTGGTGTTAAGACTAAAAGTAATCCACCAAAGACTACGGTCACGATCCCGATCGTTCCAAAGTAAACTACTTCAGTTCCTTCATTGTAGAGACGTACGATCTGTGCATTGAAGGCTTGGGCCACCGCATCACCTAAGAACCAAATACTCATCATTTGAGCTTGGAAAGCTTTAGGGGCTAATTTAGTCGTCACGGAAAGGCCGATCGGTGAGATCAACATTTCCCCGATGATAACTAACGCCCAGCTCATGATCAACCATAATGGGCTGACCTTAGCGTCTGTTCCAAATAAAAGACCTGGTAACATCATCCAGATAAAGGAAGCTCCGGCAAAGAACAGACCAAAGGAGAACTTCGTTGGTGATGATGGTTGTTTCTTCCCTAACTTAGTCCATAATTTTGCAAAGAATGGAACATATAACATGATGAAAAGTGGGTTCATACTTTGGAACCAACTTGATGGGAAGTTAAAGCCAAATAATGATAGACGTGTTTGTTCGTTGGCAAATAATGCTAACACAACTGAGCCTTGTTCTTCGATCGACCAGAAAAGCACAGAAGCGATGAACAATGGAATATAGGCTAACACACGTGAACGTTCAACTTTATCGATCTTGTTACTTGCCAAGATCTTAACGAAGTAATAAACCGGAATACATACCGCAAAGATCGTCAATAAGTTGATGATGTTCATGATCGTAAACATATTGAAGAGCAACATCAAAGTAATGATCAAGGCAACTAAGACAGTCCAAACGGCAGTCTTTTTACCCAAACTCTTCAATTCATCTGGTTCAAGTGGATCAGTTGGATATAAGCTTTCTTTAGAAAGATACTTCCGGCCATCGATCGAGTATTGGATCAAACCAAAGAACATCCCGATCGCTGCCAATGAAAAACCAAGGTGGAAGTTGACTTGTTGTCCCAACCAGCCAACTGTCAGTGGTGCAATGAAAGCCCCCATGTTGATCCCAAAGACAAAGATACTAAAACCTGAATCTCGTCTTGTATCTTCAGGAGCATATAAGCCACCGACCATTTCGGAAACATTTGGTTTAAGTAGCCCCGTCCCGATCACGATCAAAGCGATCGATAAGAAAAGAGCCATTCTGCCAAATGGAGTCGCTAAGACGATATGCCCTAACATGATCAAGACCCCACCGACAAAGACCGTTTTCCGACTACCCCAGATACGGTCACTGACAAAGCCACCGATCACACTGGATAAGTAAACAAGCGAACCATAGATCGACATAATTGAAGCTGCTGTCGTCTTATCAAAACCAAGACCGCCTTGTGAGACGGAATAATACATATAGTAAAGTAAGATGGCACGCATACCATAGTAACTAAATCTTTCCCACATTTCTGTGAAAAAGAGCGTTGATAAACCGCGTGGATGCCCTAGAAACGTGGGCTCCTGTGTTTTATCTGTCATTTAAATTCCTCCAAACAGTGCCAAAAGACATCAATTGTTCGTTACACAATTACAATACATTGAACAAATAATAAGAAAAATGCAATGTATAACAGTACTATTATAAGTTTCAAAAAATGATACGTCAAATCAATATTAGAATAAACTTACTGAATATCCCCCCTAGCTGAGAATAATTACATTATCATATCATGTTTTTTTGCATAAATAGTTAAAATAATGGATAAAAGTCGCTACCTGACTTAATTTCCAACATTTTTCCTCAAATGTCTTACTTCCCAATAATTCGCCTGAGTAAGTTAAAATATTTAAGAATTTCCCTCAGAAAACTCATGTTATTCAGATACTTAAGTATGTTTAATGCAAAAAAAAGATCTAGGAATTTTCCTAGATCTCTTACCGTGTAAAACCTACTGCCGGTTGCAGGATTCGAACCTGTGACCCTCGGTTTACGATACCGATGCTCTACCAACTGAGCTAAACCGGCGAAATAATGATGACCCGTACGGGATTTGAACCCATGTTACCGCCGTGAAAGGGCGGTGTCTTAACCACTTGACCAACGGGCCATGATATAAAAATCAACTCCGGCAGGCGGACTCGAACCGTCGACAGCCTGATTAACAGTCAGGTGCTCTA
>NZ_AYYW01000011.1 GCF_001434535.1 Ligilactobacillus animalis KCTC 3501 = DSM 20602
AAATATAGAACTAAGCACAACGAATATATCTGTTATGAATGCGGAAATATTATGGACAGAGATGAAAACGCAGTGTTGAATTTATTAGCACTGATATAAAAAATACAGGGGTGGGCTACACCCTTAAACTGTAAGAGTTAGTCACTGTCATTACCCTCTCGTTAGGATATGGGAATACTAATGTTGACGGCAGTAAATAAAATTAGGAAAGGAAAAACTATATAATTCTTTCTAACAGTGTAGAAGAATGTACTTAAACTTCTATATTGTTCTACATTTTATATAGCAGATGAATATTGCGCATCCTTTTCGTGAAGGAAATGGGCGGAGTATGCGTTTGTGGCTCGATAATCTGCTAAGAGCTAAATTAGGTAAGATCGTAGCCTGGAATAATATCGATAAAAACGAATACCTGAATGCAATGAAGCGCAGTCCTGTTTCGACCGGTGAACTCAAATATCTTTTGCAAAATAATTTGACGGATAATCTGAGTAAGGAAAGTTTTTTCAAGGGGATCGATGTTTCATATTACTATGAAGGTTTTAATACCTATAAAACTGAAGATTTGAAGTAAAACTCATGCTGTAGGATATTTGTACTCAGATTTTAAAATTTATTTTGCAAATATACTTGACGCACGATCTATTGCATGGTAATATACTAAAGGTCAATATATGATTCTACCTAAGACTCAGGTGGCGCAAGCCTTAATATCCTGCCGAGGAGTAATGTTACGGTTATTCTCTCTGTGTCTTGGTGGACATGGAGCTTTTTTATTTTAAAAGAGTTTCGACACAATGACTAGGAGGTGAATCAATTGAGTAAAGAAATTATCGCTAAAAAAGCTGCGATCGTTGAAGAAGTTGTTGAAAAATTTGAAAAGGCAAGTTCTGTTGTCGTAGTTGACTACCGTGGTTTAACGGTTGAAGAAGTTACTAACTTGCGTAAAGAATTACGTGAAGCAGGCGTTGAAATGCGTGTTATCAAGAACACATACTTGAAGCGTGCTGCTGATAAGGCAGGTTACGAAGGTCTTGATGATACATTCTCAGGCCCTACTGCCGTTGCTTTTGCTGATGAAGATGTTACAGCTCCTGCTCGTATCTTATCTAAATTCGCAGAAGATCATGAAGCTTTGGAAATCAAGGGTGGTATGATCGAAGGCAAGGTCGTTTCCTTGGAAGAGATCCACGCTCTTGCAAAATTACCAAACCGCGAAGGTATGCTTTCTATGTTGCTTTCTGTATTGCAAGCACCAGTTCGCAACTTCGCATACGCTGTCAAGGCAGTTGCCGACAGCAAAGAAGAAGATGCAGCTTAATGCGCGCATCCTGATCGCTTAATTAAAATATATAATTATTATCTACAAAATGGAGGATTTTAAAATGGCCTTAGATACAGAAAAGATCATTGCTGACTTAAAAGAAGCTAGCATTCTTGAATTAAACGACTTAGTAAAAGCTATCGAAGAAGAATTCGGTGTTTCCGCTGCTGCTCCAGTTGCAGCTGCAGGTGCTGCTGCAGGCGCTGCAGAAGAAAAGAGCGAATTTGATGTTGAATTAACAGATCCAGGTGCTGGTAAAGTTAAAGTTATCAAAGCAGTTAAGGATATCACAGGTCTTGGCTTGAAAGATGCTAAGGGCTTAGTTGATGGCGCTCCTTCCGTTATCAAAGAAGGCGTTGCTAAAGAAGAAGCTGAAGAAATCCAAGCTAAACTTGAAGAAGTTGGCGCTAAAGTTACTCTTAAATAAGAGTTTCTCAACTGATTTACTTTCAGTTTGCTAAAAGACGTATCTCTCATTTGAGGGATGCGTCTTTTTTTAGATTTAAATATCTGTTGTGCGCGATTTTGATTGACAGTTCTTGATGTGTGGTCTAAAATATACAAAAAATATTTTAGGATATGCAAAGTACAGATTTTAGAGACTAGGCAAATAAGTTAAGTATTTGCTAGGAAAAAGCTACAATAAAATTATAAGTGAAGAAAAGAGGTCAAAATATGGGTACTTTAGTTAACGGTAAATGGACGCAAAAAAGTTTAGCTCAACTGCGAGCTGAGGGCAAAGATATCCAAGTCGATCCCGGTTTTCGTAATTGGATCACCCCAGATGGTGCAGCGGGGCCAACAGGTAAAGGTGGTTTTAAGGCTGAGAAAGGTCGGTACCATCTGTACGTTTCTTACGGTTGTCCGTGGGCAAGTCGTGCTTTATTGATGCGTGATCTCAAGGGCTTACAAGACTATATCGGCCTCTCAGTCGTTGATCCGGTATTGGAAGCTGATGGGTGGCAATTTAGCGATTTTCCAGGCACGATCGCTGATCCGATCTTTGGGGCCAAATCATTGCCAGAAGTTTACACCAAAGCAAAAGCTGATTATACTGGGATCGCTAGCGTACCGGTCTTGTTTGATAAACAGACGGGACAGATCGTTAATAATGGATCAGCGGACATCATGCGCATGTTAGAGTCGGCATTTGATGAATTGACGGGAGATCACACCGATTACTACCCTGAGGCTTTACGCACCCAGATCGATGAACTAAATGTTTATTGCGATTCGTTTTATGCTAAAGTCAATGCGACGAAAGATGCTAAAACACAGTCTGAATATGAGCAAGCAGTCGCGCAAGTGTTTACGATGTTAGATGATTTAGAACAGCGTTTAGAAGGTCAAGCATATTTGCTTGGCGATGCTCCAGTTGAGAGCGACTGGAAGATATTTGTTTTCTTAGTGCGCTTTGATGTCGTCTTTTATGGCTTATACAAATGTAACCTCAAACTTTTGAGCGACTATCCTAATCTTTGGCGTTATGTTCGTCAATTGTACAATACGCCAGGAGTAGCAGATGCAGTCAACTTTGAGCATATCAAAGTCCATCATTATCGCGGACAATTAGACTTAAATCCATCGGGGATTGTGCCGGTAGGACCAAAAGAAGATTGGAGTTTATAACTTCCCTAGGTCACCTGTTGTGGGTGGCCTTTTTTTAGTGGGGCATATGGTATAATTAAGAAAGTATAAATTACGAGGGGGTTTTACAAAAATGAAGCAAGCGTTTCAGCAGATGAAAAGCTTCGTTGAAAAAAGAGCAACTATTCTGAAATTAATTTTTGTCCTTTCAGTATTGATTTTTGTAACTTTTGAAATCGGAAAGATCTTTCGCGAGGTCGATTGGTATCAAGTTGAACAGGGACTCGCTGATCAATCATTATTTAGTATTATTTTAATGATTGGTGCCGGTGTTATTGCGGTCAGTCCCATGCTATTGTATGATTTTTCGATCGTTAAATTTTTACCAGATAAATACAGCCTGTGGTACATCTTACGCAGTGGGTGGATCACTAATACGGCAACTAATATTGCCGGTTTTGGTGGCTTTTTAGGAGCAGCTTTGCGGGCTGATTTTTATCACAAAAATGCTAGTAAAAAGCAGGTCGTCTATGCGTTATCTAAGATCGCACTGTTTTTATTAGCAGGTCTATCGCTCTATTGTTGGGTCTCACTAGGATTGATCTTTGGCTTTGATCTTGGTCCACATTTAAAGGGCTATTGGCCGTGGCTGATCGGTGGCGGACTGTATTTTCCGATCCTGTTTCTAACGACTAAATTCAAGCAGGGAGATTTCTTTAAGGATCTGACTTTAAAGCGAGAACTGGTCTTGATCTTAGCTTCATTGTTAGAATGGGGTTTTGCAGCGTTATTTTTCATCTTCATCGGTGAACAACTCGGGATACATACGAATTACGCTGCCGTTTTAGCGTTGTATTTTACAGGTTCGGTATTAGGGATCGTCTCCATGGTGCCAGGGGGCTTGGGCTCATTTGATGTCTTCATGATGTTTGGGTTATTGCCGTTTGGTGTCACCACAGAGCAAGCCGTGATCTGGTTATTGTTTTTCCGTTTGTTCTATTACATCATTCCTTTTGGGATCGGGTTGAGCTTTTTTATCCACTATGCGGGCAGTCAAGTCAATCAGAAGTTAAACGGGATCCCAAAGTTGATCTTGCAAAAGACGGCCCATATATTATTGACCGCTTTTCTATATGTCTCCGGGATCTTATTGTTATTAGAAGCAGCTATTCCTAATTGGGCGTATTCAAACTCATTTTTAGCAAAACTATATCCGTACACCTTTTTATTTATCAACCAGTTGACCGATATTGTCTTTGCATTTGCCTTGATCGGGATGGCACGTGGAATCGAAGCTAAGGTCAAAAAAGCCTATTGGCCGACATTGATCGTTTTAGGGATCGGGATCGTCAATACTTTATGGCGCGTCTACACGCCAACTTTAGCGATCTTTTTAGGTGTGATCTTAGTGATGGTCGTCTTGTCACGTAAAGAGCTCTATCGCAAGCAACTACGCTATTCGATCATTAAAAAGATCGTAGATGGCTCGATTTTTGCGGGGATCTTCTTCTTGTATGCGATCGTTGGGTTTATCAACTCACCAAGCTATGTGCATCATCATCGCGTGCCAACGATCTTTTTATTCCCGGCACAAAGTATCTGGCTTTCCGGGTTTATCGGCTTATTGATCGCGGCTTGTGTCTTATTATTGATCAGTAACTATTTGTGCAGTGGTAAAGACATTTTTGCAAATACTGGTTTTGATAAAGAACGTGTGCGGGCGGTGATCGAAAAATTTGGTGGTAATGAAGTGAGCCATCTAGCCTTTTTACAGGATAAAGAGTTGTATTTTTACACCGAAGATGGCGAAGATAAACTCTTCTTCATGTACCGGATCAAGACTGATAAATTGATCATCATGGGTGAACCGGTGGGCGATCATGCTTATCTCCAAGAAGCTGTCCAAGCGTTCATGCAAGAAGCGGATAATTATGACTATCAATTGGTCTTTTATGAGATCAACGAGAGCTTCACGATGTTACTGCATGAGTATGGGTTTGATTTTATCAAGACAGGTGAAGAAGGCTTGGTCAAGCTAAGTGAGTTTACGCTTCAAGGTAAAAAGCGGCGGGCGCAACGTGCTTTGATGAATAAATTTGAACGTGAAGGCTATGAATTTACTTTTGCCAAACCACCATTTGATGATAACTTGATGGCTGAACTTCAAGCGGTCTCGGATAGCTGGTTAGGTAAACAAGTTGAAAAGGGCTTTTCACTAGGTTTCTTTGATGAAGCCTACTTAAATGAAGCACCGGTCTGTTTGATCCGTGATGCTTCGGGCAAACTAGTCGCATTTGCTTCGATGATGCCGATGGACGAAAAGACATTATCGATCGATCTGATGCGTCACAGTCAAGATGCACCATCCGGGATCATGGACAAGATCTTTATCAGTTTATTCGAGTATGGTAAAGAGCAGGGCTATGAGTACTTTGATATGGGGATGGCGCCGTTATCAAATGTCGGTGAATCACGCTTTAGCTTTATCGGTGAACGAGTTGCGCGCTTTATCTTTGAATATGGTGATCGCTTCTATGCTTTCCAAGGGTTACGTTCCTATAAGAACAAATATGTCACCAAGTGGAGCGCTAAATATACGGCTTATCGAAAGCGGACTTCATTAGTCGATGCGATGATCTTAGTGACATTGACTGTCAACCAAAAGCATATCAAAAAGGGCACCAGACGCAATTTGCTCTTACCAAGATTTTTACAATAAACATTAAGCATCCAGGCATGTGTCTGGGTGTTTTTTGCTTTCTTTGGCAGTAGTTGTTCAGATATACTTAAAGTGGGAATAAACATAGAAGGGATCGGGGAAAATGAAGGATCTATTGTATTTTATTTGGGTAAATGCAATATTTTTTTGGTTACCGCTAATTATCTTAGGTGCAAGTGTAGTTGGCATAATTGCTTTGATCAGAACTAAAAAGTTACCGCCAATTGCCAAGATCGTACTCGTAATACTTGCGCTCCTTATTCTATGGTACGTGGAATTTTACTTGTAGAATAGAAAGGGTTGAGAAAGATGGACGGTTTTTTACAGCTTATGTTGCTCAAAGTGATATTTTTCTTACCACTCTTAACTATTTTAGTAGCAAGTTTAGTGATTATGCTCATTGTGATCAAAACTAAAAAAATGTCGTCCTTGGCTAAGGTCGGGCTTGTTGTGATCTTTGGCCTTATCAGTTTGCTTATGGTGTATGGAATGATATTTGTGGTTATATTTGGATATAATTCTTAAAATTTGGCTCCAGTTGTTAGCTGGAGTCTATTTTTATTGAATGGATTTGGGGAATTTAAGTTCTGTGCTATAATCTGTAACAAATCAAAGGGGAGGAGTGCTTTGTTACAACTACATAAAAATATCAAAATATTTTATTTAGCAACTATTCTGACCACATTAGCGGCATCTTTACCACATGCAGTTTTGACCGTGCTCTTGTTTGCTAAAGGCTTATCATTGACGCAGATCATGCTGGTCCAAGCGACTTATAGTCTGGTCATTTTAGTCAGTGAATATCCCAGTGGCTTATTAGCTGATCTGTATTCTAAAAAAGTTCTCTTTTTATGGGCAAAAGTCTTTTTGATCGGGATGTTTTTGCTAGTTTGGTTAGGTGAAAGCTTTCAGACGATGCTACTTGCTTGGGCGTGCTATGGCTTGGCAATGGCACTTGAAAGTGGGACGCTGGATGCACAACTGATAAATGAACTCAAGCACCAAGATCAAAGCCACCTAGTCGCTAAATTTATCAGTAATACTAATCGTTTGGATCTTATCGGGTTACTGCTGGGCGGGACAATTGGTTCATGGTTGTATTACTCGTTGGGGATAAAGTTTTATTTGGTGAGTGTGAGCTTGACGTTAGTAGCGTTTTTGGCGGTCAGGTATGGTTATCTTGAGGCAAATACTGATATTTCACAGCAAAATTTGAAACAGAGCTTGGTCGCACAAATGGTAACGGGATTTAGCGAACTCAAGCATTCACGGCAGTTACGGCTGATGATCGCCTTGACGATTGCAGGACAATTTTTCTTTCAGGCCCACTACCAACTCTGGCAAGCGTTATTTTTGAAGCAGGGATTTGATAAGGAGCAATTTTATATTTACTATGTTATCTTCCAACTGATAAGTCTTGGTGCCTATAGCTTGCCGGTAAAACTGGACACATCTACGATCAAACGTTGGTATTTGGCATCCATGTTAGGATTAGTGGGTGCGGGTGTGTTTTTAGCATTTACAGTCAAAATGAGTTTTTTACTCAGTTATTTAGTTTTAGTCTTTATCTTCACCCTTTTTGAATATTTCAGCAACGTGCTATTTTCCAAAACAGTTTCACCGACGCATATTTCATCTTTGACTTCATTGCGTTCGAGCTGTGGGCGTCTGGCTTCATTAGCCTCATTGTTGCTGTCGAGTTTACTTTTGACATATCTTTCAGTCAAAAGTGTAGTTTTATTGAATTTTGGTTTGGCGATAATTGCCAGTTTAGGCGTGATCTTTTTAGCGCTCAAGAACAATACAGTTCACAGTAAATAACAAGGGTCCCATTATGATGCGTATCTTTACATCATAATGGGACCCTTGTTATTATATGTTTTTAAAATTCATAATCACTGTCTTGCATAGCTTCCACGTTACCAAGTAAGTAACCATTACCAACTTGAGAGAAGAAGTCATGATTGGAAGTCGAAGTTGAGATCCCGTTCATAACGACAGGGTTAACATCTTCGGCTGTATCTGGGAAGAGCGGATCCATTCCTAGATTCATCAAAGCTTTGTTGGCATTATAGCGCAAGAAAGTCAAAACATCATCGACCCAGCCAACTTGATCATAGAGGAGATGGGTGTATTTTTCTTCATTTTCGTAGAGATCATACAAAAGTTCATACATCCAACCTTTGAATTCTTCTTGTTCAGTTTCACTCAACTCGTTAAAGCCCAATTGGAACTTGTAACCAATATAAGTTCCGTGAACAGATTCGTCACGTAAGATCAACTTGATGATCTCCGCCACGTTAGCGAGTTTATTATGCCCCAACCAATAGAGTGGCGTGTAAAAACCAGAGTAAAAGAGGAATGTTTCCAAGAATACGGAAGCGACTTTCTTTTGCAAAGGTGTTCCGTTTTGGTAGATATCATTGATCTTTTGCGCCTTGTATTGCAAGATCTCATTTGAATCGGTCCAAGCAAAGATCTCTTCGATCTCTTTAGGTGTATTCAAAGTTGAAAAGATCGAGGAGTAACTCTTAGCGTGTACTGATTCCATAAACTCAATATTGTTGAAGACGGCTTCTTCTTGTTGTGTCCGGATATCTTTTTTAAGCACTGCGACCCCATCTTGAGATTGCAAAGTATCCAATAATGTTAAGCCCCCAAAGACTTTAGCAACGACATCTTTATCAGCCTCGGAAAATTCCCGCCAGTCCGCTAAGTCGTTTGAAAGGGGGATCCGAGTATCCAACCAAAATTGTTCGGTCAATTTTTCCCAAGTTGCTTTATCGATCTGGTCTTCTAAATTGTTCCAGTTGATTGCTTTATAGTTTTCCATTTTCCAAATACCTCGCTAAATTACACAGCTTTCGCATTCGTTGACCCCGACTTCATCTTGTGTATCGGTAAACGTGCGGACATAGTAGATCGATTTGATCTGTTTATGATGAGCATAGTTACGTAGGATCGAGAGGTCACGGGTCGTAATCTTATCAGTCCGACCATTCTTCCATTCATAAAGCCCGGCTGGGATCGAGGAACGCATAAAGAGCGTCAAACTCATCCCTTGATCAACATGTTGTTGTGCGGCTGCATAAGTATCGATCACTTTACGCATGTCTAGATCGTAAGCCGAAGTGTAGTATGGTAAAGTTTCGTTTGAAAGATATGGTGCGGGATAATAAATTTTACCGATCTTTCTTTCTTGGCGTTCTTCGATCTTGTTGATGATCGGTTGCAGTGAGGCAGTCGTATCATTGATATATGAGATCGAGCCATTTGGTGCGACGGCTAAGCGATTTTGATGGTAAAGGCCATCTTGTTTGACTGCTTGACTCAATTTTTCCCAATCGGCTTTAGTTGGAATGAAGATATCTTTGAATAGCGCTTTGACTTTTTCAGAATGTGGTGTAAAGTCTTCAGTCAAATACTTGGTGAAGTATTTACCATTGGCATAATCACTCTCTTCAAAACCAACAAAGCTAGTTTGGCGTTCTTTAGCGATCTTGTTGGAAGCAACTAAGGTCCAGTAGTTGAGCAACATGAAGTATAAGCTGGTAAATTCCAAAGCTTCTGGTGAACCATAGTGCATTTGGTTTTTAGCTAAAAAGGCATGTAAGCCCATAGCGCCAAGCCCGATCGTGTGCGCTTGGCGGTTGCCGTGTTGCACGGATGGCACGACATCGATATCTGAATGATCGGTCACAAAGGTCAAGGCCCGTGTCATGGCTTCGACAGACCGACCAAAATCAGGGGAGTCCATCAAGTTAGCAATATTGGTCGAGCCTAAGTTACAGCTGATATCAGTTCCTAAAACATCATAGCCTTGTTGATTGTTGACTAAAGATGGTGTTTGAACTTGCAAGATCTCCGAGCAGAGGTTGCTGGTGATGATCTTACCTTTGATCGGGTTAGCCTTATTAGCTGTATCGACATTGACAACATAAGGATAGCCAGATTCTTGTTGTAATTTTGAGATCTCTTCTTCGAGCAAGCGAGCAGAGATCTTCTTTTTAGCGATATCAGGATCGTTGACCAGATTATCGTATTCGGCTGTAATATCGACGTAAGAGAACGGTGTACCGTATTTTCTTTCGACATCATATGGGTCAAAGAGATACATATCGGCGTTTTGCTTGGCTAATTCGTAGAACTTATCCGGCACGAGCACACCTAAGGAGAGTGTCTTGACCCGGATCTTTTCATCGGCATTTTCTTTTTTGGAAGCTAAAAAGTCGATGATGTCGGGATGGAAAACATTCAGATAAACGACCCCAGCCCCTTGACGTTGGCCTAACTGATTGGAGTAAGAAAAACTATCTTCGAGTAATTTCATGACAGGTACGACCCCAGAAGCTGCGCCCTTGATCCCTTTGATCGGTGCGCCAGCTGAACGCAGGTTACTCAAGGTGATCCCAACGCCACCACCGATCCGTGAGAGTTGAAGGGCGGAGTTGATCACGCGGCCGATCGAATTCATATCATCAGTAACTTGTAAAACAAAACAAGAAACTAATTCACCGCGGCGAGCCCGCCCAGCATTCAAAAAGCTTGGTGTTGCTGGTTGATAGCGTTGGTGAACGATCTCATCAGCTAGTTGCAGCGCTAATTGTTCATCGCCATCAGCAAAGTACAAAGCATTGATCGCTGCACGATCGATGAAACTTTCCAAGTAATAACTACCATCATCGGTTTTTAGCGCATATTGGGTATAAAACTTGTAAGCTGCCATAAAGGTCTTGAAACGAAAATCAGCTGCTTCTAATTGCGCATAGAGCTTTTCGATGAAGGCAAAATCGTATTTTTGGATAAATTGTGTTTCAAGATAATTATTGTCTAGTAAATAGTCAAAGCGTTCTTTAAGTGAAGCAAAGGTCATCGTATTAGGAATGACGTTTTCCTTGAAAAAGGCGCTCAAAGCTGCTTTGTCTTGGTCGAGTTGGATCTGACCGTTTAAAGGAATATTGACTCGGTTGTTTAGGTCGTAGTACGTAACATTGTTGATATCGATATCTTTAAGACTCAAGTTTATTCACCGCTTCCTTGAAATTTTGGACGTCTGTGGGTGTTCCATTGAATTCAAACGAATAGATCACTGGAACATTAAACTTTTTAGACAAGTTTTTAGCTGTAAAAATAAATAACTCTGCAAAATTACGGTTGCCGGTCCCGACGATCCCTTTTAATGATGCAGCGTTATTTGCGTATTCTAAAAATTCAGTCACAGGGTAAGTGATCTCGTCTTCATAAGTCGGTACGATCAAGACGAAAGGTTCATTTACCATAAAAAGTGGGTCCACTGGATCGATCTCAGTGGCATCGACGGTAGGCCCAAGTTTTTTGATGAAGCGTCGGGTCTGCCCGGTGACGCTAAAATAGATTATTTTCATTGAGCTGCCAGCTTCTTTAAGAGATCAGGCCGAAAACCATTGATGATCGGTGCGTGATCTTGTTCTAAAACTGGAACTGTGCGTAAACCTTTTTCTTTTAGGTAGTTGATATATTCTGGATGATCGGAGATATTATGTTCTCCAAATTCAATATTATTCTCCATTAAAAACTTCTTGGTCATCTTGCATTGGATGCAATTATCTTTGGTATATAGATCTAAAGCCATCAGAATAAAACCCCTTCTAATTTGATTGTGATATCAGTATACCACAATTTATACAACATGTAGTATAAATTTTGCTCTGCTAATCGCTAGATATTGTGTCATTGGCTCAACCACGCAAAAAACGGACTCAAAATTTTTTTGAGTCCGTAAAGTGTAAAGTTATATTTAACTGATATTAGTACCAGCCGTTAGCAAGCCAAAATGACTTAGCTGCTTGCCAAGAACCGTAACGATTTGCAACATAGTTATCAGCTACACGTTCTTGGTTTTCTGGGGAGTAATCTCCACCAAGGTAAGAGTTAGTCAATTGATATTTACCATAGTAACGGCCGTTTTGAGCGGTATAAGAACCACCTGATTCAACATTAGCGATCCAAGCTTTAGCACTTGCTTCAGCATCGCTTGATGGAGTTTGTGGAGCAGTTGTTTGCACTTGTTGTGTTTGCTGTTGTGCAGGTTGTGCTTCTTGGACTTGAGTTTGAGCTTGTGGAGCTGCTTGTGCTGGTTGTTGAGCAGCTTGTGAAGCAGCTAAAACGTTGCTACCAAATTCTAAGCGTTGACCAACGAAGATCAAGTTTACATCTTGTAATTTGTTAGCTTGTTGGATCGCATCAATCGTTGTATTGTATTTAAGGGCTAATTCAGATACTGTATCGCCAGCTTTAACGATAATTTCATCGGCATTTGCTGTTTGGCCCAATGCAACTAAACCAGATAACGCGGCAGCTCCCGTAATAACTTTCTTCATTTCCATAAGTAAACTCTCCTTAAAAAAATATTTAATATTTACTTGCTTTTCATTTATCTACACTAGCAGTATACATTTTTTATATAACATACATATTCCGATAAAATTACAATTTGTCACGTTTATGTAACAAACAGATTAATTATTGTCAAATTCCACAAAAATAGAATCTATATGGGAAAATAAAGCATCTTTTTGAATTTTACTTTTTAAGTTATACTTAAAAGTATCGGAGGTGTGCAGAAATGCCTAAAATTTTGTTAATGAATGCCGGAAGTTCATCAGTTAAATGGAAACTATTTGAATTGACCGATGAATCAGTCGTCGCTAAGGGCTTGGTAGAGCGGATGTTAGCTCCAGGTTCAAAGTTTGAGATCAAATATGGAGATCAGACATATCAAGAAATACAAGATAACCTATCTTATGAAAAAGCGGCTGAAATGATCATTGAAAAGATCCAAGAGTTAGAGATCACATCTTTAGCTGACATTAAATGTGTTGGTCACCGTGTCGTAGCTGGAGGAACTAAATTCACGCAAGCTACTAAGATGGATCAAGCAGCGATCAAAGAAGTCTTAGCTTTGAGTGACCATGCTCCATTACATAATCCAATGGAAGCAAAATACATCGAATTGATGCAACAAGTCATGCCCGATACGCCCCAATATGCGGTCTTTGACAGCCAGTTCTTTACACAAATGCCAGAAGAAAATGCGATCTTTAGTTTGCCATATGAATTGACGCAAAAATATGGGATCAGACGTTATGGTGAACACGGGATCAGTCATGAATATTTGGCACAAAAGACAGCTGATCTTTTAGAAAAACCGTTGGCTGATCTTAAATTGATAACTTTGCACTTGGGGAGTGGCTCATCTGTTTCAGCTGTTAAAGATGGAAAAGCCTTTGCTAGTTCGATGGGATTCACGCCTTTGACCGGACTAACGATGGGGACCCGAGCTGGGGATGTTGATCCTTCAATCGTGCTATTTTTAATGAAGAAACTCGATAAAACAGCCGATGAAGTTCTTGAGCTCTTTAACCAAAAGTCAGGGCTATTAGGATTGTCAGGCTATTCGGATGACATGCGTGATATCAAAGCTAATCAAGCTGATCAACGTTGCAAGTTAGCTTTAGATGTTTACCTAAATAAGATCGTGTCATATGTCGGAAGTTATTTTGCCCAATTAGGTGGGGCCGATGTGTTGGTCTTTGCCGGTGGGATCGGGGAAAACAACCCATGGTTACGCGCTGATGTTTGCCAACGCTTAGCTTGTTTAGGCGTTCAATTAGACCAAGAGCTAAATGAAGCTAACCATGAAGGTGTGATCTCCACGGAAACTTCAAAAGTCAAAGTGATGCTAGTTCCAACTAACGAAGAGCTCGCAATGGTCCAACAGATCAAGGCCCAACTGGACTAATAATATGTTATAATCAACATATACTGTGTCTCTAATAATTAAGCTGAACGGCAATTAGACAAAATCTGGAGGAATTTATGGAAAAAATGCAAGAAAATGCAAATATCAAGTTATTTGCATTGAATTCCAATCAAGCGTTGGCACAAAAGATCGCAGATGAACTGGGGATCAAGTTATGTGATGCTTCAGTCAAGCATTTCAGTGATGGTGAGATCCAAATCAACATCAATGAAAGTGTGCGTGGAGACGATGTGTTCATCGTGCAATCAGTCGCTGATCCGGTTAATGAAAACTTTATGGAATTGATGGTCATGATGGATGCATTACGACGCTCCAGTGCTGGTTCGATCAATGCAGTTATTCCTTATTATGGTTATGCACGTGCTGACCGTAAAGCACGTTCGCGTGAACCGATCACAGCTAAGATGATCGCTAATTTCATCACTTTAGCTGGGGCTGATCGAGTTGTGACCATGGACCTACATGCAGGCCAGTTACAAGGCTTCTTCAACATTCCAGTGGATCATTTGTTAGCGATCTACGAACAAGCCGCTTACTTTAAGCAAAAAGGCATTTGTGAAGACGTCGTTGTCGTAGCGCCTGACCATAATAGTGTTAAGGGTGCAAGAAATCTAGCAGATCTCTTGAAAGCACCGATCGCGATCGTTGATAAACGCGATGATGCTCGTTTAGATATCGAGAATTCTTCGATCATTGGTGATGTCAGTGGCCATAACTGCATCGTCTTTGATGATATGATCGATACTGGTGGTAAGATGGCCGATGCAGCGGCAGCTTTGGATAAGGCGGGCGCACGTGAGATCTATGCTTGTGCAACGCATCCGGTCTTTTCAGGAAGTGCCGTCGAAGAGTTAGAAGAATCACCATATAAAGAAGTTGTGGTAACAGATACGATCGCGATCCCAGAAAACAAGCAATTCTCCAAGCTAAAAGTTTTATCGATCGCACCGATCTTTGCGAAAGCAATTTCTTTGATCTATCACAATCGTTCGGTAGATAGTTTGTTCAATAACAACGATAATATTTAATGAAAAGGGGTTCTGTTTTAAACAGAGCCTTTTTTGTTTTGCTTTGATATAATTGGTGTAAATTACATTTAGAAAGGGAAAAAAGTTATGAGTTTGAATTTTGTGCTAGGCACAGCGGCTAAAGACCACCAGACGTTACTGTTAGAGCAGATAAAAAACATCAGTCAAACTGATCCTAAAGCCAAAATATATTACATCGTTCCCAATCATATAAAGTTTGCGGCTGAAGTTTCAGTTTTAGATCAGTTACGGCAAAGTAGAGATCAAGATCTATTAGCCGCTACGGATATCCAGATCCTTTCTTTTTCACGGTTGGCTTGGTATTTTATGAAAAACGATCCTAGCTACCAGTTGCCCCGACTATCGGCTGCTGGAGCTAATATGTTGGTCCATAAGATCTTGCGGACTAAAAACGATGAATTGACGATCTTTAAGAGTGAGCAGACCCAGACTGGCTTTGTGTCACAATTAGCTGGTCAATTGATCGAATTGAGTTTAGCTTTGATCACAAGTGAGGATCTGTGGCATAGTTATGAGATGTTAGAACAGAGTAAAGATACCGATCTAGTAGCTAAGTTGCACGATCTAAGTATCGTTTATCGGGAATTTGAGCAACATATCCAGGGAAAATACCTTGGAACAGCTAATATGCTAGAAGCCTTAGCTAAAAAGTTGGCGCAAAGTGAGCTTAGTCACAGTTATTTTATCTTGGATGGCTTTTCCCAGTTCAACGCCGGCGAATATCAGATCATTACTAGTTTATTGCAAAATGCAGAACAAGTGACCGTTTCTTTAGTCTTGGATCGTCCATATGTCCATCATGCTCCAGAAGCAAGTGAGCTTTTTTACCGCTCAGGTCAAGTGTATTATCGCTTGTATCAGTTAGCACGCCAAGAACATGTTAAAGTCATGGTCGATAGTTTTGCTAAACAAGACCGTGTCAGTGCTGATCTAGTTACGCTGGAAGACTATTGGATTGCTTCAAATGATCTAAAACCATTTACCTTGACCCCTAAGTTGCAAGGTGATCTCCAACTCATCGAGGCTGATGATCGTTTAGAAGAAGTTAAATGTTTAGCCACAAAGATCCGCCAGATGGTCTTACTTGAGGGCTATCGTTACCAAGATTTCTTATTATTGACGCGCCATCTAGATCCGTATAAAAATATTTTGCAACCGACATTTGAGCAATTTGAGATCCCATTTTTTACCGATCTGCAAAAAAAGATGTCCGATCATCCCTTGGTCGAATTGATCCAAGCCCTCTTTTTGGTCGAACAGCGCAACTACCGCTATGAAGATATGATGCGCTTGTTGAAGACAGAGTTGTTGTTACCAAAATGTGAAGGTAAATTCATGCCATTAGCCGAGTATCGCCAAGCTCTTGATCTAGCCGAAAATCAAGTCCTTAAATTTGGCTACCGTAAAAAGGGATGGTTAGGTGAAGATTGGGTCTACTATCGGTTTGGAACTAGTGATTTTGGCGCACGAACGAAAAATGAAGATGAGATCACCGCTAAGATCAATCTGATCAAAAATTATGTAAAAGAACTCTTGCCACCGTTTTATGCGAAGTTGGCTAAAGCTAGTACCGGAAAAGCTGCTGCCAGTTTGTTATATGAATTTTTAGTCGATGCCGGCGTAGTTGAACAGTTAGATCTTTGGCGTAAGCAGGCTTTAAAGGCTGGGAAGGTCGATGCTTCAACGCGTGAAGAACAGGTCTGGGGGACTTTTTGTGATCTTTTAGATGAGTATGTGGAGATCTTAGGTGAGCAGCCATTTGAGCCCCAAGATTTCTTAGATCTGCTCCAAGCAGGTTTTGAAGGAGCAACCTATAGTCAAGTCCCAACGACTTTGGATCAAGTTGTCATCTCTGAAAGCGGGATGGTCCAACCAAATGACAAAAAAGTCGTCATGCTTTTAGGGGCGACAGATTTAGTGATGCCCGACGTTGCTGTCAGTGAAGGGTTATTTTCCGATCATGATAAGGAAATGTTACAGCCGACTCTAAGTGAAACGAGTTACCTACCCGATGATACTGAACATGTTTTAGCCAATGAGCCTTTTTTGAATTATCTTGCCTTCTTGACGCCGACCCAAAAACTCTTTTTGAGTTATCCGCGAAGTGATAATGATCAGCTCGATCTCAAATGTTCACCCTATGTTGAGCGGATCAAACAAGCTTTAGAGCTTCCATTGAGCCACGCCCATAAAAATGATGGAACGAGTGATGCTTTAAATTATATCGGTACTAAACGGACCACAATGAGTGAACTCATCAAAGTCGAACGTCAAGCGATCACCGAACAGCGGGAATTACCCGAAGTTTGGGATCATCTATTCCAAAGCTTTCAACAAGATCCTGCGACTAAACCGTTGTTTGAGCAGTTAAATCGGAGTTTGGACTATAAAAATATTCCTGAGCAACTGACCCCTGAAAGTGTCAAAGGCTTGTATGGTAAAGAATTAAAGACCTCGATCTCGCGGCTAGAAGACTTTTATGCTAATCCGTATGAATATTTCCTAAAATACGGTTTGGGCTTAAAAGAACGTGAGATATTTGAGATGAACGCAGCCAATACAGGTGAATACTTCCATACGTTGCTCGATACATTTTTCAAATTGCTCTTAAAAAATGGGCAAGATCTCAAGTTATTAAAGGGTCCCGAATTTGATGCTTACTTTAGAGAAAGTGTCGAATTGACTAAACGTTTACCACAGTTTAAGATCTTGGATAGTTCTAACCGAATGCGTTTTTTGGCGCGACAATTGAATGCAGCGGCTAAACAAGTTGGGGGAGCGATCCACAAACAGCGGCAATTCAGCAAGTTAAAGACGATCCAGACCGAAGCTTTATTTGGACATGTAGGTGAATTATCCGGTCTAGCTGGGCTGCAATTCACCACACCAAATGATCGTTTAGTGACCGTGCGTGGTAAGATCGATCGGATCGACGAATTGGTTTTAGGGGATAAGCATTATCTAAGTTTGGTCGATTACAAGTCGAGCGCAAAGAAATTTGACCATGCGAAAGCTTATTTTGGCTTAGCGCTACAATTATTGACGTATTTGGATGCTTTACTCAAGAATAAGACGACTTTAGTTAAAGATGCTACAAAAGAGCAGATCGCGACAGCTGGTGCGATGTATATGCACCTTTACAATCCGACCTTCAAGCAAAAAGAGATCTATCAAGCTGTTTATGAAGATGAAGTGCTCAAAAAGAACAAATATAATGGGCTATTGCTAGATCAGACCGATGTGTTAGAGGGGCTAGATGAAAGCTTGCTCGAGAGTTCAGGTAATTCATTGATCTATCCTTTTAGACGAAATAAGAATGGGAGTTATAAAGCAACCGGCGCACAATTAGTGACTGCCGATCAGTTGGAGGCGTGGTTGTTACACAATGAAGAATTGATCAAACAAGCAACGGATATGATCTTTAGTGGGCGGCTCGATCTGATGCCCGCCTTGTTCAAAGATGGTTCGGCGTTACAATACACACCATATGAAGCGATCATGCAGTTTGATCCGATGCTACCTGAAAATAATTATTATCGGCTCCCAACGGAAAAGCCCGCCGATATTTTAAAACTTTTACAAGCTGAGGAGGAAAAATAATGGCTGAGATCAAATTTACACCTGGTCAGCTCCAGGCGATCAACGATGAAGGCAAAAATATTTTAGTTGCTGCTTCAGCCGGCTCAGGGAAGACCCGGGTGTTGGTCGAACGTGTTATCAGGAAGATCAAAGAGAAAACCGCGGTGGACGAGATGTTGATCTTGACCTTTACTGAAGCAGCCGCGCGGGAAATGAAAGAACGGATCCAAGGCGCTTTGCGACAAGCGATCAATGCTGAAGCCGACCCTGAGACTAAGCGGTTTTACCTACAACAACTGACAAAACTCAATGTAGCTGATATCAGTACGATCGATGCATTTTGCTTGCGTATGGTCCAAAAATATTACTATTTAGCCCAGGTCGATCCTGATTTTCGCTTGTTGACTGATGAAACAGAGCGGGCTTTACTGCGCGAAAGTGTTTGGGAAGATCTGCGGGAAGAACTTTACGGTAAGTTAGATTCCTTGTTCGAACAGCTGACCTTGAATTTTTCTAATGATCGCAGTGATGATGGCTTGACTGAACTTGTGATGGAGTTATTTGATTTTGCCAATGTCAATCCTGATCCCAAAGCTTGGCTTGAAGATTTGGCTAAAAATTATCATTTGGAAGCGGGTAATTTAGAGCAAAGTGGTTTTTATCGCAATGAATTCATGCCGTACGTCGCTGAGCAACTGCAAAAATTTGCCAACTATATGGGGCAAGCAGCGCAGATCTTAGAGGAGATCGATGATCCAGAAGATAAGTTAGCAAAATTAAAGGCTCTTTATCATACAGAAGAGCAAGCGCTGTGTAAATTAGCTGAGCTTGATCTGTCAACGATCTCGTATAACGAGCTAAAAGTGACTTTAGAGGCGGTCGAATTCAAACGGGCCCCTGCAGCCCGCTTGGATGATGAACAAAAAGTGCTAAAAAATCAAGCTCAAGCGCTGCGTGATGAGACGAAAAAGCAGTTGAGCGAACTTTTGAGTAATTATTTTAATGCCCAAGAAAGTGAGGCCATTGAGCTATTTACACAAGCTGAGATCTTGGCTAAAAAGGCAGCTGAAGTGGTCTTACGCTTCATGCGCCGCTATCAAGCAGAGAAAAAACGGCGCCATGTCTTGGAATTTAGTGATCTAGAACACCTGACGTTAAAGATCTTACGCCAACAAGAAGATACAAGTGTCAAAGAACTCTTGCAAGCACGCTACAAAGAGATCATGGTCGATGAGTATCAAGATACTAATCAACTGCAAGAAGCGATCTTGACGACTTTGGCGCAGGATAACATGTTCATGGTAGGGGATGTCAAGCAGTCGATCTATGCGTTTCGTTTGGCTGATCCAACACTATTTTTAGGTAAATATCAGAGATTTGGTCGCTCAGATGATCCAAACGAGCGGATCATTTTGGCTGAGAATTTCCGCTCAGCTGAAAATATCACGGCAACGACGAACTTTATCTTTTCACAGATCATGGATCAAAAGATCGGGGAAATGGATTATGACAAAAATGCGCAGTTAGTTTATGGAGCTAAGGATTACCCGGAAATGTCGCTACCGACTGAGATCTTGTTATATACCTCGGAAGAAGATCCTTTGAATGATCCAGCTAAAAAGCCATTAAAAATGCGCTGGGATCAAGAACCAGAAGCGATGGGGCCTGACTTTGAGATCAATTCCAATCAAGAAGGTCAGATCGCTTTAGTGGCTAAGAAGATCAAAGAATTGCATGATGAAAAGTTTGAGATCTATGACCGAGGATCAGGCCAGATGCGTCCGATCACATACGGCGATATTGCAATCTTATCAGAGACACGGACCAATCATCTATTGTTATCTGAAGAGTTGAAGCGACTAGAGATCCCATTTTATGTGCAGAAGTCCCAAAATTATTTTCAAACGACGGAATTGCGGATCATGTTGGCGCTTTTAGCTTTGATCGATAATCCTTACCAAGATATCGAGCTTGCTGCGGTCTTACGTTCACCGATCGTGGGGCTAAAGGAAAATGAGTTAGCCTATCTGCGGATCAATGATAAGAGCGGGGATTATTTCCACGCCCTAGAAAAATTCTATCAAGATCCAAGCAATCAAGGAAAAGAACCGTTTGTCCAAGCGCTTTATGCTAAGATCACACGTTTTATGGAGCAATTGCAAGGCTTTAGAGATCTGGCGCATCAAAATGAACTGGCTACCTTGATCCTAGCGATCTATGAGCAGACAGGCTTTTTGGATTATGTCGGTGGCATGCCAGGAGGGCCCCAGCGCCAAGCTAATCTGCATGCACTTTATGAAAGAGCCGCGATGTATGAACAGAGCAGTTTTAAGGGACTATTTCAGTTCATTGGTTTTATCAAAAAGATGCAAGAAAAACAAGATGATCTCTCCGAGGCGGTCTTAAAGACAAGCGATGACACGGTAAATATCATGACGATCCACGGCAGTAAGGGGCTGGAATTTCCGATCGTATTTTTGATCGATGCGGCTAAAAAATTCAATATGCGTTCACTGGATAAAAAGTATATTTTAAGTGAAAAAGCTGGTCTAGCGATGAATTACTTAGATCAAGAGCGCCGGATCGAACATGAGACTTTGGTCAAAAATCTTGCTAAACAAACCGCTAGAAATAAGAGTGCCGCTGAAAAGATGCGCTTGTTATATGTTGCCTTGACCCGGGCCAAAGAAAAACTCTTTATCGTGGCAGGCTATGATTCACGAGAACAAGTGGAAAAACTGGTCGAAAAGGCTCAAACTTCTGAATTGTTATTGCCAGATGATGTTCGCGCCAATGCCAAAAATTTCATGGATTGGATCTTGCCCGCAGTTGCACGGCGGGAAAATATTGCTCAAGCATTTGATCTCTTAGTGCGACCACACCCAGCTTTAGATGAGATACCAGCCGAATTTGCATTGGATTTTGCTAATTACAACGATATTGCGGATGAACAACGGCTAGCGCAAGTAGATCTAACTAAGTGGTTTGATGAGCAAACCACAGCCCAAACCAAACTTACCCCTGAGATGATAACTAAGATCGATCAGATCCTAGCAGGTAAGTATCAACATGAAGCGGCAACTAGGACTGCTGCCTATCAAGCTGTTTCGGATATCAAGCGTTTGTTTGATGATCCTGACCTTGAGAAAATGGCAAAGATCACGCCCGAGACAACGGCTAATCGTGAAGTCGGTGATTTTAGAAAACCGCGCTTTATGACAGAAGAAGTTCAAGTGACGCCAGCTGCCATCGGGACGGCTGTTCACTTGCTCTTCCAAGAATCGGATCTGACTCAGATCCCAACGATCACAACGGTCAATGCTTTATTGCAACGTTTGACCGCTGATGGCTTGATCACGCCTGAAGTCGCTAAACGGATCGATGTTGCTAAGCTCGTAGCTTTTTATACGACACCGTTAGGCCAAGAGCTCTTAAAAAATCATACGCGGGCTAAGCGCGAAGTAGCTTTTTCGATGGTCTTGCCAGCGGGTAAAGTTTTTGAGGAGTTAGATGAGACCTTGACCGATCCGATCTTAGTCCACGGGATCATGGATGGTTATTTTATCACTGAAAATGATGAGGTCGTTTTATTTGATTACAAGACCGATCATGTTTATGGTGAAGATGGAGTCGAAAAGATCAAACAACGCTATCAAGGTCAGTTGAATTTATATCAAACGGCTTTGGAGCAGATCTTAAATAAACCTGTGCCCCATAAATATCTTTATTTAGTTGAACTTGATCAAGCTGTTGAATTACCGTGATGTCTAACAAATAAAATAATACGACAAGGGACCTACTATGACGCAAAATATGCATCGTAGTAGGTCCCTTACCGTATTATTTATTCATTTTTCTTCGTACTGATCAGTCTTTGTAGATGAATTTTCTTTGGAAGAATTTCACAACTTCAACGATGATGATCATTAAAGCACCAGCGCCTAAAACGATGCCCCATTGTTCTAACGCAAGCGTTGTAACGTGGAACGTGCTATTAAAGGCTGGAACGAAGATCGTCATTGCTAATAACACAGCTGAGGCCAAGACAGCAATGTTGAAGTACTTGTTGTTGAATGTTTCCTTAGAAAAGATCGTTCCATGGATCGATTTGGAGTTAAAGGCATGGAACAATTGGATCACACCTAGAGTTGCATAAGACATTGTCAACGCATCAGCATGGATCTGAGCTGATGTCTCATGGAATGGATAGTTGATCGCGATCCAATAGACCCCAAGCGTTAGGACACCTTCCAAGATCCCTTGGTAGATGATACTTGAACCGACACCATTGGATAGGAAGTTCGACTTGCTACCACGTGGTTTCTTTTTCATGATGTCTTTTTCGCCTTTTTCAACACCTAAAGCGATCGCTGGGAACGTATCTGTGACTAAGTTGATCCATAAGATCTGGACTGGAGCAAAGATCGACCAGTTGAGCATGGTCATCATAAAGAGTGTCAATACTTCACCCAAGTTAGCCGACAAGAGGTACTGGATCGCTTTTTGGATATTGGCAAAGACCTTTCTACCTTCGCGAACAGCTAAAATGATCGTGGCAAAGTTATCATCGGCTAGGACGATATCGGAAGCATTCTTAGATACTTCAGTCCCGGTGATCCCCATGCCGACCCCGATATCAGCAGTCTTTAGAGCTGGAGCATCGTTGACCCCGTCACCAGTCATCGCTACGATCTTGCCATGTGCTTGCCATGCCTTAACGATCCGTACTTTATGTTCTGGAGCAACGCGAGCATAGACCGAGTATTTAGCCACATTTTGCTTCAATTCTTCATCAGACATTGCATCTAGATCGCGTCCGGTGATCACACCACTTTCATCATCTGGTTGAATGATACCTAAGCGGATCGCGATGGCTCTAGCGGTATCTTTGTGGTCACCTGTGATCATAAGTGGGCGGATACCAGCTGATTTAGCTTCAGCAACGGCATCTTTGACTTCAGGTCTTTGAGGGTCGATCATCCCGATCATTCCGGCAAAGATCAAGTCATTTTCAAAATTATCCGATGTTGCTTCAACGTTGCTTTCTGCTTCAGTCAAAGACTTATATGCAAAGCCTAAAACACGTAAAGCTTCGAGCGCTAATTCTTGATTGGTGTTCAAGATCTTATCTTTATCGGCTTGCGTGATCGGTCTGACTTCACCATTATCTTCGATCTTAGTTGTTCGTTGTAAGATCTCATCAACGGCACCTTTGGTCATCAAATAACGTTGGCCAGCATGCGAAACGATCACTGACATCATTTTACGTTCAGAATCAAAGGGGATCGAATTGATCCGTGGAAAATCATTTTGGACTTGTTTAACGTCCATTTGACGATCCAAATAGTATTGGATCAAGGCGGTTTCAGTCGGATCACCGACTAGGCCATCGGGCGTTTCTTGACTATCATTAGCTAAGATCATGATCTGGGCTAAACGTTTTTCAGGTGAGACTTTGAAGCTATCAGCTGCTACTAAGTTATAGTCAGTGTAGAGTTGTTCGACAGTCATCTTATTTTGGGTCAAAGTCCCAGTCTTATCAGAAGCGATGATCTCAGTTGTCCCTAAGGTTTCGACTGCTGGTAATTTGCGGACCAGCGCCTTGCGTTTAGCCATCGTCTGGGTACCTAAGGCGAGGGTGATCGTTACGATCGCAGGTAGACCTTCAGGGATCGCAGCTACAGCCAGTGAGATCGCTGTTAATAACATGTCTAAGACGGATTCACGTCCTGTCATGACCCCAAAGACAAAGATCACAACAGCGATGATCAAGATCAAAACAGTCAAGACCTTACTCAAATGGGTAATGTTTTTTTGTAGAGGAGTTACGGAGTTGTCAACTTCATCTAACATGGTAGCAATATGCCCAACTTGGGTCTGCATTCCCGTTGCAAAGACGACCGCTTCAGCTGTACCATATGTGACGCTGGTGTTCATAAAGCACAAGTTGCTTTGTTCGCCTAAAGGAGGTTCTTTTTCAGTCAAGACACTACTTTCTTTATCGACGGGCACCGATTCGCCCGTTAAAGCAGCTTCTTCGATCTTGAGAGAAGAAGATTCGAGGATCCGCATGTCGGCGGGAACGATATCGCCAGCTTCGAGCAAGACGATATCCCCTGGGACGATCTCATCACTTTTGACTTGCATGACCACACCATTGCGTTTGACACGTGAATAAGGGGTCGTCATTTTCTGTAAAGCATCGATCGCATTTTCAGCCTTGGCTTCTTGAAAGACCCCAAAGACAGCATTTAGGATCACCACTAAAAAGATGATCAAAGCATCGGATACTTCACCTGCAAGCATGGCAACTAGGGCAGCAACCATCAAGATCACGATCATCAAGTCTTTGAATTGAGCGATGAACTTTTGGAGTAAAGTTGTATGCTTCTTGGATTCTAAGACGTTAGGACCGTATTTTTCTTGACGTGCTTTGACCTCAGCTTCAGTCAAACCATTAGCTGAACTCTTTAATTCAGCAAGTGCCTGTTCTCCAGTAAGTTGATAATATTTCGTTTTCAATCACGAAATTCCTCCTTTAATGTGATTTATTAGGTTACAGGGTTATCGTATCACACTTACTTATTAAAAAGAAATTATTCGATGGTAAATTCATTGTAAATTTTATGTAAAATATTGGAAATTAAGGCAAAATAAATCCACATGTGCACACCTGACAGGGGCCCATGTGGAGCTATTTGTATTCAATTAATTGAACTTTTCCCGGGTTATCAGCAAAATCTCGCGAGTGATCCTGCAGTTAAGATATCCCGGTCAGAGCTCCACTAGTATGTCATGTGGTGCTCAATTATTTAGCAGCTTTTTCAGCTTCTTCGCGTTCCTTTAAGAAACTCAATACAGCTTGATGTTCTGCACGACGCTTCTTAACGTTTTTGTTGTTAACTGGGCGGCGGTCGTTACCAACGCCTACGTGTGTATTTTGTGACATGGTAGTCCCTCCCTTCATTACTCATGCAACTTTATATTTTAGCGAAAAACTTCCTAAATATCAAGGGTAAATTATAGTAGTTCTTTAAAAATAGCGGTTCTATGGTATAATTAGCGAAAGATTTGAGTAGAAAGAATGAATTGAAATGAGTATTTTAGAAGTAACAGATCTCTCGATGAGTTATGCGGATAAGCAACTTTATGATCAAGCTTCATTTGTCTTGAACAAAGAAGACCATATGGGAGTTATCGGCCAAAATGGTGCGGGAAAATCGACTTTGATCCGCTTGATCACGGGCCAGACTTTACCGGATGAAGGGCAGATCAAGTGGCAACGTGGCAAAAAGATCGGTTATCTCGATCAATATGCAGAATCAGCGCATAATCTGACTATTGGTGACTTTTTGCAGAGTGTGTTTAAGGGATTATACGAGATCGAAGCTAAACAAGCTAAGTGCTATGCTGATTACGCAACAACTTTTGACGATGCTTTATTGGCCAAAGCGGGTAAATACCAAGAACAGTTAGAAGCAGCTGATTTTTATGGTTTGGATGTCAAGATCGATCAAGTCATGACCGGGCTAGGGATCGATGCCCTAGGTAAAGAACCTCAAGTCAGCAGTTGTTCTGGCGGGCAACGTTCTAAAATCATTTTAGCTAAATTATTATTGGAAGAACCCGATGTTTTACTCTTAGATGAACCGACAAACTATTTGGATACTGAACATATCGAGTGGTTGATCGGTTATCTAAATGAATTTTCGGGTTGCTTTATGGTCATCTCACACGATTATGACTTTTTAGAAGCAATCACTAATATGATCATTGATGTGGCATTTGGTAAGATCACGAAATATACCGGTAGTTTCCAAGCTGCGATCAAACAAAAAGAAGTCAAAAAAGAAGTTCAACTCAAGGCTTATGAAAAACAACGACGCCAGATAGAAAAAGACGAGGCTTATATTCGCAAAAATAAAGCGGGGACACGCGCTGCAATGGCTAAATCACGGCAAAAACGACTGGATAAATTAGAGCGCTTGACGCCACCAAGTGATAATCTCCAAGCTCATTTCAACTTCCCATATCTAGAACTGCTTTCAAGTGCGACTTTGCGGGTCAAAAAGTTATCGGTGGGATATAACAAACCGTTGCCCGAACCAGTGACGTTTTCGATGAGTCACGGGGAAAAAGTCGTACTTAAGGGATTTAACGGAGTCGGAAAATCAACGTTGATCAAATCGATCTTAGGCAAGATCAAAACTTTTGGCGGGACGGCCCAATTTGTTGATGCGGCGGTGATCAATTACTTTACCCAATAGTTAACGTGGCAAGACCCCGAACAAACGCCGCTCCAAGTCTTACAAGATGCCTATCCTAAACTTGAGCCCAAGATGATCCGGCAACGCTTAGCTCGGGCGGGGATCAATGTGGCTAATACACTCAAACCGATGAAGTTATTGAGTGGGGGCGAACAGACTAAGGTCAAATTGTGTTTGCTGGAATTGAAACCAAGTAATTTCTTGATCTTAGATGAACCGACAAATCATCTTGATGATGAGACTAAGCAGGCCTTAAAACAAGCCTTGATGAATTTCCCAGGAAATGTTTTGCTGGTCACTCACGAAGCTTCATTTTATGCTGGTTGGATCGATAAGATATTTGATGTGGAAAATATCCAGCTAAAACGCTGATAAAGTTGACATTTTCCAGGCTTATCCTTATATTGAATTAAGGTCAATTAGTTAAGAAAGGATCACTTTAATTATGAAAAAAGCAAGTTGGATCCATTGGGCAGTTGCAATTATTTTAGTTGGACTTGCAGGATATAGTGCGGTATATATTCACCGTGCCGAAGAAAAAAATGCGCTAAAAGTTGAGCGTCAAGCAAAACTTGATAAGCAAGAAGAGAAACGAAAAAAAGAGCTTTTGCGGGAACAAAAAAAGCATATGCGAACACCGATCGCTTGGGACCAGCCGTCAGAGACCTTGCCATATCCTGATGTAAGTCAGGCTGTCAAGTCTAAAAAGCTCGAGCAAAAGATCTGGTTATTGGTCTCACCAAATAAACAACGCGTTTACGTGCGCCAAGGACCATATACGTTATACACGATGTATGCTTCGATCGGGAAAAATTTTGAAAATGTCAAGAATTATCAAGAAACACCAACTGGAGATTTTAAGCTTCAGAAGGAACGTGGTGAAGAATTCTACGACGCGACGAAGGGCTATGGAGCTAAATACTGGACATCGTTTAGAGGATATGGTGCATATCGCTTTGAGTCAGTGCCATTTGATCAGGCGGGAAAAGTTATCGAAAGTCAAGCTAAAATGTTAGGGCAAAAGGTGACCAAAAAACACAATGTCAAAGCATATGGTAGCATTCGTTTGAGTGTAGCTGATGCTAAGTGGATCATGGATAACCTTCCAGCTAAAACAAAAGTCGTGGTCGAAGATAATGATCCTAAGCATGATGCATGGGAGTATATGAAAGATTGATAAAAAAGGCTCACATCGAGATTTTTCGATGTGAGCCTTTTTTATTAGCCGTTGATCACGACTTTTGTACCGGTTTTTAAGTTTTCTGACATCCATTTTGAATCAGGAATGCTTAGACGGATGCAACCGTGAGAAGCGGATTTTTTACCTAGCTTTTTAGCTTCTTTGACGTTGTAATTGCCAGAAGCATCCGTTGGGACCGAATGGAAGAGGTAGATCCCATGGTCTTTGAATGAGACCCAATTATTAGCCCCTTCATTTAGGGATGTGTTGTAAAATGAATCACCGCGTTCGGGTTCGATGTAGAAAGTACCAGTTGGGGTGTAACTTTCGTATTTACCAGTTTCTTCAGCGTGATGATAACTCCCGCCAGACGAATACATCGTATAGATCACTTTATCGCCTGACATTAGGTAAGTCCGATTCTTTTTAAGATCGACCTTGACCCAAAAATCACTGACTTGGTCTAGATCAGGATAAGGTTTGGTTTCAGAAGACTTTTGCCAATCGATCGGGGTTCGCATGGTCTTACTCTCAGAAGCAGTTGTTTTTTTAGCAACTGTAGCTTTAGTCGCTTGAGTTTTTTCAGTTATCTGTGCTTGAGTCGTTGTTGAAGTTGGTGATTGTTTAGTTACACGGTAGATCAAAAAGGCACCGCAGATGATCACAGCAATCGCGAGACTCAAATAAAAGCGAGAACTTTGTGGTTTCATATTTTAGTCTATTCTATTCTTTAGTAAGTATTGTCACTATCTATTATACAGATTTCTAAAATTAATTGTAGTAGCATTAGGAAAAATTAAGGTGTAAACTTTTAAAGTGTCAGGAAGGATATGATAAGTTATGAATGAACAAGCATGTACGACGATCTTAGTAGGAAAGAAAGCCACGATCGATGGATCAACGATGATCGCGCGCAATGACGACACGTTTTTACCACTGACACCACAACGCTTTATCATGCAACCGGCAGTGCATGGTCGCCAAGAGATATGGCGCTCAACACAAAATGGGTTTGAAGCCCCACTGCCAGCTGATGGCTATCGAGCGACGATGACACCCAATGTCGATGTTGAAGGGTTAGGCTACTTTGGTGAAAGTTCGATCAATGAGAAAAATGTTGCAATGTCAGCGACCGAATCTGTTTATGGTAATCCGTTAGCTCTAGCCCACGATCCCTTTGTCGAGGATGGTTTAGCTGAGGATTCCTTACAATCAATGGTCGCACCATTTATCGATTCAGCCCGGGAAGGCGTCTTATACTTAGGTAAATTGATCAAAAAATATGGTTCGCCTGAAGGTAATGGTGTTTTGTTCGCGGATAAAGATGAAGTTTGGTATATGGAGATCGTAACGGGACACCATTGGGCTGCAACGAAGATCCCCGATGATGCGTATGCGATCGCTGCCAATCAAGTTGCACAAGATTACATAGATTTTAATGACCCCCAAAACTATTTGTGGTCAGAAGGTTTACAAGAATTTGTAGAAAAATACCACTTGAATCCCGATAAGTCGACGTTTAATTTTAGAAAGATCTTTGGGACTGACAATGAAAAAGATCGACATTACAATACGCCCCGGGTATGGTATGGTCAACGTTGCTTTAACCCAGAGATCGAACAAGATCCACAATCAAGTGATCTACCATTTATCTGCCGTTCTAAGCGGTTGTTGAAAGTTGAAGATCTGACATATATTTTAGCTTCTCACTACAACGAAACTAAATACGATCCTTTGGGACATGGTAGTCAAGCTGATAAGCTCAAATTTCGCCCGATCTCATTGAACCGGACCCAAAATTCGCATGTTTTACAGATCAGAAATGATGTCCCAGCTAAAAATGCAGCCTTGATGTGGATCTGCTTTGGGGTCCCAACATTTACCCCATATGTGCCATTCTATACGAATGCGACTGATACTGATCCAAGCTGGAGCCAAACGCCATTGGATTATGATATCACCAGTGCTTATTGGATGTATCGGACGTTATCGATGCTGACTGAATCGCATTACACGCAATTTATACAAAAAAATCGCGATTATCTGATCCAAACACGTGAAGTTTTACACCGTTTGCTCAGTGAAGTCGACAATGGAGTAGCTGATTTGAACGGTGAAGAAGCAACGACCTATTTGACGAAGCAAAATTATCAGATCGTGGCTAAAATGCGAGAGCTGACGATGAAAGCGATCGCTGATTGCATCACTGGCGGACTAGAATTATCCAAATTGACCTTCGATATGGATAAGAATCTTTAAAGTTGTGATATAAAATTTTGTAATTTGGAGACTTTTTGTGTAGAATGTTCACTGAGATTTAATTGGGGTGTGAAATAATGGAAATCAAAGTCAGTGATTTTATCACAACAGTCACAGAAGAAAAATTTAATCGAGATACGATCTTAGCTACACTTGCACAAGTTGAAGATCTAGGAATTGCAGATAGCTTAGCTCCGATCATGGAAAAGATGATGGACACAATCAAGCAAGGTCAACTGGGACAAGCTGAGCTTTCGATCGAAGGTAGTGACGAACCGATCTATATCCGACTTGAGACGGGGATCATTAATTTACCCTTTGAGAATATCAATCGGGTCGCTAATTTCTTTGATGAGCCCGAGGCAGTAGTTCCAGTGAATGTCTATCTGGTAGTTGTTTCACCTGATTTGAATGTATCGGGGCTACATATTATGCAGATCTGTCCGGCAAGTGACTTCGCCAAAGGACAAGGCCAAGATGCTGTAATGGTCGCTGTCGCTGAAAGTCTAAAACAGATCCAAGAAAATAAAGCCCAAAAAGAAAAAGTACCAGCTGAATAAACTAAAGTTCCAAACTTCGAGCGGAGTTTGGAACTTTTTGATATAAAAGTAATTTAATAATAAAGTATCAGTTAGGTTAGTTTTTTATAATTTTATTTTGAGAGTAAAACCCAGTGATATCAAGTGATTTTTGCTGATGACAAATATTTTTCAAAAAAATATTAAAAAATTTATTGACAAATTAAAGAAATAAAGATAATATCAAAGCAACAAAGATAACTAAATATTTAAAGACGTTGATGAGAAGAGTAGTCTGTTGGAGTAGATAGACAGAGACCCTCGGTTGCTGAAAAGGGGGATCGAAAGAAGAGATGAAGATGAGCTCGGAGTCTGATCGTTGGTGCAAGCTTGCGGTCCGTTTTAATGCGATATAATTTGAGACTACTGATTTAGAGTTAGTAGTTGATGAGTCTACTTTTGTGAAGAAGTAGAAAAATAAGGTGGTACCGCGAGTTTTCGTCCTTTTAGGGATGGAAGCTTTTTTTTTGCCCTAATTTTAAAATTAACGATGAGAAAGTAGTGATCAAATGATTGAATTTAAGCAAGTTTCAAAGACTTTTGCGACTGCCAGTGGTCAAGTTGATGCGGTCAAAAATGTTGACTTGACCATCAACGCGGGCGAAGTTTACGGGATCGTCGGTTTCTCTGGCGCCGGTAAGAGTACATTAGTCCGCATGTTGAATGGCTTGGAAACACCGACCAGTGGTGAAGTGATCATCAATGGTAAGCGGATCGACAATTTAAAAGGCAAAGAGTTACGTGATCAAAGAAAGAAGATCGGTATTATTTTTCAACATTTTAACCTCTTGTGGTCACGAACTGTTTTAGAAAATATTGAATTTCCGCTTGAATTAATAGGTGTCGCTAAAGAAGAACGCCACAAGAAAGCTAAGCATTTAGCAGATCTAGTTGGTTTAGGTGAACGGATCAACGCATATCCTTCCCAACTTTCTGGGGGCCAAAAGCAACGGGTCGGGATCGCACGTGCGTTAGCGACCGATCCAGACATTTTGATCTCGGATGAAGCAACCAGTGCGCTTGATCCTCAAACGACCGATGAAGTTTTAGATCTACTCGATGAGATCAATGAAAAACTTAATTTGACGATCGTGATCATCACCCATGAAATGCATGTTATCCGTCGTTTAGCCGATAAAGTTGCCGTGATGGAAAATGGCCAAGTGATCGAGGAAGGCCCCGTATCAGAAGTCTTCACACATCCAAAAGAAGAGTTGACCAAACGCTTTGTCAGTGCTGAAGTTGATACCAAACAAACAACTGATGTCAAACAAGTTGTCGCTAACTTGCTTGAGAAAAATCCACAAGGTAAGCTAGTTGAGCTCAAGTTCCACGGTCAACAAGTTGAACGCCCTGTGATCAATGAATTGAGTAAGAATTTCCCTGAACTAGAGATCAGTATCTTAGAGGGTTCGATCCATCAGTTAGCGGATAAAGGGACGATCGGTTCATTATTCGTTCAATTAGTGGGACCAGTTGAACAGATCAAAGAAGCGTTGACTTTATTAGAAAAACTTGAAGTGGAAGCGAAGGTGATCGAACATGGATAGTCAAGGTTTAGCATCATATTTTGAATTTAAAAATGTGAATTGGCCCGATCTTTGGGCCGCCACTTGGGAAACAGTCTGGATGACCGTTGTTTCGGTGGCAATTGTAGCAATTTTAGGATTGTTATTAGGTCTGTTGCTTTATGAAACATCAGATAGTAAGAGTTTTGCAGTTAGAGCTTTAAATTGGATCGTGGCATTGTTCGTCAATGTTTTCCGCTCGATCCCCTTTATCATCTTGATCGTCTTGTTACTCCCAGTTACTCAGGTAATTGTAGGGGCGATCACGGGTGCTAAAGCAGCGATCCCATCGTTAGTCATCTCAGCCGCTCCGTTTTATGCTCGCCTAGTTGAGTTAGCCTTCCATGAAGTTGATGGGGGCGTGATCGAAGCCGCTGATGCGATGGGAGCAACCAAATGGCAGATCGTTTACAAAGTTTTGATCCCTGAAAGTCTACCAGCTTTAGTTTCTGGGATCACAGTCACAGCGATCTCATTGATCGGATACACTGCTATGGCCGGTGCGATCGGAGCTGGTGGTTTAGGACAGTTAGCCTACACTGACGGGTTCCAATCTTACAACAATGCGATCACTTTAGCTGCTACAGCGGTGATCGTGGTCATCGTCTTTGTCTTCCAATATCTAGGCGACTTTTCAGTTCGCAAGATCGACAAGCGTTAGTTAGTAATTATAAAAAATAAACATTTATGGAGGAGATCACTATGAAAAAAGGTATCAAGCATTTATTAGGTATTACAGTTGCAGCCACAGCCCTACTTTTAGGGGTAGCCAACACAGCTAAAGCAGACACAACTTTGACCGTCGGGGCTTCAGCGGAACCACATGCTAAGATCTTAGAACATGTGAAACCTGAATTGAAAAAACAAGGCGTTGATCTAAAAGTTAAAGTTTTTAATGACTATATCTTGCCAAACAAGGCTTTAGCTAATAAAGAATTGGATGCTAACTACTTCCAACACGTACCATTTTTGGATAACTGGAACAAGAAAAATAAAGGGACTTTGATCAATGTTGGTGGTGTTCACCTTGAGCCGATCGGGGTCTACTCCAAGAAATATAAGAGTCTAAAAGACTTACCAAAGAACGCAACAGTTTATGTTTCAAGTAATGTGGCTGACTATGGTCGTGTCTTACAGATCTTTAAAGATGCTGGATTGATCACCTTGAAGAAAGGGACAAACTTGACGAGTGCAACCTTTGAAGATATCAAAACTAACAAGAAAAATATCAAGTTCAAGCACACATTTGAAGCTAAATTGATGCCTAAACTTTATGAATCAAACGAAGCTGATGCAACAGTCATCAATGCTAACTATGCAGTTCAAGCTGGGATCGATCCTACTAAGAAGGCGATCGCATTAGAAAAGAAGAATTCACCTTATGTAAATATCATTGCTGTTCGTAAGAGTGAAAAGAACAACAAAGCGGTCAAGAAATTAGTCAAAGTACTTCAATCCAAATCAACTCAAAAATGGATCGAAAAAGAATTTGACGGCGCTGTGATCCCAGCAACTAAATAATTGCCCTAAAGCACCTAGGTTTATTCGTCTAGGTGCTTTTTGTTTAAAAAAATGATATGATTATCTATAGTAGAAACGAGACTGGACTTTGACTGTTACTGTGATAGAGCTGTGGGAGCCAGAATCAAACAAGATAACTATTTTTTGAA
Organism: Ligilactobacillus animalis KCTC 3501 = DSM 20602; assembly: GCF_001434535.1. Lineage (GTDB taxonomy): Bacteria > Bacillota > Bacilli > Lactobacillales > Lactobacillaceae > Ligilactobacillus > Ligilactobacillus animalis. Next base: position 33,582 of record NZ_AYYW01000011.1, read on the forward strand.
TGGAGATGGAGTTAATATGTCTAGTGGTCAGGCGATAACGAATCTGATCATCATCTTGATTGTTTTTTATTTTGCTGCTTTCTTTGTGGCGGCTGAGTTTGCGATCGTATCAGTACGTAAAAGTGCGATCGAAAGTGCGTTAGAGAATGGAGAAGGAAACCAACGGAAGCTTAAATTAGCCTTAAAGATGGTCACCAACATGAATGAGTATCTTTCAACGACCCAGGTCGGGATCTCGACAACAGGGATCATTTTAGGTTGGATCGGGGCTGATACCTTGACTAAGATCTTGACGGATGTTTTAGGTTTCATGCCGATCAACCATGCGACAACTGTGGCGATCAGTGCGATCTTAGGGGTCGTGATCTTAACGTATCTTGAAGTGGTCGTGACCGAGATCGTGCCTAAAAATATCAGTATCGATATGCCATTAAAAGTGATGATGTTCATTGTAACGCCACTGCATTACTTCCACGTGGTATTTTACCCATTTGTGTGGTTGCTGAACGCCTCAGCTTCCGGGATCGTGCGCTTAGTCGGATTAAAACCAGCTGGTGAAGGTCAGGATGTCTTATCGCAAAGTGAGATCTTGAGTATTTCACGTAATGCGGTGACTGGTGGTGCGATCGATAAAGATGATTTTGTATATATGCAACGTGCTTTTGAATTCAACGATAAGGTCGCTAAAGATATCATGGTCGACCGGACGAGTTTAGAGGTCGTTGATATCACAGATACAGTACATGATGTGATCGAAAAGTATCTGCATAAAAAGTATACGCGTTATCCAGTGGTCGCTAATAACGATAAGGATAAGATCTTGGGGTATGTCTATATCTATGATATGATCCGTCAAGCTCAAGTCGATGATACAGTTCGGGTAAGTAAATTGATGCGGACGATCATTACCGTCCCAGAGGTCACTCCGATCCAAAAATTACTGCAAAGTATGGTCCAAAAGCAAACACCGATCGTAGTTGTGTTAGACGAATACGGTGGAACTAGTGGGATCGTAACTGACCGTGATATCTATGAAGAACTATTTGGCACGGTGCGTGATGAAGCTGATGATGTGATCCAAGAAGATATCGTGGATAACCATGATGGGACCTATCGTGTTTCAGGGAAGACGACTCTTTATGATTTCCAACGCTTCTTTGATTTCTATACCAATGATTTCCAAGAAGCTGAAAGTGTAACGATCGCAGGTTATCTTTTGGAAAATTATAAAGTTGAATTGGGGACCGTCATTACGTTGGGCGACTTTGACATCAAAGTTACCGATTTTAGCCGAAACTATATCGAATGGATGGAAGTCAGCCCCCACCAAGAAACTGAAGAAAAAACCGAGAGTTAAACAATGAGAAGAGATCAAGGAAAAACTTGATTTCTTCTTTTTTAAAATCTAAAAAGTTGCTCAAAATATAGTTTGATGAGGTGATCTAATGATAAAAGTAGCAGCTGCTGTGATCGTTTCAGAGGGCAAGATCTTAGCTGCCAAGCGGAAAAATGAACGTCTTGGCGGAGGCTTTTGGGAATTCCCTGGTGGTAAACTCGAACCCGGAGAAACACCAAAGCAAGCTTGTCAAAGAGAAGTTGCCGAAGAACTAGGTGATCAGTGTGAAGTGTTGGAGCGGATCGATGTTTCCCGGCATTTTGAGACGCCGTATGGTGAGTTAGAGATCGATTTCTTTTGGACAAAACTAAAGACATATAATTTAAAATTGGTGGCTGCTAGTGAGTACCGGTGGTTGACACCAGAGCAACTGGAAAGTGTTACTTGGCTCAAGCCCTCTGAGCCAGTTCTAGAGGTCATCAAACAAACAGATCTGAGGAAATTTGAATGAGTGAAGAATTTAAAAATGCGATCTTAGCTGGTTTATATGACAGCAAATATGCACCTAAGTTAGATGGGCCAGTGCCTAAATTATTGACTAATCAACCGACCGAGACATTGTGGAGTCACTTACAACAAGAATTATTGACGTGTGATCATTTTGTCCTAGCGCCAGCCTTTTTGACCGTTGATATGTTAGTGCCACTAAAAGCTGTTTTGGCCCGTATAGCCAAAAAAGGTGTGACCGGAACGATCTTAACGGCTGATTATTTGGGATTCAATGCGCCCGCTGTGTTTACGGAGCTGTTGAAGTTACCCAATGTTACGACTAAGATCGTGACTAAGGAAGCTTTCCATATGAAAGGTTATTTCTTTTGGCATGGTCCACAGCAAACAGCTTACGTAGGAAGTGCTAATTTTACGCGAAATGCTTTATTGAAAAACTGTGAATTGACTTTACGGGTGACTAGTGCAGAACAAGCTGATTTTACGCAACAATTAGCGCAGATCTTGAAGCGACTAGCTGAAGATGCAATTGATCTGACTACTGACTGGATCGTAGCTTATCAAGCACGCTACCGTCCACCAGTGAGACCAGCTGCTACCAAAAAAGAAAAACTGCTACCTAATCGAATGCAAAAAGAAGCATTACTGCAATTGGCTAATTTACGAGCTCAGGGCAGTACTAAGGGGTTAGTCGTTTCAGCTACGGGAACGGGGAAGACTTACTTAGGTGCTTTTGATGTTAAAGCTTATGCCCCTAAGCGCTTTTTGTATGTCGTTCATCGTGAACAGATCTTAGAAAAGACCAAAGCTAGTTTTCAAAAAGTCATCGGCGGTCCAGCCAGTGATTTTGGCACATATTCTGGTAAAAAGCATGAAACTGAGGCTAAATATTTATTTGCTACAGTCCAATCACTGGCTAAAGACGAAGCCTTAGCTCAATTTTTGCCGACTGAGTTTGATTACATCTTGTTTGATGAAGCCCATCATTTAGGGGCACCTATTTTTCAAAAAGTGATGGATCATTTTACGCCGGCCTTTTGCTTAGGGATGACCGCAACGCCAGAACGCATGGATGATTTCAATGTGTATCGTAGCTTTGATTACAATCTAGCCTATGAGATCTCATTGGATGAAGCTTTGACGGCTGAATTATTATGTCCATTTGACTATGTAGGTGTGACTGACTATGAATATGAAGGCGAAATGATCACCGAAAAGACACCGCTCAAGCAGTTAGCTGCACCTGAGCGTGTTGCCCATATTCTAAAGCAATTAGAATATTATGGTAGTACTAAAAGTCGGGGGGGCTTAGTTTTTTGCAGCCGCCAACAAGAAGCAAGAGCGCTGGCCGAAGCCTTTACAGCTGCTGGGTATCCGAGTCAAGCCTTGACCAATGAAGATAGTGTTGCTAAAAGAGAACAAGCCGTTGCCCGCTTAGAAAGGGGTGCCGTAAAATATTTGATCTCAGTTGATATCTTCAATGAAGGGATCGATATTCCCTGTGTCGATCAGATAATTTTGTTACGCGATACGCGTTCAAAGATCGTCTTTACCCAACAATTGGGCCGGGGATTGAGATTATTTCCCGGGAAAACGAGCGCATTGATCTTAGATTTTATCGGTAACTACCAAAACAACTATCTGATCCCCCAAGCTTTGACAAATGATCGTTCTTTGAATAAAGATCGTTTGGTCGCTGACTTAAAAGAGCAGGTCGTCTATGGCCTATCCACGATCAATTTTGATGAGATCGCCTATCAAAAGATCTTAGCTGTGATCGCTAGAACTAAACTTGATTCACTTAAGCACCTAAAAGAAGCTTATTTTGAATTATCCCAAAAATTAGGGCGCATACCGATGCGACGCGATTTTTATCAGAGCAGTCAACTAGATCCTCAGATTTTTACGCAAGGTAACACCTTAGTCAGCTATGCCGATTTTTTGGATAAGCTAGGTGTAAAGCAAGAACTATCGCATTACGCTAAACAAGTTATCGCTTTTCTAGAAAAAGAATTGATGAATGGAATGCGTAAACATGAACTATTGCTGTTACAACAATTATTGATAGCCGAAGTGACGCAAGCTGACTATTGCGAACGCTTGACTAAAGCGGGATGCTATGTGGATGATGCGGTCTTGGACTCGGTAAATGCGATCTTGTCACTGCGCTTTTTTGAAGTCAAAGCAGGCAAGAAATTACGCTCTGAAACCTATGGTGCTAAACCTTTGATCGTACTTGAACAAGGTAAATATCGTCTAAGTAGCGCATTTAGTGAAGCATTGTTGCAGCCAGCATTTAAACAACACGTTGTAGATATTATTGAAACGGGGCTTTTGCTGAGTCAAGCTTATCAGGCGCAAAAGCGTTTTACACTGTATCAAAAATATACGCGTAAAGATGTATGTCGCTTGTTAGATTGGCCTAAGGATATCAGTGCCCCGCTCTATGGTTATCGTGTGGTCGATGATGTGTGCCCGATATTTATCACCTACCAAAAAGAAAAGCAGGGTTATCAAAATGTCTTGACAGATGACCGTGCGATCCGCTGGTATACGCGAAGCCCTAGATCATTAGCGTCAAAAGAGGTAAAAGAACTTTTAGCAGGTGTTAAAACTGGGGACCCATATGTTAAGTTGCCACTCTTTATCAAGCCAAGTGATGCTTTTGGTGCTGAATTTTACTATGTGGGGGAAGCTAAGATCATCGCTAAAAGTGTACGCGAAGTTGAACTAGGTACTAAAAATAAACCTAAAAAAGCAGTGGCGATGGATCTGCTCTTTGAACAGCCACTGCCGCTTGAAATGCTGGAAAAACTCCAGGCGTTTCCAGTAGATCCCGAAGATTAGAAAAAAATTTCGGTAAAATTAAAGATTTTTCCAAAAAATAAGGTGAGAAAAACTTGCAATTGTAAAGATTTTTTTGTAAATTATAATACAATATAATAATTTAAAACAAAGGAGAGTTTACGATGTCCAATTGGGATACTAAGTTTACAAAAAAAGGTTTAACGTTTGATGACGTGTTATTGATACCGGCAGAAAGTAATGTTTTGCCAAATGAGGTCGATTTGAGTGTTCAGCTCGCAAAAAATTTGAAATTAAATATCCCAATCATCAGTGCTGGTATGGATACAGTTACTGAATCTTCAATGGCGATCGCAATGGCTCGCCAAGGTGGTTTAGGTGTTATCCATAAAAATATGACGATCGAACAACAAGCAGATGAAGTCAACAAGGTAAAACGCTCTGAAAGTGGCGTTATCATTGATCCATTCTTCTTGACACCAAAGCACACGGTAGCTGAAGCTGAAGGCTTGATGGCTAAGTATCGTATCAGCGGGGTGCCGATCGTTGAATCCATGGATAGTCGTAAATTCTGTGGGATCATCACAAACCGTGACATTCGTTTTGTGTCTGATCACAATGTTGAGATCGGTGCAGTTATGACCAAGGGCAACTTGATCACTGCACCAGAGGGAACCTCTTTAGAAAAAGCTGAAGCGATCTTACAACAACATAAGATCGAAAAATTACCGATCGTCAATGAAGCTGGCGAATTAACTGGTTTGATCACGATCAAGGATATCGAAAAAGTGGTCGAATTCCCAGATGCCGCTAAAGATGAACATGGGCGTTTGTTAGTTGCTGCCGCTGTGGGGGTAACAAGTGATACATTTGAACGTGCAACTGCATTATTGAATGCTGGGGCTGATGCTTTAGTCATTGATACAGCTCATGGCCATTCAGCTGGTGTTATCCGCAAGATCAAAGAGATCAGAGAACATTTCCCAGATGCAACTTTGATCGCCGGAAACGTAGCTACTGCTGAAGCCACACGTGCATTGTTTGATGTCGGTGTTGATGTCGTTAAAGTTGGTATCGGACCAGGCTCTATCTGTACAACACGTATCGTTGCCGGGGTCGGTGTTCCACAATTAACAGCGATCTATGATGCTGCTAGTGTAGCGCGTGAATATGGTAAAACGATCATTGCTGACGGTGGTATCAAGTATTCAGGTGAGATCGTCAAAGCGATCGCCGCTGGTGGGAATGCTGTTATGTTAGGTTCAATGTTAGCCGGAACTGATGAAGCACCCGGTGAAACGATCATCTACGAAGGTCGTCGTTTCAAGACATATCGTGGTATGGGTAGCTTAGGCGCAATGGATTCAACACACGGTTCATCTGATCGTTACTTCCAAAGTGGGGTCAATGAAGCTAACAAGTTAGTTCCAGAAGGGATCGAAGGCCGTGTTGCTTATAAAGGTAGCGTAGCCGATATTATCTACCAAATGGATGGTGGTCTACGTGCTGGTATGGGTTACGTAGGCGCAGCTGACTTGAAAGATCTAAACGACAATGCTCAATTTGTTCAGATCACAGGTGCTGGATTACGTGAATCACATCCACACGATGTTCAGATCACAAAAGAAGCGCCAAACTATTCAACTCGTTAATTTAAAAGCCTAAAAAAAAACGCCGTTACTGGCGTTTTTTTTAGGCTTATTTTTTTTGAACTAATTGTCCGTCCGTCAGTTCATAGATCTTGTCGGCTTGTTCGATCAAGCGAAGATCATGCGTTACAGTAATGACGGCTTTATTTTGTTGCTTAGCTAAGGCTTGTAAGATCGTACCAACTTTTTTGACGCGCTGACTATCGAGCGCAGCCGTTGGTTCATCGGCTAAAACGATCTCCGGGTCAGTGTAGAGCGCCCGGGCGATCGCAGCGCGTTGACTTTGACCACCGGAAAGTTCATTGGGATATTTATCTTTGAGTTCAGCGATCTCAAGGTGAGCTAACAGCCGTTCAAGTTCGGCTGGACTTAGATTGCCCGTCTTTTTGACGCGATCGACCAGTTCAAACTGTTCTTTGAGCGTTAAATAAGGAACGAGATTATGAGCTTGTAAAACAAAACCGATCTGATTCAAGCGGAGTTGTTCTCTTTCTTTGTTGCTATAGGCAGCGATCTCTTTTCCATTGATCAAAACAGAGCCACTACTAGGACTTAAAATGTTACCGGCAATTGTTAAAAAAGTACTTTTCCCTGAACCAGAAGGCCCTAAGATCAAGACAAATTCACCTTTATCAGCTGAAAAATCGATATCTTTAAGGGCATGAACTTTAGCTGAACCACTGCCAAAATATTTGTTAACATTTTTAAATTCAATTACTGACATAAAATCAACCTCCGATCGCTTGGGCTGGATCGATCCGCAAGATCGCTCTGACTGGGATCAAGGAACCCAAAACTGATGTTAAAACGAGTCCGACAGAAACTAGACTTAAGAATTTTAGATCAAAAGTCATCGGAACATTTGCTGGGATCACCAGGGCGGTAGCTAAGGTCAGCAAAGCTCCAATGATCAAGCCTGTAACGACTAAGATAAAAGATTGCCCGATCGTATTTTGGATTAAGACTTTGTTAGCGATCCCTTGGACCCGCAAGACTGCGTAGTTGGGGAGTTTTTGGATCGTGATGATATATAAGAAAACGGCGATCACGATCAAAGAGATGATCATCAAAAAAGCGATCATAAAGGTAAAAGTGCTATTTTGAGCACTGTAGCCAGGTAATTTATCGATCAAAGCTTGTTGTGTGGCCACTTGCAGTTGCGGATCAGTGACTTTAAAATCAGGATCTTTGGATAAGACCCCGCTGGCAGCAAAGTTAGGACCAACGTTTTTTAGTTCAGACCAAGCAGTTAGTGAACCATAGACAACGGGTAAAACATTTAACTTGGCATTTTTTATAAAGCCAGTGATCGTATAGGGTGTTGTTTGGGAGTTGAAATATACTTTATCTCCAAGTTTATAGCCGTCATTTTTGAAACTATCATCGACGACGACTTCTTGCTTAGTTTTGGGAAGATGCCCCGAGCTTGCCTTTAATTGTTGATAGACGAACTGAGATCTCTCTAGCCCAACAAATGTAGCCGAGAGTTTTTGGCGTCCCTTTTCTTTGACAATGATGGGGGCTTGTCCGATCACGGCTTCATTTTTAGTCAATTTAAGTTCGTTTATCTGCTCTTTTGTGAGCAGTGATTGACGCAAATTGACATCGGCATCACGGTTCAAGGCGATCTTTTCAAAATCCCAACTTTTGATCGCATAAGTATTTTCGTGCGCCAATCCGAGCGCAAGACTGGTCAGGATAAAGACGAGATAGCTGATCAAAACGACCATCGCGATGATCAATGAATAACGGATCTTTTCATGTTTGATCTCTTTTAGTGCTAGATACATAGTGAAACTTCCTTTCTTAGTTATCTAGGGGAGAAAGCAAGGCAATGCTTTTCTCCAAGCGCTCAAGATAGAGTTCTTTATTTTGCGGATCATTTAAGGCTTCTCTTAAGGCTTGATGGCTCAAAGTCGCTAACGCCCAGCGAGTAGCAGAAAGGCTAGGGTCGGCAAAAGCTAAAGGTAATTCATTTACAGTCAAATGTAACTTGAGCAGATCGTAATAGGGGCTTTTTAGTGAAGCCGTGATAAAAGCGCGCGTTGCGTTGAGGAGCGCTTGCGGTGAACTTGACTTAAGATCGGCATGGATATCAACTAGCGCTAAGTGGTAAAGATAGTCATAAGCTTCGTTTAAGTCAGTGAAATATTTGTAAAAAGCCCCGCGCGCGATCTGAGCATCTTTGACGATCCGGGCGACTTGGGCGTCTTTTAGTGGATAAGTGGAAAATTCCGTCAAGAGAGCAGCATTGATGCGCTCTTTTTTTTCAGGGGCAAGATTTTTGAATGTCGGTGAAACCATAGTGTACCTCCTTAAAAGTATAAAAGTAATTTACGCTCTAAGCATAACAATAAAGTGACACGTTGTCAACGTTGGGTAAAATAAAAAAGCTATGTCGCAACATAACTTTTGAAAAACTAGATCCCAAATGTCCCACCGTGAACTTTAACAACGTTTGAAGCGATGATAAAAGCATCGGGATCAATATCATGGATCGCAGCTAGTAATGGACCGTAGCTTTGATTGTCGATGACCGCCATCAATAATTCTTTTTCGTTAGCTGAATAACCACCACGAACATTGAAGATCGTCATGGCATGGTCTTCAGATTCGAGCATTTTTTTGATCTCAGGGAGTTTAGTTTGACTCATCACTTGGATCTGATATTTGTGGTCAAGACCAGCTTCGGTATAACGCATGACGATCGAGGTGATGACCAGTGAAAATGAAGCCATGAAAAAGGCATTCAAACCGGAAACAAAGATATTAAAAAAGGTGACTAGCATATCGATCGCTAAAAGTGAAAACGCAGGATTGATATGGAAATACTTTTTAAAGATCATCGGTGGAACAGTTGTCCCGCCACTGGAAGCGTTGATCCGATAAAGGGCAGCTACCCCGAGCGCAAAGACGGCTCCGCCAACGATCACGGCTAATAGATCATCTTCAATTATCTTTTGACTGGGAGTGATATACATTAACAGTGGTAAAAGGAAACTACCATAGATGATATTTTTAACAGTCTTTTTGTCGAGCAATAACCAAGCAGCTAAGATCATCAGTAAATTGATGAGTAAAACTGTCAACGAGCGATTGATCCCAAAAGCAGCGTCTAACAAGATTGCAAGTCCCGTTGCTCCACCGGCCGCAATATTGATCGGGGCATAGAAGAAGTTGACTGAAATGGCAATCAATTCTAGCGCAATGACTAAAACGAGCCAATAAAACCAAGGTGTTTGGACTAATCTTTTTTTCACGAATATTCCCCCGTATTTATTTGATAATATAAGTTTAACGTATTCAAGAAAAAATAGCTATATTTTTTAAAATATAAATTTTTGTTGCTTTATTTCTAAGCGTAAGTCGCCTGGTGGAAAGGTAAATGTTTCTCCATTAACTTGAATGATCTGGGGGGCAGTAGTGGTCAGTTCAAGCTGTTTAGTTATATAGAAGCTAAGTGAGCGGGCCTGAAGATGATAAGTTCCGGGTAAAAGCATCAATAAAAAGATGCTTAAGAAATTTAATAAATTCTTTTTTTCGATCACGACCAAGGTAAGGTTTCCATCATCTAATCGTGCTTTGGGGAAAAGCGCAACACCACCGCCAAAATACGGTTGATCAGTGATCGTACACAAAAAGGCATGTGAAAAATTTTTAGCTGGAAAATCCGGCGATACCACCGTCACTTCGAATGCTTTTTGGCGTCTGAGCGCTTTGAAAAAACAAGCAGCATAGGCGAATTTACCTAAGTGTAATTTATTTAGCTGCTTTTTTAAACGTGAATTATTCGTCATTTCGACGATCCGGGCATCAAAGCCAAGCCCTAAATTATTTGAGAAAACACCAGTATGATTTGAAGTCTTAAAGTATCCTAGATCAAGCGTATGGGGCGTTTTTTGAGCTAAGAGCTGAGCTAAAGATTTGTTGGGGTCGGTAGAGATCTGAGCGGCTTTGGCAAAATCGTTGCCAGAGCCACAGGGGATGTATCCTAAAGTAACATCTAATTTGGTGGGAAAGGCTACGGCATTTAAGGAGTGATAAAGCGTACCATCACCACCTAAGATCACAAAGATAGTAGTTGGCTTTAGCTGTGCTTGCCGGCGTAGGTGCTGTTTTAGATCTGTACTTGATGTGGTCAAATAGTAGCTATACTTTACATTTAGTTGGTGTAATTGCTTTTGTATTTTAGGCCAACTTTTCCGAGCGCATCCATTGCCAGCACAGGGGTTGATAATAAAATGATACATAAAAAGCCTCCAAATTAAGGTTCTTGATAAGTATACCTTAATTTGGAGGATCAATGTTTATTTTTTATCTTTCAATAAATCACGAATTTCAGATAAAAGTTCGATCTCTGGTTCTGGACCAGTCTCTTCAACTTCTTCTTCGACTTTCTTAGGCATAACTTTATTGACTGCTTTAACGATCAAGAAGACAACAAAAGCAATGATCAAGAAGTTGATCACGGCGTTCAAGAAGACCCCAAATTTGAAGGTCGTACCGCCGATCGCAAGTTGAAGATCAGAAAGGTCGATCTTACCGAGGAATAACCCGATAAACGGATTGATCAAGTTAGTAACAAGTGAGTTAACGATTGCAGTAAATGCGCTACCGATGATAACCCCGACAGCTAAGTCTAAAACATTACCTCGGCCAATAAATTCTTTAAATTCCTTTAACATTAATTTCACCTCCAGTACAAATTGGTTGCAATCAAGATATTTTTAAGTTTAGCTAATATATCTAAATAAAACAAGCTAAAAGCCTTGAAAAAATTCAGTTTTTTTGAAAAATTCAACTTTTGTCTGGAGTGAATTATGTATAGATGCAAAATATAACAAATTAGTTTTTAAACTTTAATATGAGTTTAATTTGGGGAATAGGACTTGAATTTTAAATATACATTAGGGTAGAATTAGAAATAGAATTTGAGCAGCAGAAAGTCAAACGTAGATGCCACCAAATACTACGATCTTCAAGAAAGGAAAAACTATTAAAGTCTTTCAAAATACAGTAATGTATTTTTCTACGTTTATTTAATAGTAGGGATAAGAGATGGGATATGTCGATGAAGTTTTAGCACGTGTAGCAAAGCAAAATCCAGAACAAGCTGAGTTCAAGCAGGCGGTCGAAGAGGTTTTAGAATCGCTTCGACCAGTGATCGAGCGCGACGAGGAAAAGTATCGTAAGCAAGCGATCTTGGAACGTTTGACCACCCCTGATCGGCAATTGCTTTTCCGGGTCGCTTGGGTCGATGATGCAGGTCAAACACAAGTCAATAATGCATATCGAGTTCAATTCAACAATGCGATCGGACCATATAAGGGTGGTTTACGGTTGCACCCTTCAGTTGACCTAAGTATCATCAAGTTTTTGGGCTTTGAACAGATCTTTAAAAATGCTTTGACTGGCTTACCAATTGGTGGCGGTAAAGGTGGGTGTGACTTTGATCCTAAGGGAAAATCAGACCGCGAGATCATGGCATTTTGTCAAAGCTTTATGACTGAACTAGCTAAATATATCGGGGCTGATATGGACGTACCAGCTGGTGATATCGGAACTGGGGCACGTGAGATCGGCTATCTTTTCGGCCAATACAAGCGCTTAAAGGGTGTCTATGAAGGTGTCTTGACGGGCAAAGGACTCGAATACGGTGGTTCTTTAGCCCGAACAGAAGCGACAGGTTACGGTTTATTGTATTTGGTCGATGAATTACTAAAAGATCACGATCAAAGTCTACGTGGTAAAATAGTAACTGTTTCAGGTGCCGGTAATGTGGCGATCTATGCGATCAAGAAAGCGCAAGAACTTGGCGCTAAGGTTGTAACTTGTTCAGATTCGACCGGTTGGGTCCATGATCCAGCGGGGATCGATGTCGCTTTATTACAAGAAGTAAAAGAAGTTAAACGGGCGCGTTTGACAGAATATGTGGCCAAGCGTGCTTCGGCTAAATATCATGAGGGACATGGTGTTTGGAGCGTTAAAGCTGATGTAGCGCTACCGTGTGCGACCCAAAATGAATTACATTTGGCTGACGCAAAACAGTTAGTCGAAAATGGGGTCCTAGCTGTGGCAGAAGGGGCTAACATGCCAACGACCTTAGAAGCAACAAAATACTTACAAGAGCATGGTGTTTTATTTGTTCCTGGTAAAGCGGCTAATGCTGGTGGAGTCGCTGTTTCAGCGCTGGAAATGAGCCAAAACTCAGAACGTTTGAGTTGGACCTTTGAACAGACGGATGAAAAATTAAAAGAGATCATGCAAAAGATCTATCAAAATATCAAACAGGCTGCTAAAGAATACGGCTATGAAGATGATTTTGTTTTGGGAGCTAATATTGCGGGCTTCAAGAAAGTCGCTACAGCAATGGAAGCACAAGGTATCTATTAATGAAACGATAGCTTATAAATACAGCAAACGAGGGGCCCATCACTGTATCGTGGTGGGTCCCTCGTTATTTAGGATTTATTCTTGTGTAGTTGCTTTGGCTGCTTCAATATCAGTTTGGGTGACCGAGATCGTGGCGAGATTGCTGCCATCAGGATTATCGTATTTTACCAAGACCTTAACATCGGGTGCAATGGCCTTAGCCCTATTTAATAAAGGCTCAACTTCTGGGATCAAAACTTGTTTTAAAGCTTCATTATCAAGATTGATATTTTGTGGTTGAGAAAAAGTATAGTTGTAAATGATCGTACTATCTTCACCTTCATCGATCGCGATATCTTTAAAAGTATCATTTTCGCCGTTGAGCTGAGCTTTAAGGGCTGGAATCTGACTTTGGGCAGTTTTGATCATTAAAGCAAAGTCTGCGGAGTTACCTTTGGTTGATCTAGCACGTGAAAGTGAGTTTTTACTGGTCGAACTGGCTTTACTGCTCAAACTTTTAGCACTACTGGAACTGGTAGAACTGCTAGAACTGCTAGAAGAACTACTTGCAGTATCCTTTGCTTTATCATTAGAACAGGCTGTTAAACCAAAAAGGAAAAATACACTTAAAAATGCAATAAAAAACTTGTTTTTCATTAAAAAAACCTGCTTTCTTTTAAGATATATTTTCATTATATAAAGGGGGATATCGAGTACAAATCTAAAAAAATTGATATTGTACCTTTGAATGGGGACAGTTACAAATATAACTATATTATTTTAGATGTTATTGAAGCGATAATATCAATGGGATAAGAAAGGTGTTTTTTGCGAGTTTCTACCTATAATATGTAGATTATACTAAGTGGACATTTTGAGTAACTGGAACTTTCTTAAATTAATTGTTAAACTTAAACTAAAGAAAGATAAGGTAGGGGAAGCGAGATGACCGAGTTACACATTAGACATCGCAAATTATTATATTGTTTAAGTGGTTTAGGGATCGTTTTGGCAGCAGTACTGATCTATATTATTTTCAAAAATAACGAAGCGCAGTATTTACAATTTTTAGATCCTAAACATGATAAGAGTGTTTTGATGCATACATTTCGTGATCGTGGTCCTAAAGATGCACTATTGTTGATTTTATTGACGGCGGTCACTTCGGCTGTGCCAGCACTCTCAAGTTCAGTTATCTGTATTTTTAATGGTGTTTGTTTTGGGCCTGTTATCGGATTATTGATGAATATTACAGGCAATTCACTAGGAAATGCACTAGTAGCTGGCTTTTTTACTAAGTTTGATGAAAATCATGATTTTAATAAGGAAACTAAGCACCCTAATCGGATCTTAGAGCGCTTGGCTCATTTTAAGAACAAAATGGTCGCATTGATCCTAGGCTATATGATCCCGATCATCCCATCGTTTTTAGTCAATTATATGGGAGTTCGTTTGAAGATGGATTTTAGAAAGCAATTCTTATGTATCGTGATCGGTGTTTTACCGACATCATTTTTATATGCTTTTGGTGGGGATGCCATTTTTAAGGGAAATGATCTCCGGTTGATCGTCAGTGCATTGTGCATTATCTTACTGGTAGTGGGTGGTGTTACTTTCTATCGTAAAAAGCATGATGCTAAAAAAACTAATTAATGTATAGTAGTAAAGATCAGGTAGTGGGTCAGACCACTGCCTGATTTTTTTATATTTTGCGCTAAATGACGTATTTTTGTCATAAATATTTGGCAACAAGTGGAAGTTAAGATAAAATCTCGACCAAAAATACGAACTTATGTTTGTTATGGGTGTTACACTATTTCATGAATGTAACAAGAATGGCTAAAAAAGCAGAATTTTCGAAAAAATAACCGTTTTTTGGCCGTTGAAAAAATTTTTTTCGAATTTTTTCAAAAAAATTTGGTCAGAATTGGTAAAAAATCGGCTTTTTTTGTCATAAAACTTGTAAAAGGTAAGAACGGCGCTATTACGGGCTTGAGTTTAAACATAGATAATTTTATTACAAAAGTTTTGTTACTAAATATTACGAAATGTAACAAATATTACATAACATCCATTTTAGGTAAAGTTTTTGGTACTTTAATGTCACAAACAATCCGTATACTATTCATTGTTAGCTCGCAGGGAGCTAAAAAGCTTTGAGCTTTGGATGTTATTAGAAAAATAAATAATTGAATTTAAAAACATATAAGTAGAAGAATTTTACAGGAGTGAATATATTTTATGAATTTAAATAAGGTTTTATTGTCAGCCGCAACAGTCGTAGGTTTTACCGCTGCTACAGCAGCTGCCGCAAATGCAGATACAGTAACAGTTAATGCAGGTGATACACTTTCACACATCGCATTGCGTAATAACACAACAGTTGAAGCTCTTCAACAATTAAACAACTTAGAAAACATCAACTTGATCTTCCCAGGTCAAAAGATCGAAGTTGGCGGTCAAGCACAAACAGTTGAACAAGCACCAGTTGTAGCTGCTCAACCAGCACAAACAACACAAACAACTCAAGCTGACCAAGCTCAACAAGTGGCTCAAGCCCAAGCTCAAGCAGCAGTTGAAGCACAACAAGCAGCGCAAGCACAAGCCCAAGCAGCCGCTCAAGCTCAAGCTGCAGCACAACAAGCAGCCCAAGCAGCAGCAGTTCAACAAGCAGCACAAGGTCAAAGCTACACAGCTACTCAACAACAAACAACAAATACGACCGGTAACGGTGATGAAGCAGCTGCTCGCGAATGGATCGCAGGTAAGGAATCCGGTGGTTCTTACACAGTAACAAACGGTCAATACATCGGTAAATACCAATTATCAGCTTCATACTTGAATGGTGACTACTCAGCTGAAAACCAAGAACGTGTTGCTAACAACTACGTATCTTCACGTTACGGTTCTTGGACAAACGCTAAACAACACTGGTTACAAAACGGCTGGTACTAAGATAAAATAATAATAAGTTTTAAAAGACTAGGCTCGTTCTAGTCTTTTTGTGTTATTTTTAAACTTTCACTAAATGAGCTTAATTTTCATGAAAACTTCCAAGGAAAGTATTATAATTTTAAATGATGAAATATTTAGTAACTTGAGGTGAGGATATGCGACTTTCAACAACGCTAATTATTCTGTTGGTATGTTTGTTTGGGTTGTTGATGATCATTAGTGCGGTCAATATGCACGAAAAAGAGTCGATCATAATGAAAGTTATCTTATTTGTCATCGGTGTGTTGGCACTGATGGTCGGAGGGTATCTTTTGATTCGCGTAGTCTTATTAGGGTAAGATAAAACAAATTATTTGGTCTATAAAGCGCAATGTGGTAGTGTTAGAATGAAAGAGCTAATTATTAATTGGAGGGATCTGTATGGAAAAAGAATTTGATTTGGCCCAGTTAGCACAATATGACGGGCAAGAGGGACGTCCAGCTTATGTTGCGATCGATGGTGTTGTCTATGATGTTACTGCAGTACCTGCTTGGAAGGGTGGCAAGCACCACGGGAACACAGCTGGTAACGATCTCAGTGCTGCGATCGCCCATGCTCCCCACGAAAAAGCAGTCCTAACTAAATTACCTAAAGTTGGTACACTAAAATAATACAAAAAAAGGAAGGTTTTTTAGCCTTCCTTTTTTGTGCTCATTTTTAGAGATCAAGGGTGTTTTTTGTGCTGAAATTAAGCCCAGTCACCGTTTCTAAAGATCGGGGCTTTTGTACCATCAGCACGGATGCCGTCAATATTCATGTCAGCTGAACCCATCATGAAATCGACGTGGATCTGGCTGAGATTTAGTCCAGCCGCTGCCAATGCTTCATCATCCATCGTAGTTCCATCCTGGATACTGAAAGGATAGGCACTTCCTAACGCTAAGTGGTTGCTGGCATTTTCATCAAATAAAGTGTTGAAAAAGACGATCCCTGAACGTGAGATCGGTGAAGGATCGGGAACAAGTGCTACTTCACCAAGGGAGCTAGCCCCAGCATCAGTTTCGACTAAATGTTCTAAGATATCTTGTCCAGAGCTAGCTTCGATCTTAGTTACATGACCAGCTTTGAATGTAAACTTGATATCTTCTAGAATATTGCCTGCATAGCTAAGTGGTTTAGTCGAAGTGACATAGCCGTCGATCCGATCTTTATCAGCCGCAGTGAAGACCTCTTCAGTTGGCATATTAGCCATAAATTCGATCCCCTCGACACTAAAGCTACCAGCACCTTCCCAAATATGGTTTTTAGGTAATCCAATAGTCAAGTCGGTCTTAGGGGAAGTGTAGTGGAGAGCCACGAATTGTTCGTCATTGAGCCATTTAGCTTTATTACGCAAGGTTTGATCGTGTTCTTGCCACGCTTTGATCGGGTCTTTTTGATCGATCCGACAAGTCTTAAAGATCTCCTCCCAAAGACGGTCGACAGCTTCAGTATCACTTAGATCAGGGAAAACTTTTTTGGCCCAAGCTACATCTGAAGCAGCAACGACAGTCCAGGTAAGGTCATTGTTTTGGGTCGCTTTATGTACATTTAAAAGAGCTTTTCCCATCGCAGCCTGGTTTTTAGCGATCCGTTTGGGGTCGATCCCACTAAATGCATCGGGGTCTTCAGAGATCACTGATATCCGTGCGGCATGCTTATCCACGATATAATCTGCTTCAGCGCTTACGTAGGCTGGAATGTTTTCTAGGCGTTCTTCTGAAGCATGGGCTAAAAATTGCCGGCTAGTGAAGGTATCATTCCATTTAACGATAACTTCATTTGCTCCAGCAGCATAGGCTTCTTTGACGATCAAATGAGCTAATTGTTGTTGCGTCACTGAGATATATAGGACAACAGTTTGTCCAGGTTGAATGTTGACCCCCGTTTTTATGATCAAGTGAGCATATTGGGCGAGTTTATGTTCGAAATTTGCAATGGCCATAAAAATTCCTCCTTATTTTTTATCTATAATACCATAAGTAGCTTGAATTAAGGTACAATTAAATTTTTGTTTGAGCTTAACTATTGTTATAATAAGATGAAATACAAAACTTTTAGGAAGTGATGTACGTGAAAAAGCTTAAAGTGATGCCAATTTTTGGAACTCGTCCAGAAGCGATCAAGATGGCACCATTGATTTTAGAATTAAAAAAACGTGCGGCTGAATTTGAGACTGTTGTCACTGTGACAGCTCAGCACCGTGAAATGTTAGATCAAGTACTCGAAATTTTTGAGATCACCCCTGACTATGACCTTGATGTGATGCAACCAGATCAGACGATCACAACGATCACGACTAATGTGATGAATCGTTTAGAACAAGTGATCCAAGCCGAAAAACCGGATATCATCTTAGTTCATGGTGATACAACAACGACTTTTGCTGCTAGTTTAGCGGCCTTTTACAATAAAACTGCAATCGGTCACGTTGAAGCAGGGTTACGGACTTGGAATAAGTATTCGCCTTATCCCGAGGAGATGAACCGGCAGTTGACCGATGTTTTGAGCGATCTGTATTTTGCGCCGACTCTGCAAAGTAAAGAAAATTTATTACAAGAAAATCATCCTGTAGAGCAAGTTTATGTGACGGGAAATACGGCGATCGATGCCTTAAAGCAAACGGTCGCTCAAGATTATCAACATGATATCTTGGAAAAAGTTGATTTTTCTAAAAAAGTTATTTTAGTAACGATGCATCGCCGGGAAAATCAAGGTAAGCCGATGGAACAAGTCTTTAAGGCGATGAAAGATGTTGTGACCAAGCATCCTGATACCGAGATCATTTATCCCGTCCATCTCAGTCCCACGGTGCAAAAATTAGCCCATACTGCCTTTGATGGGGTCGAGCGCGTCCATTTGATCGACCCGCTAGATGTTGTTGATTTTCACAATTTGGCAGCCCGAAGCCATTTTATCATGAGTGATTCTGGTGGGGTCCAAGAAGAAGCTCCATCCTTGGGCAAACCTGTATTGGTCTTGCGCGATACGACCGAACGTCCGGAAGGGATCGCGGCTGGAACGCTTAAGTTAGTCGGGACTGAATACGAAAACGTCAAACGTGAAATGACGGCGTTGCTAGAAGATGAGAACCAGTATCAACAAATGGCACAAGCTAAAAATCCATATGGTGATGGGCAAGCTAGTCGGCGGATCTTAGATGCGATCGCCTACCACTTTGGTCAGTTGGCTGACCGACCACAGGATTTTAGTTGATAAAAAGCATTAAATAACTAACTGACAAAGGACCCATCACGATGCAAATGCATCATGATGGGTCCTTTACTATTTATACGGTTTTAGTGGCTTTTTTATTTTTCAGAAATGCGAAAAGGCCTAAGCTAGCATATAATAGCAGCCCTAGTGCTGATAATAAAGCCCCGATCTTTAAGCCAGGTAAGTGGTAAGTAAAACTTACGTGGTGTTTTCCCTTAGTTAAGGTCGTCCCGATAAAAGCATGATTAGTCTTGATGACGGTGCGTTTTTTACCATCGACCGTAACTTCCCAGCCCTTTGAGTACGGGATCGAAGACGTCAAGATCCCCTTTTTGGTGGCGGTAATATTACCGCTAACACCATTTTTGGTCAATTTGACATCTTGTAAAGCCTGTTTTTGGAGTTGTTGGACTTGCTTATCATAGCTAGTGCCCAGCTTTTCAACGTAGATCTTTAATTTAAAACTATATGTTCCAAGTTTAGATGGCGTCAAAGTCAAACTTGCAGGTAATTCTTTGAAATAGCCACTATTTAAAGTACCCTGAGTAACAGTCTTATAAAATGATAAAGCGTTTTGCTTAGGCTGGAAGAGTTTTTCTTGCCCAAGGTCTGAAGTTACACTAAGTGAAAAACTGTTGTCCGGCGATCCTTGTAGGATGTGGTAACGGAAATATTTGTAGGAACTTAGAAGTTCATTTTTCGCTAAGATCCCTTGGGTCAGATCGTTAATTTGCTTGCGTTTTTCCAAAGCTAACTGCTCACTAAATGTGAAAGGCGTGTATTTGATCTGAGAAAAATCAAAATGTAATTCGCCTGCACCGTACTTTTCGGGTTCTTCTAACATGATCTGGTAGGTCTCATCACTATCTTGTTTTACAAGGTCTTGGGGTGAGATCACCGTTCCCCGGCTTGAGATCAAACGATAAGGGACTTCAACGACTTCAGAAGTGATGGTCGTTGTAGGATAATTTTTAGCTAGCTTATCATCGACCACGACCCCTAAAGCTAAAGCCCGTTCACGTTGGGTGGGATTTAATTTATCAGCAGTCGAAGTAGCGATCGCTTTAGACTGGAGATACAACAGTGGAAAAGCATTTTTTGTTTGATAGAGCAAAGTTTGTTGATCTTTTTTACTATTTCCATTTGGATCAGTGAGCTTTTGGGTCGTCTTAGCCAGCTCATAACCATAAGGGATTTTATTAGCGTTAGGCTGGTTGAGCAAGGCAAACAGATAGCGGACGCCTAAGAAATTATTCAATACTGTTCGGTCAGAAACTTGGCCCAAGGGAATATTAGCTTCATACTGTGAGTTTTGCATCACATTTGAAAAATCGCCTAAGGACTTAGTTTGAAGTGAGTAGTATGAATTGATCGAATAGAGTTTAGAACCTAAAACATTGTAGAGATGGTAATCTGAACCCAATTCATAATTCTTGCTCAAAGTCGAGATCCGGTAAAAATCAGTTTGCGGATCGGGCAACGCTTTGTCTAAACCAAAGAAACGCTCATTTTTTAAAGTCTTATAGGCACCAGCGGGTAACATTTCGGTCGCATAGCCACCGTTATAGGGTGCTTCAAAGTAGATAGCATTAAAGCAGACATTAGCGATCAAGGCCCATAATAATAGGTGGGCTGGTAATTTTGAGCGGATCTTGGGCATGTTTGAAGCGATCAAAATACTCCAAAAGATAAATAAAAAGATGACCGGGATGAAGAGTTTTTCATCATTTTGGAATAGATAAGTCACGCCAATATAGGCTACATAGATCAGTAGGCTATACGTAAAGCTTTTTAAGCTCTTTTGTGTGAGCTTGTGGCTATTTTTTATCAAGCAACAAACTGCTAAGGCCATCGGTAAACATGTTAGCAAAGTCCACCGATTTGACGGTGCAAGCATCCCGTTAAAAACTGCGCCGAAAAATGGAAAGAGCAACATGATAAAACTCAGCAAAAAGCTCCCAAATAATAGCGGATATTTTTTGCGTTCACATACGATATAAACGAGCGCAAAAAACGCCAAGCTAGCAAATCCTAGCGCACTCCAAAAGTAAAAATCACGGTTAGCTCCATTGATCAGCTGACTCGGTAATGCTAGGTAGTAATAGGGGGGGTAAAGCGTCAAGCCGTTCGCAAATGCTCCCCCAGAACGAGTCGAGTTTTTAACAGCCAAGATCTCAGGGATAAGCATGATGCTGGCACACAATAAACTGGTCAGCGTCGCTATGCCTAAATTGAAGATGACCCGAAAGATATCTTTAGGCTGATAGAGCCGACGGTAGTGTGTCCAAAAGCGCAATCCCAAGTAGAGTATGGCGCCGATCCCTAAGACATAGGCAAAGTAAAAGCTACTGATCAGCATCCAAGTAAAGACGAGGATCAACGGTAAGTAAGAACGTTTTTGTAAAACTGCCTCTAAAGCCACGATTATCAACGGAAAGAGGATAAACGGGGTCGTAAAGAAGGGTTGGGCGACATTTGAATAGAGCAAAAAGGCATTAAAAAGATAGACCAATGCTCCGGCAACGATCGTCCAACGTCCAAAGTCAAAATGCTTAGCTAGATAACAAAAGGCCAATCCCGCACAGTATAACCGCAAGATGATCGTCAATTGAAAAGCTAAAGCCAGCTGACTTTTAGGGAATAGCAAAGCGATATAGGTGAAAATATCTCCAATGTTATAGTAGGAATAGACTTGAAAAGCATCACTTCCTAGGCCAAAGTTCCACGCCCATTGAGTTATTCCCTGACTAGGATCTTTGAAAAAGTTTAAGACCAGCTCGCGGTATTGTTCCAGTAAAGGCAGATGTTGATTAGCACCATCTAAATGCCAGATCAAGGCGTGTCCAGTGATCAAATAAGTTCCATAGACAAAAAATGAAACCAGTAAGAAGGCCAAAGTATAGGTCAAATACAGATGTTTTAACTGTTTTTTCTCAAAGGAAAAATTCAAAGCAGTCACCTCAGATCAGTTTTTGTCATGGATCTAACTTTAAGCATTGACAGCTTGAGCTAAAGCTGCGGCAAAATCATCCAAACGTTTGATATCTTCGTCACTATCGGGTGCTAAATTGATCTTGACGTTTTGAGCTCCTTGTTTAGCCCCAGCATTTTCTAAAGCTTGTCCAAATTTATCGACTGCCAAGCCAAAATATTCACCGTAGAAAGTATCGCCAGAGCCAGCCACACCGTAAACTTTGCCAGTTAGATCGACATCGGCTAGTTCTTCGTAAAAATCGATCCCTTCATCAGGAAGTGAACCTTCATCGTAAGTATAGGGGCAGACCACACAGAGATCGACCTCTTCGAAATCAGCTGGATCGGCTTGTGAGATCTCTTCGACTTCGACGTCCATTCCTTTTTCTTCGAGTGCTTGTGCGATAATATCTGCAATATCTTCATTGTTGCCAGTGATCGTGGCAAAGACAACTTTAGCTGTAGCCATAAAATTATCCTTCTTTCATATTTAATGTTTAGTTACAAGGACTATTATACCATGTATAATTTTTTCTTACTGCTAGGCGGTTTTTAAGTCTCATAGAGTGCCTAGGGTCTCTTTTGGGTCTCTATCCTAGATAGCGAACGAACTTTTGAATAGTCTCTTTTTGATCTTGTCGGGTCAAGTGAGTATAGATATTAAGTGTAGTACTTACATCACTATGCCCGAGCCTATTTTGAACTTCTTTGACGCTAGCACCAGCAGACAGCAACAGAGTAGCGTGTGTATGCCTAAACCCGTGAAGCGTGATCTTAGGTAAGTCACCAGCTTTTAAGAGTTGCTTGCACCATCTACCTATTGCCGTAGTGACAAGCAATTCATTAGACCTATTGCTAAAAACTAGCTGGCTTTTTGACATTGCATTTATCCCGATCGCTAACAAGTAACTAGCTTGCTTAACTTTCCACCGCTTTAAGATCTGCATTGTTTCGACGTCCATATCTAACAGGCGCTTACTTGTCTTAGTCTTTGGATCGTGTATGATCGGTTGACCATCTGCATTCTTTGACAGGGTCTTATTAATGCTGATGGTGTTATCTGCAAAATTGACATCATCCCAAGTCAACGCAACAAGTTCACCAATTCGCATACCGCTGTAAGCTAGTAGCCTAAACAACGCATATTGTTTTAGGCTCTTTTTTTCTGCCAACGCCAAGAATGTTTTTAATTGGCCAACGTCCAAGAAATTTATTTTTTCCCGTTTTTGAGTTCGTGGTATTGTCGTATCACTAAACGGGTTCTTGTTTGCTATTTCCAGCTTAACAGCGTATTTTATCAATGCTGACGCATACACCTTTATTATGCTGACAGAACCAGGGCACTTAGACGCCCACTCATTAACAGCTTTTTGGCAGACACTAAGTGTTAAACTATTGACCTTGTATGATCCTATTGCAGGTAAGACATAGTATTCTAGCGCCCTTTTAGCATTAAAAAACGTTGCTTCTTTGACCGTCAAACGGTACTGGTCTATCCAAATATTGTATACATCCCTTACCGTTTCGGGTCTTTCCTGCTTGAAGTATCCACCGTTAGCGATCTCATATTCTAACTTGACCAACTCTTTTTTTGCTTGCGCCTTGGTTTTAAAACCTGATCGCTTGATATATTTTTTCTTTCCCGTTGTTTCGTCGATACCTGCATACACACGAAAGCGATACAGCTTCCCTTTTGAATTTGAATACTCAACAATCTTAGCCATATTTATCAGTCCTTTATCTTTTAATTGCACGGGCTAAGTGGCTTAAAGTAATGCACGATAATGCTAAGGCGTTGAGATCATTATTCTATTGTG
>NZ_AYYW01000013.1 GCF_001434535.1 Ligilactobacillus animalis KCTC 3501 = DSM 20602
AAATCGTATCAATCTGATTATTCATTACTTCTTCTAGCAATTTATTCCACTTTTTTTGATTGTAGTTAAGCCCACTGCCAACATCAGTAATTGTTTCATCTAAAATGATGCCTTTAGCGTTAACGTATTGCCTAATAAAGTCAATTTGATTTTTTAAATCATCTCTTTGACTATTTGTTGATACTCTAGCATAGGCGACTACTTTGCGCTTGTTGGACTCTGATTTACCAATATAGTTTAAATATTGTTCTTCAGTATAATATCTTCGATTGGTGGGAGTCCGATATGCTTTTAACACACCTTTACTATCCTAAATTTGCAAAGTTCTGACTGTAACACCTAAACGTTCAGCCATTTCTTTCGGCTTTAACATTGTCATAATAACCACCCACTTTTACTTCTTTCCATGGTTTGTTATAACAAATTTTTCTACATTATTCTATGTTTTTGGTAACAGTTAACCACTCCAATTTTTTAAATTTTTATTACATTGTACCCAATACAATGCGTTGGAACAACAATTATCCTTAAATCTAGGTACTTTGATCCAGACCTAACGATTGAGCAAAAAGAAGTGGTATGCTATCATTAAGGCAGACCACTTAGAGGAAGGTGAAGCTATATGCCTGATGATGTGCATCGGCAGGGCAAAACGATCGCTGAGATCAAAGAAGGCGATTCATTGACTGTAACGGAAAGTATCTCAGAACGAGATCTGTTGATCTATTTGGGACTGACTAACGATAATAACCCACTGTATATTCAAAATGAATATGCACAAAAATTAGGGTACGCTGGTCCAGTTGTGCCCCCAGTGTTGTTGAGTGGGATCATTACGAGCTCAGTTTCAAAATTATTACCTGGACCTGGGAGTGAGGTAGTGAATTTTTCAGCTAACTTCATTCGGCCAGTCTATCATGATGAGATCGTCACATTCAGTTTTGAAGTGATCAAAGTTGATACGATGAAAGAAGTTGTGATGATCTCAGTTGAGGGTAGTAACCGTCAAAATGAACGCGTTTTAGATTCAGTTGTCATGGCTCGGCCTCCACGTCAGCAAGATTAGCTACATTTATAATTAGTTAGATAATTGAAAGAAGGAGAATTTTATGAATAACAATCCCGAAGTTTACGGTAATAGTAATGCTGGCTTGAACAGTTTCTTTACTAAGATGTATGGGTATATGAGTGCTGCAGTGGCAGTTTCGGCGTTAACGGCTTTCTTGGGTTCGTTTAGCCCGACTGTGATCCGGTTTATGAGTAATCCGATCGCCTTATTTGCGGTCTTTGGGGTCCAATTAGTTTTGGCTTACTCCATGTCATCGCTTAAGTCACAACGCTCACCATTAGTCAGTGCCTTAGGTTTGTTTGTCTTTGCCGGGTTGGAAGGTCTGCTCTTTAGTGGGATCTTCATCGTTTACACGGCCCAAAACATTACGAGTGCTTTTGTTTCCGCCTTTGTGATGTTTGCTGTTTTATCCTTTATGGGATCAACAACTAAAAAAGATCTCTCAGGGATCGGCCGCCAAGCTCGTGCAGCTTTGATCGCGTTTATCATTGTATCGTTGGTCAACATGTTCTTGCAAAGCCCAATGATCACTTATGTCTTTTCCTTTATCGGCTTAGTGATCTTTGCCGGTTTGACAGCTTGGGATACTCAACGTTTACGTCAAATGTATCTTCAAATGGGTTCACAAGTAAATGTTAATAATTTGGCCTTGATGGGTGCTTTACAGCTCTACTTAGATTTTATCAACATCTTTATCTTCTTGTTGAATATCTTTACCGGTGCTGGTGGCGACCGCGACTAGTTAAACGAGTCTCTTCGACTTTTCGGAGAGGCTTTTTTAATTTCTACGAAAAATTTGTTAAAATAAAAGAAACTAGATAAGAGGACGGATCGATATGGCAGAAGATAAGAAAATGTTATTAGTGGATGGCAATAGTGTGGCTTTTAGAGCCTTCTTTGCACTCCACAACCAATTAGAGCGCTTTGTCAATCATGCTGGGCTGCATACGAATGCGATCTATGGCTTTAAATTGATGTTAGACAAGATCTTAGGCGATGTTTTACCGAGTAATGTCTTAGTTGCTTTCGATGCGGGTAAAGTGACTTTTAGAACGAAAGCTTATGCTGATTACAAAGGCGGGCGTTCCAAGACACCGACTGAATTGTCAGAACAGTTTCCTTACATCAGAGAATTGCTCGATGCTTATGGAATCAAACACTATGAATTACCCGAATATGAAGCCGATGATATTATCGGGACGATGGCCGCTCAAGCTGAAAAAGCGGGCTATCAAGTCACGATCGTAACGGGGGACCGAGATCTGACCCAATTGACGACTGATAAGACGACTGTTGCGGTGACGATCAAAGGGGTAACTGAGATCGAAGAGTATACGCCAGCTCATGTGATCGAAAAATACGGCTTGCAACCAGCACAGATCGTTGATATGAAAGGCTTGACGGGTGATAGTTCAGATAACTACCCTGGGGTGACTAAAGTCGGTGAAAAGACCGCGCTCAAGCTTTTAAAACAATACGATACGATCGAAGGGATCTATGAAAACATTGAAGCGATGAAAAAGTCTAAGTTAAAGGAAAACTTGATCAATGATAAAGAGATCGCATTTCAATGTAAAGATCTGGCGACGATCAGAAAAGATGCTCCAGTAGACCTAACTTTAGCTCAGACAGCGTGGCCAGGAGCTAAAAAAGAAGATCTGCTCAAGTTCTTTGAAGAGATGGATTTTAAGAGTTTTATCGCTCAATTACAAGCTAGTTCAACCGCCGATGTCAGTGCAGAGCCTACTTTGAGTAAATTAAAGGTCGAACCTTTGGATGCTGCTAAGGTCGAAAAGCTGGACTATGATAAAGATTCAGATATCAGCTTTTACCTTGAACTAAGTGATGATAATTATCATACAGCTGACTTTTGGGGCTTTGGACTTAAGATCGATGACCGGTATTATGCAGCTAGAGATGTTGAGCTTTTGAAATTACCTAAGCTAAAGCAATTATTGGAAGATCCTGCGCTCGAAGTTGATGTGTTTGATGGGAAACAGACCTATGTAGCCTTAGAACGCTTAGGTATCGAACTAAAAAATATCAATTTTGACTTACTTTTAGTCTCATATTTGTTAAATACAAGTGATAACAGCAATGACCTAGGTAATCTAGCCAAGCGGCATGATTACTTTGATGTTGAGACCGATGAAGAAGTCTATGGAAAAGGGGCTAAGCGCAAAGTCCCAGCTGATGATGCGCTATACTTTGAACATTTAGCACATAAACTCAAGGCCATCTCAGACCTAGAAGATAAGTTGATGAAAGAACTAGCTGAAAATGAGCAAGAAGATCTTTATTTTGAGATCGAACGTCCACTTTCATTAGTTTTAGCGCAGATGGAGATCTCCGGGATCAAAGTCGACCGTGAACGCTTAGACATCATGCAAAGTGAATTTAAGGAACGCTTGAGTGAGTTAGAACAACAGATCTATAACGAAGCGGGTGAGAAATTCAACATCAATTCACCTAAGCAACTTGGGGTGATCTTGTTTGAAAAATTAAAATTACCAGTCGTCAAAAAGACTAAAACGGGCTACTCAACAGCTGTCGATGTCTTAGAAAAATTACGTGGGATGTCACCGATCATCGATAATATTTTAGCTTACCGCCAATTAGCTAAATTACAATCGACCTATGTTGAAGGCCTATTGAAAGTTATCGCAGCTGATGGTAAGGTCCACACGCGGTATACCCAAACTTTGACGGCAACCGGACGTTTATCGTCAGTCGATCCTAACTTGCAAAATATCCCGGTCCGGTTAGAAGAAGGCCGTAAGATCCGGCAAGCTTTTGTACCAAGTCATCCAGATTGGGAGATCTTTGCTTCTGACTATTCGCAGATCGAGTTACGGGTCTTAGCCCATATTTCAAAGGATCCGCATATGCAACAAGCTTTTAAGGATGATTTTGATATTCATGCTAATACTGCGATGCGTATTTTTGGCTTAGATGATCCGAGTGAAGTTACGGCTAACATGCGTCGGCAAGCTAAAGCGGTCAACTTTGGGATCGTTTATGGGATCAGTGATTTTGGTTTGGCTCAAAGCATTGGAAGTACGCGTAAACAAGCCAAAGAATTTATGGAGACGTATCTAGCTTCATTTCCTGGAGTTCATCAATACATGCAAGATATCATTGAGAGTGCGCGTCAAAAAGGCTACGTTGAAACACTTTTCCATCGCCGACGGTACTTGCCAGATATCAAGAGCAAAAATTACAACTTGCGCTCATTTGCGGAACGGACAGCGATGAATACTCCGATCCAAGGGAGTGCAGCTGATATCATTAAAGTTGCAATGATCAATATGCAACAAGCCTTAAAAGATGCGGGCTTAGAAGCCAAAATGTTGTTACAAGTGCACGATGAGTTGATCTTTGAAGCACCGAAAGCAGAGATCCCTAAATTAAAAGAGTTAGTGCCAAAGATCATGGATTCAGCTGTTGAGCTGTCGGTCCCATTAAAGGTCGAAAGCGCTAGTGGTAAGACGTGGTTTGAGACTAAATAGTATAAGATGAGGTGAAAAAATGCCAGAGTTACCAGAAGTAGAAACTGTCCGTCGCGGTTTGCAAAAATTAGTTTTAGGTCAAAAGATCGCGCGAGTCGAAGTTTTATATCCTAAGATGATCGTTGGTGATGCTGACGATTTTAAAGCTAAATTAACAGAGCAAACACTTGAAAAGATCGAACGTCGGGGCAAGTATTTGCTCTTTAGGTTTACAAATGGCCTTACCGTTGTCTCCCATTTGCGCATGGAGGGTAAGTTTTATGTCAAAGAAGCGACTGATCCAGTCGATAAACATACGCATGTCATCTTTGATCTAGCTGATGGCCGGCAATTGCGCTATAACGATGTCCGTAAATTTGGGCGAATGCAATTAGTTCAAACGGGTAGTGAAGAAAAATTGCCTGGGTTAGCCAAATTAGGACCAGAGCCAGTGGCTGAAACTTTTAAAGTGGCTGACTTTTATCAAAAGCTACAAAAAAAGAAGAAAAATATCAAGACCGCCTTACTCGACCAGACCTTGGTCACGGGTCTAGGTAATATCTATGTTGATGAGGTGTTGTGGCAAAGTAAGATCCATCCTGAGACGTCATGTCAAAAATTGACTTTAGACCAAGCAACGATACTGCATGATAATATCATCACTGAATTAGCTAAGGCGATCAAAGCAGGTGGCACAACGATCAGAAGTTACACGGATGCTTTCCAAAAAATAGGCGCTTTTCAGTTCGAACTAGATGTTTATGGCCGGACCGATGAGCCATGTAAACGTTGTGGTACAAAGATCCAAAAGATCGTAGTGGGACAACGGGGCACGCATTTTTGTCCGCATTGTCAGCAGGTGGTAAAATGACATATATTCTAGGCTTGACTGGTGGGATCGGGATGGGCAAAACGACGATCAGTAATTTTTTACAAACATTAGATTTTAAGATCCTCGATGCTGATGTGATCGCCCGCCAAGTCGTTGAACCAGCGACCCCTGGTTTAGCTAAATTAAAAAAAACATTTGGATCTCAGATCATCCAAGCTGATCAGACTTTAGATCGGGCTAAACTCGGCAAGATCGTCTTCAATGATCCTAAGAAATTAGCTCAATTAAACCAGATCATGCAGCCATTGATCAGAGCTGAATATGAAAAACAGCTAGCTTTAGCTGAGCAAAAGGGCTATAAAGTAGTTGTGATCGATGCTGCCTTATTATTTGAAAATGGTTATGCAGATCATTGTGATGCAGTTATCAATGTTGAAGTTCCTAAAGCACTTCAGCTAAAACGGATCATAGAACGCGATCATTTGAGTGAAGAGGCGGCACTTGAGCGGATCGCTAGTCAGATGTCGGCTGAAAAAAGGCGAAATTTGGCCACAATTACAGTAGATAGTTCGGGAACAGTTGAAGAAACGCAAGCGCAAGTGATAAAATGGCTAAAGATAAATAATTTAATCGAAAATTAGGCAGCGAGGTAAAGATTATGAAGTGTCCAAATTGTCATCAAAATGGATCACGTGTAGTGGATAGCCGTCCCGCCGACAATGGACATGCCATTCGGCGCCGGCGGGAATGCGAAAATTGTGGTTTCCGTTTTACTACATTTGAAAGAGTAGAAGCAGCGCCACTCTTAGTTATTAAGAAAAATGGTGCTAGAGAAGAATTTAATCGTGAAAAAGTCTTGCGGGGTGTCATGCGAGCGGCTGAAAAACGGCCCGTCGCGATGGATGAGATCCAAAATATCGTCGATCAAGTCGAAACAAAGATCCGGGCAGTCGGCGGGAATGAAGTTTCGAGTCAATTGATCGGTGAATATGTGATGGAGATCTTAGCAAATGTCGATGATATCGCCTATATCAGATTTGCGAGCGTCTATCGTGAATTTAAAGATATGGCATCTTTTGCGAAGGAATTGCAAGACTTGATGGCACGTGACAACGAAAAAAATAAGTAGTTGGGGGATGTTAGGCGATGAGTGAAGGATTAAGGCAGATGTCGCCTAAGGATGGTTACGTCGTCAATACTAAAGCCCATATCGGTTCGACAGAGTTCAAAGTCATTTTAAAGCTCTACCAACCGTTGATGGGGGTCAATGCTTATGGTGTTTATTCACTATTAGCGACTAAAGTGGCTCAAACACCAGACCTGTTAGCCCGCCGGATGCATAAAGAGTTATTGGATATTTTGAGTTTAGGTTTGCGCGACTTTTACGAAGCTCGGATCAGATTAGAGGCCCTCGGGTTATTGAAGACATTCGTGCGAAAAGATGAACTTGGTCAAGTGTTTATCTATGAGTTACAAGCTCCTTTGAGTGCTGAGGCTTTCTTTAAAGATGATCTCTTGAGCATGCTTTTAGCCGATTCATTGGGACAGACCCAATATGATGAGTTAAAACAAGAATTTGTCAAACCAGATCTCACGTATGCTAATGCTAAAGAGATCACCAAGTCGCTACTAGATGTTTTTACGGTGAAAAAAGATGCATTGCTCAAAAATTCACAGGTAAAAGCGACACCTAAACCGACTAAAAATCTCGTCGATTCAGTAGAAGTCGATCTGGATGTGGAATATTTAAAAGAGCTTTTAGCCCGATCTTTTGTACCCGCAACTGAGATCAGCCGTTCACTTGAGACCTTAAAGTCGATCTCTTTATTGTATGGTCTAGATGAACTAGAACTCGTCAAATTGCTCGAACAGGCACTAAATGTCAAAGACGATAAAGTCGATCTTGAGCTCGTCAAAAAATTAGCCACACAGCAATTTGATCGGCAATTCAAAGAGATAACACCTAAAGAGGCGAAAGTGACTGAACCGGTTGATCCGGCGGTGAGTGCGGAATTGACGCAAAATGATCTAGCGCTGATCGCTGTTTCAAAACAATATCTACCTTTGGAATTCATAGAAGAACTCAAACGGCAAAAGCACAGTTTTGTGACGAATTTAGAGCGTTATACGGTCAAAAATCTAGTTGAAAAGCAAGTTTTATCTAATGCGGTGATCAATGTGCTCCTGCACTATTATTTGATCGCGCAAAATAATACGATGCTGGAAGATAAAGTCGCTAATCGCTTTACCAAAGCCGCAGCTAAGTTAGCTGAAAAGAAGATCCAGACCCCAGAAGAAGCCATGCTTTATATGCGCGAGGCTAACCAAAAAGCACGAGAAAAGCAGAAACAAAAGCAATATTATGGGCGTAAGCAACAAGTCGTGCAAAAAGAGACTTTGCCGGACTGGGCTAAGACAAAAGAAAATAAAGCTGTATCTAAACCGGCTAAAGAGGATAAACAGGCCTTGAATGCTGAGATCGATGAATTGTTAGCTCAATTGGAACAAAGTGAATAGAAAGGCAGGTGGCTAGGATGGAAGATCTAGGGAAAAACTTGACGGAGCGGATGCAAAAAAACAATTGGAACCAGCGTTATCAAGAACTGATTGCTGAGATCTTACAAGATGATGAAGTGCGGACTTTTTTAGCGGAAAACAGTCAAGTCCTGACGGAAGCTGATGTGATGAAAAGTGCCAGCAAGTTATATGAATTCGTAACGCTAAAAAAACAGCTAGCTCAAGGAAAACAGACCTTTGCACCCGGATACCTACCGACACTTGTGATCAGCAATCATCGGATCGAAGTCGTGTATGTGCCGACCGCGGAATTAAAAGCTAAACGTGAACAAAAAGCCCTAGAAGCCCGTGTCAAGACGATCAATTTACCGCGTAGTGTTCGTCGGGCGCAATTAAAAGATTACGAGCGTAGTGATGAGCGGATGGAAGCTTTAAAAGCGGCGCTATCTTTTATCACTAGTTATACCAAAGCACCAAAAAATTTTCATAAGGGATTATACCTCGAAGGCAGTTTTGGAGTCGGTAAGACCTATCTTTTGGCGGCGATCGCTAATGATCTAGCTAAGCGAGGTTACCAGACGACACTGGTGCATTTTCCATCATTTGCAGTGGAGATCAAGGGCTCGATCGGTAAAAATCAGACAAATGAATATATCGATAATTTGAAAAAAGCTCAAGTTTTGATGATCGATGATATCGGAGCTGATTCTTTGAGTAGCTGGCTTAGAGATGATGTTTTAGGTGTTATTTTGCAATATCGGATGCAAGAAGAATTACCGACGTTTTTTAGCTCGAATCTTTCGCTAGAACAACTAGAACAGCAATATTTGACTGTCAACAACCGGGGTGAAGCGGAGCCTTTGAAGGCCAAACGCATCATGGAACGGATCAAATTTTTGGCCGATGAGTATCATGTTGTAGGAAAAAATCGCCGAAATCCGGAATAATGACTTGAAATTGAAGAAGTTTCGTGCTTAAATAGGAATTACATTAAGTAAAAGACAAACGGCAAATCAATTCAGGGAAAGAGACCTTTGACTGCAAGTCTCTTAAAGAGGAGCTTACCACTTTTATCACGATAGCCTACTGCAAAGGTAGGACGGCTCGTTTCCGTTATCGACGATCAAGAGAGGGTCAACTGACCTTGAAATTGGGTGGAACCGCGTTAAAGACGCCCCTAGTGTTAAATGTAGCACTAGGGGCGTCTTTTATGTCTTGGTAAAAATCAAGGAGGAACATATAATGTCAGAGATCAATGTTAAGTTTCCAGATGGTGCTGTAAAACAATTTGCAGCTGGAACAACAACACAAGATATCGCAAAGTCTATCAGTATCAGCTTAGCTAAGAAGTCTGTTGCGGGTAAATTTAACGGTAAATTAGTGGATTACAACGAACCTTTAAATGAAGATGGTGCGATCGAGATCATCACTAAAGATTCTGATGAAGGGATGAACGTGTTATGGCAAACAGCAGCTAATGTTTTAGCTAGTGCTTTGCATAGCCTTTATCCAGAAATGAAGTTTGGTCAAGGTGAAGCTTTAGAACATTGCTTCTTCTTTGATACAGACAATGCAGCTGGTCAAGTGGCCGAAGCTGATTTTGAAAAGATCGAACAAAAGATGCAAGAGATCATCAAGCAAAACTTACCGATCGAACGTGTTGAATATACGGAAGAAGAAGCTTTGCAATTAGTTGCCGGTGATCAATACCAAACTGAATTAGTCAAAGAGATCGCTGCCGATAACGCAGGTAAAGTCGTAGCTCACAAGTTAGGTGATTTCAATGATTTCTCATTTGGACCACAATTAGCTTCAACTGGTGCGATCAAAGTGTTCCAATTGCTTTCAGTGGCTGGTGCTTACTGGAAAGGTGCTTCAAGCAACCCAATGTTACAACGTATCTACGGAACAGCCTTTTACAAGCAAAAAGACCTTGAGGCTGAATTACAACGTCGTCAAGAAGCACGTGAACGTGACCACCGTGTGATCGGTAACAATTTAGACCTCTTCTTTGTTGATCCTAAAGTTGGGGCTGGTCTCCCATACTGGATGCCAAATGGGGCAACGATCCGTCGGACGATCGAACGCTATATCATCGACAAAGAAGTTGCTCGTGGCTACGAACATGTTTACACACCAATTTTAGCTAACGTTGATCTTTACAAACAATCAGGTCACTGGGATCACTATCGCGAAGACATGTTCCCACCAATGGACATGGGTGATGGTGAATTACTTGAATTGCGTCCGATGAACTGCCCATCCCACATCCAAGTTTACAATCACCATATTCGTTCATACCGCGATCTTCCATTGCGTATCGCTGAACTTGGGATGATGCACCGTTACGAAAAATCCGGTGCTTTGACTGGTCTTTCTCGTGTACGTGAAATGACATTAAATGATGGTCATACTTTCGTAGCGCCAGATCAGATCGAAGAAGAATTCAAGCGGACACTTCAATTGATGGTCGATGTTTACAATGACTTTGACATCAAGGACTACCGTTTCCGTTTGAGCTACCGTGATCCTGAAAATACACATAAGTACTACGATGATGATGAAATGTGGGAAAAATCCCAACGCATGCTCAAAGCAGCTATGGATGATCTTGGCTTAGATTACTTTGAAGCTGAAGGCGAAGCTGCTTTCTACGGTCCTAAATTAGACGTTCAAACTAAGACAGCTCTTGGTGGGGAAGAAACACTTTCCACGATCCAATTGGACTTCTTGTTACCAGAACGTTTCGACCTCAAGTACACAGGGGCTGATGGTGAAGAACACCGTCCAGTTATGATCCACCGTGGTATCGTATCAACGATGGAACGTTTCACAGCTTACTTGACAGAAATGTACAAAGGTGCTTTCCCAACTTGGTTAGCTCCAAAGCAAGTTGAGATCATTCCAGTTAAGAATGAACTTCACTTGGATTATGCGCGTCAATTGAGCTCAAAATTGGGTGCACACCAGATCCGTGTAAGCATCGATGACCGAAATGAAAAGATGGGTTACAAGATCCGTCAAGCACAAGTGATGAAGACACCATATACTTTAGTTGTTGGTGACCAAGAAGTAGCTGACGGCACTGTAACTGTTCGTAAATACGGTAGTGAAAAGACTGAAACAATGACTCAAGATGAATTCAGAAACCTTATCTTGCATGACATTGAAACTTACAGCCGTAAAGAAGACTAAGCATAACTAGAAAAAGCCTGGCTTTGATCAAATGATCAAGGTCAGGCTTTTTACTAGTTATTGTTTTTCCATTCGAATTTAGTCAAAGAATCATTTTTATTGCTACCGACTTCGTGTTTATTTTCGTAGAATTCTAGGTCAAAGTCTTTTTTGTTGTAACGATGTAGAAATGACTTGCTGAGTTCAGCGATCTTTTTAGCGATCATATTTTTTTCAGTAGCGACTGTGTCGTTAAAACCATCCACCGTGCTGACTTTGATCTCATCATCACCATCAAAAGTAACTTTTTGGATCATCGTGCTCCAAGAAAATTCTGTTTGCCCAGCTTTGGCGTATTCATGGGCTTGTTTGAAATAATCACTAAAAGTGGTGTTGATATTTTGGCGTTTTGTTTTAGCTGACGCCTTTTTAGCAACACTATTTTTAGAGCTGATCAAGGTATGATCGCTGACATTTTCTAAAGTGTCTTTTTTAAAGATCAAGGTCAAGACTTGCTTATCTTTTACCGGATAAGTCCAAACATTAGCTTCATATTTGTCATGAGCCGGTTTGCCCAGCGTATCGATCACTTGGCGCTTGTTCATGCCGAGTTTGACCTGTTTAAAGTTTTTAGTGGATACTGTGTTAGCTTGGATGGTATCAGTTGTTGCTTGATAGGTAACGGTCCCCGCCAACCCCAAGCTCAAGCAGGCGAGACCAAGCATTAGTCCGTGATTTAATTTCATTTTAAAGACCTCCGTCTATATCTTATGCCTCTTAGGAAAAAGTATCAAAGATTTGATCTTATTTTTGAAATATTTAAGACTAAATTTACGCCTTAAAGGAATTTATGTACCAAATCTGTTGGATTTTAGACCAAATGAGATGATTTGGGCCAGTTTTCTCAAAGCAAGATATTATTATTCTAACTATAAAAAATACGAGGTGAAAACTTATGACCCGAGTTTATGATTATTTCAAGTTATTATTTCAGATGTATAAGATCTTCTTTAAGGCCACTTTGTTGATCTCGGTAGTCGTGGTATCCTTGACGCCGTTAGAGGCTTTAGCGCCAGTTTTAGGAGTACAGGCAGGCCAACGCTTGATCGATTAGTTGAGTGCGCAACAGCCATATAGATATTTCTTTTGCTTATGGACGCTAGCGACGGTATTGCGCCAGATTTTGCCGGTCGTAGGGACTAATTTTCAAGGGATGCTGACGGACAAGTTGACCGGGTTTATCAAACTCTCTTTGATGCGCAAGTCGCAACAGCTAAATTCTTTAGAGCTGTTTGATGATAGTGACTTTTTTGATGATCTAGAAGTATTAAACGAGGGTGCAAGTTGGCGCCCGGTGAATTTGATCGTTTTTGGAGTTGCGATCTTGCGTGAAGTGGTGACTATAAGTGGGATGTTTTGGTTGTTAGGAAAATATAATATGTGGCTCGCATTACTTTTATTGGGCGTTTTGGTGCCACAGACGCTTGTTTCATATCGGATCCAACAAGAAGCCTTTGAAACGATGGTGACACGAAGCAAGTATGCCCGTAAATTAAATTACTTGAGTTCGTTATTGTTGGCGCGAGACGATGCCAAGGAAGTTCGTTTATTCGATATGTTTTCAGCGGTGATCACACGTTATCTGAAATTATTTAACTTATCACAAAAAAATGTTGACCAGATCCGGCGAAAGCAGATGTTTTTAGCTTTAGTCTTTTTAAGTATGACAGTGGCAGTCAGTGCTGGTGGCTTTTGGTGGTTTATCGGACAAGTTCAGCAAAAACTCCTGGGGATCGGGGTCTTATTGATGTATATCTCGGTGATCGCTTATCTAGTTGAAGGGATGACGCCCTTGGTCGAAGACTCGAGTTTGTTATATGATTCGTTGCTCTGGGTCAAAAAATATCAGCGCTTTTTAGAATTCAAGGAAAAGCAAATCGATGGGACTTTAGAATTTAAAGGTGATTTTAAAAAACTCAAGTTGGAGGATGTTTCGTTTACGTATCCTTTTTCAAAGGTAGAAGTATTACATGACCTGAATTTGGAGTTCAATGCAGGCGAAAAGATCGCGATCGTCGGTGAAAATGGTTCCGGAAAATCAACTTTAGTGAAACTCTTATTGCGTTACTATGATCCAAGCAAAGGTCAGATCCTATTGGATGAGACGCCGTTATCTATGTATCGGTGTGCAAGCTATCGTAAATATCTCAGTGCAGCTTTTCAGGATTTTAGTCGTTTTAAGTTGAGTGTGGCCGCTAATGTTTCGGCGTTAAAAAAAGGTCCAATTTCTAAGATAAAAGTCTGTTTAGCACGTGTTGGCCTAACTACATTAGAAGCAGATCTGCAGCAAAATTTAAGCAAAGAGTTCGATCATGGAACTGAGCTTTCTGGGGGCCAATGGCAAAAGATCGCTTTAGCTAGGTGTTTATACAAAGACAGTAGCTTATGTTTTTTGGATGAACCGACCTCAGCCTTAGATGCGCGCAGTGAACAACAAATGTATCAAGAATTTCTAGCAGCCGACACGGGGCAGACGATCTTATTTGTGACGCACCGAATGTCAGCCGTGCATTTAGCCGATCGGGTCTTGTTTTTGAAAAATGGTACTATTGCTGGTTTTGCTCCGCACGCCCAGTTGTTACAGTCTGATCAGGCTTACCGCGAACTTTATCAATTGCAAAAAGATGCTTATAAATAAAGAGTGTTCGACAATACGGTCAGCGCCGTATTGCCGAACACATTTCTATTACATAGATAGCGGTCTTCTCATTATCTATTTGTTAGCGAGATACTTATCGGCATCTTGTAAAACTTCAGCTAATGTGATCGCTTTTAGTTCATTTTCCATCGCTTGTTGGACGCGAAGCAATTTATCATCCAAAATGTTATGGATGTTACGCCCGACAGGACAATTCGGGTTAGGATTCTCATGAAAACTAAAAAGAACTCCATCTTTAACGCTATCGACAGCTCGATAGACATCAAATAAACTCAGTTGGTCAAACGGCTTAATGATCGTTGCGCCACCTTGCCCACGTTTGACAGTGATCAAGTCTGCTTTTTTTAACTGCGACAAGATATTGCGGATGATCACAGGATTGACTTGGATACTATCAGCTAAGATCTCACTAGTCACTTTTTCTTCTGCTGGAGCAGTAGCGATATAAGTCAAGATGTGCATAGCGATCGTGAAACGGCTTGAGATCTGCATGAATATCACCTCTTTAAATATGACTTCAATATAGTCAACTATACTTTGCTGGAGTTGTGATGTCAATGGTTACAACGTTGAGGCCAATAATTATGTTATAATAAGATTAGATATGGATGCGCTATCACAATAAGGAGGAAACTATGAAAGCTGACAAGGAGATCTTGTATAACGTGATCGGTTATATCATTTGTGATCTGTTTTTGTTTTGGTATTTACCTAATGATACTTGGCTTGAGATCGGGATAAACATAGTTATAATGATCGTTGTGATGTTTGGTGTATACATGATTTTAGAGGTTATTTTGAAACGTCTGCGAGTCAGGAAAAATTAAGCTAGTGGGGCGCTTGTCAGAAGTGCCTTTTTTGATTGACAACGAAAAATATATTAAATATACTTTAGAAAAAAATGAAGTGATTTTCTAAAGGAAGTGAGCAATATGAAAGAAAATTTACGTGAATTTGCGTTAAAACATTTACCGGACTATTTTGAGCTGTTGCGTTTGCGTTCGATCTCAGCCCAGCAAAAAGAGATCCCCGAGACGGCAGAGTATCTGGTGAAAGTTTTTAATGAGTTAGGGGCAGCTCGGGTGGAAAAATTAGGGAGTCCGGAACATGCGCCAGCTATCTTTGCTGAATTTACTGGTAATGATCCGACTAAAACGATCTTGTTTTATCAGCACTATGATGTTCAGCCACCGGAACCCTTGGAGAAATGGGAAAGTGATCCTTTTGAACCGACGATCAGGGAGGAAAAACTTTATGCCAGAGGAGCTTCCGATAATAAAGGCGAGCTGATCTCACGCTTAGTCTTAGTTAAATATTTTCAGGCAAATGGTGGTTTGCCTGTCAACGTGAAATTTTTTGTTGAAGGTGAAGAAGAAATCGGCAGTTTACATGTCGAACAGATCATTAAGGAAAACAAAGCTAAACTAGCCGCAGATGCGTGTATTTGGGAAGGCGGTGGCAAAAACTACGTCGACAATTATCAGATCGTCGGTGGTATGCGGGGGATCACGGTCTTTGATGTCGAAACGACAACAGCTGATATCGATCTGCATTCATCGTTAGCTTCATATGCTGAAAATGCTGCTTGGCGTTTAGTTCGTGGTTTAGCTACTTTGCGTGATGATACCGGTAAAGTTTTAGTCGAAGGCTTTTATGATGATGTCGAACCGTTGAGTAAGGCCGAAGAAGAAGCGGTCTTCGCCTATGATTTTGATTTAGATGTGGCAATCAGTCGGGCTGGTTTGAGACGGACCGTCAAAGCCGAGCATAAAGTAGCGTTAGTCAATGAGCCGACGATGACGATCAATGGTTTGACTGCTGGCTACCAAGGTAAAGGTGTCAAAACCGTGATCCCACATATGGCTTCGGCAAAATTAGATTGTCGGTTGACGCCTTCGCAAGACCCTAGAAAGATCGCCCAGTTGATCCAAGAACATCTAGATAAAAATGGCTTTGCTGATCTGAAAGTCAGATATCGTCTCGGTGAAAATGGTTATCGTTCCCCGATGAGTGATCCTTTCATCAAATTAGTCCTTGCTAAGGCCAAAGAGCACTACGGAAAACAAACTAAGTATCTGCCTAATTCAGCCGGTGGCGGTCCCGCTGAGATCTTTGGCAATGAACTGAATTTACCGATCGTGATCTTAGGGGTGTCTTATGCTGGAAGCCAAGTGCACAGCCCTAATGAGCATATTCGCCTTCAGGATTTTGGGGATGGAACGCAACTTTTAGGTGATATTTTAATAGAATTTGGTAAAAATTAAAGCAGTTTTTGAACTGAGTGATCATTTGCGACAAAATAAGACTTTTGTCGCTTTTTTGAGTGTCTTTATCTGTATTTTTACTGCAAGAGAACTATAATGGAGATGAAATTTGATAGATGGGGTGATATGTTATGTTAAAGAATAAAGCAGTAATGATCGGTGCTGGTATTGCTAATATGGCTGCCGCTGTTTATCTGATCCAAGAGGGTCACTGGCGCGGCGAAGACATCACTTTTTATGCCCTTGATCTACATGGAGCAAATGATGGTGCTGCCGCCTCAGTAGCCGCTGAACAGTATTGGAACAAGAACCATCCAATGGAAAACACCAAGGGCTATGTTGCACGGGGGGGTCGAATGTTGAATTATCGGACTTATGTTGATCTGATGGACTTGTTGGATCGGATCCCTTCAGTAACAGAGCCTGGCATGACAGCCGCTGAAGATACGCGTGATTTTGATAGCAAACACCGGACCTTTGACAAAGCACGGTTGATGCAAGGGGGCAAAGGGATCATTGATGGTCACAAACTAGGACTGAATAATTTAGACCGCATGTTGTTGACTCGTTTGATCATGTTGCCTGACGATAAGGAAGAAGAATTGGACAATGTTTCGATCGCTGAATACTTTAAAGATGATCCACATATGTTCCAAACAAATTTCTGGTACATGTGGGAGACGACCTTTGCCTTTCGTGTCGAATCATCAGCGCAAGAATTACGGCGTTACATGCATCAAATGATCTATGAATTTACTCAGATCGAACACTTAGTTGGGGTCAATCGGACACGTTATAATCAATTTGAAAGCATCATGTTGCCTTTGATCAAATACCTCGAAGGTCAAGGTTGCAAGTTTGTAATGAATAGTCGGGTCGAAGCTTTTGATTTCAAAGAGACTTCGATGCAAGATGAGATCACGGTCACTGGCTTGGAGATCTTAGATACGGCGACAAATGAGAAAAAACATGTCACGATCGATTCCGATACCGCTGTCTTCTTTACGAATGGTTCGATCACAGACTCGGCTAGCTTGGGTGACTTCAATACACCTGCCCCGGAAAATATGGACTATGGGGCTGCTTCATCACTGTGGAAGCAAGCGACCCAACATTTCTATAATTTGGGTAATCCCGATAAATTCTTTGCTGATCGGAATGCTTCAGAATGGGTCAGCTTTACTTTGACGATCAAAGATCACCTGTTGTTAAATGAGATCACTCGGATCACGACCCAATTACCGGGCAATGCGCTCAATTCATTTCTATCAACCGAGCCGATCACGCCACTAGGCCACGAAGATGTCAACATGTCGATCGTCGTTCACCATCAACCGCACTTTACGACGCAAAAGCCAAATGAGACCGTCTTATGGGGTTACTTCCTTTACCCAAGACGGCGGGGTGAATTTGTCGATAAGCAATACATCAAGATGACCGGTAAAGAGATGCTACAAGAACTGATCGGGCAACTTTCTAAGGTCGATCCCGGTCCTGTCAATATCAAAGAAAAAGAAGCAGCGATCATGGATAGTGTGATCAATTGTATTCCTGTTTACATGCCATATGCTTCTGCTTTGTTCAATAACCGTGCTAAGAGCGATCGGCCAGAAGTTATTCCAACTCACTCGACGAACTTAGCCTTTACGGGTGAATTTGTAGAACAACCATATCAGATGGTCTTTACCGAACAAAGTGCTGTTCGTTCCGGTGAGATCGCAGCCTATCACTTCGCTGGTATCCCAGAAAGCCAGTTAGTCAAGACACCGCGTTATGACAAGGATCCACGGGTCTTGTTACGCGCAGCTAAGCGGATGTTTGAATAATAGATCTGTGTCTAAATAATGAAAAGAGCACCACGATGAAAGGAATCATGGTGCTCTTTTTGTTATCTATCCGGCACTGGTCACATTATTTCGCACTCCTTTAGCATTGCATTGTATAATTATAGTGTAGCGATGTGTCGTGAAAGGGGAAGAGGGACATGCTTGAAATATGGGAAGAAAATACTGTATTTCCAAAAGTCGCGATCATTGTAGCACTAGTATTTTTTCATGGTTTTACCCGTTAGTACGGTGTTAGAAGCTTTTGGGATCGAGTTTGTCGCCCTTTTTTGCTTAGTTGCACGCAAATATTACTGGGTGATCGCTATTTTGGTCGGTACACCTATATTGATGGTTTTTTGTGGGATGTTTTTAGCTGAAGCGATCGGCTATTACGGTAAAAAATTTTTTGGACTAGATCTATATCCATTGTGGTAGATCAGAAGAAATGTTGGAGCTATTTTAGTACGCTAAAAGCAAATCTTGCTACAGGTTTGCTCGAAGTAAAGCCTGTGATATTTAGGACTAAACCTTTGCAGATCCAAAAAGCTAAGGCGGCTATCTTATTATCGTAACTCCAATGGTCTGTGTTACAACAGCTTATTTTGCAACGAGCTTTGGCTGGGTCCCTGTGGCTACGGTAATGCCACCTTGGGTCACACCACCGATCATCGGCGGTTTCTTGGCAACACAAAGCTTTGCGGGTGGTCTTTTGGCAGCGATCAATTTGGTGATCGCAGTCTTGATCTACATGCCATAATACCAAAGAATTTCAAAGAGGCGATGTGGTGATCGGCAATGATAACTTTGGCAAGTATAAAAATGAGCTCCAGATCGTTTTAGAACCACACAGTGATCCGCGCAAGAATTTGGTTGGCAAGATCCCGCCAGAAGAATTGATGCTGTTAGATTTTGTCAAACCGTGGATAAAATTTAAATTTGTACCTAAAAACTAAATAAGCTTTTTAAGAGTGGGTGAGAGGGCTCACCATGATGCGTATTTTGTGTCGTGGTGGGCTCTCTTATTAGCTATATTGGGACATGTCACAGTCTTTGATAAATTATCAAATAATTTATCTTTAAAAATCATAATATAAAAGTTATCGAAATGATTAATTTATGTTGAAATTGATATGAGATAGGATTATAATTTCGGAAAAAGAAGAGAGGTGACTTTAAATTATGGAATGATGTTGTCGTAGTATGTGGCTTTTGGGGAGGAATTACCATGAATAAAGCAAAGTTAGGTAAAGTAGCGATTTTATTGTTGGGAATGATGATCTTTTGGATCAGTGAACCTTTATGGCAAGTGCAAGCTGACAGTTTGAAGATGGAGTATAAGAATCCAAAAAAGGCTAAAAAAGGTGGGACATTGCGTGTAGGCTATATCAATAATGGAGCGTTCAAGGGGATCTTTTCGCCAGAGATCGCCGATGATGAACCGACCTTAGAACTTGCGCAGTTTGGGATGGTCAGCTTATTTAAGATCGACCCCAATAATGAATTCAAGCGTGGTGGGTTAGCTGATATCAGTTTTGACCGTAAGACTAAGACTGCTACAGTCAAGATCTCAAAGCGCGCCAAATGGTTGGATGGACATCCAGTAGTTGCACGCGATCTAAGTTTTGCCTATGAGATCGTAGCTAATAAAGCGGTGGGTTCGTCACATTATAGTGAAGAGTTAGAAAATATCGAGGGTATGCGAGAATACCATAACGGGACTGCTGACAAGATCTCAGGCTTGGAAGAAAAAGATGATAAGACCTTAGTTATTCATTTTAAAAAGATGAAACCGACAATGACGACTACCGGTTCGGGCTATATTTTAGAATCGGCTGAACCTTACCATTACCTAAAAAATGTCGCAATGAAAGATCTAGTAGCAAGTGATAAGCTACGGAAAAAGCCATTATTTTACGGACCATTTAAAATCAAGAAACTGGTCCAAGGTGAATCGATCGAATGGGTGCCAAATACTTATTACTACAAGAAACCACATGTCGCTAAGATCATAGTTGAGACGATCGATAATAGTAAAGCCGTAGCAGCGATCAAAGCGGGTAAATTTGATGTTATGCTAGCACAATCACCACAGATCTATAACGCACTCAAAAAGGATAAAGATCTCGTTCAATTGGGAAAGAAAACCTACTACTACTCTTACATGGGCTTTAGAGTCGGTAAGCTCGATAAAGATGGTAATAATGTCATGGATAAGCATACTCCAAGTAGTGATCGTGCTTTAAGACAAGCGATGGCCTACGCAATGAATGTTGAACAAGTCACTAAAAAATTCAGTTCAGGATTATCATATCGGGCGAATACAGTTGTCCCCGATGTATTTGGTAAATGGAATGCTAAAGAAGTCAAAGGCTATAAGCTAGATATGAAAAAAGCTAAGAAATTATTAGATGATGCGGGTTATAAATTACAAAAGGATGGCTATCGGACAAAACCTAATGGCAAAAAATTGACTTTGACTTTAATGGCTGACGATTCAAGTAAGAGCCAAGAAGAGACCATCAAAAACTACATCCAACAGTGGAAAGAACTAGGCGTGCACGTTAAGTTATTAAATGGACGTTTCCAAGAGTTCAACACGATGGTCGAAAAGCTATCCAGTGGTTCAACAGATTATGACTTGTGGTTTGGAGCTTGGGGCGTTACACCAGAACCGACCGATATCGCTAATTCATACACAGTCACTTCAGCTTATAACAATGGGCATTTTGTGACTAAGGAAAACACGGAATTGATCAATTTGCTAAAATCAGATAAGGCATTTGACGAGAAATATCGTTTGAAGCAATTCCACAAGTGGCAAGTTTACATGGATAAAGAAGCTTTCGTCGTCCCAATCGCCTTTACTCA
Organism: Ligilactobacillus animalis KCTC 3501 = DSM 20602; assembly: GCF_001434535.1. Taxonomy (GTDB): domain Bacteria; phylum Bacillota; class Bacilli; order Lactobacillales; family Lactobacillaceae; genus Ligilactobacillus; species Ligilactobacillus animalis. Next base: position 20,758 of record NZ_AYYW01000013.1, read on the forward strand.
TGATACGATCTCAGTCACCAAGCATGTTAAGAATATGTCCTTAGATCCAAATAAAGATAACGATCTCTGGGTCGATGTGGCATTGACAAAATAAAATATTTCACAAGAAGCTCTATGATCAGGGGATACCTGGCATAGGGCTTTTATCGCTCGTAAGCTGAGCGATAAATTATAATTGGAGAAAAACTTTGGGGGAATTACAGTGAAACCACCATTTACATTGACAAATACGATGTTTCATCAAGTGATCGAGATATCAAGGATACTGGGGATCGTAGAATTTCGTGTTAAAAGTGATTGGAGGTTGCAAAAAGAAAATCGGATCAAGTCGATCCATTCGTCACTTGCGATCGAAAATAATTCACTTACTGAAAAACAAGTTACAGATATTATTGATGGTAAACGTATCTTAGACGATCCTAAAGAGATACGCGAGGTCAAAAATGCGTATGATGCTTACGAAGAAATTTTGACCTTAGATCCATATCGGCAAAAAGATTTTTTAAAAGCCCATCGCCTTTTGACAGATGGGATCGTAAACGAAGCTGGAAAGTATCGCAGTCGAGATGTTGGGATATTTGATGAGATGGGCAATGTTGTGCATATGGGAGCTAGACCGCAATATCTTCAAACACTGATGGATGACCTATTTACTTGGGGAAAAAATGACAATATGCCTGAGCTTATCAAAAGTTGTGTTTTTTACTATGAGATCGAAACGATCCATCCTTTTGCAGATGGAAATGGACGAATGGGGCGTTTGTGGCAAACAGTGATCTTAGCTAATTGGGATCCGATCTTTGCTTGGATCCCGCTCGAGACGATGATCTATGAAAATCAGCGTGACTATTATAAAGTCTTAGAACAAACCGATCAGGAAACTAACTCAAATAGATTTATTGAATTTATGTTAGCGATCATTTTAAAAACGTTAAAAAGTTATCTAAATGTAAATAGTGATTTAGAACAAAAAATTGATATTCCTAAAGGGCTAACGGGTAGTGGAGCTAAAACATATGTGTTGGTGACCAAGTATTTAACGGAGCATGAAAGTATAAATACTACGGTAACTGCTAAACTGATCCAAAAATCGGTAGTAACAGCTCGCAAGCATTTAGCTAAATTTGTAAGTTTGGGTCTTTTAGTGGCACAGGGAAGTAATAAAAATCGCAGTTATCATAAGGTGTAGAAGGGTCCAGTTCAATTCTTAGAATTTTTGATAAATTAATGTTATAGTAAATAACGTAGGAACATTCTAATTTATCTTGGGAGGAATTTTACATGAAGTATGGAGAAACAAAGAAAGTTTTGAACCAACTTGTTGCAGATTTGAGCCAAATGTCAATGATCATTCATCAAACACATTGGTACATGCGTGGAACCAACTTTTTGAAGTTACACCCATTGATGGATGAATTCATGGACGAGATCAATGACCAACTCGATGTGATCTCAGAACGCCTGATCATCCTTGATGGCGCCCCATATTCAACCCTACGTGAAATGGCTGACCACACGAAGATCGAAGATGAACCTGGCAGCTATGACAAGACGATCCAAGAACATTTACGTAAATTACTAGAAGGCTACCGTTATCTCGAAGCATTATATCAAAAGGGTATCAAAGTTAGTGATCAAGAACAAGATCACAGCACGCAAGATATTTTTATCGGCTTCAAGACTGATATTGAAAAGAAGATCTGGATGGTAAGTGCAGAGTTAGACCAAGCACCTGAGATCGACAAATAATATACTGATCAGACACCATGTTATCGCGATAGCATGGTGTTTTTATGTGCATAAATAAAGTTATATTTAGTATCTGAGATTATTTGGCTAAAGTCAATTCATCTTACTTGAAAACTTAGATAGAGAAGTCCAAAATAAGGTCAACATCTTGGAAGCGGGGATAATACAATGCCAGAAGAAAAGTATTATGATAAAAAAGAATTTATTCAAAAGATCGATCAGCTCGTGGATATCAAAATGCGTAAAATGACTGAATCAGAGATAGCGATTGCCAAAAGTGACCAGAGACTAATGGAGTGGGTAACTGTTACCAAAAACATAGAATAATGTAGAAAAATTTATTATAACAAACCATGGAAAGAAGTAAAAATGTGAGTGGTTATTATGACAATGTTAAAACCGAAAGAAATGGCTGAACGTTTAGGTGTTAC
>NZ_AYYW01000014.1 GCF_001434535.1 Ligilactobacillus animalis KCTC 3501 = DSM 20602
GAAGTACATTACAAATGAGCATGTAGTTTTTTCTAACTTGATTTGACAATTCAGGTTTATTTTATTCAGCACCAAAATTACGTCAATGCTTCACATTATCTCACGTTACTCGAAAATTATGACCTGACTGAAAATCTGGTCTACGAAAAGTTGTTACTCACATTTTTTACCAATCTCAAGAAATTATTACTCCATCAACCAGCCAATACTTGGCGCCGTCCATTAACTAAATGCATTGCGACCGCTAAATTTCTCGATATGCCTAATTTGGCTGAAAAATTTGAACAGACCATTTTACAGATAACTAACTAAAAGCAGGTAGCCTCCCGTAGCAAGGAAGGCTACCTGCTTATTTGATCTACCACATAAATAGTGGACCAAAAACCATAAAGATCTCTGATCCACCACTTATCTTATAGTGCACTAAAAACAAACATAGCCTGAGCTCGGACGATCTACTGGATGGGTGTACTGCCCGACCTAGGACCAGCAACGTCACCATTTCTTGTAAGCTACTCAACAAATGTCTCAGTCAAATGCTCATTCATCTCCCTAAGATATTCCCTAATTAGCAATATAGTACTTGCTAACATCTTGATTATAGTCGCTAAAACTTTATTTATCTGCTTTTTCTTCAAAAAAGATACAGGTGTATCATTTTTGAGACACTATCTGCTACTTATTTTGCTTCACTGCCCTTTCCGTAGCCTTACGCATCCAAATCCTTCATTTTTACCCTTAATCATAGTTTTTCATGCTACTTCAAACAATATTTTTGTTTGAACGTGCATTTTACACTTATAAATTCTCGTTTATTCCACTGCCCAGTATCCCTAATACTGCCAATAGCATTAAACTCCCCGCATTTTTGTATATACACAAAAACCCCCAGTCATTCAACTGGGGGAAAAGATTATTTTGTGATCTTTACCTTGCTTACAGTATCCGCTGTCGTGTCTTCTGGGAAGTACACTTGATACCATAAGATGAAGGTGTAGATAGTGAAGATCTTTTGCATTGAAGACTTACCGTTAATATGTTCTTGTAAGATCTCAAGTAAGGCCTCTGGTTCGAAGAATTTCTTAGCTACATCAGAAGTAAAGGCTTCTTCGATCCGCTTTCTGAACTTGTCTTCTTTGATCCAGCTAGCAATTGGGGATGGGAAGCCAAGTTTTTCCTTGTTTGCCACATCTTTTGGTAATTCAGCTGCAGCTGCCGTCCGCAATGAGACCTTGGTTTCATCGCCACGGATACGTGTCTTGATCGGCATTGTAGCCGCAAAGGCAGCCACTTCTTTATCAACTAATGGTGTCCGCACTTCAAGTGAGTTACACATACTCATCCGGTCAGCCTTATGCAAGATATCAAATGGTAACCAAGTGTTGATATCAAAGTATTGCATTTGCGTCATTTCATCTTTATCTTTAACGTCATCAAAAATATGCTTGGTGTAAGCACCGGAATCAACGTTTAAGTCCTTGTTCTTCAAGATCTTGTCTCGATCATGATAGTTAAAGACATAGTTTACCCGGTAGTAGCGTTCGCTCAATGGTTGTGCCCCACGGACCAAGAAACGTTGGCCATGGAAACGAGGTAAGTTGATCACCATCTTAGCAAGTGCGCTCCGCAAACCAGCTGGAACATATTTTTGATATTTTTCAAATGGACGAGCTTCTAAGTAAGTGTTGTAACCACCGAAGAATTCGTCAGCCCCTTCACCAGAAAGCGCAACTTTAACTTGTTTTCTAGTTCCCTTGGAAAGGTAGTAAAGTTGCATTGCTGATGGGTTAGAAAGTGGTTCGTCCATGTAGTACATGATCGTTGGTAAGATGTCGAAGTAATCATCGCCATCCATCGTGATCCGCGTATTTTCTTGACCGATCTTTTTAGCAAAGCGAGAAGACCAATCTAATTCACTATATTTGGAGTTGTTGAACCCAAGTGAAAATGACTTGATCGGTTTTAACTTAGCAGCTTCGTTCAAAACATAACTTGAATCGACACCACTGGATAAGAAACTACCAACCTCAACGTCTGCGACCATGTGAGCCTTGACTGAGTTGTCGACTAAGCCTTGGATCTTCTTAGCATCGCCTTCGATCGTTTGATTTTCATCAATGTGATCGTAGTTGAATTTGTAGTATTGATGGATCTCTGTTTTGCCATCTTTGTGGATAAAGTAATGACCTGGCAAAAGCTTGTAGACATTTTTGAACATCGTTTCCTTAGAAGGGATAAATTCAAAACTCAAATGAATTGGTAAAAGTTTTTCATTAAATTCCTTCACAAATTTTGGATGATCTAAGAAAGCTTTGATCTCAGATGCCCACAAGAAACTTTGGCCATCATCATAGTAATACATTGGCTTGATACCAAAGTGGTCACGTGCCCCAAAGACTTCTTTAGTCTTGCGGTCATAGATCACAAAAGCATACATTCCACGTAGTTTATCTAATAATTTAGGACCCCAAGCATCATAACCATGGATCAAAACTTCTGAGTCAACATCTGTTCTAAATTCGTACCCTAAAGCTTTCAACTCTTCACGAATTTCGCGATAGTTGTAAATTTCACCATTGAAGGTCAAGACTTTAGTTTCATCACTGTTATACATTGGTTGCTTACCATGAGCCAAGTCGATGATCGAAAGGCGACGGAATCCCATTGCAGCCCCTTCGTCTGCAAAATATGCTTCATCGTCTGGACCACGGTGACGGATACGATCCGCCATTTTTTCAATTGTGTTATCTGGAATATCAGTTTGGTTTACATACCCAACAAAACCACACATAATGTTTGTTCTCCTTTTACTCTGTTTACTGCCTTAGATTACCCTTTATTACGCCAATTGTCAAAAACTTACTGCGGTTCTGGCGTATAGGCAATATTGGCAAACTTATTATATGATTTGATAAATAAAAGCTTAACCGTTCCACGCGCACCGGCACGGTTCTTTTCGATGATCAGTTCAACTTCACCGACATCTTGATTTTCCGGTTGGCCATCGTTGTCTGTATCATCGTCATCCCCGTCAGCTCGCTCATAGTAGTCATCCCGGTAAAGGAACGCTACGATATCAGCATCTTGCTCGATCGATCCAGATTCACGGATATCGGACAACACCGGCCGTTTATCTTGGCGCTGTTCGACCCCACGTGAGAGCTGGGATAAGGCGATGATCGGAACTGAGAGCTCTTTTGATAATTTCTTTAATTGACGCGAGATCTCAGAAACTTCTTGTTGACGACTTTCTTTGTTAGAGCCTTCGATCAACTGTAGGTAATCGATCACGATCAGACCGAGATCGCCTTTTTCCTTAGCTAACCGCCGACTCTTGGCACGGATCTCAGACATCTTGATCCCTGGCGTGTCGTCGATATAAATACTCGTTTTTGAAAGGGCCCCGACTGCCACGATCAGATTAGCCCATTCTTGCTCATCTAATTGCCCGGTGCGCAAGTGATTAGCACTGATCGACCCTTCTGCACATAACATCCGGTTAACTAGCGATTCCGCACTCATTTCTAAAGAGAACAATGCGATCGTCTTATCAGTCGAAGTCCCGATATTTTGCGCGATATTCAAGGCAAAGGCCGTCTTACCCACGGCCGGGCGGGCAGCCAAGATGATCAAGTTATCTGGCTGTAGCCCAGCTGTCATATGGTCAAAATCTTTATAGCCCGTTGCAAGCCCGGTGATATCTTCATCTTGTTGCGACAATTTATCGATCTCATCTAAGGAATCAGTCAAAACTTTACTGATCTCTTTAAAGCCACTTTGAGTGCGATTTTCCGCCACTTCCATGATCTGCCGTTCTGCCGATTCTAAGATATCGGCAACGGGCTCATCTTGTTCTTTGGCTTGGGTGATGATATTGGTTGCCGCTGCGATCACCCGGCGGAGGACAGCTTTTTCTGCCACCAATTTGGCGTAATATCCCACATTGGCTGCTGTCGGCACGGATGAAGCCAATTCAGCAATGTAGGCGACCCCACCGACATCATCGAGTTGGTTGTTCATCTCAAGGCGGTTATTGACCGTTAAAACATCAATTGCTTCTCCATCGTCGTTTAAATCGATCATTGCTTGGAACAACAATTGATGGGCACGCCGGTAAAAATCTTTAGCTTCCACAAATTCCATCGCATCAGCTAAAGCATCAGGACTCAAGAAGACAGCCCCTAAAACAGCTTGTTCCGCTTCAATATTTTGCGGTGGTAAGCTGTCATTTAAAAGTTCATTATCCAACCAGCTTCATCCTTTCTGTAATTTAAGTGTACAACTTGAAATTATAACATAAAAAATAGGCTGGTCGAATCTATTGTTACCTATATATCACTGACCCCCAAAATTTAAAAAATATTGCCTTGTTTTATATCACGATCAGTTCTACACTAAAGAAAATACGCAAACGATATCCGACAGCTTATATCATGCCCGATCAAGGAATGTTTGAGCCACCATTTGACAGTAGATGGACTATTATCCAGTTTGAAGATTGCTATCTACTAGTAGCACGTGGTCGACTTCCATATAGTCCTAAACAATATTTCATTTTACCTAGTGTTATTCGCTACTTGGTAACTATCCTACCTAAATCACTTGCACTGAGTAAATTAGAAAATCCGACTATGCAACTTGCTGCCAAAGAACTTATGGTCCCTGATCTTCGTCGAACCCAGTTTTTTCAAATGGCAAAATACCGCTTAACTTTATTGTAAATAAGCTTAGATAGTCCACAAAAAACCAACAGTTCAACTATGCTTTTTATATCCTCACTCTCCCTACCACCTACACAAATAGCCCGCCAGATCTACTCTAGCGGGCTATTATTAAGCTATTTTATTGTTCTGAGATGTGCACGCGGATCTTAGCAGAAACCTCATTGTGCAACTTAACAGGGACATTGGCGTATCCCATCGCACGGATCGGTGCTGCTAATTCCATCTTGCGCTTGTCGATCTTTAAGCCGTGTTGTTTTTCCATAGCTTGGGCGATCTGCTTGGATGTGATCGAGCCAAATAAACGACCATCTATCCCAGCTTTTGCCTTGATCTCAACGACATAATTGCCAGATTCTAATTTTTCTTTGAGGACCTTTGCTTCGGCTAATTCTTCAGCCTCTTTTTTGGCTTCGGCTCTCTTTTGACCACGTAATTGGCTCATCGCTGCTGCATCAGCTTGCTTAGCCTTATTGCTCTTGATCAAGAAGTTTGCGTATCCATCTGGAATTTCCTTAACTTCACCGCGTTTGCCTTTACCGCGCACGTCTTGTGTAAAAATGATTCTCATAAAAAAATCCTCCCATACGTAGTTCTTCTACTCTTTATTTTCCTGCTCTTGTTTAAGAATTGCAAGCAGTTGTTCTTTGACCGCACCCACAGTCGTATCAGCGATCTGGGTCGCAGCATTGGATAAGTGACCGCCACCACCCATTTCTTCCATGATCACCTGCACGTTCTTAGTCCCATTGCTTCGCGCTGAAACGCCGATCTTGCCTGAAGCCCGCTTAGTGATCACAAAAGAGGCCTCCACTCCACTGACATTTAACAGTGAGTCAGCAACTTGAGCGGCGATGACTGGATCATAGACTCGATCTTCTTCACCACAGCAGATCGCGTCTCCCTCAGTAAATTCAGTCCGTTCGACCAAATGGTTGCGTTGCATATAGCTATTGACGCTTTCTTTCATGAAATGCCGTGCCATCACCAGATCAGCCCCAACTGAACGTAAATAGCTCGCTGCATCAAAAGTCCGCGTTCCTGTCCGCAAAGCAAATGATTGTGTATCAATGATGATCCCTGTCAGCATTGCCGTGGCTTCCAATTTATTGATCGGCTCACTGTCTTTTGATTGATACTCAAAGAGCTCAGTGATCAACTCACACGTCGAACTGGCATACGGTTCGATGTAGACCAAGATCGGGTTATCGGGAAATTCTTCGCCCCGGCGATGATGGTCGATCACCATGACACGATTTTTGAGCTTATCGTAGAGCGGTCGTGCGATCGACATTGATGGTTTCGAGTGGTCAGCCATGATCAAAAGGCTATCCTTAGTAGCTTTTTCCAAGGCCATTTCCGGGGTTATAATTGAACCCTTGATATTTGGATACTGTTCCAATTCCTCTAACAAACGCTCAATGTCTGAGTGGAGATCTTCTTGATCTAAGACGATCCAACACTGCTTGCCATTCATCGCCGCGATCCGACGCACCCCTAGGCAGGCGCCCAGAGAGTCCATATCTGGATGGCGATGGCCCATCACAAAGATCTGGTCGGCTTGATTCATCAATTCGGTCAACGCTTGTGAGATCATCCGTGCCCGAACTCGGGTGCGTTTTTCCATCGGGTTGGTCTTGCCCCCGTAGAAACGGGCTTGGCCATCGACCGCTTTGACGACGACCTGATCTCCCCCACGTCCCAAGGCAAGATCTAAGTTATTTTGTGAGAGCTTTGCCAGTTGGGTCAGATCAGAACCACCGTATGCGATCCCTACACTAAGCGTTACTGGCGAATTTTGCTTGGACGTCCACTTGCGCACTTCATCTAGGATCTTGAATTTTTCTTCTTCTAATACTTTGAGCGTCTTAGCATACGTCAAGATAAAGAAGTGATCTTCATCAACACGTTTGAGGTAAATCCCAAATTCGCGCGCCCAATCTGATAAAGCATTCGTCACGAAATTTCCCAGGTTAGAAATATCTTTATCGTTCATCGCACTGGTAACTTCATCGTAATTATCCAAGAAGATCTGTCCGATCACTAACCGCGTATCTTCGTATTCTTGTCGGATCTCGGCATAATGCGTCACATCCATCAGGTACAGCGCATCAATGTCTTTTTGGACCATCAGACTAAAGGCTCGTCCATGCAATTTGACTTCGATATCTTTGTCCTTATTGTCTTGTTTAGCCTCGAGTTGCTCATAGAGCTGATGATCGACCTCTTTTAACGGCTTACCCAGCACCTCTTGATTATCAAAATAGCGTTGCATATAAGGGTTGATCCATTCGATATGACCCTCTTTGTCGTAAAATAAGATCCCGATCGGCATTTTGATCAACGCATCCTGTTCACCGCGTTTGATCCGATAAGACAGATCAGAAATGTATTCAGTTGTATCTTCAGTAATTTGTTTTAAAGTAATATAGGCAACTACGGTCACAATAAGTGTAAAGACCATGCTGATATATCCTAGAATAATATTGGTTCTAAAGGCCAGGATCACACAAATGACCGCTACAAACGCCAACATCCAAGCTAACACACGCAAATGTCTGTCATACATGAATTCAGGCAGTTGCCAAAAATCTTTGTTAAAAAATTTTTTCACTGGTTTATCCCCGCATTCCTTTCCCAATTCTTAACCTAATTTTATACTTCTGCTATTTATTCTATCACAAACGAGTTTGACTCTCAGTAAGTATGACTATAATAGCTTGAAAAATCAAGTTGCTTTGCCCAAAATAAAAAGCCACGGGCTGACCCGTAGCTTAGTGTTATGAGTTAAGTTATTCACTTAGTTTAAGTATACGCCCGCGACTATTTATTGTCAGCCATTCAAAACTAAATTTTAAGCTTTCTTTGAGACTTCCCCTCTAAACCAGCTGTTCTCGCTGAAAAAGGCATACATATCATTTAAGAAAAAGACACTGTAACTAAAGATCAAGGCAAAATTCCCATCACCTTGCAACATCGTTTGGACCCATAAAGCGATCGTAAAGACTGATGCCAGTGTGAAAACATAGTATTGTTCACGTTTACGATTCAATTCCAATAATGCCCCCGTGATCGCCATTGCTAAGTTCAAGCTATCCAAAAAGACCCGGGGATCATTCGTAAAGCTAAAGATCGTATAGGTGCATAACCAAGCAACTACAAAAAATAAGCCATATTTGATCCATTCAAGCCCACTTTCTAGTTTTTCCGCTTGGATATCATCGTTCCATTTTGGATCTAAAATGCAAAAAATATCTAAAAAGATCAAATAACCGATCTGTTCCCAAGCGGTCGCATAATTTTTTGCCATAAAACCTGTTGCTGCGATACAAATAGCTGAGATCGCACCACACCAGCCTTGGATCCCGGATAAGTTCGAGATCCCGATCACACATGCCACGGACAGATTGCCCCCAACAAAGGCTAACAGTGACTGGACTGGCGTTTGGCTAAAAGAATCGACCAACGAGATAACTTGGAGCACAAAGTTGAACGCCAATAAGAAGTAACTAAAATACCCCCAACCTTTACATTGATTCAACAACCATTTGAAATATCCCTTCCGAAATACATTCTTGGAATATTCTGGCAAATGGGTCAATACATCTTGATAACGTTCAAACATCTAAAAACTTCCTTCCGATAGACAATAATTTCTTGCATTTAAAAATTGCAATGTAACTATTATAGCCATGCATTCTGACTAAATTCAACCGAAAAAACACAATATATTGTAATTCTAATTTTATTAAATCTATATATTGTGTGTGATTTGATTTTCAAACGTTGATTTTCCTAAGTTTTTCTTACGATATTTATATCTTTTTCTTAAAAGACAAGAATTGATTTCTGGTGGTAAAATTAAAATGTAGCTAGATATAAAATTAATGAGGTGTTTTAGAGATGAAATTAAAAAAATTAGCAACTGCATTCTTGGCAGGGCTGACCTTTTTAGGGGTAACTTTGACCAGTGCTCCCAAGGCTTTAGCCGAAAGTAGCAGTAATACGCATACGTTAAATTCCGCTTATGTCGTCTATGGAGCCGGCACGAGCCAAGAAGCACGCCAAAATTTAGCTAAAGTATTTGAAACTGATTCTTCGTTCAAGACTTTGACCGCTACCGCCGCTGATTACAACAAATATATCGCTAATGGCTCTAGCAATACGACTGACGCTGCAATGATCAGCTCAGTTGCGATCGCACCCGGAGATCCTGGTTCTGGGGTCAAGGTCAACATCAAAGACTACAATGGTTCTAACAATATCACCCAAGTAACTTCCCAACAATACGCAATGGTCGCTCAAATGGCGGGGGTAACAGATGTCAGCATCGTTGTGACCGCTAATCGTCCTGTTTCAGGTGAATCAGCCTTGACTGGGGTCTACAAGGCCTTAGCCGAAGATGGCGTTTCATTGAACACAGAAAACACAGCGACAGCCAATGAGATGCTTTCAGCGACCCAACCGGCGATCGACGCTAACAAAGATGACAAGACCTATCCTGGGAAACTGATGGCAGCTATTGGTGATGTTTCCAAGCAATTGGCCCAACAAAAACAAGACAACCAAGAACTAGCTACAAAACAAGACATTGAAGATATGTTAAATAAGGCTTTGGCTGACCGTGGCATTCAAAACCAAACGACCTCAGAGCAAGTAACACAGATCTCAGGCGCTTTGGTAAACTTCCAAAATTCACCGATCAGCTCAAGCAAGACATATATCAATAACGTGACAAACACGATCAATAACGTTAAAGATTCGACGGGTAATTTGATGAATAAGGCTAAAGACTGGGCCAACAGTGCTCAAGCTAAAGAAGCCGTTGAACAAGCAAAAGGCTGGTTTGCCCGCTTCATCGAATGGATCAAGAGTCTGTTTAATTAATAAGACCATACGGGAGAGCCCCCCAGCAGATACATTTGCTGGGGGGCTCTTTGCAACTAGGAACTCATATCGCAACCTATGCACCCTGTAATACGCCTAAAGCCGAAAAGATCCCAAGAGCGCACAATAAACCACCACTGATGATCCCTAACCACAAACGGCCACCAGAAAGCATATTTTTTCGATCTGCCACGACTAATTTGTGATAGTAGCGATATGTAGCATAAAGTTCAAACACTCCTAGAACAAAAATTATTGCACTTAAAACCAATCCTTTGACCATTTTTTCACCCTCGTTGCTATTTTATTCCATAATACCACATTTCTTCTATAAAGAGTGCTTGTCTCACCTTGGCGATATCACATATTATTATGGTGGGGCTAGTGTGCAGAAGATGACATTTATAAATTATGCTAGTTAATTCATAGAAATGAGGTCTAAGATGAAAAAAATCATTTTTACCAATTTAGCTACTAATTTGTATGCCGCTCCATTTTTCACTACACTTGAATTTAATGGGCGGACATTTTACGGAACCAATCGCTAACTGCCACTTGCAATTTTATTTCGTAAAAATTCACTTGCTTTTGCGAAAACACAGTTTGAAGCAACACATCTCAAGCTCTTCGATGACCGCGACAATTTAATGCTTACCCTATTACCCGACCAGATCACCCAGGCTTGTCTGGGAATGTATTTGGCTAAGATCACGCTCCGACCGTTACCCAAACTGACTGAGCGTTTTATCTTTTCACTGATACTCGAGTTAGCTGACGACCGCCAGATCCAACTGTTAAATGGCGAGACTCAGGCGATCCCACAAGTGATATCTTGGCTTACCGACCAAAATATCAAAATCAATGATCCAATGCACCTAGCTTCTAAACTTGATGCGTCGACCACGATCGACTTTAGAAACTTTACCGTACTTTCAAACGGAACTGAATTTGCTAGGACTCTCGAGCTAAGCTAATTGAGCTATCGTCATCACTGAGCATGTGAGAACGCGGGATCTACTACAATGCTTTTACATCGTGGTAGATCCCGTGTTTTGTATTCGCGAACATAAAAAAACTCCGTGATCGGGGAAAATCACGGAGAAAAAGGTTATGTTATTGGGGAAATACTATCCTAAAGTAAATCTAAGATAGTTATCACTTACTACATAAAAAGGGGAGAAGATTGATTCATCATCAATCTACATATTTATAATACACCTAAATGACCCAAAATGGCTAACTTTTTTATTGATTTTTTCTTAAGAATTTAAATTATATTTTTTTCATAATAGATAACGTTCGGTTATTACATTTGAGTTTTCCACAACTTTATCCACACATAGGTCTACACCTTCATAAACCAAAGATTTACCACTAGAATCTTTAAAATCATTTTTCACTCTTTAACTTATAAATCGTATAATACCCAATAAAAAAATATAATAGTTCGTCTTTAAAAACGAAATTTTTAAAAACTTTTTTCAAAAAAATCGGCCAAACAAAAAAACGCCTCGCAATGAGACGTTTTTTGATTAATCTTCGGCAACGAATGGCAATAAGCCCATGATACGTGCACGTTTGATCGCAACTGTAAGTTTACGTTGGTTCTTTGCGCTAGTACCTGTTACACGACGTGGCAAGATCTTACCGCGTTCTGAGATGAAACGCTTAAGAAGATCTGTATCCTTGTAGTCGATGTATTCGATGTGGTTAGCAGCGATGAAGTCAACTTTACGACGGCGACGTCCGCCTCTTCTTTGTTGTGGCATTAGATTTCCCTCCTGTCAATTTTAGAATGGTAAGTCATCATCTGAGATATCGATCTGTTGACCACCGGCAAATGGATCAGCAGCATTGTTACTATTGTTTGTATTGGTATCAAAACCATTACCACCAAAAGCATCATTGGTCTGATTATTTGCTGGAGTCCCAAATGGATTAGATGACTGCATATCATTTGAAGGAGCTGAACCTTGCACATTAGCGTTACTGTTGCCGTGTTGGGCACGATACCTTTCTGATTCAGCCTTGGATTCCAAAAGTGAGAAATTCTCAGCTAAAACTTCAGTAACATAAACACGTTGACCTTGCTGATTTTCATAAGAACGGGTTTGGATCCGTCCTTCGATCCCAACTAAGGAACCTTTGTGGGTAAAGTTAGCAAAGTTTTCGGCTGCTTTACGCCACATTACGCAATTGATGAAATCAGCTTCACGTTGACCTTGTTGGTTAGTGAAACGACGGTCGATCGCGACAGTAAAGCTTGCCACGGCTGCCCCTGAAGGCGTGTAGCGCAGTTCAGGATCTCGGGTCAAACGACCTACTAGAACAACTGAATTGATCAAAGTTCATTTCCTCCTTTACTTTATTTATAGTCTATCTTAGTCTTCACGTTTAACGATCATGTGGCGTAAGATACCATCATTGATCTTGGAAAGACGGTCAAATTCGTTGATAGCGTCTGCGTTTTCAGCTTTGATGTTTACGATGTGGTAGACACCTTCTGTGAAACCACCAATTTCGTAAGCAAAACGACGCTTAGACCAGTCTTTTGATTCTACGATTTCAGCACCATCATTTTTCAAGATGTTGTCAAAGCGTTCAACTAATTCATTCTTAGCTGCTTCGTCAAGTGATGGGTTGATGATGTAAGTAATTTCATAATTTGTCATGACTGTTTGCACCTCCTTATGGACTATTGGTTCTTTATCTAATGTAAGAACAAGGAGAATCTAAAGCTAATTTTGTTTAGATACTCACGAAATAGAATTATAACATTATTAAAACTATTTTGCAAGGGATTTTGAACTACGGCTACACTTTATAAATACGCAATTGCTGGCGAAAATTTTTTCTTTTTTCAAAAAAATTTATTTCCGATAATTATAGGTAAACACAAAAAAATAAAATATTTTTTAGTTGTAATGATTGACATTACATTTATAAAAAGATAAACTAAACTCATCAAGCAAATGTAACAAAAACAATTACAACCAAATGGAGGAATTTATTATGACAAAAGTTGCTGTAATTAGTGCTAACGGACGTGTTGGGAGTTTAGTCGTCAAAGAATTAGTCGAGCGTGGTTATGACGTAACTGGTTTTGGTCGTAAAGCGCAAAATACTACGGTCGCTCAAACATATATCCAAAAAGATCTGTTTGAGCTCACTAAAGCCGATCTTGCCGAATTTGAGGTCGTCGTTGATGCTTTTGGGACTTTTGCGCCTGAGACCCTTCATTTACACGTTGAAGTCATCAAGCACTTGACCGCTCTTTTAGCTGGGACCAAGACTCGTTTGCTCATCGTTGGTGGCGCTGGTAGCCTCTATGTTGACCCAGAACACAAGACTCAGTTAGTCGACACGCCAGATTTTCCAGCCGAATTTTACGCTTTAGCCAAAACTCAAACTGATGCCTTGACCGAACTACGCAAACATGATGATGTTGATTGGACCTTCATCAGCCCCGCCGCTGATTTCCAAGTTGACGGAAAACGTACGGGTAAATATATTCTTGCTGGTGAAGAATTGACCCTTAACGACCGTGGCGAAAGCATCATCAGTTATGCTGATTACGCCCTTGCCATGGCCGATGAGATCCAAAACGGTGACCATATCAAAGAACGTATCAGCGTTGTCGGCAAATAATTATCTATAAACGCAAAAAATCCACAGCACTCCTAGGAGTACCGTGGATTTTTTTGTGGATAAATTATTTTTAGAATGAATTTTAGTTATCCACAGTTTTATTCTTCAGTCGTTTCTTCTTCCTCAGTGGATTCAGCTTCAACTTTAGCCATCGTTGAAACCTTAGCATCATCGTCTAAGTTGATCAACTTGACCCCAAGTGTTGCCCGGCCAGTTTGAGAAACATTAGCGAGGTTAAAGCGGATCATGACACCCTTATCTGTGATGACCATGATGTCTTCATCCCCATTGACCATTGTCATACCAGCGAGGTTACCGTTTTTAGCCGTGATATTTGTGGTCTTGATACCTTTACCACCACGCCCTTTAATCGGATATTCGCTAGCCGGTGTCTGCTTACCGAAACCTTTTTCAGAGATGACAAAGACTTTACTGTCAGGCCGTAAGATCGAGGCCCCGACAACATGATCTTCATCACGCAAGCGGATACCGCGGACCCCAGCTGCTGAGCGTCCCATTGGGCGGACAGCTGTTTCGGCAAAGCTGACGGCATAACCACCATGCGTTGCGATGATGATGTTTTGTTCACCATCTGTGATCGAAACATGGATCAATTCATCGCCATCGTGTAAGGAGATCGCCTTTAACCCATTCTTTCTGATATTGCCAAATTCAGTCACGAAAGTCCGTTTAACTGTACCTTTGACCGTAGTGAAGAATAAGAAGTGCGAATCGTCACGCTTATCAGCTTCAACGTTGATCACTGTTTGGATCTTTTCTTCTTTATCGAGATCTAGCAAATTGATCACCGGGATCCCTTTAGCAGCTCGACCATACTCTGGAACTTCATAGCCCTTCATGCGATAGACTTTACCCACATTCGTGAAGAACAACAATTCATCATGGGTCGAAGTCGTGATCAAGTGTTCAATGAAATCATCATCGTGCACGCCCATCCCTTGGACACCACGACCACCGCGCCGTTGTGCTTTAAAATCACTGGTTGGCAAACGCTTGATGTAGCCGTTATGCGTCAAGGTGATCACAACATTTTCTTCTTCGATCAAGTCTTCATCTTCAATGCTCAAGACTTCGCCGACCATAAGCTCAGTCCGACGATCATCTCCAAAGCGCTCTTGGATCTCCAATAATTCTTGGTAAATGATCTGATAGATACGTTCTTCGTGCGCTAAAATATCTTTGTAATCGGCGATTGCTTCCATCGTCTTTTGATATTCAGCTTCAACTTTTTCACGTTCCAGACCGGTCAAGCGAACTAAACGCATATCTAAGATCGCTTGGGCTTGTTTATCACTCAAATGATATTCATTCATCAAACGATCTTTAGCGATATCACCACTCTTAGAATTACGGATGATGTTGATGATCGCATCGATATGGTCTAGGGCGATCCGTAGACCTTCTAAGATATGTGCTCTTGCTTGCGCTTTTTTCAAATCAAATTGGGTCCGCCGCCGGATGACTTCTTCTTGATGCTTCAAGTAATATGTCAAGATCTGCTTTAGGCTCAAGACCCGCGGCGTTCCATTAACGATCGCCAACATGTTGAAGTTGAAGGCAGTTTGCATCAAAGTCAATTTGTATAAATTGTTCAACACAACTGAGGCACTGACATCACGGCGCACATCGATCGTGATGCGCATCCCTTCACGGTCAGATTCATCCTTGATATCGGTGATCCCTTCGATCTTCTTATCGCGCGCTAATTCAGCGATCCGTTCGATCAATTTAGCCTTGTTGACCATGTATGGTAACTCATGCACAATGATCTGTTCACGGCTATTTTTTAATTCCTCGATCTCAACTTTAGCCCGTAAAGTAACTGAGCCTTTCCCAGTCTCATAAGCTTTTCTGATCCCAGATTTGCCCATCACGATCCCACCAGTTGGGAAATCAGGCCCGGGCAAAGCTTCCATCAAGTCAGCCGTCGTTGCATCGGGATTTTCCATCAACACATGTAAGGCTGAGATAACTTCAGCCAAGTTATGGGGTGGGATATTTGTCGTCATCCCGACGGCGATCCCAGTTGCCCCGTTGACTAATAGGTTAGGGAAACGAGCAGGTAAAACTTCGGGTTCACGTTCGGTGCCATCATAGTTTGGCTGAAAATCGATCGTGTCCTTGTTGATATCACGTAACATCTCCAACGTGATCTTAGACATCCGCGCTTCGGTATAACGCATCGCAGCAGCCCCGTCACCATCGACCGAACCAAAGTTACCGTGACCATCGACTAAGAGATAACGGTAGCTAAAATCCTGCGCCATCCGGACCATCGATTCATAGATCGCCGAGTCCCCATGAGGGTGGTACTTACCCATAACATCCCCAACGATCCGGGCTGATTTCTTATATGGTTTATCCGGAGTCACACCTAATTCATTCATCCCGTATAAGATCCGGCGGTGAACAGGCTTCAAGCCATCACGCACATCAGGCAAAGCGCGCGCAACGATAACACTCATCGCATAATCTAAAAATGAGGTCCGCATGACTTTGGATAAATCAACATTGTTAATTCTGTTAGGTACTTCTACCACGTCCTGTGCCTCCACTTCTTTTCTTACTTTTTACATAAATTTCAAACTTATACACAGTTTATTCACACTAAACTGTGCATTATGTGCAGAACTTATTGCTCTGCTCTCATTAAACGTCCAAGTTATCTACGAAAGTCGCATTCTCTTCGATGAATTGACGTCTTGGACCGACTTGATCGCCCATCAACATTTCAAAGACTTCATTTGCTTCCATCGCATCCGATAATTCGACCCGCAAAAGGCGGCGGTTTTCTGGATCCATCGTAGTTTCCCACAATTGTTCAGCATCCATTTCACCCAGACCTTTGTAACGTTGGATAACTGGTTTTGGACTTGGTGGTAATTGACCTAATACTTCTTCTAATTCTTCATCAGTGTCGATGTAACGGATCATCTTGCCTTGGCGCACTTGATACAATGGTGGCTGTGCGATATAGACATAGCCCCGTTCGATCATTGGGCGCATGAAGCGGTAGAATAACGTCAACAATAAGGTTCTGATATGAGCTCCATCGACATCGGCATCGGTCATGATGATCAATTTGTGGTAATTTACTTTATCCACATCAAAGTCATCCCCAAAGCCTGTGCCTAAAGCTGTGAATAAGGAACGAATTTCTTCGTTGGCCAAGATCCGATCTAATGTAGCTTTTTCCACATTCAAGATCTTCCCACGGATCGGTAAGATAGCTTGGGTCAAACGTGAACGCCCTTGCTTAGCCGAACCACCCGCGGAGTCCCCTTCGACGATGAATAATTCTGAGATCTCAGGGTCTTTGCTGGTGTTATCCGCCAATTTTCCTGGCAAGTTTGAGATCTCGAGACCATTTTTCTTGCGTGTAACTTCACGTGCTCGTTTAGCTGCTACCCGCGCTTTGGCTGCCAACATCCCTTTTTCCACGATCCGGCGTGCTACATTTGGATTTTCCAGCATAAATTTGCTGAAAGTTTCGGAAAATGTCTTATCGGTCGCCGCTCTAGCATCGGAGTTACCCAATTTAGTCTTAGTTTGTCCTTCAAACTGTGGATCAGGGTGCTTGACGGAAACGACTGCGGTCAAACCTTCACGTACGTCTTCACCCGACAAGTTCGGTTCATTTTCCTTTAACTGCCCAGATTTGCGCGCATAATCGTTGATAACACGCGTCAAAGCAGTCTTGAACCCCGATTCATGGGTCCCACCTTCATAAGTGTGGATATTGTTGGTAAAGGTCAACAAGTTGGAGTGGAAATCATCTGTGTATTGTAATGCTACTTCAACTGTGATGCCTTTTTGTTGGCCTTCCACATAGATCGGTTCATCAAACAGAACTTCTTTGCCCTTGTTTAAGAATTCCACATAGTGTTTGATCCCACCAGCATAGTGGAATTCTTCGTGGGTCGGTTCTTCGGGACGCATGTCATCGATCGTGATCTTTAAGCCCTTGTTCAAAAAGGCTAATTCCCGGATCCGCGTCGTCAAAACTTTGATGTCATAGACAGTCGTTTCTGTAAAGATATCTGGATCAGGCAAGAAATGCACGGTCGTCCCGTGTTCATGTGGTTGACTTTGCCCCACGACTTCCATCACATGGTCGACTTTACCGAGTTTAAAGTCCATTCCATAGACGTTCGTATCGCCTTCACGTCTAACTTGAACATCTAAGCTCGTTGAAAGGGCGTTAACAACTGAGGCCCCGACCCCATGAAGACCACCGGAGACTTTATAACCGCCACCGCCAAATTTACCACCGGCATGAAGCACAGTAAAGACGGTTTCTAACGCTGGCCGGCCCGTTTTTTCTTGAATATCGACCGGGATCCCACGTCCATTATCTTTGACCGTGATACTGTTGTCTTTTTCCACGATCACATTGATCTCGTCGGCAAAGCCCGCTAAAGCTTCATCGATCCCATTATCAATGATCTCCCAGACTAAGTGGTGCAGACCTTGTGAGCTAGTCGAGCCAATGTACATCCCAGGACGCTTGCGCACGGCTTCTAAGCCTTCAAGGACTTGGATCTGACTGGCATCATATTCTTTGGCTTTTTCTTCCTTTACTTCTTCAAGCGTTTCTTTTTCTGTCACGTTTAGTACCCGCTACATCTCTTATGTAGACTGTCCTTTCTTGGATTTTTCATTTTTTGGATAAAATGTAACAACTTTATTTTTGTCTTCTGAAACCCAGTCGATATGATTTTCAGCCATTTCTGAATTTTCAGAAATCTGGCCATCATCAATATGAAAAATCTTTGGTTCTTTGATCAACTGTTGCGTAATATCATTTAATCCAGGTGTCGTTAAAAAGGTCTGGACGCGCCCTTGGATCGTCTTTAACAAATGAGTTTGACGATTGCCGTCAAGCTCAGACAACACATCATCAAGTAATAAGATCGGATATTCGCCCGTCTTATTTTTCATCAATTCGATCTCTGCCAATTTGACCGATAAAGCTGTGGTCCGCTGTTGTCCCTGTGAACCATAGATCTGAACATTTTGTCCGTTGATCTTAAAAACAACATCATCGCGATGTGGGCCTAAAAGGGTCGTCCCTTGAAAAATTTCTTTTTGTTGTAAATCTGCAAAACCTTTTTTTAATGCTTCGGTAATTTCATTTTCAGTAGCCTCGCTTGGTTCTTTCAAGCTACTTTCATAACTAAAAGCTAACTGCTCTTTGTCCTGTGTTATCTGACTATGGATCTCTTTTGCATAGCGCTCAAGTTCCGCTAAAAATTCTAGTCGTTTCACAATGATCGCCCCAGCAAATTGGGCTAATTGTTCCGATAAGACCTCTAAATAGAGCGTATCCGTCGCCTTTTTTTGCTGGAGTTGTTTTAGATAATTATTTCGTTGCTTTAAGATCGTGCGGTACCGCGTTAAATTATAGAGGTAGCGTGGATCGATCTGACCAAATTCCATATCGATGAACCGCCGTCTGATCGCAGGTGATCCCTTGACCAAGCTGAGGTCTTCGGGCGCAAATAAGATCACGTTCAAGTTACCGATATACTGAGATAAGCGAGCTTGCTCGAGATGATTGACTTTGGCCTTCTTACCCTTACGGCTCAAACTGATCTCTAAGGGTAAGCAGCCTAACTTCCGCATCACCCGTCCACTTAAATATGCCTCTTTTTGTTTAAAGCTGATCAACTCACGATCATTATTGGTCCGGTGGCTACGCGCCATTGCTAAAACATAGATCGCCTCTAACAGATTAGTTTTGCCCTGAGCGTTTTTTCCGATCAAGACATTTATCTGGGGTGAAAATTTGACCGCTACCGTTTGATAGTTACGGAAATTGCGAAGTTCCAGCTCTTCTAAATACATTGTCTTAGCTAGCTTTCTTTCAATAGATAGCTGCCTTGATCTTTGATCTCAACACTATCCCCAGGATAAAGCTTGCGTCCACGGCGGTTTTCTGGCTCACCATTGACCAAGATGTCAGCAGCGTATTCTTGTAAGAACCACTTTGCCTGACCGCCAGAAGAAACTAGATCCGCAATTTTAAGCAACTGGCCTAAGGTGATATGCGGTGTTTTTAAGTGAATTTCTTCTTTCAAAAAAATGCCTCGCTTTCCTTTTAGTACTCATTAAATTATACCTTTTTTAAAAACTAAACACAATCATGGAAACCAATTAAACGCGTTCTGAGCTAATTTGACCTATCTGAGTGTTATGACACCCTAGACAGTAAAACCTGCCCAGAAATTGAATATATGCGTTCTAAATTCCATTTATACCTTTCAGAGAAAAATAAAAAGCGAGCGGTCAAATTACCACTCGCTTTTGGCCTCTAAAGCATAAATATTTTAGACTGTTCGAACTGGGGTGATCAATTGGATGAATTCGCCTTGAGCTTCACTTGGGACCAAGATAAATGGACGCAATGGCATCGTGAAGTTCAATGTCACTTCACTTTGACCAAAGGAGCGCAAAGCATCTTTCATATAGTCAGGGTTAAAGGAGATATCTAAATCATTTCCTTCCAATTTGTTGAAAGTCAATTCTTCTTCAACATTCCCGACTTCAGGAGAATTGCTGTAAAGCGTTGCTTGGCTTGTACCAGCTTGCATCGACAATTTGACCACATTATTGCGACCTTCGTGGGAAAGCAATGAAGCACGTTCGATTGCACGTAAGAAAGCAGGCGCGTTGATCTCTAAAGTTGTTGTTGAGTTTTGTGGGATCAAACGTTCAGTGTCAGGGTAATTACCTTCAAGTAAACGCGAGTAGAAGGAAGTATTGCCCAAGATGAAGAGGATCTGATTTTCTGAGATCTGGATCTCGATGTCTTCACTTAGATCACCTAACATCTTAGCTAATTCATTCATTGATTGCCCTGGGACGATGATATCGTAATCAGCAGCACTATCACCATTTAAAGTGAGTTTTCGTTGGCTCAAACGGTGTGAGTCAGTTGCCACAGCTAAAAGTTGACCATCCTTGATCGCTAAATGGATCCCTGTCAAGATCGGACGTGTTTCTTGCTTGGAAGCTGCGATCACAGTTTGGTTGATAACTTGTTTTAGCACATCACCTGGTAACGTCAATTGTTCCCGTGAATCGATCTCTGGTAAATGTGGATAATCATCGGGATCTAGACCGTTGATGATAAATTCTGCTGAACCAGATCTGATCGTGGCTTGGAAACGATCATTTACTTCAACACTCAAGCTATCTTCTGGTAACTTTTTAACGATCTCATTGAAGAAACGAGCGGGTAAAACTACGCTTCCTGTTTTTTCAATGTTCAAAGCTGCATTTTCATCTGCGATCGAGATCACTGTTTCGATCGAGATATCCGAATTACTACCTGTCATTGTCAAACCGTCTTCAGATAGATCGAGCTTGATCCCAGATAAGATCTCTAAGGCTGCTTTGGATGAGATAGCACGTTGAACATCATTTAGATATTGGATGAAAGCTGTTCTATGTACCGTAAATTTCATAAGGCAAAATTCCTCCTGGTGGTTAAATATATATTATTAATAAAGTTAGTAGTAATAGTAGGGGCTGTTCATACTGTGGAAAAAGTCCAAACCCTTTGAAAAGCTAAGAAATCGCTTGTTGATAACTTGTGGATAACTGTTGAGGTTTATCCACATTGATCCACAGGTCGTTGTTAACTGCGTAATTCAGCTCGTAATTTATCGACATCTTTTTTGAGCTCGTCATCGCTCTTGAGCGCTTCACTGATCTTTTCATGTGCATGAATGACCGTGGTATGATCTTTGCCCCCAAATTCCTGTCCGATCTTAGGTAGTGAGGCTTCGGTCAATTCACGCGCGAGATACATTGCGATCTGGCGTGGGATCACGATCGTTTTGACCCGTTTTTTTCCTTTGAGTTCCGCCACAGTCACGTGGAAAAACTTCGCAACTTTTTCTTGGATCATCGCGATCGAAAGTTCTTTGTCCTGTGGGGCACCATTTAAGCTTTGCAAAGCTTCTGCAGCTAAGCTCGTTGAAACGGGCTGACCATTTAGCTTAGCATAAGCTTGGACGCGCATCAATGCTCCTTCCAATTCACGGATGTTGGAGTCGATCTGCCCGGCAATATAGCTCAAGGTATCGTCAGGGACTTGTAGGTGTTCGGCTTCGGCTTTGTTACGTAAAATCGCGATCCGAGTTTCCAAGTCGGGTGGGGTGATATCAACCGATAAGCCCCATTTAAAACGTGAGACTAAGCGTTGTTGCAGCTTAGGGATCTCGTTTGGTAGGCGATCTGAAGAAAGAACGATCTGCTTTTTATCATCGTAAAGAGCATTGAATGTATGGAAAAATTCCTCTTGTGTCCCAACTTTATCTGAGAAAAATTGGATATCATCGACCAATAAGAGATCAACATTGCGATATTCTTGGCGAAACTCTTCCTGATGCTTAGACTTGATCGAGTTGATGAAATCATTGGCGAAAGATTCGCTAGTTACGTATTTGACACGGGCGTTAGGGTTATTTTCTAACATCTGATGTCCGATCGCATGCATCAAGTGGGTCTTACCTAAACCAACTCCCCCATAAAAGAACAACGGATTATAGAAGACACCAGGCTCTTCAGCCACTGCAAGTGCGGCTGCGTGGGCCAATTGATTACCTTTGCCGACCACAAATGATTCAAAAGTATATTTGTCATTTAGTGGAGTGCTTTTTTTAGGTACAGGTTGCTTTGCTTCAAGTGACCTGACTTCGGGTTCAGTCTCAGCTTCGGCCAAGGGATTGGGCTCGTCAACCGTCTTAACTAGGATCGTGATCTTAGTTGAAAGATTATCTGCAAGCAGTGAAGTGATCTGAGGAATAATGTTTTGTTTCCAGTAGTCTTGGTGCAATTTAGAAGCCACTTCAACGACCAAAGTATTATCGGTGAGCTGTAGTGGTCGTGCAGATGCGATCCAAGTGGTAAATGCGATCGGCGAAAATTCAGCTTCGAATTTATCGCGAATATACTGCCATAAAGTTTCAAGATCGAGCACTAAGATCCCTCCTTTTTGATAAATTTTGCATGCTCCTATTGTAGCATTAAAAAAAAATGTTTTCCACAGGTTGGGTAAAAAAAGTAAAAAATAAATCACAGGTTGTTAATTAAGTTATCCACAAGTTGTAAAAAGTGTGGATAGTTAAATTATTTTAAAAAGTTATGCACATAAAATTTCAAAAGCTATAAACCTTGGTATCAAAGAGATATATGAGTTATACACATAGGGTTATTTACAAATTGACAGGGAGAAATTGACAGGCTGTGATTTGTGGATGCTTTTGGGGATTACGCTGTGGATGTAAAAATTTTATCGACAGCCAAAAAACGCAAAAGTGGATAAAATGTGCATAAAAATCAGCTACTTTTTTGCCGAGAAAACTGAAAAAAAACTTTGAATTTTAGCTAAGATATGGTAGTATTACAAAGTAAGTCTGAACTTGACATCAAGCTACTTTTTTTGTAGGATATTAAGTAACATTGTATAAAAGGAGGTGTTCTGTTGTGAAAAGAACTTACCAACCTAAGAAACGCCATCGCCAACGCGTACACGGTTTCCGTAAACGCATGAGTACAAGCAACGGTCGTAATGTGTTAGCACGTAGACGCCGTAAAGGTAGAAAAGTATTGTCTGCATAGGCCACTGGACCGTCAGTGGTCTTTTTTAGTGTATGCGGACTTTTCAAATCATTTGGAGATGGGTTATGAAAAAATCATACCGCGTCAAGAAGGAAGCGGAGTTCCAAGAAGTCTTTACCCAGGGTAAGTCATGTGCGAACCGCATGTTTGTGGTCTACATGATCGAAAAGCCCGAGCAAAAGCATTTTCGCGTCGGAATTTCCGTCGGCAAGAAAATTGGGAATGCTGTCGCACGTAACTGGGTCAAGCGTCGGATTCGTCAGAGCTTGACCGAATTAAAGCCGCAGCTAAAACAAGATTGCGATTTTATCGTGATCGCGCGCCCAAGTGCTGCTGGAATTTCAACAGCTGATGCAAAGAAGAATTTGATCCATGTCTTGCACTTGGCAAGAGTATTGTCGGATGACCAATTTGCGAAGTGAGGTAAATGCAAATGAAGCAAGGGAAAAGACTAGCCGCTGTCATTAGCGTTTTAGGTTTAATGCTCTTTTTGAGCGGCTGTAGTACTGATCCAGTCAATGCCCAAAGTACTGGGATCTGGGATCATTACATCGTATGGAACTTTATTCGGGCGATCGAAGCCTTGAGCAACATTTTTGGCCATAATTATGGCTGGGGGATCGTGGTCTTTACGATCATCGTACGGATCGTGATCTTACCGTTGATGATCTATCAAATGCGCAGTATGCGTAAAACAAGTGAATTGCAACCAAAATTAAAGGAATTGCAAGCTAAATATCCAGATAGAGATGTTGAATCCATGCAAAAGATGCGGGAAGAACAACAAAAGCTCTATGCTGAGGCTGGAGTCAATCCAGTCGCTGGATGTTTACCGATCTTAGTTCAAATGCCGATCTTGATCGCCTTGTATCAAGCGATCTACCGGTCAGAAACTTTGAAGACGGGGCATTTCTTGTGGATGCAATTAGGTGGGCGTGACCCATACTTCATCTTGCCAGTGTTAGCAGCGTTATTTACGTTTGCAACGTCTTGGTTAAGTGTTAAATCTCAACCAGAGCAAAACATGATGACAACGATGATGACTTATGGGATGCCACTGATCATCTTCTTTACCGCGTTAAACGTGCCTGCAGCCCTTTCATTGTACTGGGTGATCACAAACGCCTTTTCAGTTGTTCAAACACTTGTGATCAATAATCCGTTTAAGATCCAACGTGAACGTGAAGAAAAGAAACGAGCTGAAAAAGCCCGTCAACGTAAACTTGAAAAAGCTAAACGCAAAGCTCTCAAGAGTAAAAAGAAAAAATAGTAGTATCATAACCGAGCTGCTCGCAAGTGCGAGGGGCTCGGTTTTTTGTATAAAGCAAACAAGGGAGCTACTACGATGAATTTACATCGTGGTAGCTCCCTTATTGTTTATTCAGTGATATTTTATTTAAATTCTAACTTAAAAGAATCATCTAATAGAAAAACATCGGCTGGCTCAAGCCCACAGATCTGGATCGTTCTATCTTTAGTAATAAAAATAGCACCATAGACTTCGGAGGTCGGTTGCCAATCGGGTTGCGGACCGTCGGCAAAGAAAAGTCGCGTCGTTTCGATCTCGGCTTGGACCGATGTTTTAGTAAAAACAGTGACACTAGCTAAGTTATTCTCATGTGGATAACCTGTTTTAGGGTCAAGAATGTGATGATAAGTTTTGCCGTTAGTTTTCAACAGGCGTTCATAGATGCCACTGGTGACAGCTGAACAGGGACCGTATTTGACTGAGAGGATCGAATTGCCCCGTTTAGTGAATGGATCTTGGATACCGATCCGCCATAACCCATCTGGATGATGTGGTGCCAGTCCTTTGAGCAATAGATTGCCACCAAGATTGATCATCCCACTGCTGATCCCTTTGGCAGCCCAGAGATCTTGGATCCGATCAGCGATATAGCCCTTAGCGATCGCACCAAGGTCAAGTTGCATGCCTGCTTGTTTTAAAAAGATCGTGAATTTATCATCATCTAATTCGACTTGGGTAGGATCGATCAAAGAAAGCTGTGAGGCGATCGCTTCTTTAGGTGGAACATTGGCCCCACTAAAACCGATCTTCCACAATTTGACGAGTGGTCCGATCAAGGCGTTAAACCCAAAATTTTCTTGGCTGGTCTTGATCGCAAGTTTAGTCAGCTGATAAGTTGAGTCACTGACAGCAACGGGCTTGATCCCAGCTGCATCATTGACGTCCATCAGTTCTGAAGTAGAGCGATTAACAGTCAAGGCAGTCTCGTAGGCCTGGAGAAGAGCGTAACTATCATCAAGGTCACTTACTTTAGCACTCCCAAAAGCAGTTAAGTAGATGTTTGTCCCCAAGCCACGATAAGTTTTGTGGATAGTTTTATGTGCTAGATCTTCCATCAGCCTTCAGATGCCCCCGTTGTTGTGTCAACTTGGGCAGGAGCGGGAACTGGCTCTTCTTTTGGCGCTGGAGTCGATTCTGAAGCGCTAGTCAAGGCATCTTCAGTATAGATCAAAGCTGGCGGTTCTTCGGTGACCGTTTCTGGTTTTGTAGCTGTTTCTGAGGCGCCCGTTTGTTCATCTGGGAAACTAAACTCGGTATCGTCGTCTAGGACAAAATTGATCCCATTAGCTTCTTCAAAACTCATATCGGCAGTTTCTGAAGCGCCAGTAGTAGTATCGATCCGATCAAGTGCTTGTAAGGCACTTTTAGCTTCTTGCTGTTTAAGTGCTGGAGTGGTCGGGATGTGTTCGTTTTTGGCCTGTGCTTGTTGAGCATGTTGCAATTTTTCAAGCGCAGTTGCATAGTGGATGAAGCCATTAAAGCATTGTTCTAACCAGGAAATCGTCCCTTGATCGATCAAACATCCTTTTTCATCAAAGGCATTTTCCGCACGGCCAAGTAAAAATTGGAAGCCTGGCAATACAAAAGAACCCAGACCAGGAGAATCAAGGATCCGCCGCAAACTCTCTTGGGCTTGGACGGTACCCAAATTACCTAGGGAAGCACCGACGATCATTACCGGACGTTTTGTTAGCGGGTGGACTTTCCAAGAGAGCCATTCGATCACTGATTTTAAAGCTGCTGGAATATCATGGTCATATTCAGGGGTTCCAAAGATCACTCCATCAGAAGCTTCGATCTTTTGAGCTAAATCTAAAACACTTTGGGGCGTCTGTTCGTAATCTTCGCAAAAGAGTGGGATGTCTTTTATCTCAGTCACTTCGATCTGCGCTTGCGTAGCAAAATGTGAACTCATGAACTGAAGGAGCTTACGGTTGTAGGATTTTGTAGCGTTAGTACCAACGATAGCGATGAATTTCATAATTAGCCTGCTATATAGAATGTAAGCAAACAACACGTGTTTGAGAGAGAAATATAGCTTTTCCTTTCGTAATGAAAATAATTGTCATTGTGGTCTCTTACATTTTAACTTTCTGTGACCCGACTTTTTATAATTACCTATATATAAAGATAAGGATATTTGCCAGTAAGAGCAAGTCTTTTATAGATTTATCGCAATTTATTTACAGGTCGATAAACGTAAATTTATTTAGATGATATACATTGAACGCAAAATAATAAAAGTTTATTTTAATTAAATTTACAAATGAACACTTATCTCTTTTCTAACTTAATTTGACAATTCGGGTATGAAAAGAAACGTGAAAATGAGCAACGAAAGCAGATCTTTATCCTGACTAACAGCGATCAACTCGAGCAGATGGTCCAAAAGCTAAAACGAGCAGCAAGTGACCGAGCATATTTAGATACCCTCTTGGCAGCCCAAAGACAGCAAGCTGAGATGGGATCGGTGGCAATGTATCAAGAAGTGTTAGGGAGCTAAGCTGATGAGTGAAGATCCGTTAAGAGAAGGGATCGCAAAACGAATGGAAAAGGTCAGAAAAGACATTCCCGTCGAAAAAAAGCCTAATTGGCGCCGGCGAGTGATCGTCTTAGTGATGACATTGGTCTTGGCTGGAGTAATGTTATTTTCGATCCTGCGCTATTTTTGGTAATAAATAAGCAAATAACGAGGACTCAGCATAGTGGTTCTTGTTTTATGATAAAATGATTATAATTTGTTTCAAAGGACGATATTACTTTTTTTAATATGAAGTAGATAGAAAAAATCAATTTTGGTAGTTGGCTAAAATTTTTGCTAGAATTGAATAATGTGTTAAAAAATAATAGAAACGAGGGGCGAAAGTGTTAGCTAATTTTAAAAATTTGACTAAGCAAGCAAAAAAGACGGAGATCATTGCGGGGCTAACGGGCTTTTTTGCGATCTCATATATCATCATCGTAAATCCACTGATCTTGGCTGATGCCCATATCCCAGCAACTTTGAGTGTGTTTGCGACGATCTTTTCTTCGGCGCTAGGGTGTTTGATCATGGGGCTTTGGGCAAATGCTCCGATCATCATCACTCCAGGAATGGGGATCAATGCCTTCTTCACCTATACTTTAGTGGTCGGAATGCACTTAAATTGGCAACAAGCGATCGCGATCTCGATCATCAGTAGTGTATTGTACATGCTGGTAGCCTTCAGCAAGGCGAGCGAGAAACTATCTGAAGCGATCCCCCAAGAGTTAAAGATCGGGATCACAGCGGGGATCGGGCTGTTTTTAGTTACTTTAGGCCTAGAGAAAGCCAAATTGATCCAACAAGGTGGCTCCCGCTCACTCTTAGCTGTAGGACACCTAACTGATCCAGAAGCGCTTTTAGCCTTATTTGGTTTAGCTTTGACCCTAGTTTTATATCTAAAGAGAACTAAGGGAAGTTTTATGATCGGGATCGTTGTAACGAGTGCCTTGGGTGTGGTCTTTAAGGTTGGACTTCAAGATCCGCCTAAGGTCAGTTTAGCTGATCTGGGTAAGTACAGTGCACTCTTATTTCAAGGTGATTTTAGTAGCTTGTTTTCTTTGAAATTCCTCTTGGCAGTTTTTTCGATGTCGATGATCTTGATCTTTGAATCGATGGGGATCTTAGAAGGTTTATTACCAGATGCGAAGAAATTTAAAAAGACGTTTGAAGCTAGCTCGGTAGCGACATTTTGTTCAGGCTTCTTAGGTACAAGTCCGACCGTTGCCGCAGCTGAAAGTGCCGCCGGGATCGAATCTGGTGGCAAGACGGGCTTGATGACGCTCGTCAGTGGCGCAATGTTTGTCTTGTCATTATTCTTTATCCCACTGCTCAGCTATGTTCCACAAGCGGCGATCGCACCGGTGATCATCATTACAGGAGCGATCATGATGCAACAGTTGAAAGCCTTGGATTTTGACGATTTTTCAGAATGGTTCCCGGCCTTTTTGATCATCGTGTTGATCCCGTTGACCGGCTCGATCTCAGTTGGTTTAGCCTTTGGGTTTGCAGCTTATCCATTGGTAAAATTTGCGGCACGTAAAATGGATAAATTAAATCCATTATTATGTTTATTGAGTGTCTTATTTATTTTGCAGTTGATCTGTGAAGCAGTCTTACTATAGTAAAATTAGGTTTTAAGCAGAGCATTCTGTTTAAAACCTTTTTTTATTAAAAAAGTATTGTTTTTAGATGTGAAGACTTGCTATGCTTAGGGATGAAAATGGTCTAAATTGAGGGTGGTGAGTTAGGTGAAATTTTTCCAAAAGCTCAGTTGTGTAATGTTGCTTTTGGCATTAGTTATTTGTTTTTATTATCGTAATGGCTTAGTGAGTAAACCGATCGGACATACGGGCGAATTTGCGTTGAAGCATGAACAGGCTGGGTATGCTGTTTCTTTGTATTACCCTAAGATCGATCTAACTAAAGCGCACCAAAAAAATGTCAGCGTCGGTATCATTGACTCAGGGATTTCACCTAAAGTAGGACATGAATTAAATATCGCAGCTGCTTACGATCTTTCGGGGCAAAATGAGCCATTTGATCAGACCGGTCAGGGAACTAAGATCGCGAGTATTATCGGAGCTAAAGATAACCACTATAAAATGATCGGTTTAGCGCCTAATGTTAAACTCTATTCATATAAAGTAGATACCACTAGTCACGCGCTACAAGCCGCTTTGCAACAGGCTTTAAGTGATCGCGTTGAAGTTTTAGATCTCAGTTTTAAAGTCGACCAAATAACGCCACAGATAAAAGCACTGGTAAATAAGTATCTCGCGCAGGGAGGCTTATTTTTTACTGCGGACAAGCGTTTGGGGCAGATAAGAGGAGTTGACACGGTCGGAACGTTTAACGAGTATTTCGAGCTACTGGACAGGGGGCGGACCTACTATGCTCCAGCTGAACAACTAGCATTGGGAATGGATAATCGGATCCAGAAGGTCACTGGTGATGCGTATAGTACGGCGTTTGTCAGCGGGACGGCTGCCAGTCTGCTGGCGCAAAGAGTAGCACCTGCGCAAGTCAAACAACAACTCGCAGTGTATTTTAGTCCACAGGCGATCGAAAAACACCATAATATCAGTCATGTGATCGCTAAAACTTTTAACAAAAGTGATATATATCTGGGTATTTCCCTGGTTATTTTGACTTTGATAACAGCTGGCCTAGCCTTGATGTTGGCCATCAGACGGCGTAAGAACAAGTATTTGCTAGGGGTAAGTATCAATACTTTGTTGCTTTTGATCTTAGCGTATTTGTTGGTGCCGATCCAAGCCAATGATCAGACGATGAAATATTGGATCTTAGGCTTATTAGTGATCTTTACGCTCTTTCAGTTGTATTTTAGTTGGCGTTTAGATATGGCAAAGCCTTTTAGACTGAATCGCCTATTCAATCTGAGTTATAATATCTTTTTACTAGTCTTTTCGCTTTGGCTGATCATGTTTGTGATGTTAGGCTATGCGGGCAGTACGCATTTTTAGATAAATAAACGCGGGACCCACGATGGATGGATCCCGCGTTTATTTATTTAGCGCTGACCGGCTTATTTTTGCGCTAAAGTTTGCAGTTTATCGAACAATTCATTAGCTTTTTCACTCAATTTTGGGGTTGAACGTTTGATGACTGGCGCCATATTGGTGAATTTATGTAATTCAGCTTTAAAGGCTTCGTCGGAACTGTTCTTAAAGGCTGTAACGGTCTCTTCGATGTATTCGGTAAATTTGGTACCGGGTTGGGTCTGTTTGAGTTCGGTAACGAATTTTTCTAAAGTTGCGACGATATTTTCTTTTGTACTCATAATAGATTGCCACCTTTACTATGAATTTTATTTACACTTAGGAGAATACGCTTACATAAAAATGAATGCAACAAAAAAAGACCGCAAAACTCGGTCTTTTTTAGCTAATAAGTTTCACTATCTAAGTAGTGGTTGTAGTATTCGACTTTGACATCATCGTCAGTCACAGTCAATTTTGTGACAGCACCGTTTTTAGGACCTAATTTTTCAGCGCCTAGATCAGGGGCAAAATGATCGACAATACTTCTGATCGTGATGCTGTGGCTGACTAAGAGCACTTTTTGACCGTCCGCTGTATTTTTACGTAGGTGCTCAAAACCGGCATTGATTCGGGCCCAATATTGTTCATCATTTTCGGCATCCTTGAAAGGATCGGTCTCATGCAAGAGATCGCGCGTTTTTCCTAGGTTATATTTTTCTAAAATATCGTTATATGTGCGACAACCGTGTAATGCTCCGACCATGAGCCAAGTTTGAGCTGCGTCGTTACCTTCGAAATAGCCAAAGCTTTGTTCGCGGAAGTTTTTGAGCTCACTTGGCACGATATCTTGGGAGTGTTGGTTATTTTCTAAGATGAAATGGCAGGTACGCATGGCACGTGTCGTATCGGAATGATAAGCTTTGTCGAACTTGATGTCGGCTAAATGCTTACCCGCACTTTTGGCATCGTTGACCCCTTTTTGCGTTAAAGGTGAGTCACACCAGCCTTGGAGACGGTTATAACTATTCAAGATCGTTTGCCCATGGCGCACCATATAAAGTGTAAATGTCATTGTAATATTCCTCACTGTTTTTTCGATACTTTAAATAATAACATGCACAGACTAGCTTTTAAAGCGTTGTTACGGGTATAATTAGGCTAGAGTAAAAAATGAGCGTAATCTTAGAAAGGAAATTACATTTGAAAAAGACACGACATATCAAGCTTTTTTCGCATAACGACTTAGACGGATTTGGAGCTCCCGTCTTGATCACGACGCTAGCGCCTTACCTTTTTAAGGACGTTGAATTTGACCTAACGACTTGTTCGGCAGGCAATCTTGATCGCGAATTATCCTATTGGTTCCGACAACCCGATATTTCTCGCTTTACCGATGTCTACATTATGGATATGACACCGGATAGCGATTATTCGTTCCAACAGCTCGAGCAACGCTTCGCTAATCATTGGTTGATCTTTGACCATCATGAAAGCGAAGAAGAATTACGGAACAACTATGCGCTAAACTGCATCAAACCACTAGATGAGGGGAAAAATCCGAGTGCGGTCAGCTTGGTCTATGATTGGTTGAGCCAAAAGCCTGATTTTATGAAGATCCCGGAAAAGAAACGGGCGCAAGTGGCGGAATTGGTAGAGTTGATCCGGGCGTATGATACTTGGGATTGGCAAAATGATCCATTGATGTCGGTCGAAGAAAGACAAGCAGCTGATGAATTGAATCAACTATTTTGGTTCTATCCGTTGAGTAAATCGTGCAATTTTGTCGAAAGTGTCTTTGCTACAGGCTGGGAAGATTACCGGCAAGCAAACGAACTGTTGATCCACACCTTAGCTGGCAGACGGACGCGTTATTTGGAAAAACACCTTAAAAATGTTGAGACCTGTGAGTTGGATGGGCACAGCTTTGGCGTTGTCTATGCCAGTGATTATAAGTCGGAGATCGCGCATGCGTTGTTGAAACGTTACGATGTCGATGCAGCCTTAGTGATCGATGGCCACAGTGTTTCTTTACGCTCTAATGGACGGCTCGATGTGGCTAAATTTGCCGCTGAATATTTTGGTGGTGGTGGGCATGCCGATTCCGCTGGTGGAAAATTAGAAGTTGAACCCCTTAAAGTTGCCGAACAAGCGGTGATCGAATCGATGCGCCAACGCTCCACGCTAAATGCTGATGTTGCTAAACAAAATAATAGTGATAAAGCTTCATTAGCTGATCAACTCGATCCAGAAATGGCAGCCAAGCTCGCAGTCTTATTTGGAAATGCTGATTAACTAAATCCTGCTCTGCAAGTGCTAAATCCTGTATTGCACTTGCGGAGCTTTTTTTGTTGCATTAAGCTTAGTGACAAAAAAAGGGGGCTGGGCACATGATCGAGGTCAAACATGCAACGTTACAATACACCACATTTACGCGGGCTCAAGGTGTAAATGGCGTCATCCGTGATTTTTTCAAACGGAGAAAGCAACAAGTCACGGCAGTAGCTGATGTCTCATTTACGATCAGAGAAGGCGAGATGGTCGGCTTGATCGGGCGCAACGGTGCGGGCAAGACGACTCTAGTCAAATTGCTGACGGGGATCTTACCCTTGGCCCAAGGAACGATCGTGATCGACCAGGCGCTCCCTAATGAACGCAGACCCCATTTTTTAAAACAGATCGGGGTCTTATTAGGCCAACGCTCGCAATTGATCTGGGATCTACCACCGATCGATACATACGATATGTTGGCAGCGCTGTATGAACTTGGGGCTGAGCAATACCATGCACGGCTCAACTGGTTGAGTGAACAGCTGGCTGCGACCGACCGGATCTATCTGCGGTCAGAAAGCTATCTTTAGGACAAAGGGTCAAGTGTGAGCTGATCACGGTTTTGCTACATGAACCCAAGTATCTTTTTTTAGATGAACCGACATTGGGCCTTGATCTAGTGACCCAAAAGGCGATCTACAAGATCTTGCGTGCCGAAAATCAGCAAAATAAGACGACGATCGTGACGACTTCTCACTATGTCAAAGATATGGAACAGCTAGCTGATCGTCTCTTGATCTTAAATCAAGGAGCGCTGATCTTTGATGATGACTGTGATCAGTTAGTGAACAACTTGGTAACTAGAAAACTCTTTGATGTAGAGTATTTGGCTAAAGGACAGATCGTTAAAGTGACTTGGAGTGCAGCTGAACTTTTTTCAAAGGTAGCTGAGCTTGAGCCCGAAAATATTTTAACGATCAAGCAACGTGGGCTCAGCTTAGAAGAACTGATCAGTCAATTGATCGAGGAAGCAAGATGAAGTATGCGGTTATTTTTTGGACGAGTTTAAAAGAAAAAGTGATGTACCGGACAGATCTTTGGTTGCAATACATTTTGCTAGGGTTACAGCTAGTAGTCAATATTTCCGTATGGCAGGCGCTATACACCAATGATGCTCTTATGCTCAAAGGCTATTCGCTCAAACAGTTGAGTCTGTATCTTTTGAGTACTAATCTTTTAGAGTTGTTATTTAGCGTGGCGCCAGCTTTTAGATTGGCCGATCAGATCAAAAGCGGGCGTTTATCAACACTGTTATTGCGCCCAGTTTCCCTATATGGTGAGAGTTTAGTGCATTTTTTAGGGGCGCAAGTGCCGAGTCTATTACTGGAATTAGGTGTGATCGGGTATTTGTTATGGACACTAGAGCTGTCGTTGTGGCGCTTGCTGTGGCTATTAGTTTATTTGGCACTAGCCCTGCTGATGTTTTATGGTTTGATGCTATTATTTGGGATGCTGGCCTTTTGGTTATTGGAATTGTGGCCTCTGCGCGCTTTTGTGACGGCTTGTTATCTTATGCTAGGTGGGCGGTATTTTCCACTGAGCAGCTTACCCGAAGCGATATTTAGGTTTCTCCAGTACAATCCTTTTTCGCTGGTGACCGATGTCCCGACGCGGATCATGACTGGCCAACTAGCGCTAGAGAGATCAAGTAATTACTTTTTAGCTGTGCTTGGGTGGATCATGTTACTGACTATGATCTATAAGTTCACTTTTTTACGGGGAACAAAGCGGTATGAGGGGGTCGAGAGTTGATGCGGATCTTGCAATGTGTTTGGAGTAGAAGTTGGAAACAATTCATGATCTACCGTGCGACGGGATGTTTAACGCTAGCTTTAGCATTAGTATTTTATTAGTATGGTATTTTTTAGCGTGTTTATTAGGTGTTTGTGTCGTTTTTTTATTGAATCAATTGTGTATCGGCTGTGCCTTTTGGATCGTGCGGACCAGCGCCTTGAGTGGGATAGTTGAAGATCTAGTCGGGATCTTTAGTCGTCCCCGCGCATTTTTCCCAGTGAGCCTGCAGATCATTTTTACTTGGCTCATTCCCATCCTTACAGTGACCAATTTGCCGATTTTATTGCTCAAAAGGCATGCTGGACTAACAAGTTTATCTCTATTAGCTGGACTGACGTTGTTTTTGTACATTGTTTCACGGTGGCAGTGGAAATTAGGTTTGAAGCGGTATTTTTCAGCGGCTTAGAAAAATTCATTCAAAACATTTTTACCCACGGGGATGATTTTGCGTTAAAATTACGCTAAAGGGGGAATGAAAAATGGAGGTTATGTATTTTGTGCCAGCATTGTCGTTAGATGCAAATGCTAAATTAAAGGATTATCTGTCGAAGGTTCCTTGTTGTGACGAACTTCAGGCGTTAGAGAAGATGTCAGCTCAAGTCTGGATCGTAGTTTTGACCCAGAAGTTGTGCCAACAGACTTTGGCGACCTGTAAGTTGCGCCAGCAGTTGAATCCAGGTCAGAAATTTATTTTCTTAGTTGATCAAAAAGAGCTTTGCTTTTGGATGTATCGCTATCAATTACAGGCAACTGCAGTTATTTTTTGTTATGCCCAAACGTGGTATCAAGAATTGATGGCCGCCTTGCAGGAGCTTGAAAAAGCTACGGATCTTTGTTTTAAATGTCGGGGAAAGATCATCAAGGTCGAACTTGAACAGATCTGTTATGTGGAGTCGCATTGCTCTAACACGCATGCTGCTGTTTTGTGGCTCGTAGATAAACAAACGATCCAAGTACCTAAGAATTTGCATGTTTTGGAAAAAGAAAATCCGCGTCTCTGGCGAAGTCATCAGAGTTATCTTCTTAACCCGGGAAATGTCTACATGTTAGATAAGTTGAACGCGACTGCGACATTTGTTAACGGACTGAAATGCCCAGTCTCACGGCAAAAATTCAAGATACTAGCCGAACGTTTTGCGTAAACTACTCAATTCTTAACACAATAATAGCTAAGAAAAAGAACAACTACGATCTTTTCTTGGCTATTATTGTGTGGAGCTATTGATCGGGGTGACTGAGCAGTTGGAGTGTGGCAATGAAGACACAGCTCATAAAGACCAGTTGATCTCTTGCATAGAATGTGAGCATAGCATAGATCGCAAAGGCCAGAATACATCCTTTGAAAAACTTTGGCCATGCGAAGGTCCACTTATGTTGCCTATACTCTAGACCGCACAGCATACTGATGGTAAGCGTTGATAGGACTGGAGATAGCCAAGATGAGACTGGATCAAGGCTAGCCCAAGTGCTAATGAACGTTAAGCAGACATAGCAGTTAGCTTTGCCCCACCAAGAGATGCTGGCTTTTTTCAAAACTGACATTGCTATTCACCGACCCTCATTAAAATAATTTTAGGGACTGCTTATGCGAACTATTTGAGCTTAGCGAGTTTATCGAATAGCCGGCAAGTGATCACAAAGGCAAAAAGTACCATAACTTCTCTGTCGGCTAGGTAATAAAAACACATGGCATAGACGGCAGTCGCGAGGATGATCCCTTCTAAGAATTCGAGCTGCGAAAAAAATAATTTATTGTTTTTACATTCTAGGCTGGATAAACCGCTAAAAACAAGAACTAGTAAGCCAGGTTCTAACCAAGATGAAAATGTGTTTAAGCTAGCTAAAAAGCTAACAAGTGATAAGCAAGCATAATCGCCACTTTTGATCCATACAGAAGTAGTAACTTTTTTTAAAACCAACATGTATATTCACCGACCTTTACCTAAAAATTAGCGATTTAACGTCGCTTTTTACGTCTTTTTTTAGGAGTATAATTGGCATCTGCAGCGAGTGAACCAAGAAATGCACCAGCACCTAAGGCAGTAAAGAAAGTTCCTGCATTTCCGGAATTCTCTTCATCGGAGATTGGTCTGGAACCGCCAATCGAGGTTTGAAGTTCAGCGATTGATAAAATTGGAAAATTTAATTTACTTACCATATCGTTTCTTCTCCTTTCGATGTTCATAATAGTAAGCAACAGCGAATTCTGTTGCAAATCCCACAGACCCCACAACCCAATCACCGCGGATCTTAGGGGAAATTGTTGCCCCACCTGAAATTGATTCGAGTTCATTTTCGGGTAAAGCTGTATATTCTGCTAAATTTTTCATATACCATACCTCCAATGTTTTTTAGGAAAGAGCGATCTTTCCTTGCACCTAAAGATAAACTCCTTACTAACTAAAATCAATTGGGTTACAGGATTTTGCCTACTGGTAGCAGGATTTTTTCAAAATAGAGAATGTTACATACGATACTAGTTTTTTCATGTTGCTTTACATAACAAGTTTGGAATTTTGGTAGGTTGTTGTTGAGTAGTGTAAATGTTTTATCCTAGACTAGAGAATGCAGGAAACATCTTAGCTAGTTTTTGAATTCAGGTCAGTGGAAAAATATACAATTTGCTTGTGCTTAATAGAAATAAAGCATATAGCGAACCAAGAAAAGAATTATATTATGCAGTTAATGATAAATTTAACTTGTAGATTTAGACCTATATATTTTATTTTACTCAAATTGGATACAAGAACACCCAAATACGACGATTTTCGCGGTTTGCCCCATTTTTGCGTTATCTTAATATTGTGAAAATTAAGAAATTTAGGAGGATCGTGATGAAAAAGCATAAAAAACGTAATGTGGTCATCTTGTGTAGTGTACTCGTAGTATTAGGTCTAGTTGCTTATCTGGCTTTGAGTGGTAACGATAATGGGGATGGCTTTATGCAAGGAATCAGAGATGGTATGAGAGAGGCGCAGAACCAAAAATAGCAATATATCTTCTTTGTTGTACGAGAGGGCGATAAAATGAAAAAACATAAGCTAACTATTTTAGGTGGCGTATTATTATTGTTGGTCGTTGGGGCCCTTTTTCTATCTGGACTCTTGCATTTAGATGACATAACACATGGCTTTGAACGGGGCTTTCAAAGCGAACAGACAAAGTAAAAAGCACGACCGAGGTCAACTCGGTCGTGCTTTGGTGTTAACGGGGCATAAGGTTTTTAACCCGGGTTATTTTGCGGGTTTATTATCGAATAAAACGTGATCAGTGGTCGTGACATACCGTGTGCCCATGGGAACCTCATACATGGGATTCTTATCCTTGTCGACAAATAACTTCAGATCAGCGAGTTGTTGCATCGCTTGTTTGACCTTTTCCGTGTCAAGATCGGTATCGACAAAGTTTAGCTGCATGTGGTGTGTCGCATGCTTAGCAGTGGATAAGAAGATGAGATCTAATTTTTTCATAATGTGTTACCTCCGTGCTTAATTAGTGTGGCTTGTGGTCATGACATAAACTTCTTTTAGCTGTTCGCCAGTCAACATAGCGATGAGTTGTCCAAATTGATGGAGTTGATCGGGAGTTGCACCTTGGATCACATTGTTAAAGGAACGTTGTCGTGTTGTCCCGTCCTTTTTTACAAGTTTTACGCGAATTTCATTTTTGTCCCAGATTGCTTCAGTCATTGGTTAGTCCTCCTTAGATTTATTCTGTAAGTCGATCGCCCTTACACTACTAATAACGAAATGAGTTGCTGATATGTAACCCTAAAAAATAATTTTTTTGAAAAATGACCACTTACTGAAAAATAGGACCATTTACTGTTTGGAGATACTTTTTCAACTTTTTTGATAGCATGATCGGATTATAGAAAGGAGCTAAAAGATACGTAAGAAAGAATTTAAGGTGTTGGACAAAGATGTAAAATGCTCTATCGTTGATGGTGGAATTTAAATCACCGATACTTTAGGATTTGAAGTGTTAGGGAGGAATAACAATGGAAAAGAAAAGGGTCTAAAAGCAAAATTTGCGCTTGTCGGGATCATTGTGTTGGGAATTATTGTTGGTTTTTCATTGTGGACACATCGGGCAGATAATATCAATATACATAAAAAAAGACAAACACTCATTAAATAAAATAAGGTTTGTCTTCGATCTGGGCAGTACTACATGTGCTGCTTTTTTTTTGCGTGTACATATTTGTCATAAAAAAGACCACATCTGATAAATACCATTTCTGCGCCAAAGATAAGTTATACTTACAGTGAGGTGGTACAGATGATCGAATTCAAAGGTGTAACTAAAAAATATGATAATGTGATCGCTTTGAATAATTTGAACTTGGTGATCCCAGCGGGAAAGATCTTTGGCTTTTTAGGCCATAATGGAGCGGGAAAATCAACGACCATAAAGAGCTTAGTCTCGATCTTAAATCCAGATGCGGGGCAGATCATAGTTGATGGGAAAGATTTGGCCGAGCAACGCTTTTTGGTCAAGAAAATGATCGGCTATGTTCCCGATTCACCCGATATCTTTTTACAGCTAACGGCAGCTGAATACTGGGACATGCTAGCGGCTGCTTATGA
This sequence comes from Ligilactobacillus animalis KCTC 3501 = DSM 20602, assembly GCF_001434535.1. Classification (GTDB taxonomy): domain Bacteria; phylum Bacillota; class Bacilli; order Lactobacillales; family Lactobacillaceae; genus Ligilactobacillus; species Ligilactobacillus animalis. The sequence continues at coordinate 38,454 of NZ_AYYW01000014.1, forward strand.
GATCAAGGCAAGTGAAAAGGCTACTAGGATCAAAGAATTAGCTGGCTCATTTGGGATCTTAGAACGCCAAGATGAAGTCATGGAGAGCTATTCACACGGGATGCGCCAAAAAGCGATCATCGTGGGAGCTTTATTATCTGAGCCAGATATCTGGGTCTTAGATGAACCACTACAAGGACTAGACCCGCAAGCTGCTTATGATCTAAAAGAGATGATGAAAAAGCACGTTGCGAAGGGAAAGACGGTGATCTTTTCAACACATATCTTAGATACGGCTCAACAATTGTGTGATGAACTAGCGATCTTGAAGAAGGGTTCACTGATCTACAATGGTACCGTGGCGGAACTGTTAGCCAAAGAACCAGGGAAATCTTTAGAACAGATCTATCTAGAGTTAGCCGGCCGGAAAGAGGGTGAATGAGATGATCGATCTGCATCGGTTATGGGCTTTGATCAAGGTAAGTCTGATCTACCGTCAACCTGAACTGACGCTAAGAGAGCGGAAGAATCACAAGAGTGGGGACCAACTGATCAAGAAGTTTTTATTGATGGATCTAGGTAGTGGGGCCCTATTAGCTGTCGTCTTTGGGTGGATATTTTTAGCAAGTGACTTTATACGATCGCCGGGACTATTTACGCTGATGGTCGTGTGGTTTGGAGTGGTCACTATTTCCCAGGAAATAATGTTTATTTACAACATCTTTTTTGATAGTCGCGATCTGAATGCTTATTTGCCGTTACCATTTAAGATGAGTGAGCTTTTTTTGGCAAAAATGCTGACGGTATTTTGGTCGACACTACCAGTAACTTTGCCACTTTATGTCATGATGTTATTGACTGCTTGGCAAGCACAAGGCTTCTTTTGGTTAAGAGTCTTGGCTGCGAGTTTAGCGTATCTTTTATTAGTTATTTTGTTGTGCCTTTTGGGAAATTTACTCGTCTTTTCTTTGACTAGAAGTAAATTCTTTCAGCACCACAAAAAGATCATTACTTTTGTCTTGTTGGGATTTTCAATGGTGATAATCGTATTTAGCTATGCTCTTTTCAAAGATGTCTTTAAAGTAGCTGAACATGTCAAAGTGATAGCGATAGCATTACCATTTTACAAATTGATCGTGATGCCAAGTTGGCAAGCGGTGATCTTTAGTTTACTAGAGATATTAGGTGTTATCGGAATCTTGGGCTGGGGCTTGAGTAAGCTCTTCTTGAGGGATCTAAATGCTCAATTGATGAGTGATAAAGTTACTAAAGTCGTCAAAAAGCACCATGAGTTTAATAATTTGGATCGGGTTTTACAGCATTACAATATAAGATTATTGAGTGATCCCACTTTATTATTGCAGGTGATCTTGGGGAGTTTGATGATCCCACTAATGTTTATGTTACCTGGCTTATGGGGACAAAACCTGGCGCTACAAAATATTACGGGGAGATACTATGGGATCTTTTTACTAGTGGGCGTATGTTTAACACCATTAATGTATGGAATAACTTCATTAGGAGCGATCATCATCTCACTAGATCGTGAAAATCTATATTTTATTGAGAGTCTACCACTTAGTTTGAAACGATATCTCAAGAATAAGTTTAAGATCGTCTGTTGGCTACAAATGAGTCTATCATTTGTAGTAGCTGTTAGTTTAGGGATAATCACTCATTTTCCGTGGTGGGGGTGGGTATATTTTTTGATAGGGATCCTAAGTGCAACTTATGTATGTACCATATATTTTTTCGTTAGAGATTGGCGAAAACGATATCTAGAATGGGTCGACATCTCACAACTTTTTACACGCGGTGGCGGACAGATCGTACTATTTTTGCAAGGGGCAGTATTATTATTAGTTGAAGGGATCATTATGGGAATCGCTATTTTCTTGGCTACGGTATTACCTGCTTGGGTAACAAATACTGTAATACCGCTTGTTATTTTAGGGGTAACGATTTGGTGTCATGGGTACTATCGCAAGACTTTTTGGCAACAGATCGAATAAATATGTTAGCCAAAGGACCACTTATGAGTGTTTGCACTATTTTTTGAGTTTTTAGCATAAAATAGTTTTGGAATTATTATAGTTATTATGGGGTGAGTAGCGTGCAGGGGATCTTGGATTCGATCGCAGAATTTTTTTGGTTCACGGTAGGAACAGGGGTAGGAATATTTTGGACTCTGTGGTATTGGATGGATAAATATATTCTGAATCTTAAAGTATTAGTAGCAATATTTGTAGCTATCTTATTATTTTGGATCAATCTTGAAATGGGCATTTCATTTGTATTGGTCGTATTTTGTGCCATGATTATTGATCTAACAAGAGCATAGGCTAGCCTGTGCTTTTTTAATAGGGCTTTTCCCCTTATAGACCCAAATAGCTCGAATAATTAGGTATATCATGATTCCGACGAGGATCAATAATAGAAGCGAATAGCAAATTTCGGTAACTATATCCCTTGGGGTAGTTACTAGTCGATAAACGCCAAGCGCCAAGCGCTATTGCTAAGAGAACTTGTACCATGACGTAGAAATAGCCTAAAAGATAAAAAATTTTAGATGCAAGCAACTTCTTGAGCCTCACTAGTGTCCGATGAAATAGAATAACAGCGAGGGCCCAAATAACTAATAACAGAGAATTGATGATAAAGGATAAACGAAAAATTACTTTTGTCATCGTCAACGTCAAAAAAGCTAAGAGTATTAAACTTAGTAATGAAGCAAAGAAATAATATTTTTTCATATTGAGCACCTTCGATCCTTCCTAATAAAGGATAGCATCAATATGCTGGCGCTAACTGAAAGTATCATAACTGGGCTATTTTTACTCATATTCGGGAAGCAAAGACGAGCTCAACTGAAATGTGTTAGTATGGCAACTTTTTTCGAGTATTTGAGTATAGTCCAAATATTGTCTTATGTTAAGATGAAATCAAGAATTTTGATGATAGAAGGGATCGGATATGCTGTATCGATGGGGCTTTAGCCTGATCGCAACGATTATTGAATATAGTGCGATCTACCTTTTGATCAAGCCTAACAAGAGTCGGTCACAGACGGTGCTTTTTATCGCAGTTACTTTGCCACTCCTGGTCAGTTTAGATCAAGCGGGGATCGTTGGGAAATACTGTTCCTTGGCGTTAGAAATGCTCGCATTTTACTTCTTTTATCGGACCAAACCACGTAATTATGCACTACTAGGGCGATTAGTGCTGGCAAATTGCCTAACATTCATTGCAGTTTTAGCAAGTGATATTCTCTGGCGTTATTATTCTGCAAATTATTTTGCTTTAGGGCATTTAGCAGTTGAGGCGTTGTGTGGTGCGATCTTGGTTTACATAGGAGTGCATCTTAAAGTTGATAGTGAGCTGGATAGCGAGACCGGAAAACCCTTCTTTTTGCTTATTTGCTACATGGGGCTTGCTTTGAACTCGTTTCTTTTTATCCGGGATGTGAGTCAAAGTAAGTTTGTGACGGGGATCTTATTTGGTTTTACCGTGATCCAGTTGATTTTTGTCGGGATCATTTACTCTTTGATCAAACAGTATCAGCATAAAAAAGACCTCGAAGAACAGCGGCGCGATCTGGAAGCCTATATGCGTGAATTAGAGCTAAATCAGCGTAAGTTGCGCAAATTCAAGCATGATTATCAAAATATGTTGCTCAGTCTAGAAGAAAGCATTCGGGCGGGCAAGAGTGCACAAGCTTTACAGCAGTTAGCTAAATATTCGCAAAAAAATTTTACGGATAAACTTTTGTGGCGTTTTAATGATGTAGATAATATCAAAGATCTACAGTTAAAGAGTATCTTTATCAATAAGTTAAACATTTTATTCAGCTATGATATCAAAGTCGATTTTGAATGTCGGCAAGAGATCAAGACGCCTGCGCATTTAGATACCTTTGATCTAGTGCGGATCATCGGGATCGTTTTAGATAATGCGATCGAAGAAAGTCGTCTTTTAGGGGCAAGTGCTTATGTCCAAATGGCACTCTATCAGACAGAGGGCGTGTTAGAGATCATGCTGAAAAATCGTTGCCGACATGAAAAAGTTGAATTAGCTCAGATCGAAAATGCGGGCTATTCGACTAAAGCCGGACATTATGGGGTGGGACTTACGACTGTGCGTGAGATCGTATCAGACTACAACAATATTTTTATCGAGTATACGTCAGCCAAGCATGAATTTACCTTTGAGATGAAGGTCGTTTTGGAAGAAAGGTGAGAGAGATGAAACATCAAGTGCTCGTATGTGATGATGAATTAGCGCAAGCCCAAGGCCTAGCCGAGATGCTTGAGCGGGCGATCGTGATCCAAGATGATGAGCGACAGGGGAAACTAGGATTTTTAGGGTACTACACCTCATATGCTGCGACGCTACAAGCGGTCACCGACCATCAAGTGACGGGAGGAATCTATTTTTTAGATATCGAACTTTCGCCTAAACAGTATGATAGGACAGGTTTGGATCTAGCCGAAGCGATCAAACGACAAGATCCTAAAGCGCAGATCATTTTTGTAACAACGCATGATGAATTGGCACTAATGACTTTCCATCGGCGGATCGGTGCTTTGGATTATATCATCAAAGATTCGACGCGCTCGGAATTTCAAGGTCGAATAACAGAGGCCTTGGCCTTAGCTTTAGAAAATATCGCTACAAGTCATACAGCACAAAAATACACCTTTACCTATAAGATCGGCCACAAGATATATAACGAAAATATTGATGATGTCGTCTGCATCGTAACGACTGAGCGCCCACATCGACTGCGCCTCTATAAAGTTGATGGGATCGCTGAATTTAATGGCAATTTAAAGGAGCTAGTCGAGCAATCCGAGTTTTTACATCCGATCTCACAATCGTGTATCGTCAACGCCAAAAATATCAAGTCGATCGATCTTAAGGAAAGAAAGATCCTGTTTGTTAATGGTGAGTTCGAGTATTTTCCACGTCGTTCGCTCAAGCAAGTCAAGCACTTGATCGATGAACTGGGAAAGATACAATGAATAACATTAGGGACCAAATTTTTTTAAACAAATAATTATTTTTGGCGTATACTAGAGCTGGGAAGTGAGCAAAATGCAAGCTAAATTACACGGAAAAACAGTGGAAGTTTGGCAAGTAAGTCGGACTAATGAACAGCCCCAATGGGTCAAAGAAGCTTTTGCTAAGCATTATTTGACTTGGGTCGGTAAGCGTTTACGCATCGTGATGCCAGCGCTAGATACCTCGACTATGGTAAACCTAAAGTTGGAGATGATCGGGACTTTAGGTGGTGGCTTTTGCGGTTATACGATGTATGTCATGGCCGACTAAGGTGACTATTTAGATGTGACCGACCATCGTGTTGTCAGTGAACAGCAATTTTTACGGAAATATCAAGTGGACTAATAAGTATGTGATAATGCGGTTAGTGCCGTATGAATAACGCGGGCTCCACCAAGATATGGTGGAGCCCGCGTTTGCTTTATCGCTTATTCTTTATTTGTACTTCTTTGCACTGTGAAGTCGTGCTGCGAAAATCTGAGCCTAGCGTATAGCTACGGATAGTCAATGATGCTAAGCCCGCATCATCGCCTATCCTAGGCTATCCGTACGGCTCATCCCGATTTTCTCCGCACTGTGTAAAGTCGTGCTGCGAATTGCAGCTCCTAGGAAATAACCCCATCACAACTCCGAGGCAAAAAGCGCCTCAAAGTTGCGCTGCAGTTATTTCTACGGAGCTAAGCGCAATTCTTCGCACTGTGTATTTATAGCATGATCCCGACGGTGTAGTGGATGATCATAGTGATGATCCCTACTATCAAGTTGCGTAGGATAGCAGTCTTGACCATGCCATTGCCCAATTTAGCACTTAAATAGCCGGTCAGTGCGACTGAGACACAGACCGCTAAGATCGTGGCCGGCCATTGATATTGAACTGGACTCAAAGTCATGGCTGCTAACGGGAAGATCCCACCGATCGAAGCCGAGACTAAAGACGAGAGAGCCGCATTCCACGGATTCATATATTGCCCGAGATTTAGGTTGTATTTGATGCTGATGATGGTCTCAAGTGGCTTTTTTGACATCAGATCTTGGGCGATCAAAGCAGCAGTTTGTTCGCTTACGCCCCGTTCAACGTAAAACATTTTGACAGTTGCTAATTCACTTGAAAAATCAGTCTTTAATAATTGCTTTTCTTTAGCGACTGCCGCTTTTTCGGCATCTTTTTGCGTGCTGACCGAAGCGTACTCGCCAGCTGCCATCGAAAAAGCACAGGCTAGTAGATCAGAAAGCCCCGCGATAAAGATCGTAAATTGATCAGTCGTTGCCACCGCCACACTGAACAATACGCCGACCACGGTCAAGATCCCATCATTTGAGCCTAAGACCCCAGCCCGTAAGGTATTGAGCCGTTCACTCATTGAACTTGTCTTTTTCATCTGCGTCTACCCCCCAATAATTTTCCCGATCAAATATGTAACTGCCATCGTCAGTGTCCCCGAGATGACGTTGCGGATGATACCTTGCTTTTTATCAGCCTTACTTAAAATAGCTGCGCCCCAGCCAGTCAAAGCTAAAGCGATCAAAACAGCGATGAAGGTCGCAATGATCTTGATCTTTTCGGGAAACAGCGTGATCGCAAGCATCGGCAATAATGAACCAGTTGGAAATGAGACCATTGAAGCGATCGCTGCGGCATACGGGTCGATGATCTCATTGATATTTAAGCCATAGCGTTCGCGAACTGTGGTCACGAGTGGATCTTTTTGCATCATTTCTTCCGTTGCTTTTTGTGCTAGATCGGGTCTGATCCCTTGAGCTAAATATTTTTGTTTGACCATTTCAAATTCATGCTCATAGTTCAATTTTAAGCGTGCTTTTTCCTCAGCGACGGCTTGCTTTTCAGAGTCTTTTTGCGTACTAACTGAAACATATTCGCCCATTGCCATCGAAACGGTCCCCGCTAGCATTCCGGCGATCCCTGAGATAAAGATCCCATAGTTACTGGCAGAAGCCCCAGCTACCCCGACAACGATCCCAGCAACTGAGATGATCCCATCATTTGCACCCATGACACTCGCACGTAAAATATTGACGCGCTGAGCTAAAGTCAATTTACTATCCATAATTGATAACCTCTTTTTTTAGAATGATTCTAAACTATATTCTACCGTAGAATTTAAATTTGTAAACAAAAAATTTAAGTTACCCAAAAATATTTCATCTGTATACCTATAATTATAGATCTAATGCTAATCTTTGTCTTAAGTTAACAATTTTGAGATAATTAAGAAGAGACAGTATCAGGCAAAGGGGGCAATGAAAATGAACAGGATAGGTAAATTGATCGTAAGTCTGTTGGTTGGTCTAGGCTTATTCTTCACTGCGAGTAGTACGGCTTTAGCAGATGGTGATTATCAAATAACTGACTATGATGCAACGGCAATTGTACGTGAAGGTGGCGAAATATTTTTTACCCAACGAATAACCTATGAATTTGATGGCGATTTTAATGGGGTATATTACGACCAAAACCTGACTAAAGTTACTGATGTCAGTGGAATTGAGGTCTCGATCACCCAGAATGGTCAAACGACTCAGTTGACTGAGAGCTCAACAGGGGAGAACAATACATTTACGCAAACAAAGACGGCAGATAATTTAAAGCTCAAAGTCTATCATAAAGTCAGTGATGATAAGTTGACGGTGAACTATCACTATGTTTTGAGTGGCTTGATCACGAACTATCAAGATACGGCTGAGTTGAATTGGAAGATCCTCGGTGCTGGTTGGGATGTGCGCTTGCATAATGTCAAGGTGACGGTGCAATTGCCCCAAGCTCCGATCAATGATCTGCAAGCTTGGACGCATGGTCCTTTGACCGGCTATACCGATGTTGATCGCAAGCAGGGTAAAGTGACGCTGACACTTGATGAACTTGATACCGATGAGATGTTGGAGACACATATGCTTTTCCCGACCTCGGTCACACCTATTAATCCGCAAGTGTCTAACGAAAAGGCAAAAGAAAGGATCCAGCAAGCCGAGGCTAAGTTGGCTAATGAAGCTAATCAAAAACGTAAAGCTGAGGAAAAAAAGGCACGAATCATCAAAAATATTTTCAGTGGGCTTGTGTTCACCCTTTCACTAGGCTTTATCGGGATCTTGGTGGCAAACCCGGGAAATAAAAAGACCAAATTACCGCCACTTAAGCATAGTTATGAGATCCCTAAGTATGCGCCTGAAGTAGCTTTTGCGGTATTAAACCAAATGCAGCCGAATAATCAAGCATTCAGTGCACATTTATTGGAGCTTGCGGGTCAAGGAAAGTTGGAGATCGTTGAAGCTTCAGACAAAGAAAATTATGTGATCAAGTTGAAGGATAAGGCAATTTTAGAAGATAGCTTATTGCGTTTTCTCTTTAAGAATATCGGAAATGGGACTGAATTTGATCTAAAGACCCTTAAGCAGGTAAAAAACAAGCGCAGTAAAGCCAAGGCGCTTAGTAAAAAATTTGAGCAATGGGCTAAGCGGGTAAAACGTCAAGCTGATGCCTATAACTATATCGATAAAAAGACGCATACTTGGTGTATTACTGTTATGCTAGGTGCTTTTGTCAACTTAGGGATCTTATTGTTATTGGGAGTTATCTTTAGTGGAACGATCAGATGGGTCTGTTTAGGTTTAGGGATCGTGATCATTTTATTGAGTGCCAAGTATTTGATGACGCACTCGGGTTATACGCCAACGGGAGACAGAGAGATCTATGAATTACGGTGTTTCAGATCGATGTTAAAAGATGTTGGGCGTTTTGATCTGCGCGAAGTAGGCGACATTGTTTTATGGGAGCAGATCATGCCGTATGCAGTTGCATTTGGATTAGCGAAGAAGGTCATCAAGGCCTTGAAAGCCGAGTTTAGTGTGGCTGAATTAGAGACTGGTTTTGGTATTTACTATGCATTGTATTTTGCAGGTAGTTGGAATGACAGTTTCACCTCAAGTTTTGAACAAAGTATTGCGGCAGCCAATGTTGATTCATCGTCTAGTGGTAGTTCAGGTGGTTTCTCCGGTGGTAGTTCCGGTGGCGGTGGCGGCGGAACCGGCGGTGCATTCTAAGGCAGAGTGTGAGGCAAAGCGTTTAGCGCCGTAGAAATAACGGTATCCCAGCCATGAGGCGTATTTTGCCTCATGGCTGGGACATTGTTATTTCCTAGGAGCTGCTTTGCCGAACACGTTTCGGCTATGTGGCTCATGAGGCGTATTTTGCCTCGAAGCTAGGGGGCAGTTATTTCCTAGGAGCTGTGCTGCCGAACACGTTTCGATTCTAGTGCAGTGCTAAGAAATCTTAAGGTTTTCTTAGCACTGCTTTATTATTAATTTAAGTAAAAAAACGGATAATGATAATCAGGAATTATTGTAGCAGTTGTTCTTTGCTTAGTCAGAAAGAAAGCGTTATACTGATTAAGTAAAGTCATATTTTTAAAAGAGTATACTTTATGGGAGGCTTATGAAACAAATATTGTATTTAATGCGACACGGTGAAACATTATTCAACCAATTGGGTAAGATCGAAGGTTGGAGTGATTCACCACTTGCTGAAAACGGTATCAAGAAAGCCAAGCGAGCAAGCGAATATTTTAAAGAAGTCGATCTTTCGGCGGCTTATTGTTCAGCTTCTGAGCGCTGTTGTGATACTTTGCGTCAAGTTACGTCATTACCATATATGCGTCTAAAGGGATTGAAGGAACAAAACTTCGGTCTGCTTGAAGGTGAGCATAATTACCTACAACACTTGCGCCCGTATGGTGATCTTTTTGTTAAGTACGGTGGCGAAAGTGATTTTGAAGTTCAAGATCGGATCGTTACGACCTGTACTGAATTGATGCACCGTTCCAGCGGTCACACCGTTTTGGCAGTCACACATGCTAATGCGTGTTTACAATTTATCAAACGCTGGGATGACCAGCTCGAGCTCTCCTATATCCCAAATGGGGCGATCTTTAAATATGGCTTCGATAAAGAAAATGATACGTTTGAACTGTTAGAACAGGTAGAGTTGACGGTTTAGACAAGAAAGGGTGAGCTGATTGGCTTTTAAGAAAGATTTTTTGTGGGGTGGCGCAACGGCTGCCAACCAATATGAAGGTAGCTTTGCTGAAGATGGTAAAGGTCTAAATGCGGTCGATGTTTTAACGAACGGCTCAGCAACTGAACCACGTAAAGTTACGTGGAAAAGATCTGACGGCACGACGGGAGCAACTCCACTTGAATGGGGGAGCGATTTTGAACTGCCAGTGGGTGCAAAACCAGCGTTAGTCGACGGGTATTACTATCCAAGTCATACAGCGACAGATTTTTATCATCACTATGAAGAAGACCTTAAATTGATGGCAGAGATGGGATTTAAGTGTTATCGGCTCTCACTCAATTGGTCACGGATCTTTCCAAATGGCGATGAAGAAACGCCAAATGAAGCTGGGCTAGTCTTTTATGATAAGATCTTTGACCTATGCAAACAGTATGGGATGGAACCGCTGGTAACTCTTTCGCACTACGAGACGCCTCTTGGTCTGATCAATGACTATGGTGGCTGGAAAAATCGCAAGTTGATCAAGTTCTTTGAAAATTATGTGCGAACTGTCTTCACACACTATAAAGGCAAAGTGAAGTATTGGTTGACCTTTAATGAGATCAATGCCGTTGATCTAGCCCCATATATGGGAGCAGGCTTGTTGGATTCGAGTTTGCAAAGCCGGGCGCAAGCTGCGCATGATCAATTTGTCGCTAGTGCTTTGGCAGTCAAGCTAGCCCATGAGATCGATGAAAATATGCAGGTCGGCATGATGTTAGCTTATCAGCCGGTATATCCGTATACTTGTGATCCCGCCGATCAGATCAAAGTTATGGAATACAACCAAAAGATGCTTTTCTATGCCGATGTTCAAGCCGGTGGCCGCTATCCTGACTATAAATTAAAAGAATATGAACGTGAAGGTATCAAGCTTGATATTGCGCCAGAAGATCATGCTTTGCTCAAAGACTATCCGGTCGATTTTGTGAGCTTTTCTTGTTATGGTTCAAATGTCTTGACGACGCATGAACAAGAAGCTGTTGATAGTGGGAATTTAGGGATCAATGGGATCAAAAATCCTTACTTAGAGACCAATGCTTGGGGCTGGGCCACTGATCCTGATTGTTTGCGACTAGCTTTGAACGTTTTGTGGGATCGATACCACAAACCACTTTGGGTCGTGGAAAATGGCCTTGGTTGGAGTGATGAGCTCACAAGTGATGGTAAAGTTCACGATGATTATCGGATCAAATATTTAAATGCAAACATCCGGTCGATGAAAGATGCGGTCGAGCTAGATGGCGTCGATCTTATGGGCTACACGATGTGGGGCTGTATCGACCTTGTGTCCAATGGGACGGGTGAGATGAAGAAGCGCTATGGCTTTGTCTATGTCGATCGTGATGATTTTGGTAATGGTAGCTTGAAGCGGATCCCCAAAGATTCATTTTACTGGTATCAAAAAGTTATTGCTTCAAATGGTGAAGATCTGACGATTTAAGCAATTTCCCGGGTTATTTTTGCTATAATTAAGTGAAAATAGGGAAATGAAGTGATGCAGTGGGCAAACGAGCAAACGAGTTGATGGTAGGTACTTTACCGGATGTAGCTGGCTTTATCCGCGAAATGGCTGCCAGTAAACAGGCGATCTTAGCCAAAGCAGCGCAAAAAAAGCGCCAGTTACAAGCTTTTACCACCGAGGAACAGGGCGATCAACATACTAATTTCAATGCTAAAATGATCGAATTGACCCCTGAACAAAAACAAGCCTACCGAGTTCGTAATCTACAAGTAGATTATCAATTTGCAGTCCGAAAATTACGGCAAGAAATGGGGCTAGATCAGCCACATTTTGCATATAAAGCAGGCTTTAGCTGGGAACGGCTAAAAACGATCGAAGCTGGTGAAGCTTTGCCGACAACAGATGAATTATTGCGGTTAGCTGAGATCAGTGGGCGTTCAGTCCACCTTCGCTTTGATTAGAGTGTGATCCAAAGCGGTCAGCGCCGTACGGATAAGACAGCCTTCACCAGAATGGGCATTTTTGGTGAAAGCTGTCTTATTTGTTATGCGTTGCTTTAGTGAATAGATTTTCATTCGGAATTTAGTTGACTTTTGTCTTGTTGATGGTATTATATTAGATAAAATTTTACCAAAAACGAACGATGGAGGCTGTATCATGACTGAAGTGACCCGTGATTTTACGCATAACTTACCCAAAGCTGAATTGCATGTGCATATCGAAGGGACCTTAGAACCCGAACTAAAACTCAAATTAGCTCAGAAAAATAACATTGATATCGGTCAAAAGACGATCGCTGAAGTAGAGGAGAATTTAAAGTATGATGATCTTGCGTCATTTTTAGCGGTCTACTATCCAGCAATGGAAGTTTTAGTGCACGAAGAGGATTTCTATGAATTGGCAATGGCCTACCTCAAAAAAGCGGCTAAAAATAATGTGCGACATGCTGAAATCTTCTTTGATCTCCAAGCGCATACTAGTCGTGGCGTCAAATTTGAAACAGTCATCAATGGTTTATATCGCGCAACTGTAGATGCACGGGCGTTAAACATTGATGCGCGTTTGATCATGTGTTTCTTGCGCGATCTGTCCCGGGAATCGGCGCGTAAGACTTTACTTGAGGCCTTACCTTACAAGGATAAATTTATTGGGGTCGGCCTCGATTCAGATGAACACAATAACCCACCGATGAAGTTTTTCAATCAGTTCTGTACCGCTCAAGAGCATGGCTTACACGTTACAGCCCACGCCGATGTCGATCAAGTCAACTCATTAGAGCATATTCGTGAATTGTTAGAGGTTATCGGCGTTGAACGGATCGATCACGGAACTAATATTGTTGAGGATCCAGATCTAGTTGAATTTGCCGCTAAACAAGGGGTTGGTTTTACTTCATGTCCACTCTCAAATGACTTTATCGCGTCTGATATGAAGGGCAAAGAAGTGCTCGAATTGTTAGCAAAAGGCGTTAAAGTTTCGATCCATTCTGATGATCCGGCCTATTTTGGAGGCTATATTGGTGATAACTACTACGCACTAGCTCAAAAGTATGACTTAACTAAAGAACAGATCGTGGCCTTAGCTAAGAATTCCTTTGCCGCTTCCTGGATCAGCGAACAACAAAAAGCTTTTTATCTAGCAGAATTAGATGAATATTTAGCAAATAACTAGACAAGGTGAGTAAAATGGGCCAAAAAGTTGATGTGGGGCATGTAAAAGAAGTGATTCATGAATTGTATAATAGCTTAGCTGAACGTCCAGAACAAAGTGCGCGGTTATTGGATATTTTAGATGTGTTGGCACAAGTCTATAAGAAGATCGATCAAGAAGAATATCCAGAATATTTGGTGGATCGGCTTGTTAAATACATTTATGCAGTTGGTTTTAACAACAAAATTCGCTTTTTAGGGCAGGACGGGAAACTTCTAGTCGAGCTAAGTGATGTTGCCAAAAAAGCGGGGCTAAATAGTCGCTATCGGGCTGATTATAGCGATAAATCCCAATTCTATGGCTTTTTTGAAGAATTTCCGCGGCGCTGATCCGTGTATATAGTCGTGCATCTCAAAGCAGTGCCTAGCGGATGACCCGCTTGGGGGAGCACTGTGTTTTCTGATTGACAAATCAAAAGTTTAACATTATATTATAGATAATCATTCTTATCTTAATTGATAAAGTAGTCAAAGTGCTTTATCCACATGAGAAGCTTGTCTTGGGGACAAGTTTATTTTGTGTGGAGTAGGCGCTTTTTTTATGCTTAAAGATAAATTTTACGGAGGGAAATAATGGCAAATACAGTGACTGAATTTGATACGATCGCGGCGATCGCTACCCCACCTGGAGAAGGGGCGATCTCGATCGTGCGTTTGAGTGGCGATGATGCAGTGACGATCGCTAACCAAGTATTTAAAGGCAAGGATCTGACTAAAGTTTCTAGTCATACGATCAATTATGGTCATTTTATCGATCCTAAAACCCGGGAAATAATCGATGAAGTAATGGTCTCTGTTTTGCGAGCACCTAAGACGTTTACGTGTGAAGATACGATCGAGATCAACTGCCACGGTGGGATCGTGCCCACCAATAAGATCTTACAAGTCTTATTGACCAATGGTGCGCGGTTAGCTGAACCGGGTGAATTTACTAAGCGTGCTTTCTTGCATGGGCGGATCGACTTGGCGCAAGCTGAATCAGTGATGGATCTGATCCGCGCTAAGACCGACCGCTCGATGAAGGCTGCGTTGAACCAGCTTGATGGAAATCTTTCGCAATTGATCAAGAATTTACGGCAAGAGATCTTGGATGTACTGGCTCAAGTCGAAGTCAATATTGACTATCCTGAATATGATGATGTTGAAGAGATGACTTCTAAGCTGTTGCGTGAAAAAGCGATCGATGTTCGTGCAAAGATCGAACAACTTTTAGTTACCGCGCGCCAAGGCAAGATCTTGCGTGAAGGGTTAGCGACTGCTTTGGTTGGCCGGCCTAATGTTGGGAAATCCAGCTTATTGAATCATTTGTTACATGAAGATAAGGCGATCGTGACGGATATTGCTGGGACGACGCGAGATGTGATCGAAGAATACGTCAATGTTCGCGGTGTACCATTAAAATTGGTCGATACAGCCGGGATCCGCGAAACCGATGATATGGTCGAAAAAATCGGGGTCGAGCGTTCACGACAAGCGATCGACCGCTCTGATCTGGTGATGTTATTGTTAAATGCCAGTGAGCCTTTGACTACTGAAGATATCGAGTTATTGCAACTGACGCAAGCTAAAAAGCGGATCATCGTCTTGAATAAGATGGATCTTGAACCAAAACTCGATCCTAATGAATTATATCAATACGTTGATAAAGCTGAAGTTCTCAAGACCTCAGTGCTAAAAAATGAAGGGATCAGCGAATTAGAAGAGCATATCGCTGCGCTTTTCTATGGCGGGATCGAAAATTCGCAGGCGACAGTTTTAGTGACCAATGCACGCCATATTGCTTTGTTAGAACAAGCTAAGGCTGCTTTGGAAGCAGTTTTAACTGGCTTGGATCAAGAATTGCCAGTTGATCTAGTTCAGATCGATATGACCCGTGCTTGGGAACTATTGGGTGAGATCACAGGTGATAGTTACCAAGATGAGTTATTAGATCAGTTATTCAGTCAATTCTGTTTAGGAAAATAAGGGAGTATTTATGCAATTTGGAGAAAAATACAAGGCAAAAGATTATGATGTGATCGTAGTAGGTGCTGGCCATGCGGGCTGTGAGGCAGCTTTAGCTTCAGCACGGATGGGTAATGAGACCCTTTTGATCACGATCAACTTAGAAATGGTGGCATTTATGCCATGTAATCCTTCGATCGGTGGTCCAGCTAAGGGGATCGTTGTGCGTGAAGTTGATGCACTCGGCGGTGAAATGGGTAAAAATATTGACAAAACTTACGTGCAGATGCGGATGCTAAACACCGGTAAAGGCCCAGCTGTTCGAGCTTTACGGGCTCAAGCAGATAAGAGTCGCTATTCGATCGAAATGAAGCATACGTTGGAAAATCAACCACATTTGACTTTACGCCAAGGGATCGTCGATGATCTGATCGTTGAAGATGGTGAAGTCAAGGGAGTTGTGACTAACACGGGAGCTTGTTATGGTGCGAAGGCCGTTGTCTTAACAACTGGGACTTCAGCTCGCGGTAAGATCATCATTGGTGAATTGATGTATTCTTCCGGCCCTAACAATACGCAAGCTGCGATCGAATTATCTAAGAATCTAGAACGTTTAGGGTTTGAACTCAAGCGTTTCAAGACTGGTACACCGCCACGAGTAGATGGTAATACGATCGATTATGCTAAGACAGAGGAACAACCAGGTGATGTAGAGCCTCATCTATTCAGTTATGAAAGTGACGATGCCAACTATTTAGATGTAAAACAACAGTTATCTTGTTGGTTGACTTATACACAAGAGATGACACACAAGATCATTCGTGATAATCTCGACCGGGCACCGATGTTTTCTGGTGTGATCGAAGGGGTCGGCCCGCGCTATTGTCCTTCGATCGAAGACAAGATCGTCCGTTTTTCTGATAAACCGCGCCATCAGTTATTTATCGAACCAGAAGGCCGTGATACCGATGAATACTATATCCAAGGGCTGTCAACTTCTTTACCAGAAGATGTACAACAACAAATGGTCCATTCGATCCCAGGCTTAGAGCAAGCTGAGATGATGCGCCCTGGTTATGCGATCGAATACGATATCGTTTCACCATACCAGTTACGTCCGACCCTTGAGACTAAGTTGATCAAAGGGCTATACACTGCTGGACAAACTAACGGGACTTCAGGTTACGAAGAAGCGGCTGGCCAAGGGTTGATCGCCGGTATCAATGCGGGTCGTCATGCTTTAGGCAAAGAAGAGATCGTCTTGAAGCGTAGTGATGCTTATATTGGGGTCATGATCGATGACTTAGTAACTAAGGGGACAAATGAACCATACCGTTTGTTGACGAGTCGAGCAGAATATCGCTTGATCTTGCGTCATGATAATGCCGATCTACGTTTAACAGAACTTGGTCACGAGATCGGCTTGATATCAGATGAACGTTTGGCAGCTTTTGAAGCTAAGAAAGCTGAGATTGCTGCTGAAAAAGAACGGTTATCCAAGATCCGCATCAAGCCATCACCAGAAGTAGATGCATATTTAGAAGCTCATGGCGATCGTCCTTTGAAAGATGGGGTCTTAGCAAGTGATTTCTTGCGTCGTCCGTACGTGACCTATGCCGATCTGATGCAATTTATTCCAGCTGCACCAGAAGCCCTTGATCGGCGAGTGATCGAGCAGATCGAGATCCAATACAAATATGAAGGCTACATCAAGAAAGCCTATGAGAAAGTTGAAAAATTAAAGCGGATGGAAGCTAAGAAGATTCCAGAAAATATTGATTATATGGCGATCGAAGGCTTAGCTACTGAAGCTAAACAAAAATTAGTCAAGATCCAGCCTGAGACCTTGGCGCAAGCAAGTCGGATCAGTGGTGTCAATCCTGCTGACTTGTCGATCTTAGCGGTGTATATCGAACAAGGCAAGATCGCTAAAGTGAAAGATTAAGCGAAAAGACGGATAACTCCGGGAGAATGTTCCTGCTGAGTTATTCGTCTTTTTTGGTTTAAATTTCTAATGAGCGGATGCGCTCGATCTCCTTTGTGACGTCTTGGGCCCCACTGGGATCGCCCATCTATTGGAGAATATCACGATATTTTTCAACGGTAGAAAAATCTTGTTCACAAAGTGCTAAGAAGGCATAGGCAGTATTCAAAGAGTCGAATTGAAATAGTTCTTTATACAGAGGGCTCCCCCTTTTCTATCCAGAGCTTTGCTTGGGGAAAGTCATTATTTGTGATGAGTAAAAGACTACAATTTTCGATAAGAGCGAACTTTAAGTGCAGTAAGTGAGGATAGTTAGTATTGATCGCTTGGAGTGCCATTTGAGCAATTGAGGCAGCAGTGTCTAAATCAAAGAAATAGAGAATATTGTTGAGCAAAAATAAGTCAAATTTTGTCCAAGTATCGATTTTTTTCAGACTTTGCCAAACCACACTGGCTTGTTCTTTAGCTGCAGAATAGTGACCGCGTTCAAATTCATAGATAGCGGCTAGAATCGTCTTAATATGGTAAACGTCTAAATCTTTATGTTAGGTATTGCTGATCGGAAATTTGGAGGTTAAGTTCATATTTATACTGAGGCAAGAGTTGTTTATCAGAATTTGATGACAGCTAGTTTGGCAGAAAAAAATAGAATTTCTCCTAAAAGTGAACGGTTATTGAAGCAAATTGACGATTTTTCAAGATCTAGAAGCATATGGTCAAAAATCAATGATCTTATGACGGCAAAAACTTGGCTTGGAAAATAAATATATGGAAATTTTTATAGAAGGTATAGTTAACATAGTATTCGTAAAGTATTTTTCTAAACCGGAATACTAGGTGAGTTCAATAAAAATTATGATATCCCTGCTTTTTATGGCTAAATTTGTTATGATTTAGGTATTGTAAAAAGAGAAGGGGTATTTTATTTATGGAAACATGGTTATTTTTGCTGCTGATCCTGGCAGTTTCTTTTTTTGGTAAGAACAATTCTTTGATCATTGCAACACTTGTAGTTATGGCGATCAAATTGATCCCGGCGTTATCTGAAAAGTGGTTCCCAGTGATCCAAGCAAGGGGGATCAATTGGGGGGTCACGATCATTTCAGTTGCGATCTTGATCCCGATCGCGACTGGTCAGATCACATTTCGCGATCTGCTAGATGCTTTTAAGATGCCGGCTGGCTGGATCGCAGTCGGGTGTGGTATCTTAGTTGCGATCTTATCCCGGTATGGCGTTGATCAGTTGGCGGCTACTCCACAAGTTACTGTTGCCTTAGTCTTTGGAACTATTTTAGGTGTAGTTTTCTTGCGTGGGGTCGCAGCTGGACCCGTGATTGCCAGTGGGATGACTTTTGTGATCATCAGTTTATTAGGTCTTAGTTTTAAATAATGTAAAAAACTCCTGTAATAAAAAATAATTGCAGGAGTTTTTGCGTATCTATATAGTGGAGGCACTTAAAGCAAGGTGGAATTATTCTTCAGATAATTCAGGTAAGCTACCGCGGCGAACGAAGTGGAGAACAAGTCCCACGACAAGGCCGACGAGTGCTGGGACCGCCCATGACATTCCGATGCTTGCGAGCGGTAGGTATGAACGCATATCAGCCACGACTAGCCCAACTTGGCTTTGGCTGACTACTTTTGGAAAAGCAACGATCATATCAAAGAAGGCTGGAACAACGGTACAAACAACGACTGTAAGATAAACGACCCCATCTCGTTTGAAAAGTGGTGAGAAAACTGAGAGTAAGATCAAAACCATTGAGAGTGGGTAGAGGAACATCAACATTGGGGTTGACCAAGCGATGATCGTTTCGAGCCCAAAGTTAGCTGTTAAGAATGAAGATAAGCAACTTAAGAATAACCAAACATGGTAGCTGACCTTTGGAAAATGATTATGAAAATCTTGCGCAAAAGCAGCAACTAAGCCAACTGCAGTCGTTAAACAGGTCACTGTCAAAAGTGCGGCTAAAACAGCTTGACCCACTGGACCAGCGTAAGCATTGACGATTTGAGTAAAGGCTGTGCCCCCTTCAGGCGATAACTTGAATTGTCCTAGAGACATTGCACCTAATAAGATCAAGAGCAAGTAGATCAAAGCAACTGCCCCCATGGAGAAGAAACCTGATTTAGCCGTAACGAGTGAAACGCTCTTGGGATCTTTTTGCCCCATCTGTTGGATAGCTGTGACCACTGTGACCCCAAAGGCTAAACCGGCTAAAGCATCCATCGTGTTGTAACCTTCCAAAAAGCCGTTTGTTAAAGCATTTGAGAAGTTAGAGTATGCTTCTGTAACAGGTGCACTTGTAGTCGAACCTAATGGATTTGCAAAAGCTACCACAAAAACTAAGGTCAAAAGTGCTAGGAACAAAGGATTCAAAACCTTACCGACATTAGACAAGATGTTGTTTTCACGGTAAGAAAATACAAAAGCGGCGCCGAAAAATAAAGCAGAAAATAAGAGCAAGCCCCAGCTGTTATCAGCCCCTAAAAATGGTTTCAAACCAACTGCATAAGCAACAGTTGCCGTCCGTGGTGTTCCAAAGAGTGGTCCGATCGTAGCGTGGATCAAGACCATAAATGTCAATGCAAAGCCAGTCCCAAGCGGTAAACCAACATCATAGACACCTTTAGCCCGAGTGATCGCGATGGCCAAAACTGATAATAGTGGTAATAAGACCCCAGTAACTAAAAATCCAAGGGCTGCTGGTCCCCAGTTATGTCCGGCTAATTGACCTAAATGTAAGGGGAAGATCAAGTTCCCAGCCCCAAAGAACAGGCCAAATAGTAATGAGCTGACGACAGCATAATCTTTAAATGTCATCTTTTTTTCTGTGTTATTCATAATCCATACTCTCCTTTTTTAGTTGCACAAAATATCAGAACTAAAAGAAAAAGCGTCCTTAGACTAATTGCTTAGTCCAAGGACGCCTGTAGAGCGTGGTACCACCTTGCTTCATGAACGCCTCGCTACGTTCACCTTTCACATACGGCCCGTGCCTAGAATAAAGGGCGATATGCTAACACTGTAATGGGTGTACCCAGAGTATCTACTAGAAGTTCGTTCGATACAACGCTCGAAAGTGATTTTTCATCGTAAGGCTGACCTGCTCTCTTTCACCGACCAGAGCTCGCTTTTAGGCGCACATACGATTACTTGTCTTTCTCATTGCGTTCGCTGATATTTATTGTTGAACTAAATTTACAACCTTTTTTTGGTAATGTCAACACTTTTTTTGAAGAAAATAAGTTAGCACCAAAAATGAGTTTATAGAAATAACATTTTCAAATAATTTTTTTCTAATGTTCGTTGCTAGTGCTAGATAATAAAGGGATAAGTAAATGTTTTTAGTTTTGATTTGATAATTTTATTTCATATTGCAATTATGACCCTACAAATAGCGGTTTTAAAAAGTGAAAACTTTTAGTAAATTAGTTGTTGATAAAAGTAAAAATTATAAATAGAATTGGTAAAAAATTCACTCACGCTAAATTAGGGGGGCGAGATATTGTTACTGGAAATCAAAAATGTCAGTACCGCATTCAAAGTTGAGGGCCAATTTTACAACGCACTTGATGATGTTTGCTTAGAAGTAAATGAAAATGAAGTTCTAGCGATCGTTGGTGAATCTGGCTGTGGTAAGAGTACTTTAGCCACGAGTATTATGGGGCTACACAACGAGAAGCAAGCCAAAGTGACTGGAAGTATCAAATATCGTGGGACCGAATTGGTCGGCACGAGGCGCCAACAACTAGAACAGATCCGTGGCAAACAGATCGGAATGATCTTTCAAGATCCGCTCTCTGCACTTAATCCGTTGATACGTGTGGAAGATCAGATCAAAGAAAGCTTGGACCTCCATACTAAGATGACAGATGAGCAAAAACATGCTCGTGTGCTTGAATTACTACAGCAAGTAGGTCTAGAACATCCCGAGCTAGTGGCACGGCAATATCCACATGAGTTATCAGGTGGGATGCGCCAACGTGTCGTTATTGCGATCGCGATCGCCTGCAAGCCCGATCTGATCATTGCTGATGAACCGACCACAGCCTTAGATGTTACGATCCAAGCTCAGATCTTGGATTTATTGCTAGCGATCCAAGCTGAAAATCATGCGGGCATCATTTTGATCACCCATGATCTAGGGGTCGTGGCAGAGATGGCCGACCGAGTTGCTGTGATGTATGCGGGGCAGGTCGTTGAGTTAGGGTCGGCTAAGCAAATTTTTACCGATCCCAAACATCCATATACACGATCACTCTTACGCTCAATGCCACAAGCGGACAGCGATCAAGAAGAATTATACGTGATCGAGGGGATGGTGCCATCTTTGAAGAATGTGGAACATAGCGGTTGTCGTTTTGCTAAACGTGTCCCATGGCTAGATACCTGGGAACATGAAAGTGAACCGCAAATGCACCAAGTTGCGGTCGGCCATTACGTCAGATGTATTTGTTGGCGGGATTTCAAATTTCCCGATGAAACTAAAGTAGGGGGCGCTGATAATGGGTGATGAATTGCTAAAAGTAGAGAATTTGCGGGTCCATTATCCCGTACGATCAGGTTTTTTCAATCATGTAACAGATTATGTCCATGCGGTCGATGGGGTCTCATTTACGATCCAAAAGGGGCAAAGTTACGGTGTGATCGGTGAATCAGGCTCGGGGAAATCAACGATCGGGCAAGCACTTGTTGGCTTGGTCGAAGCGACTTCGGGGACGATCACTTACCGTGGAAAAGATGTGACTGACAAGCGGGTCAGAAAGAAACTAAAGTACAACAAAGACGTACAGATGATCTTTCAAGATTCACTTTCCAGTCTAGATCCAAAGAAAAAGGTCATCGATATCATCGGTGAGCCACTCAGAAATTTTGAAAAATTGTCACGTAAAGATTTAAAACAGCTGGTACTTGAATTACTACAAACTGTGGGCTTGGATGAGGAATCACTGTATAAGTATCCCCATCAATTTTCTGGGGGACAACGGCAACGGATCGGAGTTGCGCGAGCCGTGGCGACTAAACCCAAATTGATCATTGCTGATGAACCAGTCTCGGCTTTGGATCTGTCGGTACAGGCTCAAGTCTTGAATTACATGAAGGCGATCCAAAAAAAGTATGGTGTAGCCTTTCTGTTTATTTCACATGATCTAGGGGTCGTCCATCACATGTGTGACAATTTGGCGATCATGCATCGAGGACGCTTTGTTGAAATTGGGACACGTGAGGATATTTATACAAAACGTCTTTTGGCTGCTATTCCGCAGACAGATGTAGAAAATCGGGAAAGTCATCGCAAAAAGCATCAAGCACTCGAAGCCGAATATAATGCTCAAAAAGAGGATTATTATGATAAAAATGGTCGGGTCTATCCGTTAGAAGAGGTAACGCGGACACATTCTGTTGCTTTGAGAAAAGAATGAGCACTGAAAGGGGAATCGATATATGTGGAAAATTATTTTGAGACGTGTTTTGCTGATGATCCCAGAATTAGTCTTGCTGAGTATCGTGATTTTTTTGATCGCAAAATTAATGCCTGGAGATCCATTTACGGGGATGATCACACCGCAGACTTCACCCGCCCAGATCGAAGCTTTGCGTGTTAAAGCTGGGGTCTATGATCCGTGGTATCTGCAATACTGGCACTGGATCGTTCGGATGGTCCATGGGGATCTAGGGATGAGTTATCAGTTTAAGACACCCGTTGGAAGTCTGATCTTATCGCGGATGGGCAATACGATCTGGTTACATTTATTGACTTTGATCTTGAGTTATTCATTAGCTATTCCATTGGGGTTGATCGCAGGGCGGTATGAGAATTCGAGATTGGATAAGGGGATCATGATCTACACCTTTGTTGCATATGCGATCCCGTCCTTTGTCTTTTACCTGTTAGGGGTTTGGTTATTTGGGTATAAATTACGCTGGTTTCCGACTTCTGGTTCCGTCTCAGTCGATGTTACCGGAACGCTAGGTTATATTTTGAGTCGTTTGGATCATATGATCTTACCGGCTTGCTTGATGGCCGTTCTTAGTGTGACCGCGGTCGTGCAATATTTGCGGAGTGAGGTGATCGACAATAAGAATCAAGATTATGTCAAGACAGCTCGGGCCAAAGGTGTACCAGAAAAGACGATCTTCACCCATCATATCTTTAGAAATTCATTATTGCCGATCGCTGCTTTCTTAGGATATTCGATCACAGGTCTGCTGGGAGGCTCGATCTTTATCGAACAGATCTTTAACTATCCAGGCATGGGGCTATTATTTATGAACTCGATCTTAAACCGCGATTATTCAGTGATCACCGCCTTAGTCCTGTTATATGGCACGATGACTTTGATCGGCTCGTTATTGTCGGATATCATTTTGAGTTTGGTCGATCCACGGGTCCGGATCGAATAATGGGGGAAGGATTATGAAAAAGAATACGTCTAATTTCTCAATGATCGTGCGCGAATTTAAACAGGACAAGGGAGCAACATTTTTCTTGTTTTTACTGTTAGCACTGATTTTTTTTATTTATATTTATGCAGCTTTTTTGAATACTAAGCAAGTAATGCATGTGGACATCATAAACAGCTACGGCCACCCCGGAAAAGGTGGGCATTTGTTGGGGACCGACCAAGGTGGACGTGATGTTTTGAAGTATTTAGTGTTGGGGGCACGTAATTCATTAGATATTGGTTTAGCGGTCACATTGATCGTTGAAGTGATCGGGATCGTTTTTGGCTTGGTCGCAGGTTATTACGGTGGGCTCGTCGATAATATCATGATGCGCTTTTTGGATTTTATGATGCTGTTACCGATGCTGATGTTAGTTATCGTGATCGTGTCGATCATTCCAAATTATAGTATGTTGGACTTTATTTTAGTCGTTTCGGCTTTTTTATGGGTCGGTACGGCAAGGTTGATCCGCTCTAAGACGCTAGCTGAAGCGCATAAAGAATATGTTTATGCGGCTGTGACTTCAGGGAGTAGTGCTTGGAAGATCATGTTGACCGATATTTTGCCAAATATCAGTTCACTTATCATTGTTGATCTGATCTTGAGCTTGACATCAAATATCGGGATCGAAGTTGGTTTAAGTTTCTTAGGGTTTGGTTTGCCGGAATCAGTGCCAAGTTTAGGTTTGATGATCGGATTAGCTCAAGATCCGGATGTCATGATCGGGGCGCCTTGGGTCTGGATGCCGGCATCGTTGTTGATATTGTTGTTGTGTGTGGGCATTAGTTATGTTGGAAATGTTATTCGACGTGCGTTTGATGCACGTCAGCGCTTAGGATAAGCGAGGAGGAATTTAAAATGGGGAGAAGACATTTATTCACGCAAACAGTAGCTTTATTAACAGTTTTAGCTGGAACACTAGCTGTTCCGACCAGTACTGTCTTAGCCAAAGATGTCACGTTGAAACAAACGCATGTTAATCATAAAAAGGAACTAAAAGGTGGCACGCTAAAAGTCGGCTATCCTTCAAATACGAACTTTAAAGGCATCTTTATCCAAGAATTGGGGACCGATTCTGAAACAAATAGGTTGGCAGAATTAGGCCAATCGGGATTGTTCAGAAAAGATAAAAATGGTAAGTATGTCAAAGGCGGGTTAGCCGATGTTTCATTTGACCGCGGTAGTAAAATAGCTTTGATCACGATTGGACCGAAAACTCGCTGGTCTGATGGCAAGCCAGTGACAGCCCGAGATATGGCATTTGTCTATGAGATCATCGCTAATAAAGATAGTACATCTGAATACTACAGTGACGCTCTTGAGACGATCATGGGGATGAAGGAATATCACGAAGGTAAAGCTGATAAGATCTCGGGTCTGCAGATCAAAGATAGCAAGCACCTTTTGATCCACTATAAGAAGATGACACCAGCGATGGAGTATGTTGATTCAGGTTATCTGTACAATGATGCTCAACCCTATCACTACTTAAAAGATGTGCCGATGTCTAAGATGGCACAAAGTGATAAGGTACGCAAACACCCATTGTTCTTTGGACCATATACGATCAAAAAAGTCGTTCAAGGTGAAGCGATCGAGTGGGTCCCAAATAAATATTACGGTGGTAAGAAGCCTAAGTTAGACAAAGTGGTCGAAGAAGTTGTACCAGTAGCACAGATCGCAGAAGCTATGCGTTCGCATAAGTATGATGTCATCTTGCATGAATCACGGGCTACTTATGCTAAGACGAGCAAGGTCGATCAATATGTGACACTAGGGACGATGGCATATGGCTTGCAATACATGGGCTTTCGTGTCGGGGATAAGGGTGCGAATGGTACAAGCGTGTTAGACAAAAAGCTAGTTACGAATAACCGCTCTTTACGTCTTGCTTTGGCTTATGCGATGAATACGCAACAGATCGTCAAAGAATATGGTGCTGGTCTGCAAAAATGGGCCAATTCAATGGTCTCGCCAGCTTATGGTGCATATCATGACAATAAGATCAAGCCGTATTATCAAAATTTGAAGAAAGCTGATCAATTGCTTGATCGAGCTGGTTTCAAACGAGGAAAAGATGGTTATCGGACTCAGCCAAATGGTAAAGAATTGACATTACATTTGTTAGATCAAGCAAGTGGACGTGGAAATGATGAGATCCGAGCTAATTATATGCAACTTTGGAAAAAGATCGGGGTCAGAGTTGAGTTAGTAAATGATCGTCCTTTGGAATTTAATACATATGAAGATCTGCTTCATAGTAATTCACATAAGTTTGATATTTGGTTTGGTAACTGGTCATTGGGTCAAGAGCCATCAACTGCAGCGACTGCAGCTTACAGTCCAAAGTCTTCGTTCAACCACGGGCATTTTGTAACTAAAGAAAACACAAAACTATTGAAGTCGTTGAATTCAGAAAAAGCATTTAACCCTAAATATCGGATCGAGCAGATGCACAAGTGGCAAGAATATATGCGCAAAGAAGCTTATGTCGTTCCACTTTCATATAGTTATGATCTGACAGCAGTAGGTAAAAATGTCAAAGGAATGACGGTCGATGATAGTACGCAATTGACAGTGTGGGACAATGTTTGTTTAACAAAATAAAGGGGAGTATAAATTGAAAAATAAAAAATTTTTGCAGCGCTTGGCTGTAGTAACGGCAGTAAGTTTAATGACTGTTTCTAGTGTACAGCCTTTAACAGCTAAAGCAGTTAGTTTCCCAGATGAATATGTGAATCATAAAAAAGCTCTCAAGAATGCGACCTTGCGTGTAGGGTATGCCAGCGATGAGCCGTTTAAAGGTATCTTCATCGATGAACTGGACAGTGACGGGAAAACAAGTGTTATGGCTGCACCTGGTTCCGCTAGTTTATTTGGCTATGATAACGATGGTAAGTATGTTGCTGGAGGCTTTGGCAATGTTAAGTTTGATCGAAAAAACAATACTGCTTTGATCTCGATCACTAAGAAAGCCCGCTGGTCAGATGGTGAGCCAGTGACCTCCCGTGATGCAGCCTATGCTTACGAGATCCAAGCTAATAAAGATAGTAATTCTCCTTATTACAATGAGATGTTAGAAAATATCGAGGGTGTGAAGGAATATCACGAAGGTAAAGCTGATAAGATCACAGGTTTGGAAGAAAAGGATAGTAAACATTTATTGATCCATTTTAAAGAATTAACACCAGCGGCTGAATATGCTGGCTCTGGCTATGTAGCGAATGTGGCCTATCCGTATCATTACCTAAAAGATGTTCCATTCGATAAATTAGTTTCAAGCGATAAGGTCAGAAAACACCCATTGTTTTTCGGACCATATGCAATAAAGAAAATTGTTCAAGGTGAATCGATCGAATGGGTCCCAAATAAGTATTACGGTGGTCCTAAACCTAAATTAGCTAAGATCATAACCGAGATCGTACCCCTTTCTCAAGCTGCAACAGCTATGAAATCAGGGAAGTATGATGTTCTTTTAAATACATCAAGTGCAACATACAACAAGATAAAAGATGATAAGAAATTGGTAACTTTGGGGAGTTTAGGAACGGGGATCACCTATCTTGGCTTTAAAGTGGGTCATGCCGATAAAGATGGAAAAAGTGTGATGGATAAATCTTTACCGATAAGTAATCGTGCACTTCGTCAAGCTATGGCTTATGCAATGAATGTAGAGGCCGTAACTAAAAAGTTTGGTCATGGAGTGACAAAACATGCTAATACGCTGATCTCGCCAAATTATGGTACGTATCATGATAAAAGTGTCAAAGCGTATAACTTTAATTTAAAGAAGGCAAATGAACTGTTAGGCAAGGCTGGATTTAAGCGAGGTAAAGACGGGTACAGAACACAACCTAATGGTAAAAAATTGGTGTTGACCATGTTAGACCAAAAGGGAAGCGAGAGTAATGTGGCAGCTCGAGCTAACTATATCCAACTATGGAAAAAGGTAGGACTAAATGTCAAATTATATAGTGGTAAAGCGCTTGAGTATAACAACTATTTAGATGTGTTATCAAGCAATAAGAAACACAATTTTGACCTTTGGATCAGTGTTTGGAGTTTGCCACCGGAACCAACTAGCTATCCAAGTTACATTTCGGCGCCAACATCAGAATTAAACTACGGTCATTTTACATCTAAGGAAAATGATAAATTGGTTGCTCAGATGAATTCACAAAAAGCATTCAATACCAAATATCGGATCCAACAAATGCATAAATGGCAACAATATATGCAAAAAGAAGCGTATGTTGTTCCGTTATATTACCAATATGATCTAGAAACAGTTGGTAAGAATGTGAAAAATATTTCAGCTGATGCCACGGATGTTAAATATAATCTCTGGGATCAAGTAGCATTGACTAAATAAAGCGGGGCTGTGTTTCGTGTTTCACGTGGAACAAATATGCTAAAATTTGGGTAAAACGATTGGAATGAGAAACATGAAAATAATTATTTCACCCGCTAAAAAGATGCAAGATGCTACGAGTGACTTTGAAGTTCAAAGCCGACCTCAGTATATGTCAAAGACACAAGAACTTTTTGAGTGGCTACAACAATTGTCCTATCCACAACTAAAAGAGATCTGGCACTGTAGCGATAAGTTAGCACAGTTGAACTATCAACGTTTAAAGGATTCAAAGCTCGACCAAAATCTAACGCCAGCTTTGTTTTCTTATGTGGGCTTACAGTATAGTTCGATGGCACCAGACTTATTAGAAGTGGAAGCTGTAGAATATCTAGCGCAAAATTTGCGGATCCTTTCGGGATTGTATGGGATCTTAGCACCATTTGATGGCATTATTCAATATCGCCTGGAGATGGGGTCTAAATTGCTGGATTCACAGTATCGTGATCTGTATAACTTTTGGGGCGCTGATCTATACACGGCACTTTATGAGACTAAAGAGCCAGTGATCAATTTAGCTTCCAAAGAGTATGCAAAAGCGATCGAACGTTATTTGACGCCAGCGGATATCTTTATCACTGTTGAATTCAAAGAATTTGACCAAAAGCGCCAAAAATATGTTCAAAAAGCTACACATGCGAAACAAGCACGGGGACAATTTGTACGTTACTTAGCACAACATCAAGTAAAAACTTTAGAACAACTCAAAGGCTTTGATGAACTGGGGTATCATTTTGCAGCCGAAGTATCAACTGAAAAGGAGTACGTATTTTTAAAAGAATGATCAAAAGATAAAAAGGGGATAAACAGATGGAGAAAAAGTGGGCAGTAAAAAGTGTTTTAGCGCTGGCGACAACATTATTGATGTCAGGGACGGTCGTTAATAGTGTTCAAGCGGCTAAGTTTCCAATTGAATACGACAATCACAAAAAGCCAGTTAAAGGTGGGACCTTACGCGTTGGTGTTTCTGAGAATGGGGTATTCAAAGGTGTATTTGCTGATGTTTTACGCTCGGATGCTCCTACAAGTGAGGTAGCGCAATTTGGCGAAATTAGTTTGTTCAGAGTAAACGATGATTACACGTATGCCAAAGGTGGTTTGGCTAATGTTTCTATCGATTATGGTAAAAAGGAAGCAACAGTTAAGTTGAAGAAAAATGCAGGTTGGTCTGATGGGCAACCTTTGGAAGCTAAGGATCTTGAATATACCTATGAAGTTGCAGCTAATCGTGCTACCGGTTCAGCTGATTATAATGGACAGTTGCAAACTATTGAAGGTATTAAAGAATATCATGATGGTAAAGCCGACAAGATCTCTGGTCTAGAAATCAAAGATAAAAAGACTTTGGTGATTCATTTTAAGGAATTGGAGCCCGAGATCAAATTCCTGCATGCAGGGTACATTCTTTCGACAGCAATGCCATACCACTATCTAAAAGATGTTCCGTTTGATAAATTAGCTTCAAGTGATAAGTTACAAGAGCATCCGCTATTTTATGGGCCATTTAAGATCAAAAATATGGTTCGGGGTGAATCGATCGAATGGGTCCCTAATAAATATTACGGGGGTAAAAAGCCTAATGTAAGTAAGGTAGATGTTGAAATGGTCTCTCCATCTAAGTCTGCTGCAGCAATGCGAGCTAATAAGTTTGACGTCTTACTATATGAAAATGGCAGTACCTATAATAAAGTGCGAAAATTATCGCAATATGTTGTTTTAGGCGAAAAAGCAAAGTATTATTCCTATCTCGGTTTTAAGGTCGGACGTGTCAACGATAAAGGTGAAAGTGTGATGGATCGTAAGACACCAGTTCAAAATCGAGCTTTACGCCAAGCAATGGGCTATGCGCTTAACACCGATCAATTTGATAAGAAGTTTAGCTACGGTCTTGCTTATCGGGCTAATACGATCGTTCCGGACGTATTTGGAAAATACAATAATCATAAAGCAAAAGGTTATCCATTAGATCTAAAAAAAGCTAATAAATTATTGGACAAAGCTGGTTTCCGTATGCAAAAGGACGGTTATCGGACTTTACCAAATGGGAAAAAATTCACATTGAAGTTGTTAGCGCCAATGGGATCAGGTCCAATGAACGACCGAACAGCTATCGATGTGTATTTTGAACAATGGAAAAAAATTGGGGTCAAAGTTGAATTAAAGGATAATCGTCTCCAAGAATTTAATTCGTATGTTGAACAATTGACTAAAGATGGCAAAGGCTGGGATGTTTGGCTAAGTGCTTGGTCTGTAACTAATGCCCCAACGACTGGTGTTGCTGGTAGCTATATGCCTAATGACCCATATAACTTAGGACATTTTGTCACGAAAGAAAATACAGAGTTGATCAAATCATTGAGCTCTAAAGCAGCATTTAACGAAAAATATCAGCTTAAACAATTCCATAAGTGGCAAGATTACATGAATAAGGAAGCTTATATCGTTCCAATGAATTTCCGCTACAATACTTTTGTTTTCTCGAAAAAGTTAGCCAATGTTTCGTTGGATGATAAAAAAAGTTACAATTTATGGGAGAATATTGCTTTCACTAAATAATAGAAAATAGCGTAAGTTATCGAAATAAAAAAGTCCCTAGGGAAAAATTTTTTCCTAGGGACTTTTTTAGTGCCAAAATAATAAAACAAGTGGTGGGATCAATAAACTTGGTAAGAGATTCAAAACGCTGATCTTGGTAAGCTTGAGAATGTTTAAGCCTGCGACAAAGATCAAGATCCCACCAACGATCGAAACTTCGGCCATGAGTGCAGGGGAGATAGCTGAGGCAAAAAAGAGAGCACAGAGATATAGACTTCCTTGCCAGATAAGCAACACGACCCCACATAAAGCGATCACCCAGCCGTATGCTGAAGCTAAGATGATCGAGGTGATCCCATCTAATAATCCATTTGTCAAAAGATATGTATAGTTATGATTTAAAGCAGCCTCAAAAGGCCCGAGGATCGAAAGGGAGCCGACGCAAAACAATAAGATCCCCGTTGAAAGTCCACTACTAGCGCGACTTCCTCCCAAGTGAGTGGTGAGTTGCTCAAAACGGTCTTCGAGTTTGAGTGCTTGTCCGATAACGCCACCGGTAACAAGGCTGACAATGAACAATACGGGTAGCTGGCTTTTTTGCATATTAGTCAAAGTACTGTTGAGTCCGATCATTAAGGCGCAAAGCCCTAAAGCTTGCATGACGATCTGATGATAACTGTCACCGAGCCCTTTTTTAAAGATCGAACCGACTGCGCTACCTAAAAAAATCATACCAACATTAAAAAATGTACCCCACATGGGAAGAAACCTCATTTCACAAAAAAAGACTAAGCAAAGCCATGACTTTGCTTAGTCAACTATAGCAAAATTTTAGTGGAATTGCATACCGCCATCAACGATCAAGGTTTGACCAGTGACATAATCGGAATCTGGCCCAGCCAAAAATGAAACAGCAGCTGCTACATCTTCTGGTTCGGAGAGTTTTTCTAATGCAATATCTTTAGCGAAAGTTTGCATGCCCCATTCATCATCTTTGCCAGCATTTTGGCCGACACGGTGGGCAATATCGTACATCATTGGGGTTTTTACGATCCCAGGGGCAAAAGCAGTTACCGTGATCCCTTCTTTAGCAAGGTCACGTGCAGCTACTTGGGTGATCCCGCGAACGGCAAATTTGGTTCCACTGTATAACAAGAGATTGGGGTTACCTACGACACCAGCTTGAGAGGTGGCGTTGATGATCTTACCAACGATTTCTTTACCAACGCGTTTTTTCTTTCTAAACTGTTCAACTGCGGCTTGGATACCCCAAATAACACCAGCAACGTTGATGTGGTATACTTGATCAAATTGTTCAGGTGTGATCGTTTCGATCGGAGTGATCGGACCCACGCCAGCGTTATTAACGATCACATCAAACCCGCCAAATGCATTGTATGTTTTTTGCACAGCTTGGAAGACACTATCCTTATCGGCAACGTCAACTTCGATCGCAACTGCGCTTTTACCAGCAGTCGTTAGATCAAAGGCTGTTTGTTTAGCCGCTTCTAAATTGCGATCGGCAACGGCTACAGCAAAGCCATCATCAGCTAAACGGCGGGCGATCGATTGTCCAATTCCTTGGGCACCCCCGGTGATCAATGCTACTTTTGTCATAAAAAAACCCCTCATAAATTAAAACCAACTTTAACTTCTAACTAAGTAT
This sequence comes from Ligilactobacillus animalis KCTC 3501 = DSM 20602, assembly GCF_001434535.1. Taxonomy (GTDB): domain Bacteria; phylum Bacillota; class Bacilli; order Lactobacillales; family Lactobacillaceae; genus Ligilactobacillus; species Ligilactobacillus animalis. The sequence goes on from NZ_AYYW01000014.1 coordinate 70,727, forward strand.
ACCATTTTTTGTTGATTAAGAAAATGGTTACAACAGCAAGAAACTTGAAATATACTAAAAAAAAGCTATAGTTAAGTAATTAAGACTGACATTTCAGGGGGTAGAATTGATGCGGATAAAATTTGATGAAAAGATGCTTGTGGCCCAAGACCTTTCAGCGATCGGGAATCTCTCATTGGCAGTGGCGATCCCGATCTTACAAGTACAAAAGATCCCGTTAGCTATCTTGCCTACGAGCCTATTATCGACCCAAAGTGAAGGCTTTGGCACCCCAGCAGTCAGTGATTGCTACTCCTTTGTCAAAGAGACTTTTGCACATTGGCAAGCACAAAATGTTAAGATCACGGCAGCATTGGTCGGTTATATCGATAATTTGGCTACTGGCGAAGCACTATACCAATATTTAAAACAGGCCGAGTTAGATCTAGTTGTAATCGACCCAGTTTTTGCTGATGAGGGGAAATTCTACCCTAATTTAGATGAACGGCATTTAGCTTTGCAAAAAAAGTTATTGCAAGTAGCTGATTTTGCGACTCCAAATTTGACTGAAGCAAAATTTTTAACAGGCCAAATGCAAAACGATCCTGATCTAGCCAAATTAGCCCACGAGGTAGAACGGCTTTTACGTCCAGGAGGTCGGGCGGTCATCACTGGAGTTGAGTTGGATGGACAAAAGGGATGTATTTGGCTGGAGGATGGCCAGTTAAAAACCTGTGTCTTACCGAAAGTAACAGGCCACTTCTATGGGAGTGGTGATGTTTTTGCGGCGCTCTTAGCCTCATTTTTACGGCAAAAAGTTCCGTTTGAACAGGCGATAAAGCAAGCCACGGGGTTGACGCAACAAGCTTTGATCCAGACTGCTGACCAAAATGTTGATCGTAGTTATGGGATCTATCTGGGCGAGTTATTGCCACAATTAGCGAAGGGGATATCACATGAAGACTAGACAAATCGTGACATTAGCTTTGATAACGGCTTTAAATGTAGCTGTGGCACGCATCTTTTTGATCCCGGTAGCATTTACGCATGGAAATATCAATTTATGTGATGCGGGGATCGTTCTTGCTGGGCTTGTCTTTGGCGTGCGCAGTGGTGCTCTAGTTGGGGGCCTGAGTGGCTTTTTGCTCGATCTATTCAGCGGTTATCCGCAGTACATGCTCTTTTCGTTGGTGATCCATGGCACACAAGGAGCACTTGTTGGCGCCGCTCGATCTAAGTCCTTAAAAGAGCAAATACTGGTCTGTGGCGGAGCGATCGGTGTTTTAGTTGGGGGATATTTTATCGCCGATAGTTTGCTGTATGGCTGGAGTGCTGGGGTCTTAGGCATAGCAACTAATTTAGTACAAGGGATAGTTGGAACGGGGCTTGGTTTGGTCTTGGCCCGAAGAGCACCTAAGATAAGAGCGTGGAAGTGGTAATTTGTTCGGTTTTTCTGATATGATGAAAGAAAAACTGGAGGGATTTTTATGCACGAATTAAGTGGGTGGCTACTGTTGATTTTTGCATCAATAGCAGCTAGTATTTTAGCGCAGTTTTTTCCAAAGATCTCGGAAAATTATGTCAGTATGGCCGTTGGCGCGATAATTGCTAGCATCCCCTTTTTCAACGATATGATCCCCGAGTTTGAGCCTGAGGTCTTTATGATCACGATCATTGCGCCATTGCTGTTCTTTGAAGGGCAGGCAATGAATCTCAATCGTGTGGGGCACAAACTCAAAACAATCTTGGGGATCGTAGTCGTTTTAGTAGTCATAAGTACAATCGTAACGGGGTTTGCACTCTCATATATCACGGGGATCGGTTTGTCGCTAGCATTAGTGATGGCAGCGATCAGTACCCCAACTGATGCGACGGCGACAGAATCTGTTTCGGAAGGACTACAGCTTCCTAAGAGTGAAAAAAATATGTTAAAGATGGAAGCTTTGTTCAATGATGCTTCTGGGATCATCTTATTGAATGCGACGGTGCTGTTCTTATTGCGCGGAGAGATCGATTATGGGTCCACGATCATAAACTTCTTATTTGCAGCGATTGGTGGCGCACTGTTTGGTGCTATTATTGCTTTTATTGCGATCTTCTTCCGCCAAGCCTTGATCCGCTTGCCCTTTGACAATGCAGTCAATGCCCAGATCATGTTAGCCGTTGCGTTACCATTTATCATTTATGTCTTAGCTGAAGAGATCCATGTTTCCGGGATCATTGCCGTTGTATGTGCTGGCTTATTGCATAACAGTGAAGCGCAGCGGAGTCGTTTCAGTGATATGCATCAATTCTATTTGGGAAATAATATTTTTTCCTTAGTCCAAGAATTATTGAATAATGCCGTCTTTTTGATCTTAGGCTTAAACTTTGTCCGGATCATTATGGACGAAGATGTGACCTTCTCATCATGGATCTGGATCACAGCTGGGATCGTCTTGTATGCCATGAATTTGCTTGTTCGGTACCTCTACGTTTTACTGATCATGAAACGTGGTCACCATAGCGCTTTGATCTTTTCGTTAGGTGGTGTTCATGGGGCCGTTACGTTAGCGCTTGTCTTTATGGCTGCAAGTTTGGGGCTAAGTTCAAATCAATTCAACCTGGTCATCATGTCTGAATCAGTAATGATCATTTTGAGTATGTTAGTACCAAGCATCGTTTTCTGGTTTATTTTGCCAAAGGAAGAGCATGATACAGGCGAAAAGAAAAAGTATCGCCAAGAGATGGTCAATCGAGCGATCAGTGAAGTTGAACAGATGTATCTGCCAGAAAAGGTCAGGCAAAGTGTGATCTATGATCTGCGTGACCAAAATTCAGAGACCAGCTTGCGGCAATTTTGGCAACAGTGGTTCTACGTTTCACGCCGTCCAGCCTTTAACAAGGTCGAACGTTCCTTAGAGCAACAAGCCTTGTTATGGTCATTTTATATTGAACGTGAGTATTTGGCAGGATTACTGGAGGAAGGGGAAGTTGATTCGACCGACCTATATGATTTGTATAATGAAGTTGCATTAGCTGAAGCCATGGTTTTAGATCCAAAGAGTTCATTCCACTGATCAGCAGAGACCCACTGCGTATTATCGCGGTGGGTCTCTCTGTGTATTTTAGTGTATTTTTTGATAGATCAAGATACCAAGATAAAAGAGCGGAGCAAACAGCAAGAAAAGTAGGCTCATAAAAAAGCTCTTGGCTAAACTGTAAGCTAAGCCGGTGGCGCCATCATAGGATTGGGTATAAGGTGAGGTGTACTCAAAGGGATTGACCCGCACGCCACTTGAATCCCAGCGGCCACCGCAATAATGGGAAGCGACGTCTTGGTGGTGTTGATCTAAAGCCTTTTGTCGTAAAGAGACAAATTGATCATCACTGATGAACAGGCGTGGATGTCTGAGACGAAAAAATGGCAGTAATAATAAAGTGATCACGAAATAAAGCTGATAGAACTCAAAATGATATGCAAAGCTGGGGTAAAAAACGAGTGCATCAAGATACATCAAGAGCGCTACCAAAGCGAGCGCACCAAACAACAAATAACATGACCATCTAAAGCATATACTAACGATCCGCATTTAGCTCAGTCCCTTTTTAATTTTTTTATTATAATAACATCAATTTCTAATGAAATAAAATGTTTTGGGAACAAGAAAGAGCCACCACGATATTCCGTGGTGGCTCTTGTTATTGATCATTGTGTTTATTACCAAATAGCGATCCGTTTGTCGGGTGCTAGATACATCCCATCGCCTGGTCGAACGTCAAAGACTTGGTAGAAGTCGTCTAAGTTACGCGGCTGGATATTTGCCCGTAAGACATGGGGGGCATGAACATCGATCGCTAACAGGAGTTTTTCCCGTTCTGGTGCAGACTTCATCCCCCAGATCCGAGCCCAGTTGATGAAGAATTCACGCAGATCAGCATCCGGTTCACTTTTGGCGGCTTCAAGCGCACAGCTCAACCCACCTGCATCCGCAATGTTTTCGGAAACGACGAGCTTGCCGTTGACTTTTCCAGCGGGCAATTCTAAGCCGTCAAATTGTGCGATCATTTTTTCGGCTAATTTTTGGAAGTGGGCTAGATCTTCTTTAGTCCACCAATTAGCTAAGTTCCCGTGTTCGTCAAATTGAGCCCCGTTGTTATCAAACGCATGAGAGATCTCATGGGCGATAACGGCACCGATCCCGCCATAATTGGCACTTGAAGATTGTTCAAGGCTGTAAAATGGCGCTTGTAAGATCGCTGCTGGGAAGACAATGATGTTAAATGAAGGATGATAGTAAGCGTTGACCATGTGTGCGGGCATCTCCCAACGTGTGCGGTCGACCTCTTCATCGATCCGTTCAAAATGACGCTTAGTTGCGATCTTGGTGAAATTCGTCACGTTATCAACTAAGTTTAAGTCATCATTGACGATAAACTTGGAGTAAAGGGGATCGAGTTCATCGGGATAGCCGACATTGATCCCGAGTGCATCTAATTTGACGATCGCTTTTTTACGCGTTTCATCGCTTAACCATTCATTTTCTTCCAGTCGTTTCTTATAGACGGCGATCATCTTTTCGACCATGTGGTGCACATCGGCTTTAGCTTGAGCACCGAAGTATTTATGGGCATAATAGAGCCCGACTACTTGACTGTATTGGTTCGTAGCTAAGTAAAAGGCAGCTTTTTGCGGTTTCATCGCCTCTTTTGAACCAGAGAGCGCCCGGTTATAGGTGCCACCTAAAACCCGGATCTCATCGCTCAATAACCCAGTCAGATCGAGCAGTGTTTTGACAAATAACCAGCTCCGCATGCTCTCAAAGTTTTGTTCGTTGACTAATTCATTTAAGGCTGCATAGTATTTAGGTTCGCTGACGATCACTTGTTCAGGTGCTTTTCCAAGTAAAGCCGTCACGACTTTAGCGAGATCAACATGTTCGCTCAACGCTACGAAATCTTGGAAAGTGTACTTGTTGTAGGATTTGACGTAATCGGCGCGTTCAGTGCTGTCCTTTTGGAAAGGAGCCAGCTTTTTGTCGTAAGCCAAAGCTTGTTTGATCGTCTTTTGGCTAAATTCTTCATCATAACCAGCTAACTTGAAGAGTTCAGTCAGCATCTGTTCTAAGATCTGAAGCAATGTTTTCGCTTGTTCATTGCCAGGTTCATAGTAGGTCTTATCGGGTAAAAATAAAGATGGCACATCAGCATGGAGCGCGTAATGTTTAGTATCTTTCATATCCGGTGAAACATAGAATTCAAACGGTGCATCATAGCTCTCAAGGAACAGATCCGGTAAAGCATCTTGCCAAGCTTTTAGATCTTTTAAGGCTAAGATCTTATCTAGATACTTTTTAGCTGGAGCAAAGCCAGCATTGTTACGAGCTTCAAAATCAGATGCAAGGCGGTAGAATTTCACAAATTCTGCCATTTCTTTAGTCTGTGGTCGGACTTGGTCTGTCAACATCTTGCCAAAATCAGACATCAACGTTTCTTCGATATTATCGGCCAAGTCGGCAAAGCCCCCAGTAGTTGCCTTATCTGCTGGGATCACGGCGGTTTTGAGCCATTCACCATTGACGGCTTGGTAGAGATCATCTTTTAGCAAAGCTTCATTGACAGTTGTTTTTTTCCCCATCGCAAATTCCCCCTTAGGATCTTTAAAAATCGGCCGTATCAGGGTCAGTTGCAAAGCCCGCAACGCCCTGTAAGGCATCGATCTGTTGCATTTCGCTTTCGGTCAATTCAAAATCAAAGACTTCAGTATTTTCTTTGATCCGAGCCGGATGGACGGATTTTGGTAGTGGCAAATAGCCGTGTTGTAACGACCAGCGTAAGCAGATCTGAGCGACAGATTGGCCCTTTGTTTCTGCTAAAGCTTTTAGTGTTTCGTCATTAAAAATCTGACCGGTTCCAAATGGACTGTAAGCTTCCAATAAAATATCGTGCTGTTGACAGTAATCAATGGTCGGTCGATCGACGTCACCTGGGCAGATCCGGATCTGGTCGACCATCGGCTGGATCGTTTGTGTCTCAGCCAAGATCTCAAGGTGCTTTGGCTTGAAGTTTGAAACGCCGATAGCTCTGACTTTGCCAGCTTTATAGGCATCTTCTAAAGCACGCCAAGTTTCTTGGAGATGTTTTTTCCAGTCTTGGTCACGAAAGGCCTTTGGATTAGGCCAATGGATCAAAAATAAGTCCAAATAGTCGGTCTCAAGGTCGGATAAAGAACGATCAAGGGCTTGAGTAGCCAGTTCGTAAGTATGAGCCTGATTATCCAATTTGCTTGTGATAAAAAGGTCATTACGAGCGATTCCGCTTGCTTTGACGGCTTGACCGATACTTTTTTCGTTGCCGTACATTTCAGCTGTATCAATATGGGTAAACCCGGCATCCAATGCGGCTAAAACAGAATCTGTTGCTGTTTTACCGGCTGGAGTTTGCCAGGTACCAAAGCCCAAAACTGGAATCTTAACGCCATTTGCAAGTGTGTATGTGTTCATCAAACTCATAAATTCCCACCTATCCTTTATTGAATTATTGTGTACTACACGCCTCGATTATACCATAATTAAGTAAATGTCCACTTTTCGAGTGCTTACAAATCAAAGAAAATTAATCTTTTTTGAATAAAAGCATTTTCACGTCTAATATTTGTGTGAAACACAATATAAGTATGCTATACTACTAAATGAGTTGCGGACGAGTTAGTCTGCTATTTTTGTTGATCACTTTTTTGAAAAATGTAGTTTATTGCTTTATTTAGGGGGAAACGATGTGAAATTTTGGGGCAAGACAACACAAGATGCAATTAGATCTGGCTTAGAGGAATTGCATAAGACTAAAGCGCAGGTCGAAGTAAAAGTTATCAGCGAAGGAAGAAAAGGCTTTTTAGGGTTTGGCAAGAAACCAGCTGAGGTGGAACTCGTTGTTAAGGAAGAAACAACACATAAAAATGCTGGACGACCACACGCTAAAAAAGTGGCTGTTGCAAAACAAAAGGTTGAAGACTGGGAGAAATATCTGCACGAATTAGGTTACTATTTGGCAGATGTCACACAGAAGATGGGAATCAAGACAACGATAGATGTGGTGGTGGAAAAACGGGTCGTGACCTATAATTTTGAAACCGAGCAGGAAGGTAGCTTGATCGGGCGCCACGGAAAAACGCTCAATGCGTTACAGTTGTTAGCCCAGGATTTCTTGGATAGGAAGAGCAAAAGGAAGGTCCAAGTCATCTTAGATGCGGCTGATTACCGGGCGCGACGCAAAGAAACACTCCAGTTTTTAGCACGAAAAGTTGCACGGGATGCAATTCGCCAAGACCGGCGGCAACGGTTGGATCCAATGCCTTCGTTTGAAAGAAAGATCATCCACGCTGCTTTGGCTAGAAATACCGAGGTCAAAACCTATTCGAGCGGTAATGAACCGCGACGCTTCGTCGTTGTTGAGCCGGCGTATGCCAAAAATACAGGGAAGAACTAAGAGAGGATTTTGACTATGTTTGAGCATAAACCCAACCATTTGGAAGATGAATTGTGCTTTTCGATCTACACAGCACAACGCTTTTATAATCGTTTCTATACTGAAGCCTTGAAGAAGTATAACTTGACCTATGCACAATACATCACGTTATTAGTTTTATGGGAAAGTAAAGAAAAGATGATCATTCGTGATCTAGGTCTACGTTTGAAACTCGATACAGGTACATTGACACCTTTATTGAAGCGCATGGAAAAAGAAGGCTGGGTAACTCGTACGAAGACAAAGGCTGATGGACGCAAAGTTTATATCACTTTGACTGACAAAGCACTTGAATTGGAAGATCAGATCAAGGGCCGTGTCACTGGTTTCTTTGGTTCAGTCGATATGTCCAGTGACGAGTATAAAAATGCCGTCAAATTTATCCAAGACATCGCTAAGAAATTAGAAGATAACAACAAGTTGTTGGTGGAAAAAACTAAATTCTAGTAGCGTTATATCCGCTAGGCAGATATCTGCTTAGCGGATATTTTTTTGGGAAAATTCCCACAAGTTGACACTTTATCCCACTAGAGGAAAGGAAATTCCACTTTACTAGAAAGTGATGAAAACGGATACATTAAAATGGTATGCTTAGTTTGGTAAGAAAAGCTAAAGTTTTTTAGGAAAGGTAGTGAAGTTTTATGATGGAGAAGATCCAGCGCTTTGGGGGCGCAATGTTTACGCCAGTCTTGCTTTTCTCGTTTGCCGGGATCATGGTCTCGATCGCGATCGTAGCGACGAATCCAGTTTTAGTCGGTGATCTAGCTAAAGAAGGCACGATCTGGTATAACTTTTGGAAGATCGTTGAAAATGGTTCTTGGACTGTTTTTAACAACATGGAGCTCTTGTTTGTGATCGGTCTACCGATAGGGTCAAGCTAAAACGGCTAATGCGCGGGCGGTAATGGAAGCCGTAGTCACATATTTGACCTTTAATTATTTCATCAGCACAATGTTGCAATTATTTGGCTCAAGTTTTGGCGTTAATTTCAAACAAGCAGCTGGTGACGAAAGTGGATTGAAGCTGATCGCCGGGATCAAGACGTTAGATACTGGGATCATCGGTGCGATCTTTATCTCAGCGATCGTGGTCTACTTGCACAATCGCTATTTTGAAAAGAAATTACCTGATTTCTTAGGGATCTTCCAAGGATCATCTTATGTTGTTGTTTTAGGATTTTTTGCAATGTTACCGATCGCCTTATTGACCTGCTATATCTGGCCTAAGATCCAATTTGGGATCAGCTCATTACAAGCGATCTTAGCTACTTCAGGCGTAGTCGGAGTCTGGATCTACACCTTCTTAGAACGGATCTTGATCCCAACAGGCTTGCATCACTTTGTTTATACCCCATTTGTCTTTGGTCCCGCGGTCGTTGAAGGTGGGATCACACAATACTGGTTTGCTCACTTAAACGAATTCTCACGTTCGACCCAACCGCTTAAGACGCTGTTCCCAGAAGGTGGTTTTGCTCTTCATGGTAACTCTAAAGTCTTTGGGGCACCAGGGATCGCGTTAGTCTTTTACTTCACAGCGCGGCCAGAGAATCGTAAAAAAGTGCTCTCCATGTTGATCCCTGTAACCTTGACAGCCGTCTTGTCCGGGATCACTGAACCGTTAGAATTTACGTTCTTATTCCTATCACCACCATTGTTTGCAGTTCATGCTGTTTTAGCTGCAACTTTGGCAGCAACACTATACACATTTGGTGTTGTTGGTGATATGGGCGGGGGCTTGATCGATCTGTTGACGAGAAACTGGATCCCAGTCTTTTCAAATCATGCCGGTACGGTGCTCATCCATATCGTGATCGGACTATGTTTCACATTTATCTGGTTTGTTGTTTTCAAATTCTTGATCGTAAAATTCAACATTATGACACCAGGGCGCGATATCGACAAGGAAGCTGACATCAAGCTTTACTCCAAGCAAGATTACAAAGATAAAAAAGCGGGTAAAAGTGATGAAAAGGCGGCTCCAGCAAATCGTTATCGGGAACAAGCAGCGATCTATTTGGAAGCAGTCGGTGGACGTGACAATATCGAAAAAGTCAACAACTGTGCGACACGCTTACGTTTGACCGTCAAAGATCCAGCTTTGGTCGAAGATGATGCTGCCTTTAGAGCCGGTGGCGCACATGGTGTCGTGCGAAATGGCAATGCTTTACAAGTGATCGTGGGCTTAGATGTGCCCTAAGTCAGAGAACAATTTGAAGAATTAATGAACATTGGTGATTAGAGGAGGAATTTAACATGGATAAGAAGTTTTCAGTTATAATTGCTGGTGGTGGGAGTACCTTTATTCCAGGGATCGTCTTGATGTTATTGGAGAACTTAGATAAATTTCCGATCCGTCAGATCAAGTTTTATGATAATCTCGAATCGCGTCAAAAAGTGATCGCAGATGCTTGCGAGATCATTTTAAAAGAAAAGGCACCCGAGATCGATTTTGTTGCAACAACTGATCCAAAGACAGCCTTTACTGACGTAGATTTTGTCATGGCTCATATTCGTGTCGGACTATATGCGATGCGTGAAAAAGATGAAAAGATCCCACTTAAATATGGGGTCATCGGGCAAGAGACCTGTGGACCAGGGAGGATCGCTTACGGGATGCGTTCGATCGGGGGCGTCTTAGAGTTGATCGACTACATGGAACAATATTCACCAGATGCATGGATGTTGAACTATTCCAACCCAGCAGCGATTGTGGCTGAAGCAACACGCAAGTTACGGCCTAACTCTAAGATCATCAACATTTGTGACATGCCGGTCGGGATCGAAGAACGGATGGCGCATGCGATCGGGCTCAAGTCACGCAAAGAGATGGAAGTGCGCTACTACGGCTTAAATCACTTTGGCTGGTGGACTGATATCAGAGATCATGCTGGCAACGACTTGATGCCACAGATCAAAGAGCACGTAGCTAAATACGGCTATTCACTCAAAGAAGAATTAGGTGAACATGAATCACAACATACTGATCCAAGTTGGATGCACACCTTTGCTAAAGCCCGTGAAGTCTATGCAGTCGATCCAGATACCTTACCAAATACGTATCTCAAATACTATCTCTATTCACAAGATGAAGTTGAGCATGCCGATCCAGAATATACTCGGGCAAATGAAGTTATGAATGGGCGTGAAAAACACGTCTTTGGCGAATGTGAAAAGATCGCACAAGCCGGAACAGCTAAAGATACCAGTTTAGAAGTTGATGAACATGCCAGCTATATCGTGGATCTAGCACGGGCGATCGCCTACAATACGCATGAACGCATGCTGTTGATCGTGGAAAATAACGGTGCTTTGAGTAACTTTGAACCAACCGCGATGGTCGAAGTTCCATGTATCGTAGGTAAAAACGGACCTGAGCCATTAGTTCAAGGCCAGATCCCTCGTTTCCAAAAGGGCTTGATGGAACAACAAGTTGCAGTCGAAAAGCTCGTTGTTGAAGCTTGGGAAGAACACTCCTATCAAAAATTATGGCAAGCCCTCACTTTATCCAAGATCATTCCAAATGCGCGTGTCGCTAAACAGATCTTGGGTGATCTGATCGAAGTCAACCGTGATTTTTGGCCAGAACTCAAATAGTGTAATCGCTTTAGTTGATTGTGCGAAATATGCTATAATTTAGCATAGTTAAACAAAGTAGGGGGACGCACATGACACTGGAAGAATTGATCACAAAACATCAAAAGGCCTTAGGAGATCTTGATAAGACAATCTTGCGTTATGTGCTGGATAACAGACCAAAGATCCAACAGATAAGTATTACTGAATTAGCAACTGCCACATATACCTCTAAATCGACAGTTTTGCGCCTAGTCAGGAAATTAGGCTTTACTGGTTTTTCAGAATTCAAATACTTTTTAAAGACGAGCACTAAAGAGGCTAAGCCAGCTACGGAGATGTTTGCCGATCTCCAGGTCTCAGATATCATTAAGACGATCAAAGGCTTGGAACATATCGAATGGGATGATCTGACAGCCCAGCTCAAAGAGGCCCAAACGATCTATTGTTACGGCACGGGTTTTTCGCAACGGCGAATCTTAGATGAATTTGCTAAAAATCTGTTGCAACTAGGTAAACGGGCGATCACGATCCCCAATAAGACAGAGCTTGATATGGCGATGAAGATGATCACGCCGCAAGATGTAGTTTTGTTGGCCTCGCTTAGTGGAGAGACGGAAAATATCAAGGAAAACATCTTCATGTGGACGCTAAAAAATGTCCCCCTTGTAAGTATGACCCGAGCAGGCGAGAACACCTTTGCGAGTCATTCGGATTTTGCTTTGCATTACTATGTGACGCCATTTTCCGTTATCAAAGAAAAAAAGGTCGAGTCGTTAGTCACATTATCAGTCGTTGTTGATTATCTTTTTCGAAAGTTGACCGAAAAAATGAGTAAAGATAGGTGAGAAAAATGTTGAAACAAGTACTGGCAAGACCAGCTGTATACAAGAAGATCTTATTAGGCTACTGGATCGGTTCAAGTGTGATCTTATTTGGATATCTATATTTGGTCGCACTTGACCTTGGCAAAAGTCTGCCAGCGACTTTACAAGCAATGCCTAGTTTAGCTCTAGTAACGATCATTGCAGGTCTCAACTTATTGTTAGCGGCGGGTTTATGGAAGATCTCAGCCACGGATAGTCCACTATTTTTGAGTCTAGCTTTGGTACAACAACTCTTGAGTTTAAACTTTGTAGGGGCGTTACTGATCTATTTTTACCAACGTTTCAGTCAACAGAAGTTTCTCCAGAAGCCGACAAGAGATCAAGGTGCGCTGGTAATTTCCTTTACGCTGGTCATCTTACTGACACTTTTTGTTCTCTTGATCAGGATCAGATTGGAATTTGTAAACTAACACAGTGCGCAAAAATGCGCTTATTTCCTAGGAGTTGCATTCTGGAGCACGACTATGAGCACAGTACGTAAGAATTGCATAGTTACACAAAAAAGCATGCCAAAACAATTTTGGCATGCTTTTTTATATTAAAATGAGTATTGTTCGACCGGGGTTTCAAACCAGTCGTAACGTAAAAGTTGTTTGAGTTTTTTATTTACAGGGATCCAGATCCCACTCTTTAAGATGTCTTTCATTGTTTGGATGAAGAGCATGTCATGTGCCACGCTGTCAGGGCGGGCAACTTCAATGACTTCATCATCTTCAGTTTTTAAGGTGATCTTGTTTGATTTTACGTCTACAACTTGTGCAGAGACAATATCAGTCTTTTTATCCATATAGATGTTCCTTTCTGGATGGTATCTTAACTTGATACTGTCTTAACTATACGCTAGTTGCTTAAATTTGTTTATAAATATGCCTTAAATTTAGTTTAAGAATCACTTGTTTGAACTTGAGTGATCAATTTTTTGACTAACTGTTGAGTTGCTTGCTCTTGTAACTCTTTGAGCACATTCTCCCGTTCGGTGCTAGACATTGTTGGGTTTTGTTGCAATTTCTGCGCTAATTCTTGTTGAATTACCTGGGAAATATTTTCCTTGAGCTCGGTGTCATGTTCTTTGAGTAATTTTTTAAGCTGTTTAGCTTGTTTAGTGCTCAAAACAAACCAATTATCAGTCAATTTGAATTCATAAGTTCGATGTTTGAGACGATCATTATTGTCTAAAATGCCAAAGAAAAGCTCGGAAAGGCCATTTTGGTAGACATAACGCTCTTCAGTTACGACTAATTGCGGAGTTTTGCCAGTTTGCGAGTATTTGGTAGTCGTATCAGTCGTTGGCGTTTGGCGCAATTTCTTCTCATCAGAAGAATTGTGGTAGAGATAAACTCTTTCTGACTTAGTACCAAGTGGTTGGTACAGCAATACATCGAGGTGATCGGGGACTGAAGAAACGAGTTTTTGTTTTTTGGTGACCGTTTGAACTTTCATCCCCCAATTATAGGAATCATTTAACACGATCGCACCGGTACAGAGCACCATGATCGCCAATGACAGTAAAGCATATAAAACGCGATGCTTAAGGGTAGGTAGGACTGTAAAACAAAAGAAACTGATCGTGGCTAAAACTAAAATAATGATACTCATTTACTTAGCCCCCTTTTTAGTGATCGTGACTTTAGGTGCATTATTGCCCTTCTTTAAGAAGAAAGCAAAGAACAATGCGACAGCCGCAAAGAGGATCGAAATAAAGAATGCAGCATGATAACCATTCAAAACAGCCCCAGTAGCGAGGTCAGCATATTTGAGCGGTGTTTGGACCAAAACACTGTGGGCTGGCATTGAGTTTTTGGTGACCGAGCTCAAAACGGAGATCAAGATCGCAGTCCCGATCGAGCTTAAGACTTGGCGGAAAGTATTGTTGACCGCCGTCCCGTGAGAGATCTTATTGAACGGTAAGACATTCATCCCTGAAGTCGTGACGGGCATCATTGTTGCGGAGATCCCAAACATCCGGATCGCATAAAAGACGATGATCAACATGATCGAGGTCTCTTTAGTGATGAAAAGAAATGGGATCGAGCCTAAAGTCAACATCGTCATCCCGGCAAGCGCCATGAATTTAGCTCCGTAACGGTCAAATAAGCGTCCCGTGATCGGTGACATGATCCCCATTGCTAGAGCTCCGGGTAATAAGATCAAGCCAGAATGAAAGGCGGATTCGCCGCGAATATTTTGGATGTAAAGTGGGATCACCATTTCTGAACCAACTAAAGCCAAGTTAGCCACCCCACTTAAGATCGCAGCCAGGCTAAATTCACCATATTTGAAAACTGTGATGTCCAAGAAAGGTTCGTCCATTTTTAATTGGCGCCAACAAAAGAGAACAACAAAAATCGCCCCGACAGCTAGATAGACGAGGACGTAGAAATCGCTCCAGCCGTCGTTACCAGCTTTAGAAAAGCCATATAATAATGCTCCAAACCCGATCGTTGAGGTGATGATCGAAATGACGTCGATCTTTTGATGGGTGTTAGGCACCACGCTTTTCATAAAGAAGAAGGCTAAGATGATAACGGCGATCACGATCGGAATGATCATGCCGAATAATTCACGCCAAGTCCAGTTATCGACGATCCACCCAGAAAGTGTTGGCCCTAAAGCTGGTGCAAGCCCGATCACAAGTCCGACCGTCCCCATAGCAGCTCCACGTTTTTCCGGGGGAAAGATCGAGAGCATGATCGTTTGAAGTAACGGCATTGAAACGCCGACCCCGATACCTTGGATCAAACGACCGGCGAGAAGGACTCCAAAATTTTGGGCGGTAAAGGAAACGACTGTCCCTAGTAAAAAGGTCAACATCGCCCAGAGATACATCGTTTTTGAGCTGAAGCGGTTGATCAACCAAGCTGAGATCGGGATCATGACCCCATTGACCATCATAAAACCAGTCGTTAACCATTGAACGGTTGCCGTTGAGATCGAAAAATCCTTCATGATCGCAGGAAAAGCAGTGTTCATCAAGGTACTATTCAAAAAAGTACAAAAAGAACCGACCATTAAAACTAAGACCAATAGATTACGATTATAACTATTGCCATTGATGTCGGTCGGATGTGTAGCATTATTCAAACAAGTTCACTCCTTTATTATTTTAGATATTATTTTCAATTTATGTGCGTTGCCTACTATAAACCTTATTTACCAACTTTGTCAAGATAGTTGACAAATCGCCTAAACAATATAAAATCTAAAGTAGGAAAATTATTTGCGAGGGGGAAGAAACTTGAAAGAGACGAAGCATAAGATGCACAAACCCCACTTTATCCATGACATTCGGATCGGGATCGGTGATATGTGTAAGATCACAGGGGTCACAGGGCGGCAATTGCGCTATTGGGAAGAGCGTGGTTATATCAAGTCGCTAGCTGATGAGAAGAATTCAGTGCGTAAGTATAGCTGGGAAATGTTGTACAAAGTCGGTTCGATCAAAGTTTTTATCGATGAGGGTTATACTTTAGCCAAAGCCGTAGAAAAATCTGAATTGCGTGAAAAAGAAATGGCGATCATCCGCAAATTTATGGCAGCCAATATGCATGGCGTGGAGATCACGGATGAAGAAAAACTCTACGGACAGTTAGATCTAGGGCAATGTGAAGGTAAAAAGATATACGGTGTTGTCGATGAAAATGGCAGTCATTTGGAATTTGGTGAAGGGTAATGTTTGTCCATCATATTGCAATCATTTGTAGTGATCGAGCGCAAGCAGTTGATTTTTATGTCGACAAATTAGGCTTTAAGATCGTATCTGAGCATGTTCGTCCCGAAAAAGATGATATTTTGTTGAATGTAGCTAAAGATGGGCTAGTATTGGAGTTATTCATCAGGCCCAATGCACCAAAACGTGTCAGTGGAGCTACTGGAGAGGCAAGGGGTTTGCGTCATTTGGCTTTCAAATGTGACGATGTTGCAGCGGAAAGGAAGCGTTTGTTGGCGTTAGGCGTCAAATGTGAGCCGTTGCGGCGTGATGACTTTGATGGTAAGTTGATGACCTTTTTCTTTGATCCCTACGGCTTGCCCCTCGAATTACATGAATAGAAGGAATCGTAATGGTAGAAAAATTAAAACAATATCCAGTCACAGCTATTACTGTGGTAGCAATGGTGTTGATAACATTATTATTAGGTGATCTGGCTTGGTTTAGAAAATTAGCAGTAGTCTTATTGACCTGGTGGGTCGGAGTAGGCTTTGAAAAACCGGTCAATGAGATGATCGTTCAAGAAAAATTAGGAAAGCTCATGGGCAAAGGCTTTGTTTTGATAGCAACAGCAGTTTTTGCGGCCGTAGTGACCTATGTTCAAATAAGATTTTAAGAGTGTGAGACAATGCGGTCAGCGCCGTATGAATAACGCGGAGAGCCCCATAATGCGTACTTTGCATTGTGGGGCTCTCCGTGTTATTTACTAGGCGTTGCATTGTCGAACACGTTTCAGCTACATAGCTTGGATGCGTATTTTGCCCGCTTAAGCTAACTTTCAGACCGTTTGCCTATCATTACCGACCATTTAGGCGTCTTTAGCGAAAATCAGCCTAATATTTGCTAGAATTTAGCTAAAGGAAGGGGGAAAGCCAAAATGAAAAGTAAATTTGAGATCGACCCTAAATTACCCGAAGAATGGGCCGAATTTCATGTGCATGAATTGACGGCCAAGTTACAACAAGTCATCCAATTACTTGAGCATGATGAACAAATTTGGGGCTATGCTGATCAGATCGTTAAGCCGTTACCTTAGCTCAGATCATTTCCTTAAATAGCCAAGCTGGTAAGGTCTATGCTATCACCGAGCACGGTAGCTATCAGATAAAGAAGAAATTGTATGAAGTGGCTGAACTTTTATCCCCGGATTTTGTTAAGATCAGTCGCAGTGAATTTGTTAACTTGAATTATTTAGATCATTTGGAATTGACTGTGCAAGGAACGATCGCTTTAAAACTAAAAAATGGTACTACGACCTTTGTGGCTAGACGTTGTGTCAAAAATCTCAAAGAAAGGCTAGGGATCTAAGATGAAAATATTTAAAAAGATAATTAATGCTAGTTGCCTGGGGATCGCGATCGGGGTGATCTTATCCGTCATCTTTTCCAGTATTTTGGGGCAGGGAGAATATATGCCCTCAACGCCAACGTTTATGGAACTATTTACGACCCCAGTTAGAGCGATGGCAAGCTCGATCATTTTGTGGGCTCTAATGGGAAATGTTTTTTATTTTTCCGGATCGATCTTCAAACAAGAACAGTGGAGTTTGCTCAAGATGTCGCTCCTTCATTATCTTGTGACATTGATCTGCTTTTTCCCGTTAGCTTATCTGGCGGGCTGGTTTCCTCATAATATTTTGTGGATCGCTAGCTTTTTACTGATGTATACGGGAATTTATCTCATTATTTACCTTGGAAATTATCTTTCCACATGGTTAGAGATAAAAAAGATCAATCAAAAAATCAAATAAAAGCCTAGTCCTAAGCGGTTTTATAGCCTACTTAGGGCTCTTTATATCAAATTTAATTTATTTTACAATATTAGTTGACTCTATATATTATACGTCATATAATATTAGTGAAGTTAAGATATAACAGGGAAAAAAGAAAGGTGGGAAAAACCGCATGGAAATCAAAGTAACAGCTGATCTATTAGATGGTTTGGTCTTAGCCTTGTTAGAAAGTCAAGATTACTATGGATATGCGCTGACACAAGATATGCAGCAAGCGATCTCGATCTCAGAATCAACGATGTATCCGGTCTTACGTCGCTTACAAAAGGCAGAATATGTGACCACATACGATGCGCCTTATCAAGGACGCAATCGTCGTTACTACAAGATCACTGAGAGCGGGGAAAACCATTTACAACGTATCAAAAAAATGTGGAATGATTATAAGGAAAGTTTAGATGCTGTCTTTGCCGCAGCGGATAAGCGCAAGCAAAATGCACAAGATGAGGAGGGGCAACATGAATAGGGAAAAATATCTGGCTGAATTAGAAGAATACTTACAACCTTTAACGCCAGAAGAACGTGCCGATGCCATTATGTTTTATTCAGAATTTATCGATGATGCAGGGTTAGAGACCCGCAGTCAGATCGAAGAACGGTTAGGCACACCACGGCAATTGAGTCGGAAAGTCTTAGCTGATTATTCGATCAAGACGACCGATGAAGAAGTCAAGTATCAACGCACGGCGACCCCACAGTCAAATGTGAAGATGATCTGGTTGATCTTACTAGCTTTATTAGCTTCACCATTCCTCTTAGGTTTTGGTGGGATCATGATCGCAGTGTTGATCGGGATCTTAGTCTTACTGGCAGGGTTAGTTTTTGGCGCTGGCGTGCTCTTATGCGCCGGTGTAGTTGTAATGGGGCTCTTGATCTATATCGGGGTCGCAATGCTATTTAGCAGTTGGGCAGTCGGGCTCTTTTATCTAGGCTTAGGGCTGTTAGCCTTAGGGGGGCTTTTAGTCGTTATCCCGCTAGTCTATTGGTTGATCCGCTTGATCTTGCAAGGGATCGCCAACTTCTCCAAGTATCTCTATGATAACTTGAGTAAGAAACGCAAAGAAAAAGGAGGCAGTGACCATGAAGAAGACATTTAAATTTGGTTGGTTGATCTTAGCTATCGGTGCCGTGATCGCAATTGTGGGCGCTGTGTTCCACGGCGTTAAGGCAGTCGAATTCGATGGCTTAAAGGTCCAAGCCGTTAAAAAAGATAGAGATATTCAAAAGACGTATGCTAAAAAAGAATTTGATCGGATCGAGATCGAAAATGGGTCGGGTTATTTTGCGCCGGTCGATCTTGATATCAGACAAGGCTATGATTATAGCGTTTCTTACAGTGGAAGTTCACGCTTTGAACCAAAGATCAGTTATCAAAATGGAACATTGAAGATCATTCGGGGGCGTAATATATCTGGTACAGTGAGCTTTGATTTTACGGATCATCGCACAAAGATCGATAGCAAATTAGTCATTACGGTACCCGAAAATGTAAAATTGAGCACGTTAAAAGTTGAAGGTATCTATAATAACCTCGACTTGGAAAAACTAAATGTTGGAATGCTAGAGCTTGACTTAAATCACACTAAAAAACTTGAATTAAATGAAGTGACGGCAGAAAGAACAGACGTTGATACTGGTATTGACGCTGGTCAGATCATCAACTCTAAGCTCAACAATGGTAAATTAGAATTTACTGCAGAGGCTGATCTAGACCTAGTGGTTTCAGGTGGTGAACTAAATAACATCAAAGTCAAAACAGAAGGTCGAGGCAGAGTCTACTATAAAGACGGGCTAGTCTTGAATGGTGGGAGTACACAATTAGCTGACATCGAATACGGTTATGAGTATAGCGATGATGAAAGTGATAGCGAAGATGTTGATGACACCGAGCCAAGTCCAGATCTTGATGCCGATACGATCACAGTCAAGGGTAAATATGAGATCAAAAACACAAATGGTGCGATCCGTGTCGGCAATGTAACAGTACAAGGTTACCGTTTGACCAACAAACATGGTAAAAATACATTACATGACCAACAACAGACAAATGGTGGTACACTAGAAGAAAATGCAGATCAAGCTGATGTCTTGACTTTAGATAATCAAACCGGCGAAAATACGGTAAAGTAAATCAATTAATTGAAAGGATGAAGTTGCGATGGCAAAAACAAAAAAAGAATTAACAAAATCAAATGATAAAGTAGTTTCAGGTGTCTTTGGTGGTGTCGCAGAATACTTTGGCTGGGATAAAGCGATCACCCGGATCATTGGTGCGATCTTGATCATTTTCCCGGGAAATATTGTTCTTGGTTTATTGATCTACTTCATTGCCGCTTTAGTTATACCTGATGCACCAAGTAATGGTCGTAAAGATTCACACCATTCAGAAGATGATAGTGTGATTGAAGGCGAATTTAAAGAAAAATAATGTTAAGTAATAGAGCTTCGCTGGTCGGATAGATCAGCGAAGTTTTTTTCTATTTTTAATTTTTTATTCAAAAAAATAGGTATAGTATTTTAGACAATTCCTCGGTATCATAAAAATAAAAAAATGACTGAGGTAATGAAAATGACATTTTATACCTTACAATATCTTCAAAATCAACGTGAGGTAAATCAGTTGGTGATCTATACCTTAGCTGCGATCGGTTTAGTTATATTATTGTTTGCAGTTTTGATGTATTCACGCAATCGTTTAGATACTAAATACCGCGATATCAGTATCATTATGTTACTGGTGATGCTTTTCTTGTTTGGCTTAGGCTACAGTAATTATGAGCAACACCGTACGCAAACATTAACGACTTCACAGGTCCAACCATTTTTACGTTCGGTTGCACGTGAAGAAGGTGTCAGTACAAAAGACGTGGCTGTCAACAGTCGTAGTCTTGCGGATGGGATCATCGTGAAAGTCAAAGATAAGTACTATCGGGTCGAATTAAGTGTCGATCGTAACAGTTATAAGTTGGCCCGGACGCATTTGATCAATAAAGATATTACGATCCAATAGGGGGATTTTAACGTGGAATTTTATGGACCGATAATTGGCAAATTTATTTTAGGGATGTTATGTATCATCTTACAGATAAATATTGTTGGTAAACGAAATTTAGCCCCAGTGACAGCACTCGATCAAGTACAAAATTACGTACTTGGTGGGATCATCGGGGGGATCATTTATAATCAAGATATTACGGTGCTACAGTTTTTGATGGTGCTCATCATTTGGACTTTAGTGGTGATGGTCTTGCAATTTTTAAAAAATCATAATCGCTTAGCCAAGGTGATGATTGATGGACGCCCAGCGATCTTAGTCAAAAATGGCAAGCTCGACGTGGAAACTTGTTTAAAACGCGGGGTGACGGCCGATGAATTGATGTTTAGATTGCGGGTCAACGGGATCTATGAGTTAGCGCGGGTCAAACGGGCCGTTTTGGAACAAAATGGCCAATTGACAGTGCTCGAATACGGTGATGATGAAAGTATTCGCTACCCCTTGATCAGTGATGGGATCATCAATTACGATATTTTAGAAATGATCTCACGGGATGAAGCCTGGCTTGATGAGCAATTGCAAAAGAACGGCTTTAAGAGCAGTACAGAGGTCTTTTTAGGCGAATACATCAGTGGTAAGTTACATTTTGTGGGTTATCCAAAGAAATAATTAGCAGTTTTTAGCTAATAGGTTTAGAATAGTCCTAGTGCTATACTAATAAAGTAAGTCTGCTGAAAGAAGGATGAATTATGCCATTAAATGAAATTAATTTGGCCTTAGGACCAGAAAAAATGTTGACGACGATCTCAGACCGTTACGCTGACCGGAATTTTTTACTTTATCGTGCATTAGCCAATAAAGATGGATATTTGCTCGTTGATATTTCCGGTGAACATACAGTGTTTGAATCTGGTTTGAATTATCGCGTCTTAAAAGAGATCGGTGAAACGGATTGGGACGGCCTACTAGAATTGCGGTATGTGACTTTAGATACTGATCAACAAAAAGTTTTCAATGCAGTTGTTGATTCTTGGAACAACAAAGCTGCGCGTCCCCTTGGGTTGAAGGCTTCTAAAGTGTTGATCTCTTTGAAAAAGGATTTCCAATTCCTCTTGTTGAATGTCTGGGAAGATGAACAAGACTATTTGGCTTGGAATAATTCACCTGAAAATAAATTAGCGCAATTTGGACACGATGGTAACCGTGCCCCAGTAGATAAGCTCTACATGCGCGTAAGATAAGCTACACAAGAATATGAGATATGACAAGGGATCCACTGTGATACAAAAATATGTATCACAGTGGATCCCTTGTTGCATAGCCTGTTCATAGTCGTGCTCCAGAATGCAGCCTCTAGAAAATAGCAACACCCCAACTTTGAGGTGTTTTTTGCCTCGGAGTTGGGGTGCAGTTATTTCTACGGAGCTGAGCGCAATCCTCCGCACTGTGATTAGTCTTCGTTGATGTGTTCTTCTACTTGCTTGAAGATCGTGATGATGTGGTTGTCGGCTAGCGTGTAGTAGACGTGTTGCCCGTCATGCTTGCTGGAAACTAGTCCCGTTTGGCGCAAGATCTTTAATTGATGTGAGACCGCTGATTGCGTCATGCCGATCGCCTCGGTGATCTCATTTACTGTAAGTTGTTTTTCAAATAATAAATACAAGATCTTATAGCGAGTCTCATTGCCAAATGCTTTGAAGATCTGTACACTGGCTTCTGTTTCCTCCTTTGAAGGGAGATTTAAATCATTATCCATCATAATATTCACCTTGTGTCTTGCTAGAGTTAATAGATTTCCTAACTATTATAGCAAAACTATTTTTAAATTGAGTGGTTGAATAAAAATTAAAATTCCGCTAGACTTGTACATACGAAGCAAAAATGTCTTAATAAATTTATCATTATGGAGGGGAATATGGAGATCTTAAAACCACACTTGAAAAACTATTTGGGTGCGATCATTGGTGCGGTCATTTCGATCATTGTGGCTGCAGGTGCATCTCTATTGCAACCGCGTATCCTACAATTTATCTTAGATAATTTATTAAAAAATGATCGCCAGGCAATGTTCAATTACGGGATGATCTTGATCGCTTTAGCGGTGATCGGGGTGATCGCTGGGATCTTGAATGTTTATTTTGCCGCTCGGGTCGCTCAAGGCGTTACCAGTGATCTGCGGGAGGAGACATACCGTAAGATCCAAACATTTTCTTTGAGCAATATTGAAAAATTTTCGGCTAGTACCCTAGTCGTCCGTTTGATCAACGATATGAATCAAGTGCTAAATGTTGTGATGACGACCTTTATGCAGGTTTTACGGATGCCGATCATGATCATCGGGGCTTTTGTGTTGGGGATCGTCACTATTCCACGTTTTTGGTGGCTACAAGTCGTGATGTTTTTAGCCGTTGCTTTAGTCATCGGGCTGACTTTCCCGCAATTAGGTAAGATGTTTGATCGTTTCCAAAAGAAATTAGATCGCAGTAATACGATCGCTAAGGAAGCGATGCAAGGTATTCGAGTGATCAAATCTTTTAACCAACAAGAAAACGAAGAAGAACGTTTTGGTGAAGTTTCAGATGAGATGAATGATCTAAATATCAAGATCGGTTATGTGTTCTCCTGTTTATTGCCAGCCTTTTTCTTAGTCTGCAATGTGGGGATCACGGCAGTCGTTTATTTAGTTGGGATAAATGTAGAAAATAACCCGGGTGAACTGGCAGCGATCACTTCATATATCGGGTATCTGATGCAGATGTTATTTACATTAGCCTTTGGTGGGATGACGATGGCGATGTATGCGCGTGGTTTTGTTTCTTTGGGCCGAATAAAGGAAGTTTTAGATACAAAACCAGATTTAACATTTGATCCAAATGCACCAGAAGTAGAGCTTGATGGGACTGTTGAATTTGATAATGTCTCATTTGCTTATCCTGGGGCTGAAAATGAAACGCTCAAAAATATCAGTTTTAAAGTTGCTCCAGGTGAATCGATCGGGGTCATCGGGGCTACTGGCTCAGGGAAATCGACCTTAGCTCAGTTGATGACTCGTTTATACGATCCGACTTCTGGGGTCGTTAAAGTTGGTGGGGTCGATCTGCGTGAGGTAAATGAAGGTTCATTGCGTAAGGCGGTATCACTAGTCTTACAAAAAGCCTTACTCTTCTCAGGTAAGATCTCAGATAACTTGCGCCAAGGTGATCGGAATGCTACCACTAAAGATTTTAGATGGGCAGCCCGGATCTCACAGGCAGCTGAGTTTGTGGAGCACTATGATGATCAATATGAACATCCCGTTGAAGAGCGTTCGGCGAACTTCTCTGGTGGGCAAAAGCAGCGTTTGTCGATCACGCGTGGGGTCGTCGGTAAGCCAAAAGTTTTGATCTTGGATGATTCGACCTCGGCTCTAGATGCTAAGTCGGAAAAACGAGTCAAAGAAGCGCTAGAAAAAGAATTGACGCAGACGACGACCTTTGTGATCGCAGAAAAGATCTTCTCCGTGATGGATGCTGATCGGATCATGGTCTTAGATCAAGGTCAGATCGTAGCATTGGGATCGCATCAGGAGTTATTAGCGAATTCACAGGTCTACCGTGAAATCTATGAGACGCAACGTGCTAAAGATAAGATCGAGGAAGGGGAGCTGTAAATGAAGGATTTTAAAATTGCCTGTGGCTACTTTTGGAAGTATTTGAAGCAATATTGGCTAGCTGTGACAATTATGATCGTTTTGACTTTACTAGCGACCTTTTTCCAAGTGATCGCACCGATCTACATGGGAAATGCGGTCACGGCTTTGACTAAGTATGTCGCTCAATTAGCTGACCCAGTGACACGTGCGAGTGCCTCAATGGCTGCTTTTTATACGGCATTGAAATTGATGGCACTGTACTTCTTATTGAATGTGTTAGCTCAATTCATTGCTTGGATGATCATGTCTAAGTTTAATGCGGACGCAACCAATGGCATGCGCAAAAACTTATTTGCTAAATTGCAACGTATGAAGATCCGTTATTTTGATACGCATCAAGACGGGAAGATCTTATCGTTATTTACGTCAGATATCGATAATATCTTCAACGCTTTGAACAATGCGGTCTTTGAGATCGTTTCTCAGGGGGCACTTTATATCGGAACATTGATCGTGATGTTTTCGATCAACGTCAAACTAGCTTTGATCACTGTAGCCTCGACACCATTTGTGCTAGTGATCGCTCTAGTTATCATGTCAAAGGCCCGAAAATATTTAGATGCCCAACAAGATGAGATCTCAAATCTAAACGGTTATGTCAATGAACAGATCAACGGTGAACAGGTCATTTTGAGCAACGGTCTCCAACAAGAATCGATCGCTGGGTTTAAAAAATATAACCAGCGTGTTAAAGATACGATGTTTAAAGGTCAATTCTATTCCGGTCTCTTGTTTCCTTTGATGCAAGGTCTGTCATTATTGAACCTAGCGATCGTGATCGTTGGGGGGATCTGGTTGATCGTGGCGGACTCGATGAATACAGCGACTGGTCTAGGCTTGATCGTGATGTTTGTGCAATATTCGCAAACCTATTTCCAATCACTGACACAATTGACCTCGATCTACTCGATGATTCAGCTGGCATTGACCGGTGCGAGACGTTTGGCTAAAGTCGAAGCCCAAGCAGAAGAGGATCTAGTTTTGGACGGTAAAAAGCAGGAGGGCTTACGTTCAAAAGTAGCTTTAAATGATGTGCATTTTAGCTATGATGAAGGTAAAGAGATCTTGCATGGGATCGATCTGTCAGTAGATAAAGGTCAGATGTTAGCCTTAGTTGGACCAACGGGATCAGGTAAGACGACGACGATGAATCTTTTCAATCGCTTTTATGACGTTGATTCTGGGTCGGTGACTTTTGATGGAGTGGATGTACGCGACCTTACACTCAAGTCATTGCGTTCAAAAGTTGGGATCGTATTGCAAGATTCGTTGCTCTTTACCGGAACGATCGCCGATAATATCAAATACGGCAAACCAGATGCTAGTGATGAAGAGATGATCGCCGCGGCTAAACAAGCACAGATCCACGATTTCGTCGTTAGTTTGCCCGATGGATATGCAACTAAAGTCAGTGATGAGCAGTCGATCTTTTCAACGGGGCAAAAGCAATTGGTAAGTATTGCGCGGACTTTACTGTCTGACCCTGATTTCTTGATCTTAGACGAAGCGACATCTAACGTTGATACGGTGACGGAAGAAAAGATCCAACAAGCAATGGATGCAGTCCTAGCTGGACGCACGAGCTTTGTGATCGCGCACCGCTTAAAGACGATCGTCAATGCCGATAAGATCGCAGTTCTACGCGACGGTAATGTGATCGAGCAGGGCAGTCATGCAGAGTTGATCGCCCAAAAAGGTTTCTATTACGATCTATATACAAACCAAATGGTGCTGGATTAACGAACACAGTGCGCAGAAAAGCGGGTAACTCCGTAAAAATCATGTATCCCACTTTTGAGACCGTTTTTGTCTTGAAAGTGGGATCTTTTTATTTCCGGGGAAATATTGATTTGAGCGTATCAATTGTATTTTTGCTTACTTTCCGTCAGACTAGATGATATGAAAGTACGAGGTGAAAGCGATGATCCATTATCAAGATGTAGGGATGAAATATGGTGAGAACACGATCTTAGAGCATATCGATCTTGAGATAGATGCTGGGGAATTTTTTGTGCTAGTGGGTCCCAGTGGTAGTGGTAAAACAACGCTCTTACGGATGTTAAATCAACTGACGATCCCCACTCAAGGCAATATTTATCTAAATGACAAGAAGATCAAAGAGTATGATAAGCAAAAATTACGCCTAAATACTGGATATGTGTTACAAGATAGCAGTTTATTCCCAAATTTGACACTGGAAGATAATATCACGATCCAACTCGAACAACTCGGAGTAGGCAAGGAAAAACGCCGGGCGCGAGCACATGAATTGTTGCGAGCGGTCGAACTTGATCCTAAAGTATTTGCCAAACGTAAGCCAGCTGAACTTTCAGGTGGCCAAAAGCAACGCGTGGCGATCGTCAGAGCTTTAGCCACTAAGCCAGACTTAGTTTTGATGGATGAATCATTTAGTGCCTTAGACCCTGTGTTGAGGCGCCAGTCGCAGGATCTGATCTTAGATCTGCACCAAAAATTAAAGCCGACGATCGTTTTTGTGACACACGATATGCAAGAAGCTTTGCGTTTGGGTGATCGGATCGCTGTTATCCATGCGGGACATTCACAACAAGTCGGCACACCTACGCAGATCATGCAACATCCCGCCAATGAATTTGTAAAGGACTTCTTTGATCCTGAATGCCCTCACTTTTGGAACTTGGAATATTTATTACAAACTACGTATCCGACTAAGATCGCAGATGCTAAATATGCGATCGAGCTCGAGAGTTTTGATGACTTATTGATCCAACTGCAAAAAACGCCTGAGTTGCAATTCACGTATCAAGCCCAGACTTATCAGATCACCTATCAAGCGCTCCTGGCTTATCTAGCAGAACAAGGGGGACGGAGCTAATGGCAAAATTATTTGAAACGCTCAGTGTGCAACGCACTGAGATCTTACAGGCACTGGGGCAGCATTTGACGATCTCACTTATTTCATTAGTGATCGCTATTTTGATCGCAGTTCCTTTAGCGATCAGTTTGCGTGATCGACCATTTTGGGGCGAGGCTGGTTTGCAGGTAGCTGGGATCATCCAAACGATCCCCAGTTTAGCGTTATTAGGGCTCTTGATCCCATTAGTTGGCATTGGAACGCTCCCAGCTGTGATCGCTTTGACGTTATATGCGATCATGCCGATCTATCAAAATACGTATGCAGGGCTGAAAAATGTCGATCCCAATTTAAAAGAGGCTGCTCAAGCATTTGGGCTTTCACGCTGGAAACAACTGCAACGGCTCGAATTTCCGTTAGCTTTACCGTTGATCTTATCGGGGATCAGGATCGCCTTAGTCATGGTCATCGGTACGGCAACTTTAGCTGCTTTTATCGGTGCTGGTGGCCTAGGAAGTTATATCATGCTGGGGATCCAGCAAAATAACAATGATTATCTGCTGATCGGGGGCATCTTGTCGGCAGCTTTAGCCTTTATCTGTAGTGGTCTTTTAAAATTTATCGGCAAAAATTCTCGTCGGATCTATGCAACTTTGGCGCTCTTAGCTCTTTTGGGAGCAGGCGTTGGTGGGGTAAGAGTATACGAAACTTTACAGCCCAAGCCCGTTAAAGTCGTGATCGCCGGCAAACTTGGCAGTGAACCCGAGATCTTGATGAATATGTATAAGGAATTGATAACCCAAGCTGATCCTAAAGCCGAAGTGACATTAAAACCTAACTTTGGTGGAACGACATTTCTGTTCAAAGCACTGCAAAAGGGGCAAGTTGATATCTATCCTGAATTTACTGGGACAGTCTTAGAGGCGTTGGTCGATTACGATCAAAAGACACCTGGTGATCCAAAAAAGACCTATACGCTAGCGCAAAAGCAATTATTAAAGCAGTATGATCTGCGCTATTTAAAACCGATGGCGTATCAAAATGGTTATGATCTAGCAGTGACTAAGGAATTTTCGCAAAAATACAATGTGACTAAATTAAGTGATCTGGCACGGGTCAATGATAAGGTCCATGCCGGCTTTGATCCCGATTTTTCCAATCAAGAAGATGGTTATTTGGGCTTAAAGCAAGCCTATAATTTAGATTTTGGCAAGATCTCGGTCATGGAGCCCGCCCTACGCTATCAAGCGATCGCGCAAAAGAAGGTCAATTTGGTCGATGGATATACGACTGACCCGCAAGTGCGCCAATATGATCTAGTGGTGCTAGAAGACGATAAGAACTTTTTCCCACCGTATCAAGGAGCACCGTTGATGAATGAAAAATTTGCCAACGATAATCCTAAAATCGTACAAAGTTTAGAAAAATTAGCTGGCAAAATCACGACTAAAGAGATGCAAGAAATGAACTATGAAGTCAGTGTTAAGCATCAAAAGGCCAGTGTAGTCGCCCATAAATATTTAGTCGAACATGGACTGTTAAAATAAGCGGGATACAAAGAGGGTCTACCATGATGACTTTACATCATGATAGACCCTTTTATTATTTATATTTTACTTTTTACGCATGAAATATCCGATCAGACCGATGACTAGGCCTAACAAACTAAAGCAGACCCACCCAAAGCCGAGCTCAAAGAATGGGAAATAAGTTTGAGCAAACTTGAGCAGTGTTTGGACTAGCACAGTTTCTTTTAGCCCAGCTGGCAAAACATTCAACATGTCAAAGAAAGCAGGGATCAAAGTCAGAAATGTCGTAGTTTTGTAGACCAAAGCGTAATTGTTGAACAATGGTGAACAAACACCTAATAAGATCAAAGTGATCGCTAACGGGTATAAAAACATCAAGACTGGTAATGACCAAGCGATGATTGCATCAAGTCCGAGGTTAGCGATCGCAAATGATAGCAAGCAATAGACCAGTAAGATCGCTTTATATGAAAAACGACTGAATAGTTGATGGAAGGCTTGGGAACAGGCGATTGCAAGCCCCATTGAAGTCGATAAACAGGTGATCGTCGTCAAAGTCGCCAACAATGCATCACCAAAAACGCCCATATAGTGATGAGAGATCTGCGTTAAAGTGATCCCACCGTTTTCTGCCAAGCCAAAAGTCGAGACGCTTTGCGCTCCTAATAAGATCAAGGCAATATAGATGATCCCGATCGAAAGGATCCCAAGTGAACCACCTTTAGCAGTTGCCAAAGCGATATCTTTTTTATCCTTCAGACCAAATTGGCGAACGGCCGTAACGACAGTGATCCCAAAAGCGATCGAAGCCAAAGCATCCATCGTGTTGTAGCCCTGGAGAAGCCCCGAGGTCAAGGCGCCCGTCAAATATTCCTTAGTGATCGGTGCACTCGCAGCTGAACTGAGCGGGCTGATAAAAGCTAGTAAAAAGATCACAAATAACATTACTAAAAAGACAGGGTTGAGCACCTTACCGATCAAAGCGGTGATCTTACTTTCTCGACTAGATAGAAAGTATACCAATAAAAAGAAGATCGCTGAATAGATCAATAGGCCTAATGATTGCTGATTTTGTGGAATATGTGGTGCAAATCCGATCGTAAAGGGAACGGTCGCCGTTCTAGGGGTCGCAAAAAATGGTCCGATCGTAGCGTAGATCAAGATCATAAAGAGTAACGCATAGCTGTGCCCGACTGGACGCGCTAATTCATAAATGCCACGTGATTGCGTGATACTGATCGCTAGTAGACCTAAAACTGGTAGTAAAACACCTGAGGCTAAAAAGCCAACTGCAGCGCTTAGCCAGTGGCCCCCAGCCATTTGGCCTAAATGAACGGGAAAGATCAGGTTGCCAGCCCCAAATAACATCCCAAAGATCAAAGAGCCGATCATTAGATAATGTCTGAAAGTTAATTTCTTACTGTCCATAAAATCCTCCTATACTATTTATAAAAAAAGTCCTCTCAGGTCAAGGCGGCCAGACAGGACACAAGTAATATTTAACTTTTAAGCTACATTATTTTTGCTTAAAAGTCAAAGTAATTCAAATAGTTGCATGGTGAAATTAAAAATGCTACACTGTAATTGAAAATATGAACATATATTCATAAGTTTAGAGGTGAGAATAATGAGGGAGATCATTTCCGCAAACAAAAATAAAATTATTCAGATCGTAATTACAATTTTGCTATTTTTAGTGGCACATTTGCCAAATTTAAGTACTGGACTGGAATTTGCTATTTACCTAGTGGCTTATCTGATCATCGGGTTTGGTGTGATCAAAGAAGCGATCGAGCATATCTTTCAAGGTAAATGGTTCGATGAGAATTTTTTGATGATGATCGCAACAGTTGGAGCTTTTGCTGTCAAACAATATCCCGAAGCGGTCGCCGTGATGTTATTTTATGCTTTAGGTGAACTCTTTGAAGATATTGCAGTTGAGCGTTCACGCGCTTCGATCACACAATTGTTAGATATTCGTCCAGAATATGCTAATTTAGTCGCCGAAGATGGCAGTGTAACTAAGATCGCGCCCGCACAAGTCCAACTTGGTGAAGTGATCAAGATCAAACCAGGCGAACGTGTACCTTTGGATGGTAAAGTTATTAGTGGAAGTGCATATTTAGATACGGCTGCGTTGACGGGTGAATCTGAACCGCGCTTGGTCGAAGCTGGAACCCAGATCTTGAGCGGTGCGATCGTGTTAGACAGTGTTCTCGAAGTTCAAGTGACCAAGCTGTATGGTGAATCAACGGTCGCTAAGATCTTGGAATTAGTTGAAAATGCAAGTCAAAAGAAGGCGCCAACGGAAAAATTCATCACCAAATTTGCGCAAGTCTACACACCGATCGTGGTCGGAGCTGCGTTATTATTGGCGATCATTCCACCGCTATTTTTTGGCCAGCCATTTAGCGAATGGTTCTATCGGGCATTGATCTTTTTAGTGATCTCATGCCCATGTGCGTTAGTCATTTCGATCCCTCTGGGCTTTTTTGCCGGGATCGGTGCCTCATCTAAGGCTGGTGTTTTGGTCAAAGGGAGCAACTACTTAGAATTATTGACGCAGATCCAGACTTTAGTGTTTGACAAGACTGGGACTTTAACAGAAGGCAAATTCCGGGTCGAAAATGTCTATCCTAATGCAGGTATCAAAGAAGCTGAATTAGTTGAATTGGCAGCAATCGCCGAGATGCATTCACCGCATCCGATCGCGCGTTCGATCGTGGAGTATTTCCCAGGAAAATTACCGACCGAAAAATTAGCAACTGTAAAAGAAGTGGTCGGTCAAGGGATCAAGGCTGTTTTTGCTGACCAAGAATTATTGGTCGGTAAAAAAGCTCTGTTGAATGAACACGGGATCGCGTTGGCAGAATTACCAACAACAACTACGGGTACACTAGTCTATGTTGCTTATGCTGGCAAATATTTGGGCTGCTTAGAGATCGCTGATACGCTCAAACAAACTTCCGCAACAACGCTAAAAGAACTCAAAAAACAAGGGATCAAGACGGTGATGCTGACGGGGGATAGGCAAAAAACAGCGGATGCGATCGCGTCTAAATTGGCGATCGACACGGTCAAAGCAGAACTTTTACCGCAAGATAAGTTGACTGAAGTTGAAAAGTTACAACAAGCTCAAACTAGCAAAGTCGGCTTTGTCGGTGATGGGCTAAATGATACCCCTGTTTTGGCGAGTGTTGATGTTGGGATCGCTATGGGAGCTTTAGGCTCTGATGCGGCGATCGAAGCAGCGGATGTTGTTTTGATGCGTGATGATCCAGCGGCGATCTTACGTGTTTTAAATATTGCGCGTTGGACTAAAAAAATCGTTTGGCAAAATATCTGCCTAGCTTTAGGAATTAAATTTGTCTTTTTGATCTTAGGTGCCTTTGGTGACGTAACGATGTGGGAAGCTGTGTTTGCGGATGTTGGGGTCACTTTGATCGCAGTTTTGAACGCTTTGCGGATCATGCGTAAATAACACACAATACTAAATAAACCGATCTGACTAGTATCTGGCTGGTCAGGTCGGTTTATTTAGCTAAAAACAACTTCAAATTCTTCACAGACGACTTCGAGTTCAGGCGTAAAGTCCAGCTTTACTTCGGCTAATTCATCAGTGAAGAAAGCTTGATGGACTTTACGCCAATAGGCTAGGCTCCGATCGCCTTCGCCCTCTAAATAAGCATGGCGTGCGGAAACGTTTTTAAATAATGTGCGGTAGACTTTGGTCGTTTTGGTGATGCAGATCGCCTTGTCGTTGCCATCTAAGATGATATTATATTCACCGACTTGAGGAAGGGACTCATTTTCTAGCGCATATAAGGGATAAGAAGATGTAGTAGCTGTTTTTTGCCCGCGCAAAACAAGTTTGGCTAAAAGATCAGGTTC
Source organism: Ligilactobacillus animalis KCTC 3501 = DSM 20602 (assembly GCF_001434535.1). GTDB lineage: Bacteria > Bacillota > Bacilli > Lactobacillales > Lactobacillaceae > Ligilactobacillus > Ligilactobacillus animalis. Next base: position 103,105 of record NZ_AYYW01000014.1, read on the forward strand.
ACAGCCAAAAGCCCAAGCTTCATGAGGGGCATTGGCAAGCGTTGGATCACCGGCACAAAAGGCGTGCCACATTTCAGTTGCATTCATCGGCTAGTACCTCGACTAAATTTTTTCAAAGTATAGCATAATTTTTTGATGAATGCTTGCATAAAGATATTTTGACGGTATATACTTAGATTTATGCAAACGTTTTTATGGGAGGTGGTGCTCAGATGGCAACGATAAAAGATGTCGCTAAAAGAGCTGGTGTTTCGCCGTCAACGGCTTCACGCGCGATGCATGATAGTCCGTTGATCAGCGAAGAGACCAAGGATAAGGTGCGCCAGGCGATGAGAGAGCTGGATTATTCGCCTAATTTTGCTGCTCAAAATTTAGCTAATCAAACCTTAAATACGATCGGGGTCATTTTGCCAGCCCGCGAAGAAGCTGTGGGGGACAATCCGTTTTTTATCCAGATCATCCAAGGCTTAGCTTCGATCTGCAATGCGCACGATCAGTTAGTCTCGGTTGCGTCTGGTCAAACGACTGAAGAACTGATCAAAAATATCGAAACGATGATCAAGCGCGGAAATATTACGCGCTTCGTATTTGTCTATTCCCAAGCCAATGATCCGGTGCTGGAATGTATCAAGCAACATTCAAAGATCCACTATGTTGTGATCGGTTCACCATATACCGATAAAGAGACAACGTGTTATGTAGACAATGATAATTTCAAAGCGGGATATGATGCAACTAAATTCTTGCTGGACAAAGGAATTGCCCAAGTCGTCTATGCCCACACTAATTTAGCTGAAAAAGTACAAAATGCACGGTATAAGGGGTATTTAGCAGCTTTAGCTGAAGTTGGTTTAGCTGAATCACCGCTGTGTTTGAGTACAGTTCCGGCTGCTGAAATGCAAAATGCCCAAGCTTTTAGTAAGATAATGGCTAAAAGTAGTGGTAAAGTCGGGGTCGTAGCGTGTGATGACATATTGGCGCTTGAGATCCAGCACCTCTGTGATATTTGTGAGGTCGAGCGATCTGAACTTGCTTTGTTGGGCTTTAATAACTCATTGCTGGCTAAAACGGCACGCCCAGCCTTGACTTCAGTTGAGATCTTTCCACGCTTTTTAGGTTCCGAAGCTGCGGCGTTAGCGATCAGCACTAAGGAAAATGACAATTTAAAGCTGGAGACCGATCATGTAGTCGTACCACATAAGATCGTGGAACGAGCTTCGACCAAAATCTAAAAATCTCAGAAAAAGAGATTTTTTTTGCTTGCAAATGCAACCGATTGCATTTATAATCAATATGTAAAATGAAAACGTTTAAATTATATTTTTAAAAGGTGGTCAGTGTAATGAAAAGAATTTTTGAAATCGATCCATGGAAAGTAGTCACACATGAATTTAAACCCGAAGAAAAACGACTCCAAGAAAGTATGACAAGTATTGGAAACGAATACATGGGTATGCGTGGGATGTTTGAAGAAACATATTCCGGCGATACACATAAAGGTATTTATCTTGGGGGCGTTTGGTATCCAGATAAGACACGTGTTGGTTGGTGGAAGAACGGTTATCCTGAATATTTTGGTAAAGTTATCAATGCGGTCGACTTCACTAAAGTTGACATCAAGTTGAACGGCTCTTCTGTTGACTTGGCTAAGGATGAATTTTCAGACTTTGAACTTGCACTCGACATGAAGAAAGGGATCTTGAACCGGAGCTTTATCGTTGAAAAAGACGGTCAAAAATTCCGTTTGAACTTTGAACGTTTTGTCAGTGTAGCACAAAAAGAACTCTACGCTTCCAAGATCACGGTTGAAAACTTAAACGATACTGAAGCAAACGTTGAGATCAAATCATACATTGATGCGGATGTTTTTAATGAAGATGCAAACTATGATGAAAAATTCTGGAATGTTTTGGCACAAAATGTAGCTAAAACACATATGTCTTTAACGGCACAAACGATCCCAAATAACTTTGGTACACCACAGTTTACAACTGAAATGTTAGCTGACCACGTAACAGATCTACGACCAATGGCAGCCGAAACGACTGAAAAGAGCGTAGTCAATATCTTTGCAGGCCAAGTTGCGGCTGGTCAAATAGTAGCCTTTGAAAAACGCGTGATCGTGGTAACTTCACGTGATTACGATACACAAGAAGCTTTAACACAAGCTACGCAAACTTTGAGCCAAAAACAAGCTGAAAAATCATTTGAAGAATTGAAAACAGAACAAGCAGCTGGTTGGGCTAAGCGTTGGGAGAAAGCTGATGTTGAGATCTCAGGTAATGCTGAATCACAACAAGGTATTCGTTTCAACTTGTTCCAACTCTTCTCAACTTACTACGGTGATGATGCCCGCTTAAACATCGGGCCAAAAGGTTTCACCGGTGAAAAATATGGTGGTGCCACATACTGGGATACAGAAGCTTTCGCAGTTCCATTGTATTTAGCTTTAGCTGACGAATCGGTGACAAAGAACTTGCTCAAGTATCGCTATGATCAATTAGAAGGGGCTTACCACAATGCACAACAACAAGGTTTGAAGGGTGCATTGTATCCAATGGTGACTTTCAATGGGATCGAATGCCACAACGAATGGGAGATCACATTTGAAGAGATCCACCGTAACGGAACGATTGCCTATGCAATCTACAACTATACTCGTTACACCGGCGATGAAGAATATGCGACCCACAACGGCTTTGATGTCTTAGTCGGGATCGCACGCTTCTGGGCTGATCGTGTGCATTACTCCAAGCGCAAGGGTCAATACATGATCCACGGCGTAACGGGACCAAACGAATACGAAAACAATGTCAATAACAACTGGTACACCAACATGTTGGCTAAATGGTGCTTGAACTATGCAAATGAGATCGCTGATAAAGTTTCAGCTGAAAAATTAGCTCAACTCGATCTTGGCGAAGCAGAACGTCAAAAATGGCATGAAATTGCGGATAACATGTACTTGCCTGAAGATCAAGAACTCGGGATCTTCGTTCAACATGATACCTTCTTAGACAAAGATCTGACACCAGTTAAAGATCTTCCAGAAGGACAATTACCATTGAACCAAAACTGGTCATGGGATAAGATCTTGCGGTCACCATATATCAAACAAGCTGATGTTTTACAAGGGATCTATTACTTTGTAGAAGACTTCACGCCAGAACAAAAAGAAAAGAACTTTGATTTCTACGAACCATTGACCGTGCATGAATCAAGTCTTTCTCCATCGATCCACTCTGTTTTAGCTGCTGACCTTCACAAAGAAGATAAAGCTTTTGAAATGTATTCACGGACAGCACGCTTAGACTTGGATAACTATAACAACGATACTGAAGATGGCTTGCACATCACTTCAATGACTGGTTCATGGTTAGCGATCGTTCAAGGCTTTGCAGGGATGCGTGTGATCGATGGTGAACTTGAATTTGCACCATTCTTACCTAAGGAATGGGACGGCTACAAGTTCCGGATCAACTTCCGCGGCCGTTTATTGAGCATCGAAGTCGATAAGACAGGTTCTAAGATCGAATTGTTGAAGGGTGAACCTTTGAAGATCAAGTTAAATGGCGAAGAAACAGAATTAACAGTAAAATAGGAGGAAACTAATGAAAGGTGCAATTTTTGATTTAGACGGTGTGATCACCGATACAGCGAAGTTTCACTTTGAAGCTTGGAGCCAACTAGCAAAAGAACAATTAGGACTAGTTTTGCCTGCTGAATTTGAAGCTGAATTAAAAGGGATCAGTCGGACTGATTCTTTGATCAAGATCTTGGAATTTGGTGGTTTACGTGATAACTATACTGAAGAAGAGATCTTGGCGATGGCCGAAAAGAAAAATGGCTATTACTTGCAAGCAATCGAAACTTTGACAAAAGAAGATATTTTGCCAGGGATCACCCGTTTGATCGGTGAATTAAAAGATCATGGTGTTAAATTATCAATTGCTTCAGCTTCCAAGAATGCGCCGGCGATCTTAGAAAAGTTAGGCTTATTGGACGAGTTTGATGCGATCGCTGATCCAAGTAAAGTCGCTAACGGCAAACCAGCACCCGACATCTTCTTAGCTGGTGCCAAAGCAGTTGAGCTTGAACCAAAGGATTGCGTTGGAGTCGAAGATGCTGTTTCGGGTGTAGCTGCGATTAAAGCTGCGAAAATGACAGCGGTGGCCGTAGGAGATGAGACTGAATTAGCTCAAGCAGATGTAGTCGTTCCAACGACAGCAGATTTCTCCTATGCCCTTTTTGAAAAGACATGGGAAGCTGCTAAATAAGTAAATAATTTTAGAGGTCAGGGGGAAACTCTGGCTTCTTTTTTGTCCTCTCGACTAAAATCTATGTTATGATTCAAATAAGAGTATTTTAGAGAATGGGGAGAGTAATTTGGCTTATTGGCAAGGTTTATTGATCGGTTTTGCCTTCGTGGCACCGATAGGGATGCAAAATGTGTATGTGTTCAACAACGGCTTATCATATAAATTGAGTCGAGCTTGGCTGTATACTTTTTTAGTTTGGGTCTTTGATGCGCTCTTTTGTTTAGCGGCTTTCTATGGTATCGGGGCTTTGATCACCCATAATCATACGTTGAAATTATTTATCATGTTAGCCGGTGGTCTCTTGACGGCTTATATCGGCTGGGGGATCATCCGGGCCGCTAACCAACGTGCTTTGACGAGTGATGATAACAAGATCAGCTTAAAACAAGCGATCACGACCGCTTTTGTAGTCAGTTGGGCTAATCCGCAAGCTTTGATCGATGGGACGATGATGTTGGGGGCTAGTCGCGGGACTTTGACCTTTGCTGAAAGTATCTTTTTCATCATCGGAGTCGTCAGTGCTTCCTTTATTTGGGATATGGGGATGACAACAGCATTTAATGTCTTTCGTCACAAGATCCCAGATAAACTGCTGTTGTGGATCAATTTGATCAGCGGGATCATTGTTGTTGCTTACGGTATTTTCTTATTTGTCGAAGGTGGCAAACAATTATTTTAATAGACCGACAATAAATAAAGCGGGCCTCACTACGTATTTGTATCGTGGTGAGACCCGCTTTTCTGCGCACTGTGATATAGTCGTGCTCCAGAATGCAACTCCTAGAAAATAACACCACCCCAACTCCGAGGCAAAAAGCGCCTCAAAGTTGGGGTGCCGTTATTTTTACGGAGCTTCCCGCATTCTTCCGCACTGTGATCAAAAAACGTTCGCGATCTTAGTTAGTTGTTTTTGGCAATGCTTTAACGAAAGATCGCAGCTGGTGCAACAATTTGTTAAACCTTCAATATGTAGTGTGGTAAAATCCTTTAATCCGTGGAAGGCCAAAAGCTTTTGGAGATATTTATTTCCCAGGTTATGTTTGTGTTTATATGTGTCCCAAAAATACTTGAGTGTTCTGGGATGATAGGTCCAATCTGTTGCTTGGAGATGCAAGGCTTTTTTGTGTGGTGCCAGCTCGCTCAATGTTGCTACGATCAGATTTAAGTATTGTTTGAGCTCCGCGGGTAAGAACCGTTGTTGGATCGGAGCGACGAAAAGATATTTATCAGCAAGCATAAAATTATTAAGCCATTCATCATGCTCGCAAAGCAATTTTTGTTCAAACGCTGATAGTGGCTTTTGATGTTGCTTTTTCCGCAAGGCCATTAACATTTGTGAGTTTAGCGTAGGTGTACCACCATTGATAAGATCGTGAAAAATGATCCGATCTTTGGGGTGAGCTTGCTAATAATTTGTAATAAAATGTTGGTTAAGCCGATCCAAATGCGTACTTTTATCTTTGGCGTATGCTTGGATGACTAAAAGTGTTGACATAATAATACCTCTAGTTCTTTATCTATAAAAATTTATGATATGCCAACTTAGTGGGGATGTCAACCTGCCAAAGTGAAGGGAGTATAAAAAGCCACCTAGAGTAATTGATCCTCTAGGTGGCATTTATTCTATTCTTCTTCGTTATATGGATCGATCAGTAAGGCTTCAGCTAAGAGAAGTTCTTCATAGATAAAGTAGGCTTCTTCAAATGTGAGCTTGCCTTCGTGGATCGCTTGGCGAATATAGGCGCGTTCGGCAAAGAAACAGCGCTGGAAGATCCTGACCTGCATATGTTGAAAACGTGAATTACGGATCTTTGGTAATCGAGTGATCCGATGCCAACGCTTGGTAAATTCTTTCAAGGTCGATTCGCGGGATTGGTCTTTTAAATAGGCGATCACGAGGTTTGTTATCGGTGTCGGTAACTTCATTTTGTGAACTTCAGTGATCCCGGCTTGGACCATTTCTGAGCGAACTTGGTCAAGTTTGGCTAAAGTTTCAGCGCGATTGGGTTCTTTAGGTAAGATGAAGCGTAAGACGATCGTTGGAACTAGCATGCTTAAAATGATCAAAGTCAATTCGGACATCAAGATCAGATTAAAGTGTTCGCTGGCAACTCCCAGACCAGGTAGTGTGAAAACTAAGGCTAGTGTAACCGCCCCATGAACACCGCCGATCGCAAACAGCCATGCATCTAAATTATTTTCCTTTAATTTGAAACGTGCATAACAGTAGCGGACGAGTAGATTGACGAGATACAAGATCAAACCACTCAAGCCCCAGAGCGAAATATTCAACCAGCTGAATTGTTCAAGCATGATCTTGGTCGAGGTGATCCCAAAGACGACAAAAACCAAACTATTCAATAGATCAGCGAAGACTCGCTGGAATTCCCGGGCAGTAAAGTTTTGGCGCGCATCAGCAAATAAGGCGACGCGTTCCTCGCTGTTATGCAACAGACCTGAGACAACAACGGCGATGATCCCAGAGAGATGAAGTTCCTCAGCGATGATATAGATCATAAACGGGGTAACCAGATAGATCAGCGTTTGGATCGAAACGGTATTGATGAAAACACGCAAAATGTGTTGTCTAAAATACATTAATAACATTGAGATGATAAAGCCGACCAGAACACCACCAATAGCCGAAACGAAAAAGTCGGTCATGATATGCTGGATACTCAATTCATCTAACACGAGCCAGACAGCAGTTGCTTGCAGTAAGACTAGCCCAGAAGCATCGTTAAATAGCGATTCGAGTTTTAAAAGGGAGTTGGTCTTTTTGGGTAATTCAAGTCCTTCCGAAACAGAAGCGGTCGCGGTCGCATCGGTCGGAGTGCTGATCGCTGCCATAACAAAGGCCAAAGGCAACGATAAACCCAGGAAATAGTGCAACGAAAACCCAGCAAGCAAGGTACTTAAGGCCACCATGATAACGGTGATCCCCACGATGACTTTTAGATGGTGACGCACAAAACTAAAAGCAGTAGCTTGTCCTTCATAAAAGAGCAAGGGTGCGACTAATAAGATCATGAAAACTTCGGCATTGAATGTGGCAACGTGTTGACTGACAGGTGGTATCAGGCCACATAAGATCCCCACAAAGATACTCACATAGTTAGGTGAAATTTTGGGAATATATTTTGATACGATCAAACTAAAAATAGCTGCAAAAATCAAAATAAAGGCTGTAGCTAACACTAGATGGACCTCCTTGATAAATTTAGGTTGTTTACAATTTTAACATGTTTTTAGTCCAAAAATTAGCCCTTAACGAAATTTTGGACTAGAATAGAGTTAGTAAATATTTTAGGGGGCTTTATAATGACAAAAACAGCAGCAGTGATGATCGCACCTGGTTGTGAAGAAGTTGAAGCACTATCAAGCGTTGACGTTTTACGGCGTGCCGGGATCAAATGTGATATGGTCGGTTTATTCGATAAGATCGTCAATGGTGACCATAATATCGTGTTGACTTGTGATAAGGTCATGGATGAAAGTTTATTGGACTATGATATCGTGATCTTCCCAGGTGGCTTGCCCGGTTCAGAAGCCTTGCGGGACAACGAGACATTGCGTCAGTTCATGGTCGAACGTAAAAAAGCTGGTAAGTGGAATGCAGCGATGTGTGCTGCGCCAATCGCTTTTGCACGCTATGGCTTGTTGGATGATAGCCAATATACGTTATATCCAGGAATGGAAGCTGGGATCGCAGATGAAGTCAAAAACGGTAACTTTGACGAAGCTTTAGTTGTCGTAGATGAAAAGAATCATTTGATCACCAGTCGCGGACCAGCCACAGCTTGGGCTTATGCTTATGAGATCGCCAAAGTTTTAGGCACAGACGTGGATAAATTAAAAGATGGTATGCTTTACAACATGTTGATGTTGAGCCGTTAGTGATGAGAGACCAGAAGTTATTTTCTGGTCTTTTTTTGCGTACTGTTCGTAGGCGTGCTGCGCATTGTGTTATAGTCGTATTACACACTGTGTTCAAAATTTGGTACCTTTCTCCTAAATAATGTATCCTTAAGGTAGAAATAATTGGACAAATTGAATATAACGGAGGATGAGATCATGAATAAATTTTCAAAAGTGACCTTGGCGTTACTCTGTACGGTCGTTTTGGCGGGGTGCTCCAGTAATAATGAATCAAAAACCAATGCTAAAGAACAAAGCACCTCTCAAACGACTAAAAAGAGCAGTAGCCAAAAGCAAAGCTCGACTAGTCAGGATAAAGATAAAGAAAGTCAAAGTTCTGAACAAAGCAGTAGCCAAGAACAGAGCTCAAACACCGAAAGTAGTGCGACCGATGAAAGTCAAGCAGCGGCTAATAAACTTTCTAATAACGAATTGATGCAACAAGGTGCGATCTCGATGCGCCAAAATTTGGGAGATACTGCCCTTGTAGCGACACTATCCGGCAAAGAAGATAGTCATAAAAAAGTTAGCGTCTCTTATAGTGGCGATCTAAATAACTATACTGCTAACTATTATCTCGAAAATGACGCTAAACCAGTCAACGATGAAAGCTTAAAAGATAAATCACCATACGCTACTTTGACAAAGAAAACTTATGCTTCGACCGATGAAGCAGTTAGCCAGATCGAGTATCAAAATGATGCTTCACAAGGGAATTTACCTAAGATCAGCTTAGGTTACGGCTTGCAAGCTACCGTCAATAGCGGTGCCGGGCAACGCTACTTGCATTGGAATGAAGGAAACTGGTCCTTTACCATGCATGGAAGCCCATTTGCCGGTGAAGATCCAGCAACAGCTGCCCGCAAGGCCGTTACCCTTTTGGAACGCTATCGTTTACCAGCACCATCACAACGTGGGAGTGGTCGCTTGGAAGCTTCCAACAAAGCAGGCTTTTTGACCCAATCGCTTACTTGGAATAAAGATAATGTGGTCTACGAATTTAAGGCTGATAATTTAGAAACTTTAGTTCTAGTAGCAGCTAGTTTACAGTAAAAAATTTAGTTTAAAAAAATTCTAAAAAACCTTTATTAACCCCAGTATATAAAGATTGACAAATAGATTTACTAGACTATACTAAGAGTTGTACCAAAGAAAAATAAAAAGTGAGGCGTTCTTAGATGAATTACATTGGGCAAGAGATTCAAGATTTTTCAGTTAAGGCATATCAGCAGGGCGAATTAAAGGATGTCACCAAAAAAGACGTTTTGGGTAAATGGAGCGTGTTCTTCTTTTATCCAGCTGACTTCTCCTTTGTCTGCCCAACTGAATTAGAAGATTTACAAGCTAAATATTCCCAATTCAAGGCAGCTGGAGCAGAGATCTACTCTGTTTCCGAAGATACTGAGTTTGTGCATAAAGCATGGGCTGAAGCTTCTGATGGTATCGGTAAGATCGAATATCCGATGTTAGCTGATCCAGCTGGTAAATTAGCTAAAGCATTTGATGTATTGAATGAGGAACTCGGTCAAACATACCGTGCTGCCTTCATCGTTGATCCAGATGGTGTGATCCAATCATATACGATCAACAACATGGGGATCGGCCGGAACGCCTCTGAGATCTTCAGAACGCTTCAAGCAGCCTCCTTTGTACGCGCACATGGCGATAAGGTCTGCCCAGCTAGCTGGCAACCAGGCGATGATGTGTTGGAACCAGGCTTAGATCTAGTTGGTAAATTATAATTAAAGAATGAGACTGAAAAAAGTCAAAAAAATAAGATGATCTGTAGCACACGGATCATCTTATTTTTTGGCGCGGAAATCTGTAGAGTTATCCCGGGTTATTTTTCATGTCGCAATAAATAAAGGTACCGCAGCATCACTGCACTCAAAATCACAGTGATCGCCCAGATCGTATGGATCCCCCAAAGTTTTTCCAACTCAGCTGAACACAGAGCACCGAGCGCAAAAGCAAGGGTGATCGCTAAATATAATTTAGCTGCATGCTTATCAGCTAAACTGTGAGAGAAGAAAAATCCGTTCCAAGCGATCATGCCTTTTTTGATATTTCCCGTGGAAAAGGAGTTGTTGTAGGGGATGCCCTCGATCTTGCTAAATGAAGTCGTTTGGATCCCGACCCCAAAGGCCAGTGGTGGCACGACTAGATAGTCGGGGGTACTGACGGGCAAGAAACCGATCACTAGACAAGCCAAGATACAGGGGAACAATGATAAAGGTTTGACATAGGGAGAGTCTAGTTTTTTAGCGAGGAAGCTGATGACAAAGATCCCTAAAATAAAGAAGATAAAGGTAAAAAAGCGCGTTTCCGTGATCGTAAGTCCCTTGCTGGCAATATCGACGGCTAAGAAGACGATGTTACCGGTCTGCCCCGCGACCAGCGAATGTTCCCGCAAGACATAGGTATAGGCATCGATATAGCCACCACAAAATGCTAAAGTCAGCCCGGTCAAAAGCGATTGGGCGTATTTTTGTTTGATGATTTCATAATTATTGATAAGACCACTTCCAGATAAAAAATTAACTATCTCTTATTTTAGCACTTGCCGTAGTTTTGAGTACGTATTTTGTGGCTGATTCCGATATAATTAAAATTGGGCGCGGGGCCCGTGAATACCAAAAAGGAGAGAATGCATATGTATACAGAACAGATCAAAGCAGTTCAAGGGGCTGCGAGTAAGAAGTTAGCTTTTTTGCGTCAAAATCCGCTGGGGTATTTTCTATTATCCATGTTAGCGGGAATGTATATCGGTTTTGGGATCTTATTAGCCTTTACCGTCAGTGGACAGTTGCAAGGTGCTCCAAGCACTAAGTTGTTGATGGGGACAGTTTTTGGCGTGGCACTTAGCTTAGTGATCATCGCTGGGGGCGAGTTGTTTACTGGCAATAATTTTGTTTTAGCAGTTGGAGCTTTGACTAAGCAAAATACGTGGTTTCAGGCAAGCTATCTATGGGTGATCTGCTGGTTAGGTAATGCTTGTGGAGCGATCTTATTGGCAATTCTATATAATGCGACCGGTTTGCAAGTCGACGGGGTGGCCAAAGCACTTACTGCGACTGCTGTGGTCAAGATGACGGCTGGTCCAGTAGCCTTGCTCATGCGGGGGATCTTGTGTAATATCCTCGTCTGTTTAGCGCTATGGTCGAGTTTTCAGACAAAAAATGATGCTGCTAAATTGATCATGGTCTTTTGGTGTTTATTGGCCTTTTTTACGACTGGTTTTGAGCATAGTGTGGCCAATATGACTTTACTGACGGCAGCACTTATCGAACCAGCTGGGCAAGTGATCACAGTCGGAGCGTGGCTGTATAATCTGTTTTGGATCTCGTTAGGAAATATGCTAGGAGCGATCTGCTTTTTAGCCGTACCGTATGTGATCGCAGCTAAAAAATAAATCATAGACTCATAGTTTTGACTATGGGTCTTTTTAAAAGCGGGAAATGTTTAGTATAATGGAGATTAGTTTCTATTTTGGTAAAGGGGTGGCAAATTATGAAAGAACCAATTATTTCTTTTAAAAATGTCGTTAAAAGCTACGATGACGATGTCCCAGTGTTGAAAAAAGTCAGCTTTGATATCGAAGAGGGCAAATTCTATACACTTTTAGGGCCATCTGGTTGTGGTAAAACGACGATCTTACGGATGATCGCAGGTTTTTCAGAGCCGACTGCAGGTGATATTTACTTTGAGGGAAAGCGGATCAACGATATTCCTGCGAATAAACGTCAAGTTAATACCGTTTTTCAAGATTATGCGCTCTTTCCGCATATGAATGTTTTTGATAATATCGCTTTTGGATTGAAGATCAAAAAGACACCGAAAGCAGAAATTGAAACTAAAGTCAAAGAAGCCTTGCGCTTAGTGCAGTTAGCCGGTTATGAAAAGCGTGGGATCAGCGAGATGTCTGGGGGACAACGGCAACGTGTTGCTATTGCCCGGGCAATCGTCAATGAACCTAAGATCTTATTGCTAGATGAACCTTTATCAGCTTTAGACCATAAATTGCGGCTAAACATGCAATATGAATTGCGCGAGTTACAACAACGTCTGGGGATCACCTTTATTTTCGTGACCCATGACCAAGAAGAAGCTTTGGCGATGAGTGACGAGATCTTTGTTTTAAATAACGGAAATATCGTGCAAAGTGGTAGTCCGGTCGATATTTACGATGAGCCGATCAATCACTATGTAGCTGATTTTATCGGTGAAAGTAACATTGTCGATGGGGTGATGATCCAGGATTGTCTTGTAAAATTTGCCGGCAAAGAATTTGAATGTGTGGATGAGGGGATGCGTCCAAACGAACCAGTCGAAGTCGTTTTGCGACCTGAAGATCTCGAGTTGACCACGGTCCAAGCGGGTAAATTAAAGGTCAAGGTCGATACCCAATTATTCCGCGGGGTCCATTATGAGATCGTCTGTCATGATGAGATGGGCAATGAATGGATCGTGCATTCGACCAAAAAAGCTCAAGTCGACAGTGAGATCGGCTTGTACTTTGATCCCGAAGATATCCATGTTATGCGTTTCAATGAAACAGAAGCAGAATTTGATGCACGTTTAGAAAGTTACGACGATTAAGGGGGACAATATGAAAAAGTATAATACTTTATTAGCAGTCCCATATTTTCTCTGGTTGCTCTTTTTTGTTCTAGCACCAGTTGTTTTGGTGATCGGATATTCTTTTTTTGATCAAAGTGGACATTTTACTTTAGCTAATTACGCAGAGTATTTTGGTTCGGGCAAGTATCTATTGATGACGTTCAATTCGGTCTGGTATGCTTTTTTGATCACCTTGATCACACTTTTGATCAGTTATCCAACGGCGTATTTTTTGACAAAATTAAAGCATAAAGATCTGTGGTTGTTGTTGATCATTTTACCGACATGGATCAATTTATTGTTAAAAGCGTATGCCTTCATCGGGATCTTCGGCGTTCATGGTGGTTTGAACAGCTTTTTAGGCTTTTTTGGGATCTTACCCAAGCAATTACTGTTCACCGATTTTAGCTTTTTGATCGTGGCAGTCTATATCCAGTTGCCCTTTATGATCATCCCGCTTTTCAACGCCCTGGAGGAATTGCCACCGTCATTTATTGCCGCTAGCAAAGATCTTGGGGCCAGTTCGACGCAGACATTTTTTAAAGTGGTCTTTCCATTATCGTTAAATGGGGTCAAAAGTGGGGTCCAAGCGGTCTTTATCCCGTCACTTTCGCTCTTCATGTTGACGCGTTTGATCGGGGGAAATCGCGTGATCACCCTGGGGACGGCGATCGAAGAGCATTTCATGGTGACACAAAACTGGGGCAAAGGGGCAACGATCGGGGTCGTTTTGATCATTGCAATGGTGATCGTGATGCTCTTTACTGGTGAAAAGAAAGCAGGTGGCAAATGATGCAACAAACTAGATCTAAATGGGCAGATCTGTATTTGGTCTTAGTCTTTATCTTTTTATATTTGCCGATCTTTTATTTGGTCTGGTATTCTTTTAACGCAGGCGATACGATGAATGATTTTACCGGCTTTTCGTTGCGCCATTTTAGTGAGTTGTTTTCCGATACACGGCTGGTGATCATCTTGCTAAATACCTTCTTATTGGCGTTTTTGTCGGCGTTGATCGCTACGGTGATCGGGACTTTTGGGGCGTTATTTATCTATTATTTGAGAAAACGACGTCACCGCAATACATTATTATCGTTGAACAATATCTTGATCGTTTCGCCCGACGTAACGATCGGGGCTAGCTTTTTGATCTTATTTATCACGTTAGGCTCGATCTTTAGTGGCTTTTCGCTCGGTTTTTGGACGGTACTTTTGGCGCATGTCAGCTTTAGTATCCCGATCGTAGTCTTGATGATCTTGCCAAAACTTCAAGAGATGAATGACTCGATGATCACGGCTGGCTATGATCTTGGGGCCAATAACCGCCAGATCCTAAAAGATATCATCTTGCCGTATCTTTCACCAGGGATCATCGCCGGGTATTTTATGGCATTTACCTATTCGCTCGATGATTTTGCGGTCACTTTTTTTGTGACAGGAAATGGGTTTACCACCCTTTCAGTCGAGATCTATTCGCGGGCGCGGCGCGGTGTCAGTTTAGAGATCAATGCCCTAAGTACGCTAGTCTTCTTATTTGCACTTGTATTGGTAGTCGGTTATTACTACATCAGTAAGGATAACCAACCACGCTCCAAGAAAAAGAAACGGGGGCTCTTGCGATGAAAAAATTACGTTCACTTTTGATCGGGATCCTCTTGATCATTGGCTTGCTCTTTTTAGGGACGGTTTGGCTCGAACGCTCGACCGGTATGTCAGATGCTAAAGTTTTGAACATTTATAACTGGGGCGACTACATCGATCCTAAATTGATCACCAAATTTGAAAAGCAGACGGGTTATAAGGTCAATTATGAGACGTTTGATTCAAATGAAGCGATGTTGACGAAGATCAAACAAGGCGGGACTTCGTATGATATCGCGGTTCCAAGTGACTATATGATCCAGAAGATGAAAAAAGAGCATCTTTTGTTGAAACTCGATCACAGTAAGTTACCGAATTTAAAAAATATCGATCCTCAGTTTATGGATCTCGCCTTTGATCAGCATAATGAGTATTCAGTACCGTATTTTTGGGGAACTTTAGGGATCATTTATAATGATAAATTCTATCAAGCTTCACAGTTCAAGACATGGAATGATCTCTGGGATCCACAGTTGAAAAACAAGATCATGTTCATTGATGGGGCGCGTGAATTTATGGGGATCGGTCTGGCTAGCATGGGAAGATCGCTCAACAGTAAAAATGATGCTGATCTTGATCGAGCCTACAATAAGCTCAAGGCTTTGACACCTAATGCCAAAGCGATCGTTTCCGATGAGATCAAGACATACATGGCAAATGAAGAGAGCAGTGTAGCGGTGACCTTTTCGGGGGAAGCGGCTGACATGATGGAAAAAAATAGTCATTTGCATTATGTGATCCCAGAAGGTGGGACTAATCTGTGGTTTGATAATTTGGTGATCCCCAAGACAGCTAAAAATAAGCAGGGCGCCTATGAATTTATCAATTTCATGTTAGATCCTAAAAATGCGGCGCAAAACACGGAATACATCGGTTATTCCACTCCAAATAAAGCGGCATTGAAATATTTGCCAAAAGCGATCACTTCCAATAAGGAATTTTATCCAAGTGCTGCTCGGATCAAACAGATGGAGATCTACGAAGACCTAGGTCCTAAGTATTTGGAAAAATATAACGACCTATTTTTGGAACTAAAAATGTATCGAAATTAGAAAAGGCAAATCGTTTTTAATCATGGTTTAAACTAGGGTATAATGTGCAGTGAGGAGTAGAACTCCTTTAAGTATGCTACACGTAGTAAGTTTCAAAAATGCATTGTGTGATGTAGAGATTCGCTCTTTATATTACGATGTATATCCTCAACCCAGGCAAGTGCGAGTGATAGCGCACTTGTCTTTTTTTATATCACAGTGCGGAAAAATGCGGGTAGCTCCGTAGAAATAACGGCATCGCAAGTTTGAGAAGCACGACTACGATCACAGGATGCAAAAAAAGAGCTGGGAGATATCTCCCAGCTCTTTTAATGATATTTACCTTCCACAGTAAATATCGCACCGTATAATAGAAACTTCAGAATAACATGGTTTTGGTAGATTGTCAATTATATTCGAAATTTTTAATTTGATTATAAATATTAGCGCTTGCTAAAAGTTTGGCTTTATGTTATAAAATAAGTGAGGGGTCTAAAGATTCCCACAATTAGGGCGTCCAAATGTTAGTCACTGTTCCTATAATTAGGTTGGAGGGTGATGGAACCAACAAGTTGAGTTTAAAACCAAAAAATGTTGTAGTCTCTTTAGGCAAACGCCACTAATTGCAATTAGTAAAGAGGATCTTGTTGAGTGCTTCTGGAAAGCGAACAGGATCAAAAACAGATAAAGGATGTGGGGAAGATTACTCCTTATAGTAATTTAACAGCCACGTACTCAGTTTCTTGATGATATCTTAGGAGCAACAGGTGAACCTCCAAGATGATGTTTCCGAGTATTATTTACTGAGTACGGGCTGTTTTTTTGTGTCCTACATTCGCACTTATATTTATGGGGGATGGATAGATGTGTGCTAAAAAAGTGACGATCCGTGAAGTTGCCAAACGCGCTGGTGTCTCGATCGCAACGGTTTCACAGATTTTAAATGGTAAAGCGATGAAGTTTGATCCACTGACAGTTCAAAAAGTTCAAGCAGCTCGAGATGAATTAGGTTATGAAGCAGATCATTTGGCACGCCAAATGGTCGGTAAACAGAGTAAAACGATCGGGATCCTCGTGCCGGAGATAACTAACTCATTTTTCAGTACTTTAGTCAAAGGCATCGAAGAAGAGCTGTTACACTCGGGTTATATTTCAATGCTATGCAATGGGGGCTTTAATGGAGCTAAGGAAGAAAAAGCCTTGCTCGAACTAGCCCAAAGAGGGGTCGATGGCTTTATCATTGCTAGCCCTTCGATCTCAGATGAAGTATTAAAAGAGATTTTACAGATCAAAAAGCGTCCAGTCATTGTGCTAGATCAAAAAACGACCGTCGAACGCAGTGATGAGGTCGCGACCGATGATTTCAATGGTGGTTTATTGGCGGCACAGTATCTAAAAAAGATGGGTCATACAAAGGTTGCTGTAGTTGTACCTGATTTAGCAACGGTCAACATTATGCATCGGCTCCAGGGATTTCTAGTTGAATTTCCTCAAGCACTCCAGCTCAAGACAGAGCTTTCCAAAAACGGGGGCCAAGCAGTTGTCGCTGAGTTATTAGACCAAAAGATCGAGGCGGTTTTTGCGCTTAGTGATGAATTGGCGTTTGGGATCTATTTAGGTATGAGACAAAATGATAAAAGTGTTCCAGATGACCTCAGTGTGATCGGCTATGATGATGTTGAGATGTGTCGCTATGTTACGCCCGCTTTGACGACTGTTGCCCAGCCGATCTATGAATTGGGCAAACAAGCAGCTGATCTAATGGTAAAACGGCTAGCGGATCCGACTAGCCCGTATGTTAAGCGGATCTTGCCGGTTGAATTAGCGATCCGGGGCTCAGTCAAAGTTAAAATTTGAAACGCTTTCAAAAGTGTGTTATATTCTAGGTGCAGTAATTAAAACGTTTTAATAAGTGCTACAAGTTACCAAAATTAATTTGCTAGAAAGACATGAGGTGGGTACAATGAATAAAGTAACAGTGATTGGAAGTATCAATTTAGACCGAACGATCAGAGTGAAAGAGATGGCTAAACCAGGTGAGACGATCCATGCCTCCGAAGTATTTTCAGCTGGTGGCGGTAAAGGTGCAAATCAAGCTGTAGCGGCTAAACGTTCTGGTGCCAAGACGGCTTTTATCGGGGCTGTTGGTAATGATGATGCTGGTAAGACGATGCGTGAACTTTTGGGTTACGAAGAGATCCAATTAGATGGGATCGCTGAATTGGATAAGGTCGCAACTGGACAAGCCTATATCGTTGTGGATGAAAAAGGCGAAAACAGTATTATGATCCATGCTGGGGCAAATGGCAAGATCACACCAGAACATGTAGTTGAACATGCGGACTTGATCAAAGAAAGTGATTTTGTGATCGCCCAATTTGAAAGCAATTTGGCAAGTACGATCAAAGCCTTTGAAGTAGCTCATCAAGCTGGCGTAAAGACGATTTTGAATCCAGCGCCTGCGATGCGAACAGTTCCCGAAGAATTGCTCAAGACGACGGATGTGATTGCACCTAATGAGACCGAAACTGAGATCTTGACTGGGATCAAAGTGGTCGATGAAGAAAGCATGCGAAAAGCGGCTGCTAAACTTCATGCTTTAGGGATCAAGGTGGTCTTGATCACGATCGGTAGCAAGGGTTCATTTTACAGCATGGACGGTCAAAGTGGGATCGTGCCAGCCTTTAAAGTTAAAGCAGTAGATACAACTGCAGCGGGCGATACGTTCATCGGTGCTTTGAGTACTGTGTTAAAACCTGACTTTAGCAATCTCGTTGAAGCAATCACATACGGTAATAAAGCTTCCTCACTGACTGTACAACGTTTTGGCGCCCAACCGTCAATTCCATACAAGCATGAATTAAATTAAAAAGAAGAAGGCATAATCATGAAAAAGACACAAGTCATTAATTCAGATATTTCCCGGGTAATTTCGCAAATGGGTCACTTTGACACATTGAGTATCGGTGATGCTGGAATGCCAGTACCACGTGAAACAGAAAAGATCGATCTAGCGGTTTCCAATGGTATTCCTAGCTTTCTCCAAGTTTTAGATAATGTGTTGACTGAATTAGAAGTTCAACGGGTATATTTAGCAGAAGAGATCAAGGACCAAAATTCAGCTCAGTTGGAAGCAATCAAAGAACGTTTCCCAGAAACAGAGATCGTCTTTATCCCACATGTTAAAATGAAACAAGACTTACACAAGTGTCATGCATTTATCCGTACCGGTGAAATGACACCATATTCCAACATTATTTTAGAGAGTGGCGTTACGTTTTAACGGTTAGGAGGAAATTGAATTGAATACAACGGCAATTTTAGTTGGTTTAGGACCATTATTAGGTTAGGGGCTTTACCCCACGATCGCATCTAAGATCGGCGGTAAACCGGTCAATCAGATCTTAGGTTCGACATTAGGGACCTTGATCTTTGCTTTAGTACTAGCGATGATCAAAGGTTTGGCACTTCCAAGTGGTGCAGCGCTCTTTTTCTCAGTTCTTTCTGGGATCGGTTGGGGAACGGCACAGATCATCACGTTCCACTCATTTACTTTGGTCGGCTCTTCAAAAGCAATGCCGATCACGACAGCTTTTCAATTATTAGGGGCGTCACTTTGGGGCGTATTTTACTTAGGCGATTGGCCGACTGCAACGGCTAAAACGATCGGCTTTATCGCACTTGCAGTTATCATTTTAGGCGCATGGATGACGGTCTGGAGTGAAAAGAAGACACCTGAAAACAAGAGTGCTTTGACCAAGGCTGTGGCTTTATTAGCCGTTGGTGAGATCGGCTACTGGTTATATTCTGCTGCACCGCAACAAGCCAAGATCGATGGGATGCATGCGTTCTTACCCCAAGCGATCGGGATGGTTTTAGCAGCGGTAGTCTATGCGATCATGATGACATTTAAGGGTAAGGAAAGATCACCATTTGTTGAGGCTGTTTCTTACAAACAGATCTTTTCTGGTTTCTTCTTTGCCTTCGCAGCGTTGACATATTTGATCTCGGCCCAACCAGATATGAATGGTCTAGCAACTGGCTTTATTTTGTCGCAAACATCAGTTGTACTAGCAACTTTGACCGGTATTTGGTTCTTAGGTCAAAAGAAGACTTCAAAAGAAATGGTAGTTACAGTATGTGGCCTAGTGTTGATCCTAGGCGCAGCTGCAGTGACTGTTATGCTATAACACAGTGCTTTTCGGAGCACGATTAAAAAAGTTTATAAAAATAATAGGTTCCCAACACCAGTGTAGCGAGGTGTTGGGAACCTTATTTTTTAATGTAAACTAGTGTAAAAGGTAATGAAGCCTAAAAAGACACCCGGTAAGTTGGCGATAAAAATAGGCCAGTCGCGTTGTGATTTAAAGTAACTATAGATCACCCAGATCGTGCAGTTGATCCCGGCTACCAGTGGCTGGATCGGACTGCCGTAATTACCATTCAAGTTATTCATGATCTGTGGAATATAGGATACATACATGATAACAGATAGCACCGAACCGATTCGTCCTAGCAGTAAAATTGCCTTGCTGTCTGTATTCTTCAAAAAAGTCACACTCCGTTATATATATTTGTTAATAGAATATACATAACACCTTAAAATAAATTTAATGATTTTGCAAATAATACGAATTATTCGAAGATCTTGAAGCGGACATCATCGGGTAAAAATTCTTTTTCTCCAGCCGGTGCTTCGATCGAACCAAATGGCATTTGTGCGCGTAATTCCCAGCTTTCAGGAATGTCAAAGGCTTCTTTGATCTTTTCATCGATCAACGGATTGTAGTGTTGCAAAGAAGCGCCGATATTTTCAACAGCTAATGCAGTCCAAACCGCTTGTTGAGCGCCTCCCAGTCCTTGTTCAGCCCAGTTGGCAAAGTTGGCAGCGTAGAGTGGGAAATCTGCTTCTAATTTTTGTACCGTTTGTGTTTCAGTGAAGTATAAGATCGTCCCAAAACCAGCTCTAAATGAGGCGATCTTTTCTTGAGTCGCGGAAAAACGGTCAGCTGGAGTAACTTTTTTCAGTTCAGCTTCAACGATATCCCAAACACGGTCGGAATTTTCACCAAAAGTGATAACAGCGCGGACTGTTTGTGAGTTGAAGGCAGTTGGGGATTGGCGGATCGCTTCTTTGATCGTTTCACTGATCTGAGCCGGTGTTTGAGCAACATTTTTCCCCAAGGCATAGATCGAACGGCGTTGTTTGAGTTCTTGATTTACTGGATTTGTCATCGTAAATTCCTCTTTTCGTTAGTTTATATCTAAATTATAACACATACTTTTTGTAAGTAAAGTGTATTTTGCAAAATCTTAAAAGTTAAATCCTTGCATTCTAAAATAAAAGAACTACAATGAAGGTGAAGAAATGAAAGGAAGTCTTATTTATGGCAAATGAATTATCGAATCGTTTCTCTGACTTAATGAATGGTAGCGATACGTTTTTCAATAATTTAGGACGTTCATTTTTCAACTTTGACGACTCAGAGCTAAAGATGCGTTCTGACGTGGAGGAGACCCCGAAGAGTTATCGGTTGTTGATCGATCTGCCTGGGGTCGATAAGAAAGATATGCAACTGGACTATCGCAATGATATTTTGACAGTTACAGCTAAGCGGGATAGCTTCAGTGATGAAAGCGATGCTGACGGCAATTTGCTAGCGAGCGAGCGTTCATATGGTCGGGTCAGCCGCCAATACCGGTTCCCTGATGTTGAGCGTGATAAGATCACCGCTAAATATGAAGATGGTGTCTTGACAGTAACTCTTCCTAAGAAAAAGGATGCTGTTACGACTGCTAATAAGATCGAGATCCAATAACAATGATAAAAAACAGGCTTGGGAGCCATGCCTAAGCCTGTTTTTTGTGGTCTATTTTTTGAAATGCCGATGCAATTCACTGATGATCAAAATAATGACAACGATCGCTGATAGAAGATAGCCCAAGACCCCGATATTATAAATGGCGGGATGAGCAGCACTTCCCTGGACTAAGAGTGAGGAACTCATGATCAAAGCGGCTAAAATGATGGCCAAGATCACGCGGTTGACGATCTTTTCGAGCCGATCTAGTAATTTATCTTGATCTTTGAGTTTAAAGGAGATCTTTCCTTGCCCCTGTGTCAAAATATCGAGGAGCTGTTCAAACTTAAGTGGGATCTTCGGGGCTGCTTTTGAAGCTTGGTAGAGTTCAAAGCCTAACTCTTCCAAGCTTTTTTTGACGTTGAACTGCTTTTTGAAATACTCCCGGGCAAACGGACGAGCGACCTCCATTAGAGATAACTCAGGATCTAGGGCAGCGACTATGCCTTCTAAAGAAGCAAAGGCTTTGATCAGTAAAGTTACTTCTGATTTCAATTGCAAGTTATTTTTACGACAGAGATTTACAATACTGAACAATAAACTCGAAAGATCGATCTGGCCCAGTCCTAAGTTGAGGTATGGAGTCAAAAAGACCCCGAGTTCATTATAGAAATCTTCTTCATCGACGGGGCCAGTGCGGTTACAAACTGCTAATACAGCTTTACCGATCTGGCGCGTATCTTTAGTGTTGAGAGCGATGACGATCTGGGCGATCCCATCTGCGAGATTTTTGGTCAAATGGCCCATCATGCCAAAATCTAAGTAGACCAAGCGATAAGGTGGCAATGTCGTGGCAGAAGTAGCTTCAATGCTTGTATTTTTGAGTTGTTTTTTGAACTGGTGTGTAGGCTGGAGTTCATTGTATTCGGGATCATCAGGCTGAAGTTGGTAAAATAATATGTTTCCCGGATGTGGATCAGCGTGGAAATAATTATCGATAAAAACTTGCTTGATGAAATTTTTGACTAGCGTTTTAGCCAAGGTCGTACGTAAAGGTTTATTCGTTTCGGTGGCTTTAGTGGCTATTAGTTTTTTGATACTTTGTCCAGGCATGGCCTGATTGACTAAGATCTTACTAGCAGAGTATTTAGGGTAAACTTTAGGCACCCGGATGATACCGTCATTGTTGTTTAGACGGTAGAATTCGATCCCATTTTTGATCTCGATCTGAGTGTCGATCTCAGTCAAAAGGGATGTCTGGATCTCGGTAAAGATCTCTTTAGGGTCGATCACACTGAGGTCAGGGACGAATTTTAAGATCCGTAAAGCTTCTTTGAATAAAGAAAGGTCAGTTTCGACTAGTTCGGAAACATTGGGATGTTGGACTTTGACGACGACCGGGGTGTGATCATGAAGTAAAGCATGGTGTGTTTGCCCGATCGAACCAGATGCGAAAGGTCGTTCATCAAATTGAAGGAAAATATCGCTCAACGGACAGTTATACTCAGCTTCAAGTGTTTTTTTGACAGTGGTAAAAGGATCGATCTGGACATTATCTTGGAGCTTGCGAAATTCTTTGATAAAGGCAGGTGAGATCAGATCGGGGCGCGTTGAGAGCAACTGGCCCGCTTTGATGAAAGTGGGACCTAGTTCTTCTAGTGCGAGTCGAACTTCTTTAGGATCTTTTTGTTTTAAAAAGTTACGTAAGACTTCATGCTGACGCAATACTTTGATGATAAAAAGTAGGCGGTCACGTTTTTCTTTGCTAGTAATATTTGGCATCACAAGACCTTCTTATCTATAGTAGATTTATCTCAATTTTAACCAAAAAATAGCTTAAGGGCTAGCAGTTGCAATTCTTTGCTTCAGTTGATACAGAAGTGATACACTAATAGCAGAATGACTAAAAGGAATGGGATTTTATGACACGAAAAGAGAAGATCTTAGCTTATGTTCAAGCTAAAAATAAAGCGGTTACTACCAAAGAGATCGCTGATGATCTAGGGATCTTGCGCAATAATGTCAGTAAAGAGCTCAATGTATTGGTCCGGGCAGGCCAACTGAGCAAAATTGCCGGACGACCGGTAAAATATCAAAGTCTAACCGCTAAAACTGATACAGTGATCGCAGAAACTGTATCAAAAATACCTGATCCGACCGAACCATCACTTAGATCAAGTATTTTTGATACAATGATCGGCCAAAAGGATAGTTTAAAGACGCAGATCGAGCAAGCTAAGGCCGCGATCTTATATCCGCCTCACGGATTAAATGTTTTGATCACTGGCCCCACAGGATCGGGGAAGACCTATTTTGCTAATGCGATGCACCAATTTGCGATCAATCAGGCAATGGTCGAAAATAAAAATTTTGTGACCTTCAACTGTGCTGACTATGCTCATAATCCGCAATTACTGATGTCGCATTTATTTGGATATGTCAAAGGTGCCTTTACTGGTGCACAAGAAGATCGTGATGGCCTGATTCAAAAGGCCGACGGTGGGATCTTATTCTTAGATGAAGTCCATCGTTTGCCCCCAGAAGGCCAAGAGATGATCTTTTATTTTATGGATCATGGAACTTACAGTAAGCTAGGTGAGATCACCAAGGTCCATCACGCTGATGTTCGCTTGATCTGTGCCACAACGGAAGATCCCGAGAGTTCGCTATTAAAGACTTTTGTACGGCGGATCCCGATCACGATCCAGATGCCCCAATTTGAAGCGCGCAGTGTACGAGAGCAACTTGCGCTCTTGAAGCGTTTGTTGACGTTAGAAGCTAATCGGACACAAAAAAACATCACAGTGACTGAAGATGTTGTGAAAGCTTTGCTGGGTAGTGTCACATTTGGAAATGTGGGTCAATTGAAATCAAATATCCAGCTAGTCTGTGCCCAGGGCTTTTTGAATAGTGTCGATCAAGCCGAACAGATCAATTTAAAATTCGAGCAACTTCCCCAAAACATCAAGGATGGGATGTCGCGTTTAGCCAGTGATCGTGCTCGCCTAGGTAAATTATCGCAGTTATTAGAGCCAGTCTTGTTGATCCAACCCGATGGAGCGGCTGAGAGTATCAATGAAAGTGACCGCTATGAGTTGCCTTATAATCTGTATGAGGTCATCGGCAACAAAGCGGCTTTGTTAAAAGAAGAGGGGCTAGAACAAGGTGCGATCAATAACTTCATCATGACAGATATCAATGTCCACTTGAAGTCATTTTATCGTGATAATAAGATCTTGCGGACTGAAAAGAATTTAAATGAATTAGTCGATCAAGATACCCTGCAGTTGACTAAAGATATCATGCAGATGCTGAAAAAAGATTGTGGTTATCATGTCGGTGAAAACTTTATCTATGCGATGAGTTTACATCTGAGTTCATTTATCAAACGTGTCCAATCGGGGCGCCCGATGCGTGAAGTTTCAGATGATCTGGTGGCAATGGTCAAAGATTATCCCGCTGACCTAAAGCTAGCCGAAAAGATCAAAGCAATGTTAGAAGACCACTATGATTTTATCGTGCCCGCTTCAGAAGTGTACTATTTAGCCGTACTTTTGATCTCATTGAATTCTGTGCCTAAACACGGAAAAGTCGGGGTCGTTGTCGCGGCGCACGGTAATCATACCGCTTCTTCGATGGTCCAGGTAGTAACAGAGTTGTTGAATGTCGATAATCTAGTGGCGGTTGATATGTCACTTGAGATGAGCCCGACTGTGGCATTAAATGAGATCATCGCCAAGGTCAAACAAGTCGATCGTGGTAATGGGGTCTTGTTACTAGTCGATATGGGCTCGCTCAGTACGTTTAGTGCCAAGATCACCGAAGAAACCGATATTAAGGTCAAAACGATCGATATGGTGACGACTGCCATGGTCTTAGAGGCCGCTCGGAAAACAGCTTTGATCGATAGTGATCTTGAGTTGGTCTATCACGAGTTAAATGAATTTAACGGATATTCCCGCAAAGCAGAAGAACCTACGCAAGGTGAACTAGAAGATGTTAGGCAACGGGCGATCTTGGCGCTGTGTTCGACCGGTAAAGGGACAGCCGAAAAGATCAAGCAAATGCTGGATGAGATCTTGGCTGACCAACTTATTGACGATGTTTCGGTCTTAACGATGTCAGTTGTGGGGATGAACGATAAGATAAGCGAATTAAATGAAGAGTATCGTATTATCGCCACGACGGGGATCGCTGACCCTAATCTAGGGGTGCCGTATATCTCATTAGAAGAACTGTTTCAAGGTGACCGTGGTAAACGGCAATTGATCGAGCATCTAGAAAATAGTCAGACTTGGTATGTTGAGTCTAAAACGCCGGCACCTAAAGTCGATCAAACTGCTGCGGCTAATTATTTGGAACAGTATTATACATTTATCAATCCTAAAAAAGTTATCGGTGTGCTTTGGCAGTACTGTGATCTGTTAGCTAAAGAACGGCAACTAAAATTAACGGATGCTAGGCGCTTAGCTTTGATCATGCATCTTGGCGGTGCGATCGAGCGGGTCTTATTATCCGCTCCAGTAACGCTGACCGAAGAACAAGCTGTTGAATTTGAACAAAGTGACTGGCCCCAAGTACTGAAATTAGCAGATGAATATTTAGAAGCTAAACTTAATTTGAAATTTCCGCCAGCTGAAGCGTATTATATTGCCAAATTGGTCGATACAGAAATGGTCGAAAGTTAATACACAAAATAGTGATACACAAAATAAAGTGTATCACTATTTTTATATGAATTTTTTTGCTTTATTTATTAGGGGATCTAGCGTGATACACAAAAGTTGGCACGGTATTTGCTATATATAAAGTGTAAGGAATTATTTTTCGAAGGGGATGAGTAGATGCTAGGTTTGATCGTTGCCAGTCATGGCAATCTAGCGCAAGAACTTATCAAATCTTCTTATTTAATTTTAGGGCAACAAGAAAAAGTCATTGCGGTGACCTTTGAGCCAGCGGAAGACTTAGCCACTTTGGAAGATAAATATGAAACTAGCTTACAACAATTTGCTACAACTGATCGAGTCTTGTTTTTATGTGACCTTTATGGAGGCAATCCTTTATTAGCAACGCGACGCTTCGTTGAACGTGATCCGAAACGTCTTGCGGCAGTCGGCGGAGTCAATTTGGCGATGCTTTTGGAGGCTTGCACCTTGCGGACCGAAGCGCTTAGTTTAGACGAATTAGCCGAAAAACTGATAAGTGTTGGGCGTCAAGGTATCGGTTCAGTCAAGGATCTGGGGACGATGCCATGGATGTAAAGTTATTGCGGATCGATTCGCGTTTGCTCCATGGGCAGGTCGCAACAGATTGGGCTAAAAATACTGCGATCGAACGGATCTTGGTGGTTTGTGATCAAGCAGCGGGCGATAATATTAGAAAGACGCTCTTGATGCAAGCAGCACCACCGGGGATCAAGGTTCACGTACTTACTGTTTCTAAGATGTTACGGTTGTGCAGAGATGAGCGCTTTGATCATTATAAAGTTTTGGTGCTTGTTGAGACTCCGTTAGATGCGATGCGTTTGATCGCTGGTGGGCTGAATACGACAAGTGTCAATCTAGGGTCACTTAGTTTTGATGCGACACGTAAGATGATCACCGAAACGATCGCCGTCAATGAGCAAGATATTTTAGCCTTAGCTTGGATCAGACGGCGCGGGATCGAGCTTGATCATCGCAAGGTTTCCAGTGATCCGAAACGTGATCTGTGGAAGTTACTTTGTGACAAGGGTCTAGTCAAAGATGAGCTAGATCATAGTTAGTAAATGTTTTGAGTTAAGTTTTGAAAATATTATAGGAGGCGTAATAATGGTTGGTATTATTTTAGCAAGTCATGGTAGTTTTGCAGACGGCATTTTCCAATCTGGTGAAATGATTTTTGGCCAACAAGAAAATGTAGCTCATGTTACCTTAATGCCAAGCGAAGGTCCTGATGATATCAGAGCTAAGATGGAAGAAGCCATCAAATCATTTGATGACCCAGAAGAAGTATTATTCTTAGTCGATCTTTGGGGCGGTACACCTTTCAACCAAGCTAATAATTTGGTTGAACAACACAAAGACAAATGGGCGATCGTGGCTGGGATGAACTTACCAATGGTGATCGAAGCTTATGCATCTCGCTTCTCCATGGAAAAAGCCCAAGAGATCGCAGCTCATTTAGTCGATGCGGGTAAAGATGGTGTCAGAGTAAAACCAGAATCCCTTGAACCTAAGAAAGAAGCTAGTGCTGATAACACAGCTAAGGCTCAACCGACAGGAGCAATTCCACCAGGTACAGTTTTAGGTGATGGTAAGATCAAATATGTTTTAGCTCGGATCGATTCACGTTTGTTACACGGTCAGGTGGCGACATCATGGACCAAGTCAACAAATCCAGATCGGATCATCGTTGTTTCCGACAACGTTGCGCATGATAAATTGCGTAAGAACATGATCGTTGAGGCAGCTCCTCCTGGAGTACATGCAAATGTTGTGCCGATCGAAAAGATGATCGAAGTTGCAAAAGATCCTCGTTTCGGCGATACAAAGGCATTGATCTTGTTTGAAACTCCACAAGATGCGCTCAAAGCGATCGAAGGTGGTGTTGACATCGACACCTTAAATGTTGGTTCGATGGCACACTCAGTCGGTAAAGTTGCCGTTAACAAAGTTTTGTCTTTGGATAAAGATGACGTTGAAACATTCGAAAAATTGAAGAAAGACGGCGTTAAATTTGACGTCCGCAAAGTTCCAAGTGATTCACCAGAAAATATGGATTCGATCTTAGACAAAGCACGTCAAGAATTGAAGATGTAGATAACTTGGAAATACAATACGAATTAGGAGGATTATAACATGTCTGCTATATCAATGATTTTAGTAGTTCTTGTTGCCTTTCTTGCTGGTATGGGTGGTATCTTGGATGAATTCCAATTCCACCAACCATTGGTAGCATGTACTTTGATCGGTTTAGTGACCGGTAATTTAGAAGCCGGAATTATTTTAGGCGGTTCATTACAAATGATCGCTTTAGGTTGGGCTAATATCGGGGCTGCGGTTGCACCTGATGCTGCTTTAGCCGCTGTTGCCTCAGCTATTATTTTGGTCCAAGGTGGCCAAGGTGTTAAAGGTGTGGGTCCTGCGATCGCAATCGCTATCCCATTAGCTGTTGCTGGTTTGTTCTTAACAATGTTGGCACGTACGATCGCTGTTCCGATCGTGCACTTCATGGATGCTGCTGCTGAAGAAGGTAACTTCCGTAAGATCGAAATGTGGCAGATCATCGGGATCGTAATGCAAGGTCTTCGTATCGCTATTCCTGCTGCTGCTTTGTTAGTCATTCCTTCATCTGCAGTGCGTGGTTTCTTGGAATCTATGCCTGCTTGGTTGAATGAAGGTATGACGATCGGTGGTGGTATGGTCGTTGCTGTTGGTTACGCAATGGTTATCAACATGATGGCAACGCGCGAAGTATGGCCATTCTTTGCGATCGGTTTTGTGATCGCTGCTGTTTCTGATTTAACATTGATCGCTTTAGGTGCTTTAGGTGTATCCTTTGGTCTTATCTACCTTGAACTTAAGAAGAACGCTGGTAACGGTGGTAACAACGGCGGTTCAAGCAATACAGGTGACCCACTTGGCGATATTTTAAATGATTACGAATAGGAGGAAAGATACCATGGCTGAAAGCAGAGTTAAATTAAGTAAAAAAGATCGTTTAGCTGTCGCATGGCGTTCGACTTTCCTTCAAGGTTCTTGGAACTACGAACGTATGCAAAATGGTGGTTGGTGCTTCTCAATGATCCCAGCTATCAAGAAATTATATAAAACTAAAGAAGACCGCGCTGCCGCTTTGAAGCGTCACTTGGAATTCTTTAACACACACCCATATGTTGCTTCACCTATTTTAGGGGTGACCCTTGCTTTGGAAGAAGATCGTGCTAACGGGACTGAAGTTGACGATGCAGCGATCCAAGGTGTGAAAGTTGGTATGATGGGACCATTAGCTGGTGTTGGTGACCCAGTCTTTTGGTTTACCTTACGTCCAATGTTAGGTGCTTTGGGTGCTTCCCTTGCGATGGGTGGTAACATCTTAGGACCTATCATCTTCTTTGTAGCTTGGAACATCCTCCGTTGGGCATTTATGTGGTATACACAAGAATTTGGCTACAAGGCTGGTTCTAAGATCACAGATGATATGTCTGGTGGTATGTTGCAATATGTTACGAGTTTAGCTTCTATTATGGGTATGTTCGTCTTAGGTGGTTTGATCGAACGGTGGGTAAACATTACCTTTACACCAAAAGTTTCGACCGTTAAACTCCAACAAGGCGCTTATATCGAATGGGATAAATTGCCTAAAGGTGCAGAGGGTATCAAAGAGGCTTTGATCCAATACAACAATGGTAAAGGTCTATCCTTAACGCCAGAAAAGGTAACGACTTTACAAGATAACTTAAATTCGTTGATCCCAGGTTTGGCAGCTCTCTTGTTGACATTCTTATGTATGTGGCTTTTGAAGAAGAAAGTTTCTCCAATTATCATTATTATTGCGATCTTTATCGTAGGTATTTTAGGCCACGTGGTCGGTTTACTTTAAGCGACTGCTAAGACGGTCTTGTTTCATGTAAATGAAATGAGGCCGTTTTGTGCTATACTGAGACTAAATTTGACAATAATCGAGGAAAACGCAAATGGTGCAATCAATTAATTCTAAAGTCGATCTAGTGATGGCTGGTACATCCTATATGGGATTGACTGATTATGGCAAGATCATGATCGGCAATAAGGGTTTTGAGTTCTTTAATGAACGAGATGTGAACAAGTATATCCAAATACCTTGGGATGAGGTCGATAAAGTGATCGCTTCAGTTATGTTTAAGGGGCGTTTTATCCCCCGGTTTGCGATCCAGACGAAAAAAGATGGGACTTTTTCGTTTGCGGCCAAAGATTCAAAGAAATTACTGCGAGCGATGCAAAAGTATGTTGCTCCAGAAGATATGGTCCGCTCGTTGACCTTTTTCCAAGTCTTACGGCGCAATTTGAGCCAATTGTTTAAGAAGGATAATAAATAAGTTATAGAAAAGACGATCTACTGTAATGGATCGTCTTTTTGTTTGCGGTTGAAAAACGTATATTTTTGCATGAGTAGTTATAAAAATTCGGATGGGTAAAAAATCTTAATTTTTTTCGCAAAAAGTGTTGACGATAGCTAGAAATACCTGTATAGTTAATATCGTTGCTTGAGCGGATAACTAATTCGTTTGAGTGATCGAAAAAAATAAAAATTATCTGTTGACATCAAAAGTTGTTTTTGATAAAATATAAAAGTCGTAGCTTGATTGAAAGTTTTGGATTTTTATTCAAAATTAATTCAAAAAGTGGTTGACAGATAAAAATAATTTTGCTACAATATAGTAGTTGTGATTGATAAGTTATTGATTATCGATCGACAGTAGATCTTTGAAAACTGAACAAAGTTTCGATAAGCAAATGTGCAGGGTCTCTTA
>NZ_AYYW01000015.1 GCF_001434535.1 Ligilactobacillus animalis KCTC 3501 = DSM 20602
AAAAATAAAGAGTCACAAACTTTAAATTGAGAGTTTGATCCTGGCTCAGGATGAACGCTGGCGGCGTGCCTAATACATGCAAGTCGAACGAAACTTCTTTATCACCGAGTGCTTGCACTCACCGATAAAGAGTTGAGTGGCGAACGGGTGAGTAACACGTGGGCAACCTGCCCAAAAGAGGGGGATAACACTTGGAAACAGGTGCTAATACCGCATAACCATAGTTACCGCATGGTAACTATGTAAAAGGTGGCTATGCTACCGCTTTTGGATGGGCCCGCGGCGCATTAGCTAGTTGGTGAGGTAAAGGCTTACCAAGGCAATGATGCGTAGCCGAACTGAGAGGTTGATCGGCCACATTGGGACTGAGACACGGCCCAAACTCCTACGGGAGGCAGCAGTAGGGAATCTTCCACAATGGGCGAAAGCCTGATGGAGCAACGCCGCGTGGGTGAAGAAGGTCTTCGGATCGTAAAACCCTGTTGTTAGAGAAGAAAGTGCGTGAGAGTAACTGTTCACGTTTCGACGGTATCTAACCAGAAAGCCACGGCTAACTACGTGCCAGCAGCCGCGGTAATACGTAGGTGGCAAGCGTTATCCGGATTTATTGGGCGTAAAGGGAACGCAGGCGGTCTTTTAAGTCTGATGTGAAAGCCTTCGGCTTAACCGGAGTAGTGCATTGGAAACTGGGAGACTTGAGTGCAGAAGAGGAGAGTGGAACTCCATGTGTAGCGGTGAAATGCGTAGATATATGGAAGAACACCAGTGGCGAAAGCGGCTCTCTGGTCTGTAACTGACGCTGAGGTTCGAAAGCGTGGGTAGCAAACAGGATTAGATACCCTGGTAGTCCACGCCGTAAACGATGAATGCTAAGTGTTGGAGGGTTTCCGCCCTTCAGTGCTGCAGCTAACGCAATAAGCATTCCGCCTGGGGAGTACGACCGCAAGGTTGAAACTCAAAGGAATTGACGGGGGCCCGCACAAGCGGTGGAGCATGTGGTTTAATTCGAAGCAACGCGAAGAACCTTACCAGGTCTTGACATCTTCTGACAATCCTAGAGATAGGACTTTCCCTTCGGGGACAGAATGACAGGTGGTGCATGGTTGTCGTCAGCTCGTGTCGTGAGATGTTGGGTTAAGTCCCGCAACGAGCGCAACCCTTATTGTTAGTTGCCAGCATTAAGTTGGGCACTCTAGCAAGACTGCCGGTGACAAACCGGAGGAAGGTGGGGATGACGTCAAATCATCATGCCCCTTATGACCTGGGCTACACACGTGCTACAATGGACGGTACAACGAGTCGCAAGATCGCGAGGTTTAGCAAATCTCTTAAAGCCGTTCTCAGTTCGGATTGTAGGCTGCAACTCGCCTACATGAAGTCGGAATCGCTAGTAATCGCGGATCAGCATGCCGCGGTGAATACGTTCCCGGGCCTTGTACACACCGCCCGTCACACCATGAGAGTTTGTAACACCCAAAGCCGGTGGGGTAACCTTTTGGAGCCAGCCGTCTAAGGTGGGACAGATGATTGGGGTGAAGTCGTAACAAGGTAGCCGTAGGAGAACCTGCGGCTGGATCACCTCCTTTCTAAGGATAATTTCGGAAAC
>NZ_AYYW01000016.1 GCF_001434535.1 Ligilactobacillus animalis KCTC 3501 = DSM 20602
GTGGCTTAAAGTAATGCACGATAATGCTAAGGCGTTGAGATCATTATTCTATTGTGTACATATTGAGTAGCAAACAGAGTAGAAATTATCTACCTTGTTAGATCTGCATCAGGGATGCACTCAGACGAAAAATCGGCTCAGTGTTTGCAATTCGATTTTATCGAAGTACAAACTAGGCAAGTAGAAATAATCGACCTGCCTATATTAACCAAGTGACAATTAGTTACCTACCTTATACCGGACTTACAGCCCCAAGGTATGCACGTAGGTAGTTCTAAAATATCGAAGTGGCTCAATTACTACAAATTACTACTTTT
>NZ_AYYW01000017.1 GCF_001434535.1 Ligilactobacillus animalis KCTC 3501 = DSM 20602
ATGGCTGTCGGTGAAAAGAAGATCAATGATCATTGGTATCTTTTCGATAAAGATGGAAATATGCAACGTGGCATCCAAGATCTACGCCCATACGGATCTGAGAAGCATGCATATTACAATGAAGATGGCTGGATGCAATACGGTTGGCAATGGGTAAATAATGCGACACATTACTTTGACACATATGATGGAGCAATGGCAACTGGTGAAAAGAAGATCAA
>NZ_AYYW01000018.1 GCF_001434535.1 Ligilactobacillus animalis KCTC 3501 = DSM 20602
TGGAAAGAACCGATCGATACAACAACACCAGGTGAAAAAGAAGGTACGATCGTAGTGATCTACCCAGATGGCTCACGTGAAGAGATCAAGGTCGTTGTCAATGTAGTTGATGATCGCAAAGATGCAGACAAGTACGAACCAACAACTAAACCAATTGAGGTCGTTGAAGGTCAAGTGCCAGATGCTAAAGATACGATCACTAACTTAGATGAACTTCCAGAAGGCACAACGGTCGAATGGATCGTAGCACCAAATACTGCGAACCCAGGGACAGTCAATGGTTTAGTCAAGGTAACTTACCCAGACGGATCATTTGATATCGTTGAAGTTGAAGTTGTAGTTAAAGCTAAGGCTTCAAACGGCGATAAACAAGATGTTGCCGGAGCTAAGGAAGAAACCGTAGCTCAACCAAAACCAACGAATGTTTCTAAACCAGCTGAAAACAAGCAACAACAAGAGTTACCACAAACAGGTGATGCAGATACCCAAGCTGCTTCAGTTGCCGGTTTACTCATGACAGCTTTAGCCGGACTCTTTGGTCTAGGTGCCGTAGCTGACAAGAAGAAACGCAAAAACTAATTAGGTAATTATTTATCTAAATGAATAGTTTGAGGCCTCCACCCAAATCAAAATTGGGTGGAGGCCTTTTTGTGTACAAAAAAAGCAGTCAAGAATAGACTGAGTACCGCAAATACTCGTCAATCTGACTGCCGTAGAGGATAGTGTTCAAGAACTTCTGTGGAAAATGCGCAAACCCAAGCACAACCAATCGAAGTCGTAGCTAAAGAAGCTACTGTAAATAACACTAACGACGAGATTATAACATATTGTTTTATTAGGGGCAAATTACTTTATTTATTGTTAATATTAGTAAATTTAACTTTTTAAAGTGTGAAAGAACTTATTATTCAATATTTTTATCTAATTTTAAAATTATAAAAAACGTAATGTTATTATTTGGCTTTTGTGATAAAATCTTGATTTTAAAGAGTTTTAAAGTTTAAGATTTTAAATATACGAGTAATATCATTTGAGTTTTTTATATAAAAAGTTAATATTGTGTTACGGAATGTAAATGTTTGCAAGGATTTAATATTCTTGTAAATGGTCAAATAGAGATGGAGGTTTTGATATGCTCTCAAAAAACAATTAAGAAGCAACAATCTCAAAAGATGGAACCAAAACATCAACGATTTACGATCAAAAAGTTTAGTGTTGGGGTAGCTTCTGTTTTGATCGGGACGACATTTGCAGTTCATCGAACTAATAGCGTTTTGGCCGATCAGACAAACACTGAGCCTGGAACTGAAATGGTCGAAACAGCGGCCGAAGATCCAGGTGATACCTTAGCAGCTACCGAAGAGGCAAATAATGAAAATGGAGCTCCAGTTGAGGATGCCACTACCAATGAAACACCTCAAGCTGAAACTCCAATGACAGAAGTGCCAGTGCCGACTGTAACGCCAGAAGCTGATTGCTTGCATACTGGCTGGAGTCCAGAATTAGCCGAGACTGTTACAGATGCAGCTAATTATGTGGCCCAATACAAGATCAAAGACAATGTTCAATATGTTGTTGAAGGTGGTACCATCAACAAGGCCTTTGGTGATCCAACGACAGCTGATGAAGTGATCGGTGCCGTGATCACAGGTTACCCAGCAGATCAAACGCCACAGCCAACGATCACCGTGGACGATCCATCTAAATTGCCAAATGGTACCGAAGCTGGTGAATTTGATATCCCTGTAACGGTGACCTATCCAGATGGTTCGACCGGTAACGGTACAGTTAAGGTAACTGTGCTAGACAAGATCATCGATCGGACAAATGATCCGGATGCTCCAACGCCAGCGGGTTATGTCAGAGTGACCTTTGCTGATGGTGCAAACGGTAAATTTGCTGATGGTGCAAGCTACATCTTTGATGTTCGTGAAGGCACGCCAGCAAGTGAAGTCACCGTTCCAACGATCGAACCAGCAGAAGGTTACGTTCAAGATGGTTGGGCTCCAGTCTTGCCAGATACCTTTACTACAGGTGGAACTTTCGTAGCTCAATACAAAGTTGCAGCAACGGATGCTGATAAGTATGACCCAACTGGTAAAGACATCACAACGCCAGTAGGTAGTACCCCAGCAGCCGAAGACGGTATCGGTAATGTACCAGAACTTCCACCAGGTACAAAAATTCGAATGGAAGACTCCAGTCGATACAACGACACCAGGTGATAAGGAAGGCACGATCATCGTGACCTACCCAGATGGCTCTGTTGACATCGTTGAAACAACGATCACTGTCAAAGCCAAAGCAACTGCTGATGGACAAACGCCAGGTACTCCAAGTCAAAAACCGGAGGCACCAGCTACGACCTCAACAACTAACAAGCAAACACCACCAAGTGCAGCTAAGACTGAGTTACCACAAACGGGTGATTCAGACGATCAAAAGGCTAAAGCCCTTGGAGCAGCTTTAGCTGGCTTGGCAGGACTTGCAGGTTTAGGTGCTTTGAAGAGCAAGAAGAAACGTGAAGAAGAATAAGCGTTGATCCGTTAGCTGAGACTTACTCAGCCTAAAAGAGGCAGGCTATTTCAAGTAATTGAAATATACCTGCCTCTTTTGTGTGCAAAAAATAAGACCTTGAGTCGTTTCAAGGCCTTAGATCATTATTTCAAATTTTCCTCAGTGGAGCGAGCCACTAACACATCACATTTAGCTGTTCGAGTCACATGCGAAGCAACAGAACCAGTTACGATGCGGTGTAAGAAACTCTTACCGGTCGAACCAACGATGATCATGTCAATGTTGTATTCGGATTGGAAATCTTCGGTGATCACGATCTTGGGATTACCAAAACGAATGTGGACATTGATCTGATCGGTCTTAAAACCATGCTTTTCAATGAGTTCTTCACGTAATTTGAGCAAATATGCTTCGTTTTCTTGTTCGATCCGATAGATCTGTTCCCCATCTAAAGCGATCCCGGCGCCACCGTATTCGAGTGAATTGAGGTCCAAGACACGTAAAATATCTAAATGAGCCTCATTTCTTTTAGTTACATCGATCGCAGTTTCTAACGCTATATCAGAACCCTTAGAACCATCGATCGCTACTAATACACGTTTATAATTAAGTGCCATCATGCATCACCTTACCTTTATCTCTTTATTTAATGATACTCCCTTGGCTTAAAAATCTGCAAGCGATATCCCTTACTTGAGTGGGGTCAATCCACTGATCATTTCCCACAGACAGATAGCGAGCAAAAGGCAGAAGGGTGAGTTGAAAATAGCGGCTTTTATGACGGTGAGATCGACTGGGGCGAGTAGTTTGTGTTGGCGCATTTTAAACTTACGCCAGAGGTAATAGAGCCCTAATAGCGCCAGTCCGCCCATAATGATGATGTTTATGACTGTAGCTATATTTTCCGGGAAAAGTCCCAAAAAGCGGTCCATCACGTCAGCTAAGATCATATTATTGAAGATGTGGACGTAGATCGCATATTTCAAACCGTATACAACAGCGACATACCCTAAAAGGATACCTAAAATGAAGGCGAAAGGTGTCTGGACGATATTGCCATGGTAGATGCCAAATAAAAAGGCTGAAAAAATAATTGCAAAACGGGTGCTATAGCGTTTGAAGTTTTGCAGGAGAAAACCACGAAATAAGATCTCTTCTCCAAACGGGGCTAGAAATGACCCATAGATAAACATCGAGAGCGTTTCAGTAGCTCCAGTGGCACTTTCTTCTTGGCTTTGAGCACTCAGATGAAAGAAGTTTAAGAGCATCTCGATCAAGGCACTGTTGTAGCTGAAAATGATCTGTGTCAGCCCTAAAAAGCAGACCCATTGAAAAAATTCTTGCGCAGTTGGTTTGCGATAAACATCAAACAGGTGGCGTTGGGTCCTTTTATTTGTAGCGGCAAAAATAATGAACAATTCAGCAGCAACGGCAAAAAAGTACGGGATGCCAGTTTCATCGGGATTTTCTGGATTTAAGATGATAAGCGCTTCTAAAATAGCAATGTTAAATGCTATTAGGCAGGTAAGACCGACCCAAAGTGTTTTTCTGAGATCTTTACGTTCAGTTTTTTCCATATAACAAAACCTTTTTCCATAAAAAATAGAGCTAAGAAAGTGCTCTCAGCTCTATTATTACCCAACTTCATTTAATAATTCAAGATGTTGTTTCTTTAGTTCATCAAGTTGTTCTTTACTGATCTTGTTTAGTTCGTAAAGCTTTTCTTCAACTTGTTCTAAGACGGCGATCCGATCAGCCACACTGCCAACAAAATCGTATTTGTCGCCATCGATGATCAAAAGGGGCGAAGAATCGTATTCTTCCATCCAAACAGCGTAATGACGTAAAAGACGTTGGTAGTATTCGACTAAGGAAGGATCACGTTCGACTAATTCGTAATCACGGCCGCGTTTTTCGATCCGTTTTAACATCGTATCATAGGACACTTTGATCGTGATCATCAAATCGGGTGACTTCTTATGGGAAGCAAATGGAAGTTCTTCCATCATGTTTGAAAGTAAGCTCTTGTAGATATCGTATTCGACTTCGGTTGCGTTGCCCATTTCGGTGTTCATCTTCATGAAGATCTCATCTTCGTAGATCGAGCGGTCCAAGATATTGTTGTCTTCTTGCATAGCAGCCTTGATCATCGCAAAACGGCGGTTTAAGAAGAATGTTTGTAAGAGGTAGGCATATGGGTTAGTGGCATCTTTATCGCCCGCAGCGCGCTTTTTAGCGGCGATCTCGTTACCTTTGTAGAAGATAGGTAAGACGGGATTGTCTTTGACCGGTTCATAATATGCTTTGGTGCCTAATTCTTGCGCCAAAATTTCGGTTAAACTCGACTTCCCAGAGCCGATGATTCCTGATAGTGTGATCAAAATGATTGAAGCATCCTTTCCTAATAATGTCTGGTTAGTGTTAAATTATTTAAGTACCTCTACAATCATACTCGGAAATCGATCAAAAATAAAGCTTATCTTGTGTTTTTTTAAAATTAACCACAACATGTTGTAGGAATGGAGACGCGTATCGTTTTAACAGTAATAACTTGCTTTTACTGATTTTGGTCACGTATACTGAAAATATACTTACTTTAGGAGGCCACAAAATGAAATCTGTATATCTTGCATCACCATTTTTTAGTCCAGCCCAAAAAGAACGGATCGCTAAAGTCAAAGAAGCATTGAGCAATAATAAAACGATCGATGCTCAAAATATTTTTATTCCCCATGAACATGAATATAAAGCAGCTGAATTTGGAAGCTTTGAGTGGCAAAAAGCTACTTTTGGCCTTGATACTAACCAGATCGATGCTAGCGATGTAGTCGTAGCGATCGTGGACTACAAATTAGAAGAGACCAAAGAAAACGAACCAGACTCAGGAACAGCCTTTGAGATCGGTTATGCTTATGCCACCAAGACGCCAGTGATCGTTGTGCAATTTGATCCTGAAAAAGAAGTCAACTTGATGATCGCCCAAGGCTTGACCGCATATTTTGATGTTACAAAAGAAGGTTTGGAAGCGTTGGAAGAATATGATTTTGACGAATTGATGCCAAAATTCTGCCCACGCCCTGTGATTTAAATAAATTTTGCTAACTCCTACTACGTGTAGGGGTTATTTTTTAGCTTATTACTTAAAAAAAATAAAGTTTAAAAAAACATTTCACATTTGTGGTATTTTACACTTGTGAAGTATCACAAATGTGGTATAATTATTTTTGTGGAGGTGAGAACCAATGGAGATCGACATCAAAGGTTACCTACGTGAAAAGGAATTGACCATTTATGAGGTATCCAAGAGGTCGGGTTATGGTTATACGACCCTTCATAAATCGTTCAACAAGCAACAAACTCGGGCAACTTCCTTGAATTTGCGTGATCTTGATGCCTTAGCTAGGGCACAACATGCAACGATGTGGCAAGTTTTGCAAGAGCTCGAAGAAAACTATATGAATTGGAAGTAATGTAGTATTACGATTTATGATCTAAAAAGCTCCGGTTGGTCACTTGGGCTTTTTTCTGCAGGCGAGTGTTTTTGTTTGCAATGTAAAATTATAAGTTGTATATTACAAGCGTTATAAATTTAGAAAATTATTTAAGTAAAAAAGCGAGGGATTATTTATGGCTAGATATACAGATCCATTTGGAGACATGGACGACATTTTTAATCAATTATGGGGCAACAACGGCTTAAGCTCAGAAAGCAGTCGTTACATGATCAATGGTCATGAAGTTACACCTGAAGAATTCAGACAATATCGTCAAACAGGTCGCTTGCCAAATCAAGCACAACAACAAGCTGCTGCTCAAGCTCAACAAGCTGCAATGCAACAACAAGCTGGCCAACAAGAAGGTAGTGTTTTGCAAAAGCTTGGTCGCAATTTGACCCAAGATGCACGTGAAGGTAAGTTAGATCCAGTTATCGGACGTAAGAAAGAGATCCAAGAAGCAGCTGAGATCTTGGCTCGTCGGACAAAGAACAACCCTGTTTTAGTTGGGGATGCTGGTGTTGGTAAGACAGCTGTTGTTGAAGGCTTAGCCCAAGCCATCGTGAACGGCGATGTACCAGCTGCGATCAAGAATAAAGAGATCGTAAGTATTGATATCTCTTCACTTGAAGCTGGGACACAATATCGTGGTAGCTTTGAAGAAAACATCCAAAACTTGGTCAACGAAGTCAAAGAAGCTGGCAACATCATCTTGTTCTTTGATGAGATCCATCAAATTTTAGGTGCTGGTTCGACCGGTGGTGACAGTGGCTCGAAAGGTTTAGCTGATATTTTGAAACCTGCATTGTCGCGTGGTGAAATTTCAGTTATCGGTGCAACGACACAAGACGAATATCGTAACACTATTTTGAAGAATGCTGCTTTAGCACGGCGTTTCAATGAAGTTGTCGTTAACGAACCTACACCAGAAGACACCTTCAAGATCTTGGAAGGTATCCGTAAACTTTACGAAGACCACCACAATGTTGTCTTACCAGACGATGTTTTGAAGGCAGCCGTTGACTTATCAGTACAATATATCCCACAACGGACATTACCTGATAAGGCGATCGACTTAGTAGATATGACGGCCGCTCACTTAGCATCACAACACACAGTTACAGATGCTAAGCAGATCGAAGCTGAGATCAAGAAAGCTAAAGATGAACAACAAGCTGCTGCTGATAAAGAAGATTACGAAGAAGCTTTGAATGTTAAAGCTAAGATCGATGAATTAGAAGCAAAATTAAACAGCAATTCAGAAGCACAAAAAGTTACAGCAACCGTTGACGATGTAGCTCAATCCGTAGAACGTTTGACAGGTATTCCTGTATCTAAGATGGGTGCAAGCGACATCGAACGCTTACGCAATATCGAAAGCCGTTTGAAGGGCAAAGTTATCGGTCAAGACGAAGCAGTCGAAGCTGTTTCGCGCGCTATCCGTCGTAACCGTGCTGGCTTTGATGATGGCAACCGTCCAATTGGTTCCTTCTTATTCGTTGGGCCTACAGGTGTTGGTAAGACTGAATTAGCTAAACAATTAGCTTATGACATGTTTGGTAACAAAGATGCGATCATCCGCTTAGATATGTCTGAATACTCAGATCGGACAGCTGTTTCTAAGTTGATCGGGACAACAGCCGGTTATGTTGGTTATGATGACAACAGCAATACTTTGACTGAACGTGTTCGTCGTCAACCATATTCGATCGTCTTGTTAGATGAGATCGAAAAGGCTGATCCACAAGTTATCACCTTGTTATTACAAGTGCTTGATGATGGTCGTTTGACAGATGGTCAAGGTAACACAGTCAACTTCAAGAACACAGTGATCATCGCAACTTCAAACGCTGGCTTTGGTAACGAAGCTTTGACAGGCGATGAAGATAAAGACGAAGAGATCATGAAGAAGTTAGCTCCATACTTCAGACCTGAATTCTTGAACCGTTTCAACGCGGTCATCGAATTCTCACACTTGACCAAGGAAGACTTGCACCACATCGTTGACTTAATGTTAGCTGATGTAAACCACAACTTGGCTAAGAAGGGCTTAGACTTAGAAGTTTCTGAACCAGCTAAGGAATTCTTGATCGAACAAGGCTACGATGAAGCTATGGGTGCTCGTCCATTGCGTCGTGTCATCGAACAACAAATTCGTGATAAAGTAACTGACTTCTACTTGGATAACATTGATGTTAAGCATTTAGAAGCAGATATGAAAGATGGAGTCTTAGTTATCGCAGAACGTAAAGACGATGCTAAGAAAGAAGAACCTGAAACAGAAGCTAAAGACTAAAACTTCTCCTAAACAATGAAATAACACACACGAAGCAATCGTCAGTTCTTGGCGGTTGCTTTTTTTGTAGTGCGTAGCTTATGCTTGAGATGAGGGGGGATACTGATGCAGACTAAAATAGAATTTCGCAAACGACAATTAGAAAAATTAGCCAATAATACGCTCGAAACCAACGCTTCCGGAAGTAAGTTAGCAGAAAAATTATTTATGACAGACATTTGGCAACAAGCGCAGACGATCGGGCTGACGATGGCAGGTAAGATCGAAGTACCGACTGAAGTGATAAGCATTCAGGCTAAACGTGAAGGAAAAAAAGTTTTTTATCCGCGCACGCTGCCTAAGCGCCAGATGGTATTTTTACCAGCAGAGACGGAAAATGATTTTGAAATGAGTAAGTTTGGTGTCTTAGAACCTAAATATGATGCTAAAAAAGTTCAAACTGACATAGATCTTTTGATCGTTCCGGGCATAGCCTATGCTTTGGACAGTAAGATCCGTTTAGGGTTTGGTGGGGGCTACTATGATCGCTATTTGAAGAATTTCCCAGGAAATACTGTATCTTTGGCAGCGCCAGCAATGGCTTATCCAACAGCGCAGTGGCCAGTAGATGAATTTGATGTTCCACTCCAAAACGTGATCACGCTGACAGACTAAAAATTTAGTGCTATAGAAATAGCGCGGGCCCCACTATCATGGTGGAGTCCGCGCTATTTTCAATAATTATTTCATTTTCTTTTGCACGTAATTTGATAACCAAGTCAAAAGTGTGATGATGATCAGGTAGATCAAAGCGATGATCGTCCAAACCTTGAAGCCTTCAAGGTTACGGGCGATGATGATCTTACCCGTCTGAGTCAATTCTAAGATCCCAATGATCGAGAGGATCGAGGTATCTTTTAAGGTAATGATGAACTGGTTAACAAAGGATGGCACCATGATCTTGAGCCCTTGTGGCAAGATAACTTTACGCATGGCGGTACCAAATGGAAGACCTAATGAACGGGCTGCTTCCATTTGACCCTTATCGACCGCTTCGATCCCACCTTTGACGAAGGCCGCGGTGTAGGCACCTTCGTTTAACATCAAGGTGATCACCCCAGCGACAAAGGCCGGGATCTTGACCCCAGTTAGCGATGGGAGCCCGTTATAGATGAACAAGGCCAGCACTAGGAGTGGTAAACCACGGAAAATATAGATAACAGTGGTAGAGAAGCCTTGCGCAAATTTATTTGGCAAGATCCCGAGCAATCCGATGATCACCCCGAAGATCGTCGCACAAATGATCCCAACGACAGTTAAATATAAAGTTTCGCCGAGACCTTTTAACAAGGCTTGGCGATTTTGTTTTAGTAACCCGAAAAATGTTCGTTCACTGTTGCCATCTTTTTTGGCATCTTTTTGTGCAGC
This sequence comes from Ligilactobacillus animalis KCTC 3501 = DSM 20602, assembly GCF_001434535.1. GTDB lineage: Bacteria > Bacillota > Bacilli > Lactobacillales > Lactobacillaceae > Ligilactobacillus > Ligilactobacillus animalis. The sequence continues at coordinate 9,715 of NZ_AYYW01000018.1, forward strand.
AACGGTCTCAGAGCTCAAATAACGGTCCACGATCTTTTTATACTCGCCGTTTTGCTTGATCTTAGCTAGACCAGCGTTGAATTTTTTGAGTAATTCTTGGTTTTGACCTTTCATGACCGCAAACCCGTAGTAACCACCACGTGCAGGTTTAGTCACGATCTTAAGGGCCGTGCCGGTTTTGATCGCATATTGCATAACTGGGACGTCTTCAAAACATGCGACCGAGTTTCCGTTGACGACATCGTTATACATATTGTCAGAGTCGTCAAATGTAACAGTGGTAAAGCCATATTTGTCTTTTAAAGACATGGCATATTCACCAGCAGCCGTACCGGTTTTGATCGCCACGCGTTTACCACGCAACTGTTCGAGCTTAGTGATCTTACTGTCTTTAGCGACTGCCATCACAAAGCCAGTTTTGTAGTATGGATCAGAGAAATCAAATTTTACTTTGCGTTCGTCGGTCATCGCCATCCCCGCCATGATCCCATCTAATTGGCCCGATTGAAGCGATTGGACCGCAGCATTAAAACCAACGGGCTTGATCTCAACTTTGAAATTTTCTTCTTTGGCGATCGCTTTTAACAGATCGATATCGATCCCGACATATTGATTATCTTTATTGGCAAATTCAAATGGTGGATAAGTAACATCTGTCCCGATCTGATAAGTTTTTTCTGCATGAGCTGTGGTGCTAAAGCTAAAGAAAAATAGGCACGCACAGAGTAGACTCACGAGTCCGAATAGCTTTTTAGTCATAAAAATACCCCTTACAATGATATATATATTAATATACCATAATCGGGGTTTTAAAAATGGATAAATTTTTTAATTAATTTAGCGCTAAGCCCAGCTCATAGTCTCGACACTAGACTGTGCTATAATGTAAACGGATGCTTATTGAGTAAAGATGCGATGAAAGAAGGGCATTATGTGAAAATTATTGGAATTGCGGGCTGCTATAAGCGGGATGGAATAACCAAGCAGATGCTAGATCAAGTTTTAGCCAATGTCGGACCCGAAAATGAAGTCGAACAGATCTTTTTATTGGACCATGCGATCTATCCTGGAAGTCCTGACCTAGATAAGCTCGTTGAAAAGTTAAAGCAAGCCGATGTTTGGGTCTTAGCAGCTCCGACATATTGGGGCGCGTTATCGGGTGTGATGAAAAACTTTTTGGATTGCTTACGCCAAGTGACCTTACGTTTTGATAAAAATGGCGATCCGCACCCGATCGAGCCATTTGAACATAAACACTATGTTTTACTGACGAATTGCTATGCTAAAACTTGGGAAAACATGTTCACCGGGACAACCGATGCGGCGTTGCGGACAATGGATAAGGTCATGACGACCCTTGGCTTGATCAAAGCGGGTGAGGCTGTTCAAACTGATACATATTTTCTCACGGCTTTACCGGCTAAAAAACAAGTTGAATTACAACGTTTAGGCCAAAAAGCTGGCACTTTACAGCGAAAGGATGATCAGACTGTGAAACGTTATATCGAGTTATTTTTCATTGTAGCCGCGATGGCTTTTATCACGATGTTGATCCAAACGGGGGTCTTGCATCTATTGGGGCAAACACTGGGATTTTGGAATAATTATATCTCTTTTGTAGTGATCTTTTTTATTCTCTTATCGATCACACTGCATTTCTTCACGGTGGTCAAACATAAGCGCAAATAAGCTATATAGCGAGAAAGTAGCTCTCAAGAAATAACAAGAAAATCACCACGATGCGTTTTTGGCATCATGGTGATTTTTTCGTTATCTATACAGTACTGACCGCTTTTACACTATATTTTAAACTTTAACGATCCAACCTTCAGGCGCTTTTTTGTCGCCAAATTGGATCCCGGTCAATTCATCATAGAGTTTCTTGGTGACTGGACCAACTTCAGTCTCAGAATAAAAGACGTGTAACGTGTCCCCGATCTGGAAACCACCGATCGGAGAGATCACAGCAGCAGTCCCACAGGCACCAGCTTCGACTAAATGATCAAGATCATCTAAGTAAATATCAGTTTCTTCAGTCTCCATCCCCAAGCGCTCTTTGGCGAGATAGAGCAAGGAATATTTGGTGATACTTGGCAAGATCGAAGGGGATTTTGGAGTAACGAACTTGTTGTCGTTAGTGATCCCAAAGAAGTTAGCTGAACCAACTTCTTCGATCTTCTTATGTTCAAGTGGATCTAAATAGATACAGTCCGAAAAGCCCTGTTTTTTAGCTTCAGCCCCAGGTAAAAGACTAGCCGCATAGTTACCGCCAACCTTGCTTTGACCAGTACCTTTATGCGCAGCTCGGTCATAGTTAGCCGCTAAGAAGTTAGTTGGTTGGAGCCCACCTTTAAAGTAGTTACCAACGGGCATGGCAAAGACGGTAAAGATGTATTCAGAAGCGGGATGGACGCCGATATTTGGTCCGACCCCGATGATATTTGGCCGTAAGTAAAGGGTACCACCTGAACCGTATGGAGGAACATAGGCTTCATTTGCCTTTACCACTTGCTTTAGAGCGTCGATGAACATCTCTGTCGGCACTTCTGGCATTAATAAACGTTGGCAGCTACGTTGTAACCGTGCTGCATTTTGATCGGGCCGGAAAAGATTGATACTACCGTCTTTACAGCGATACGCTTTTAGGCCTTCAAATGCAGCTTGGCCATAGTGAAAGACAGGTGAGCCTTCATTGATCGCGATCGTCGCGTCCTCAGTCAAGCCAGCTTTGTGCCACTGGCCATCTTTATAATGTGCTCGATAACGATAGGGTAGCTCCATATAGTCGAACCCTAAATTTTCCCAGTCAAGATCAACTAGATCAGTCATAAAAATTCCTCCTTTGTAGGCTGGTTAGATCGCCTTATATGGATTATAGCACGCTTTAGAGGATTATGAAAAAATAATTAAAACAGCTCGATGATTAAAGCTTATTATTTTTAGCGAATTCGATAAATTCTTGGGCTGCGAGGGATAATTCGGTATTTTTACACCACGCCAAGATGTGTTTACTGTGACGAAGTGGAGTGAAGGGGATAAAGACGAGCTCAGAGGTATCAAACATCTCAAAGGCACTTTTGACACACAATAGGCAAACATCACTTTGTCTTGCCAAAGGTGTAACATTGCCCAAGAGATTGCTAGTCCCCAAAACATTGGCACTGTCGGGGATCGCTTTGAGCCAAGCTTGTAGTTCGCTCTAAAGTTAAATAGTTATATTTAGCTACTTCGAAAGGATAGTTTTTTGCAACCGCTGGCCGAGATAACCGGGGAAATTTTGCACCCAAGTTTGACGAATTGAATGATGATGCTTTGTTTGGTGAAGTTTGTTCACGGGAAGATAAATTATCCGCCCATGACCGTAGTGTGATCACTTTAGCAGCTTTGATCTCAGGGGGAAACTTTGAGCAAGTTAGAGCCCACATGAACATTGGCAAAGCTCATGGGGTCACCAAAAATGAGATGGCTGAGATCACTACCCACCTAGCCTTTTATGTTGGATGGCCGAAAGCTTGGTCAGCCTTTAATATCGCTAAAGAGATTCGGGGCGAATAGAAAAAGCGATCCATCAAATGCGTTTTGGTGGATCGCTTGTTGATTATATAGCGTAGATGCATTACGGTCACTTTTTGTCAGTGGCTTTTTTTTGCTTGCGCCGTTTAGCTAAGAGTTTTTCTAAACGTGGGAGATAGAGCATGAAGATCACACTGATCAACGAGCTTAAAGCGAAAAATAGTAATAAAAATAGTGTCAATAGTAGCATTTTTGAAGCGTTATTCAAGGCACAGACAATGAAGATCCCGCTAACGATCAAGGTGATGACAGTCAGGATAACAGTATAGCGTTGTAGTTTAGCGCGATATTTTTGCATAGGGATCCCTCTTTTCTAAAAAATATTATACACGATAATAGTGTGCTATACTGTAAAATAGAAATTTTATTGAAAGAGGGTCAGGGTTTTGATCGATCTGCAAGATATTTTGGCAAAAATGAACCTAAATCAAAAGATCAACTATGATAAAGTCATGATGAAGATGGTCTCGACATGGCAAAAAGACCAAATTCGTCCCAAAATCTTACTGCACTCCTGTTGTGCGCCATGTAGTACGACGACACTTGAGCGCATGACAGAATTTGCGGATGTGACGATCTATTTTGCTAATTCAAATATTCACCCCCGGGCGGAGTACCAACGGCGTGAATATGTCCAACAAAAATTTATCCATGATTTCAACGAAAAGACCGGTAACAATGTGCAATTTGTGGCCGCTCCGTATAAACCGCAAGAATATTTCCAAGCAGTCCGTGGGTTAGAAAAAGAGCCTGAAGGTGGCGATCGCTGTAAAGCTTGTTTTGACTACCGGTTAGATATGGTAGCTAAAAAAGCAGTCGAACTGGGCTTTGATTATTTTGGGAGCGCGTTGACGATCAGTCCACACAAAAATTCCCAAACGATCAATTCGGTCGGGATCGAGATCCAACGTTTTTACGACGTCAATTACTTGCCAAGTGATTTTAAGAAGGGCAATGGTTACCGCCGTTCAGTTGAGATGTGTAAGGAATATGACATCTACCGTCAATGTTACTGTGGCTGTATCTTTGCGGCAAAACAACAGGGTGTCGATTTATCGCAAACTAGACGGGATGCCCTCGAGTTTATGGAAGGTAAGAATGGGACCGAAGAATTTCCTGAAATCATCTTCCAGATCAATGGTGAAGAAGTATAGAAGAAACGCCTGTGACTTAGTGTCACGGGCGTTCTTAATACTAGTGAGGAATAAAGAATTCATATTATAAAATATTTTCGTCAGTGCTAAGGAGTGGTTAACTGTTACAAAAAAACATAGAATAATGTAGAAAAATGTGTTATAACAAACCATGGAAAGAAGTAAAAATGTGGGTGGTTATTA
>NZ_AYYW01000019.1 GCF_001434535.1 Ligilactobacillus animalis KCTC 3501 = DSM 20602
GATTTAAAACGTGGTTTACCCCAATCAACTTGTGCCTTATCAAAAAAGTTCTTCCACGCTTTAGATAAATCTTCGATCGCCAACTGTAAACAACGTGCAGATAGTCGGTATTGCCAATCCTCTTTATTTGCAACCACTTCATCACGAACCTTGTATTGTGTTGGTTTTAACTTTTTATCTTCTAAAATCAATGCTTCTTCATACATATCATTCCATAAAGCCAAACCAGCATTCCAGCAATATCTGC
>NZ_AYYW01000001.1 GCF_001434535.1 Ligilactobacillus animalis KCTC 3501 = DSM 20602
CAAAAGTCTATCACAAATGGCTTTTTATTTTTCTAACTTAATTTTACAAACTGCGAAAAAATAATATCACAGATCAAATTGAAACTTTTCTGATTATACGGTGTAGCACTGCCAAATTTAGCTAGATTACGTTCGATCTTGGCCAAAAATGGTTCGAGTTCTGCGGGGGAAAGTGCGGGTAAGATCAATTGGAAGAACTTAAACTCATAGTCGGTCCAAGAAAAAGCTTGGATCAAATATGTGTATAAAGCATTGTCACTTAAGTTATATGGTTGTGACTTAAGTTGACGGATCACTAGATCTAAGGCACCTAAAACATGGGTGTAAAAATCATTGTGCTTTGGCTGGGCGAGTGATTGCGCTTGGCGATAACAAAGGATCAGCCCCTCATGATCCTTTGCTCGCGCAGCCAGGATGACTTTGAGAAAGAACGTATCTTCTTTAGAAGTATTATAGCCGTTAGCAATATATTCTAGCTTGGAAAATGAAACATGGAGCTGATCGAGTAAAGCGAGTAAAGCGAGTAAAGCGAGTAAAGCGAGTAAAGCGAGTAAGTGTTGGCTATAGATATCGGTCTTTCCAGAAATAAAACGGTTGTAGCTTGAACGCGACATATTATCGCCGATCAGGTCAGAGACCTTGATGTTCTTGTTGGTTCTAAGCTCTGAAATAACTTTGTGATATTCCATTGCTTTAAAGCGCTATATAGCGAATATGGAATTATGCAAGTTGCATAATTTAGAAAGAAATATAGCTTTCCTTTCATAATTTTGTGCAATAACTACGGGAAAAGTAAGCCCATCTTCCACATTTTACCTTTCTAAGATGGTTTGTAGCTCAGTTATGGGGGAGTTTGCTTTCCATAGTAGTATTAGTTTTATCTTTTTATATATAGTACTTTCTAAGGAGAACGTTTACAAGAAAAGTGCCTAATCTGACACAAAAGTACCTTTTTAGCACAAAAACAGGTCAAAAAACTAAAGATAGATTAGAATATAGCTATAGATCAGCTAATATATATCTGTAAGAGAGAAACACAAAATCCATAAAAGAGACACTTTATTACAGAAACGCATCCACCCAATATAGCTCCTGTATAATATATTGCTGATTTTTGATGGATCAGACTTTGATTCATTATTTAGGTTTGAGACTTAGTATATGAGTTTTGATCTGATACGCTATATAGCTTAAGATCCCACCCAGATCTTAAGCTATATTGTGCGTGTAGAGTGTAAGCAAATGCGATAAATAAAAGAGCCTTACCCTGATGTGTGACATCGTGGTAAGACTCTTATTATTGACAGTTATTTTTGTTCAAAAAAAGCTTCATAAATGTATTTGACAGCTTTATCAGCATCAGCGCTCTTAGTCCCGAGCATGATCGAAACTTCAGATGACCCCTGGTTGATCATGTGGATGTTGATATTGTGATCTGAGATAGCTAGGATCACATCTTTCATGATCCCGATACGATTGATCATCCCTTCGCCAACGACCATGATCAAGGCATAGTCATCGATCCAGCGCAATTCATCGGGTTGGATCACCGCACGAATATCACGGGATACGGCTTCTTTTTTAGCTTCAGTCAACTGACTGTTATCAAAGATGATGGTCAGATCATCGATCCCAGAAGGCATGTGTTCATAGGAGATCCCGTACTTGTAAAGGATGTTTAAGATCTTTAGAGTGAACCCGACTTCTTTGTTCAACAGGAATTTGTGCAAGTACAGTGCGGAAAAATGTTTAGCACTTGAGATCCCAGTGATCGGGGTGATCGGAGTAAATTCTTGATACGGAATGATCATTGTGCCGGGACGCTCTGGATGGTTAGTATTTTTAACGTTGATCTTGACCCGTCCTTCGATCGCAGGGACGATCGCTTCATCGTGAAAGACCGAAAAACCAGCATATGAGAGTTCGCGCATCTCACGGTAAGTCATTTTGGTGACCGCGTATGGATCATGGACTAATTTAGGATTAGCCGCGTAGATCGCATCCACATCGGTAAAGTTTTCGTAGAGTTCAGCGTTTAACCCGCGGGCCACGATCGCCCCGGTGATGTCTGAGCCACCACGTGAGAAAGTCGCGATCTCACCTTCTTTTGTTACCCCAAAAAACCCGGGAAATATCAATTTCTCATCCGCATAGTCTAAACGAGCTAAGTTCTCATAAGTCACGGGTAAGACTGTGGCGTCGTTAGGATCAGAGCTGACTAATAAGCCAACTACACGGGGATCGATGAAACGAGCTTTGATCCCTAGATGATTTAAGATCAAGGTCAACAGGCGGGCATTGAAATATTCCCCATGTGCTTTAAAAGCTGCTAAAAGATATTCGGCACTGGGATAAGTCCGCTCTTGGAGCTGTTGTAATTCTTTTTTGAGCCAAGTAAGTCCCTCAGCTGGTAACTCAAAAGTTTGGGCGATCTCTTGGTAGCGGTCAAAGATCTTTGCTTGGACTTCTGTTGTATCTAGATAATTTAAAAATCGTTCCGCATAAGTGATCAAAAGGTCGGTCACTTTGATATCATCGCTAAAACGTTTGCCCGGAGCCGAGGTGATCACGGCTTGGCGCTCTGGTTGAGCGGTCACGATGGCGATAACTTTTTTGAACTGTTCTCCGTTAGCTAAAGAACTTCCACCAAATTTAACAACTTTCATAACAAAAAACCTCTATATCTTATCTAATTTTGCTCAACGAGTTTGAACACTAATTTTTTCATATCTTTAGGATCACAAGTCAGATCATGTAAGAGTGGCGCAGTAAAGAGTTCCGCGATCGTTTGCGGATAAGGCTGGGCGATCACTTGCTGTAACTGTTCCAAGGCCGCTAATCCAGTTGCTTCTTGGCGCTTGTCTAAAGCATCTAAGACAGCTTCTGGGAATTTATACGGGCTAGCAGTAGAAACGACGATCATCGGAGTGAGGTCGTCTGTCTTTAACTGGTATTGGCGGGCGACAAACGAACCGACTGCAGTATGAGGATCGAGCGGATAAGCTTCTTTTTCAAAAACGCGTTTGATCTCGGTCGCTGTCTGGTCGATCGTGGCGAAATCAGCAAAGAATTCAGCTTGTAATTTAGCGATCAACTCAGCGTCAAGCGTATAAACGCCACGAGTACTGAGTTGGTTCATCAATTGCGCCGTTTTAGCTGCATCTTGGTCTAACGTATAGAATAATAAGCGCTCTAAGTTGCTGGAGACTAAAATGTCCATCGAAGGCGAAGTCGTCACGTGGAATGGACGTTTGCGGTCATAGATCCCGCTGGCAAAAAAGTCAGTTAAAACATTGTTTTCATTTGAAGCACAGAGCAATTTTTTGATCGGTAGCCCGAGTTTTTTAGCGTACCACCCAGCTAAAATATCGCCAAAATTCCCCGTTGGTACACTGAAGTTGACCGCTTGCCCTGCGGTGATCTTACCGGCTTTGAGCATTTGGCCATAAGCGTAGAAGTAATAGACCATTTGTGGGAAGAGACGCCCGATATTGATCGAGTTAGCTGAGGAGAATTGATAGCCCTGCTGACGTAGCGCAAGTATCATATTAGGATCATCGAAGATCTCTTTGACCTTGGTCTGAGCATCATCGAAGTTTCCCGTGATCGCCACGACATGGGTATTAGCGCCGGTCTGGGAGCGCATTTGCTTTTCTTGGACTTCGCTGACCACGTCTTTAGGATAAAAAACGATGATCTGGGTATCTTTAACGTCGGCAAATCCCGCCATGGCAGCTTTACCAGTGTCACCTGAAGTCGCAGTTAAGATCACTGTTTTTAGCGCTGTTTGATTTTTTTGGGCTGCTAATTGCAGTAAATGAGGCAATAATTGCAATGCAAGATCTTTAAAAGCGATCGTTGGACCGTGGAATAATTCCAAATAAGCGAGCTCATCGGTGAATTTGACGGGCGTGATCTGGGGTGAGGTAAAGTTATCCCCATAAGCTTTGGCAATACATTCTTGTAATTCGGTAGCAGTATAATCACTAAAGAATGGTTGTAAAATTTTTAAAGCCAATTCTTGATAAGTTAATTTTGGTAGATCCATTAATTCCAAGTTTAGTTGGGGTAAATGATCTGGGACAAAGAGACCGCCATCGGGACTCAGGCCTTGTAAGACAGCTTGTGAGGCTGAAAAGGGAGTAGCATGGTGGTCACGCGTGCTACGGTATGAAATTACCATAAGCTCACATTCCTTTCGAGTAAATTTGAGTTCATACTACCAAAGTAAAGTTAAAATAACAAGTAAAATTTATTAGTTAAATTAAATTAGGTGTTTAAAATATTTTGAGTGGAATTTGAATATGTTAATATTAAGAAAATATGACTTTTTTAGACACGGAGGAATGCGCGCATGAAGACGATCGATATTGGGATCTTAGGCTTAGGAATAGTAGGTAGCGGGGTCGTGAAGATCTTACAGGATAATGCACAAAAGATCACAGACATCACGGGTTGCAAATTAAATGTCAAAACGGTGGTCGTGCGTGATGTGACCGCTAAGCGCAACGTGGATCTGACGGGGATCGAATTGACCGATGATTTTACCAAGTTAGTGACCGATGATGATATCAAGATCATCGTCGAAGTGATGGGGACAGTCGAGACTGCGCGGAGTTATATCAAGCAACTACTCAATGCAAAAAAACATGTGGTGACGGCTAACAAAGATCTGATCGCCCAACATGGTCCTGAGTTATCCGAGCTTGCCAAACAAAATCACTGTGATCTCTTTTATGAAGCTAGCGTTGCTGGGGGGATCCCGATCTTGCGTACGATCGTCAATTCATTTGCGGCCGATCAAGTAGAGTCGGTCTTAGGGATCGTCAATGGGACGACGAATTTTATTTTGACCCAGATGACACAAAATGGACTCTCATATGCCCAAGCTTTAAAACTTGCGCAGGAAAAAGGTTTTGCAGAAGCTGATCCAACTAATGATGTCAAAGGTAAGGATGCTGCTTATAAGATGATCATTTTGACGCAGTTTGCCTTTGGGAAAGATATCACCGTCGATGATGTGAAGCTCGAGGGGATCGATGGTGTGCAGCTGGCCGATATCAATGAGGCGGCCCAACTAGGCTATACGATCAAATTGTTAGGGATCGCTAAGCTCATCGATGATAAATTGGACGTTTCAGTCGGACCAGTGCTCGTCCCTAGTTCACGTCCGTTGGCAGCGATCCAAAATGAAAATAATGCCGTTTTAGTGACCGGTAAGGCTGTCGGCGAGACGATGTTTTATGGTCCAGGTGCTGGTGAATTGCCGACCGCTAACAGTGTTTTGAGCGACATCATCGCGGTCACCAAAGATATCGTCTTAGAGACTACTGGTAGTCGCTTTAACGGCTATGTCAAAAACGTTGCTTTGGCCCCAGCAAGTGATGTGATCTATCCATACTATCTTTCTTTGGTACTTCCCGACAAACCGGGACAGATGTTGAAATTAACTGAGATCATGGCCAAACAAAAGGCTAGCTTCAATGTGATCAAACAGACTGGTGAAAGCCAAGGTACGGCGCGGATCTCGCTTGTAACACATACGATGACCGAGGCGCAACTGAATGCGATCAAGGCAGAGTTAAAAGAAATGCCCGAGATGCAGTTACTGGCTGCGTATAAAGTATTGGAGGGGTAATGTATGCAAAAGATCATTGTACCCGCTAGCAGTGCTAATTTGGGCCCCGGCTTTGATTCCCTAGGGCTAGCCGTTGATCGTTATTTGACATTAGAGGTGTTGGAAAAAATGCCTAACTGGCAGATCGAACATGACCTTGGCCCGGAAGTTTCACATGATGAAACCAATTTAGTCATTAAATCAGCTTTGACCTTAGATAAAGATCTCACACCGCACAGAATAAAAATGAACTCTGAGATCCCCTTGGCGCGTGGCCTTGGCAGTAGTTCGGCGGCGATCGTGGCGGGGTTGAAATTAGCCCAAGTTTTATCGGCTAAACAGTTTTCGGACCAAGAATTACTTGAGGTAGCTACTAAGCTCGAAGGTCATCCCGACAACGTGGCTCCAGCGTTATTCGGGGGACTGACGATCTCACTGATGGTAAATGAGCGCCCACAAACGATCAAGGCTACCTTTCCTGAGATCGGGCTGTTAGCGTATATTCCTGATTTTGAATTAGAGACTAAGGTCAGTCGCAGCGTCTTACCCGAACGATTGGAATATGCGACTGCAGTCCGCGCGGGAAGTGGGGGCAATGCTTTAGTGGCAGCCTTATTGACTGACGATCTAGAGCTGGTGGCTGAATTGATCGAACAAGACGGCTATCATGAGCCGTACCGTGAAAAATTAGTCCCGCATTTAAAAATTTTACGTGAATTAGGCCATAAAGTAGAGGCTAAGGGTACGTATTTGAGTGGGGCTGGCCCGACTGTAATGACGCTGATCGCACCTGAAAAGATGGCTTCATTCATCAAGGCTGCCAGAGAACACGGCTTGACCGGTGAATTTACCCAATTAGCAGTCGATCAAAAAGGCGCCCGTAGTGAAGAAATTTAAATAACCTTGTTAAAACAGATCTAAAACTAGGAAGAGTAGTTTTAGGTCTGTTTTTATCTATGCAGTCGATTATTGGGATATGAGAAACTTTACCGAAACTGGGATCGAATGGATCGTTCGTAAAATTTCCTCCTTTATACTTGTAAATAATAAACTTAGCTTTAATTTACTTTAAAGATAGGATAAAATAACACTTGGAAGACTAGCATGAATTTTAGATGGATGTATCAAACTAAATTATAGTAGTGCTTTGGCTTCGCATTGTATTTTTTTTTGAAAACATGAGATAATCAATAAGATATAAAAATGAGTATGAGGAGATGCAGTCAGGCGTGCTAGCTGTACCAGAGATAAAGAAATTATTACAAGAACACCAATTATTGCAATCACTTGTGATCGCACCAAAAGCAGAAATGTTTACCGAAATTACATACGATTCCCGTAAAGCTGGAGCCCAAACGCTATTTATCTGTAAGGGTAATTTTAGACCTGAGTATTTAGCTAGTGCCAAAAAAGCCGGGGCAACAGGCTATGTGGCGGAACAGTATTACCCAGAAGGCGATGGGATGACCGCGATCATCGTTTCCGATGTTCAAAAAGCAATGGCCTTGTTGGGTGCTGCTTTTTACGATTATCCCCAAAATGAATTGTTCATCATCGCTTATACGGGGACAAAGGGCAAAACGACCTCGTCTTACTTTGCCCGTGGGATCTTAGAAACAGCGACTGGCGATCGGACCGCGTTATTTTCCACGATCGACCGGATCTTAGGACCTGAACCAGACCAACGTTTTAAATCCAACTTGACCACACCCGAGTCCTTGGATCTATTCCACGATATGCGTCAAGCGATCAATAACGGGATGAATCATTTAGTCATGGAAGTCTCCTCACAAGCTTATAAGAAGAGTCGTGTCTATGGCCTGAAATATGATATCGGGCTATTTTTGAATATTTCACCTGATCATATCGGTAAAAATGAACATCCGACTTTTGAAGATTACCTGTTCTGCAAAGAACAACTACTTTTGAACTCTAAGACTTGTGTGATCAATGCTGAAACAGCACATTTGTTGGATGTTTATCAAACAGCTAAGGCGAGCGTAGGGACCGAAAATATCTATCTTTATGCCCGCAAAGATGCGCAGCTGAGTTTTGATGTGCCGGTCGATTTTGAGATCGCTAATGATTTTGAAGATCTTAAACAAAGTGAATTTAAATTGAGCGCTAAGACTAAAAAAGCACAGTCCTTGGCGATCGATGGCACTTATACGATCGCTTTAGCGGGTGATTACAATGAAGGTAATGCGGTGAGTGCGATCATCGCTTCAGCTTTAGCCGGGGCACGTAAAGCAGTCGCACAAGAAGCTTTACCACTCGTTAAAGTTCCCGGTCGGATGGAAATGTTAACGTCCAAAGAACACGGAACGGTCTACATTGATTATGCCCATAATTATGCAAGTCTGAGTGCGTTGCTCAAATTTTTACGGCAACAGACACATGCCGGAAAGATCAGAGTCGTGGTCGGAAGTACCGGTGATAAAGGGGTCTCACGGCGCGAGGGCTTTGGGAAAGCACTGAGCGAAGAAGCTGATATTGCTTACTTGACGACTGATGATCCTGGATTTGAAGATCCAATGCAGATCGCCCAAGAGATCGATGCGCATATCGATCATGAGCGTGTTGAAGTCATTTTTGAACTTGATCGTAAAAAAGCGACCCGTTTGGCGATCGAAGCTAGCACAGCTGAAGATGTTGTTGTTTTAGCGGGCCGCGGTGAAGATAAGTATCTAAAAGTTAAAGGTGAAGAGATTTTATATCCGACCGACGTTGAATTGGCACAAGAGATTTTGGAGGAACTAGAGTAATGGCAATTGAAACAGCAGATTTTACCCCGATCCTTTTGGGGAGCGATTTTAATGTGTACGGCATGGCGCGTTCATTTTATGAAATATTCCATAAGCCGGTCAAAGCATTTGCGCAACGAGAATTAGCTCCAACACGCTTTACAAAGATCGTGGATCTCGAATTGATCGATGGTTTTGCTGAAGATCCAGTCTGGATCGAAGAGATGTTAAAGATCAAAGAACGCTATCGTGACCATGCAGAACCGGTCATCTTGATCGGGTGTGGCGATGGGTATGCAGAGCTCATCGTGCGCCACAAAAAGGAATTAGAGGATGTCTTTGTTTGTCCATATATCGATGTTGATATGTTGCATCAGTTGAACAACAAGGAAAACTTCTATAAGGTCTGTGAAAAATATGACCTCCCTTATCCTAAGACTCAAATTATAACCAAGGAAATGCACGACAGCGGTGAGAAGATCGAGCAACCATTTGACTATCCGGTAGCTTTAAAACCGGCTAATAGTATTGCTTGGTTAGATGTTAAATTCGAAGGACGTAAGAAGGCTTTCCGGATCCAATCGCGCGAAGAATTTGACCGGATCGTTGACTTATCCTACACTAATGGCTATACGGGTGATTTTATCTTACAAGATTTCATCCCAGGTGATGATAGTAACATGCGGGTCTTAAATGCCTACGTTGACCAAGATCACAAGGTCAAGATGATGTGTTTAGGTCATCCATTATTGGAAGATCCAGCTCCATCTGCGATCGGTAACTATGTAGCGATCATGCCAGAATACAACCAAGAGATCTATGATACGATCCAAAAATTCTTAGAAGAGATCAAGTTTACCGGTTATGCTAACTTTGATATGAAATACGATGTGCGTGACGGCAAATACAAGCTCTTTGAGATCAACTTGCGCCAAGGCCGCAGTAGCTTCTTTGTGACCTTAAATGGTTATAACTTGGCACAGTGGGTCGTACGTGATTACGTGACGGGTGATCTTAAGGACGCAGAAACGCTTTACTGCAATGAACATAACGACCACGCTGCTTTATGGTTGGGTGTTCCAGTGAAGACTTTCAAAAAATATGCCCGTGAAAATGAAGCAAAGGAACGTGCTTTAGAGTTGATCAAAGAAAACCGTTATGGAACAACATATGAATATTCTGAAGATATGAATCCTAAGCGGTGGTTATTGATCAAGTGGATGAACCACAATTATGTAAAGAATTTTGCCCGTTATTTTGCAGAAAATAAAGGATAAGATACGATGAAAAACTTTTTTACAATTATCGGTGGTATGGGAACGATGGCGACCGAAAGTTATATCCACCAGTTGAATTTACGCACTAAGGCGCACCAAGACCAAGATTATTACAACTACACCTTGGTCAATCATGCGACAGTGCCAGATCGAACGGCGTATATTTTGGATAATACCAAGCCTAACCCGCTACCAGAATTGATCGAAGATTTTAAGCAATATGCAACGCTGGGACCAGACTTTTTCACTCTACCATGTAATACGGCGCATTATTTTTATGATGAGCTTGCTAAAGCTGTCGATGTGCCGATCTTACACATGCCTAAAGAAACGGTCGCTGAGATCAAAAAGCGCTATCCGGAAGCTAAAAAAGTCGGCTTAGTTGCAACGCAAGGTACGATCCGTGATCAGATCTACGATAAAGAGATCTTAGCTGCTGGCTATGACTTAGCTAAGCCAAGTCCAGCCGTTCAAAAGATGACTGACGAATTGATCTATGATGATATCAAGGAACAAGACGTGGTTGATGGTAAGCTATTCCATGACCTAGTAGCCCAAATGATCCAAGAAACGGGCTGTGATGTTGTGATCTTGGGCTGTACTGAATTATCACTTGCCCAAGAGCGCGAACCGATCACTGACTTACCGATCGTGGATAGCCAATCTACTTTGGTCGACCGTACGATCGAGTGGGCTGATAAAACACAAAAGAGTGTGAGATAAAGCGATTAGCGCCGTACGGATAACGGGAAAATCACCATGATGCGTTTTTGGCATCATGGTGATTTTTTTGTTATCTGCTAGGCGTTGCTTTGACGAACACGTTTCAAAAGAGTGTGAGATAGCTTTTTTTGATGCTAAAGAGACTGTCGAGTGTAAAGTTTCCTTCCGCAAAGCGCGTGAGTTAGTCAAAATACTGAAAAAGTGAACAGATCAAAAAGTCGTTAAACAAGGGGGTAGTCTTGTTTAACGACTTTTTGGCAATTATTAGTTAGAGAGTGAGATCGATGAAACTATGTGACACGTGGACAGGGGCAGCCTAAAAAGTTAAGCAGGATGTTAAGACTACTTACCACAATGTCAATAGATCGAGCTATAAGCTGGGGTGGGCGCAACCACTAAAAGCTAACAGCACCGATTCATCACCTCTTTCATTATGGATAGTTGAGGTTCTCTCAACGTAGATAAGTATATACCTCAGTATTTTGCGAAAAACTATTGATTTTCTACCAAAATATGCATATATAAGCCTAGCTTTATTTTAAGCCGATAATAAAATTTATCTGACTTATCAAAATTTAAAATTCACTTAAACATTTACTAAGTAAGGTAAAATAATTTTCGGGGAAAATAGTTGATATAATCGGATTTTTTATGGATATTATTTTAAAAAACATTGTAATGATTACTTTAGTATTGCTCACAATTGAACTCGGCGGTATGATAACAGTAGAGTTTAAACAAAGGGGAGAGAAATGTGAAGAAATGGTATGAAGCACTAGATCAAGAAGATGTTACTTTTTTACATCAGTTAGCACAGGCAAATTTTAAGCTGTCAAAATTATCTGCTGAGACAGAGGAATCGTATTTTATGCTTAAAAAGCGGATGCAAAAGTTAAAACATGCTCTAGTTCAAAAAACAACGGGAGATAGTGATTTTAAGGCGTATTTGGATTTTTTAGTCGAGCAACGGATCTTACCCTGCTCGATCGCAAAAGTTCTATACCAAAAACATTTAGAAGGATTAGAATGATTAAAAAAAGCGCGATAATTGCCCAGCATAGATAGATATGGTATTTTAAGGTATGTAATAAATTTAAAAGTTTAGAGGCAAATTGATGAAAAAAGGAATATTATTGATCAATCTTGGAACACCTAAAAGTCCGAATGTTAAGCACTTACGACCTTATTTAAGACGCTTTTTAGGAGATAAGCGTGTGATCGATACTCCAGATATGATCTGGAAACCGATTTTGGAATTGATGATCTTACCCCGGCGACCTAAATTTTCTGCTCAGATGTATCAAAAGATCTGGTCAAAAGAATACGGTTCACCGTTGGCCTATTATACTAAGCGGCAATGTGAATTATTACAGGCTCTAGTACCTGATACAGTAGTCAAATATGCTTTTAGTTATAGCGAGCCTGATATTGCTCAGGTTTTAGCAGAATTTGAAATAGAAAAAATAACTGATCTGTGCATCGTTGCGCTTTATCCGCAATATTCGACAACAACGGTGGGCTCGGTCAGTGATGATGTGATGCATTTTTATCATAAGCGTACTTATATCCCAAATATTAAATTTATCACTTCGTTTTACGAAAATGAGACTTATTTGAAATTAGTTGCTACTAAGATCAAAACTCAGTGGGTAAAGAAACCATATGATAAATTGATCATCTCATATCACGGTATTCCAGTCAGTTACGTCAAAAAGGGAGACCCTTATCAAAGGCAATGCGAAGAAACGACTGCCAAACTACAAGCATTATTACCAAACATCGAGATCTTACATACATATCAATCAAAATTCGGACCGGCTAAGTGGTTAGAACCGGCAACTGATGCGACCGTCGATCGTTTACCTAGCCAGGGGTGTAAGAATCTACTAGTGATCTCACCGTCATTTATATCTGATTGTTTGGAGACGAAGTATGAGTTGGGGATCGAGAATCGAGAGATCTTTAAAAGAGCAGGAGGAAAGATTTTTGATGTCGTACCTTGTTTGAACGATGATCCCGAATTTATTGAGATCTTACATGACTTATGTGAGGTAACTAATTACAGATAAAAAGAAGACACAATGAGGCGTATTTTGCGTCATTGTGCCTTCTTTTTATCTACTGTCTAACCCAGCCAGCGGTAACTACTATGTTATTTCGAAGGCCAAATAGCGACTTAGAACATACCCTTTGTTTAGGTTATCCTAAAAATATATTTCGCTTAGCTTTAAAATGTGCTATGATAAATTTGAAAAGTGAGGGGGGATCTATAATGAAGGTCAAAGATTTTGTCGTAGCCTTTTTGACAGAACAAAATATTAATGGGATGGCTGTCAATTTGATCGGGAATTTGGGTAAGACTTTACGCTTGGCTCAAACGCGTTATCCCGAATATAATAATCTTTTTTACGATAAGCGACTATGGACTGGCAAACGTGATATCACTAGCTGTATGAGCTATCCAGTGACTAAGTTAGAGGGGCTCTATGTTACCGCAAATACCGATAAGACGGCAAATGAGCAATTAGTTCAGATATTTAAAACTAAGTTACTACAGCTAAAAAAAGAATTGGCAGAACTTCCAGAAGAACGACCAGAACGCCTGTTATTTACCGGGATCAATGCATTGTTTAAGCGACCAACGATCTTTGTGGAGACAAGAGATGAATTATATTTGATGCTTGAGGATAAGTTTCAAGCATCAGAAAAAGTGATGTTAGCACGATTTGATTTCTTTAATTTGGGGATCTTTTCATACAAGGATGTCGCTTATTATGAACTAGTTACAGCTACTGGAACAGAACTTTCAGGATCACAGCTCGAAAAGCATGATCTCACGGTGATCTTGGGTCAATTATTAGCTTTTATGACGATCGCAGGGATCACGCAAGCAGATTATGCAGCAATGAGTGCTTATTTCAGTATGTCAAACTACTAGAAAATAATAGGCATAAGAAAGAAGCTCTGTGAAAACAGCTTAAGCCATTCTCACAGAGCTTTTCTAAAACTATTTACTCTTTACATATGTAGTCAAAAAGGGGGGTGGCCCCCTTTTTCATTTCATTAAAACAGATGTGCTAAAATTGGTAATAACCAGATCCAGAAAATACAGCTTACTGCAAAGAAGACAGTTGAAACTGCAACTGAACTTGCACCTTCTTTAACGTAAATGTTGTAGCGACTAGAAATAATAATTCCGGAAAATGCCGGTGGCAAAGCAGTCGCCAAACAAAGCATAGAGATCTTAGTTGGATCTGACCCCATACCACAAAGATAAGCGACGAGCACAATAACTGCAGGAGTTAGGAATAATCTAAAGAAGGTATTCCAAAGTACTTCTTTATTAATTGAGAACTTAACTGTCGATAAAGCGAGCCCGGCTGCTAAAACAGCGACCCCGGCATTAGCTTTAGCAATTAGGTCAAAAGTTGGTGCCCAAGCAGTTGGGATTCTGATCCCAATTAAAACACAAAGCACCGCAATTAATGGAGCAGCAGCCACTGGTTGCTTAATAGCGTCAATTACAGATCTCAAAGTTGGATCCATTGGTTTATGAGGTTCATCAGCATGGTCGGCAATTTCTGCTCGAGCCAAGTCGATCTCACGTTCTAATCCCTTTTCTTTTAGAGCCTTAGCTTCGGCATCAGTAACTGGAACACCATCGGGAATAGTTACCATGACTTTTTGCTTGATTTTAGTGGACCCTTGCTTCTTTATATCTTCTACTTCTACGTTAGTTCCCTTATTATTATTTGCTTTAGCCTTCTTTTTAGCTATAGCTTGCCCCTTATTGATCAAAGCTAACCCCAATGGAATAGTGATCGCATTGACAACAATGGATACGATCCCGATGACAAGGTTAGTTGATGCGTTATTCCCGTAGATAGGGTCTAAAACAGCAAAACCAAGGAAACCAATTGTGGGAGAACCAGCGATCAAGGCACAAACCGCCGCTTGCTGGGTA
The DNA here is from genome assembly GCF_001434535.1 of Ligilactobacillus animalis KCTC 3501 = DSM 20602. Taxonomy (GTDB): domain Bacteria; phylum Bacillota; class Bacilli; order Lactobacillales; family Lactobacillaceae; genus Ligilactobacillus; species Ligilactobacillus animalis. The sequence goes on from NZ_AYYW01000001.1 coordinate 14,326, forward strand.
GTTCTATGGAAGAACAACTTATCCAAATAGTAACTTAACATAAATAAGCCCACAACACCAAAAATAGAAATCAGCGTTAAGATAATGTCTTGCGCAAACATTTTTCTTGTAGCTTTAACGATCGAAATGAATAAAGCGGCTGGTAATGCGATATTAAGAACTAATTTATTTAGCCCTTGCCGTTGGTCATTATCGAAAAAGTAAAATTTTCCGCAAAGATAACCGAGTAACATGATCACTAAAATTGGACATATATCATTTACTAAAATGCTAATCATTTACATAACTTCCTTATAATTATATTTGATAGGTGTTACATTCAAGTCGACTATAACACTCATCATAATGTAAATCAAAAATTTAAGATTTTAGCTGATGTTTAAGCGTAATTTTACATTCTTATAGATCAGCGCCATAAGTAGTAACTAAATATTTTATTTTTTGATATAAAATTTCCGATAGTTTTTTCTTGCTAATAAATATAAAAAAAGTTATAACTTAGGTGTGGGTATCCAATTTGTAATTTGGTACCTTTATATAAATCGATTACCATGGAGGGTGCGTTATGGTAGATAAATCTTTAAGTAGGACTGGTGCCAGTTTATTAATTGACGCTTTACAAAAAAATGGTATTAATAACCTGTACGGAGTTGTAGGTATTCCGATCACTGATTTAGCTAGATTAGCTGAATTACGTGGGATGAAGTATTACGGCTTTCGTCGCGAAGATTCAGCTGTAAATGCTGCAGCTGCAGCTGGATTTTTAACTAAAAAACCTGGTGTTGCGATGACAGTATCTGCACCGGGATTTTTAAATGGTCTAACTGCTTTAGCTCAAGCAACAAAAAACTGTTTTCCATTGATCATGATCTCTGGTTCTTCGGAACGGCATATTATTGATTTATCTCAAGGAGATTATGAAGGCTTAGATCAATATAATGTTGCCAAGCCTTTCTGCAAAAAAGCTTATCGTGTAGACAGAGCGCAAGATGTTGGTTTAGCAGTTGCACGTGCTATTCGGACTGCCGTTTCCGGTAGACCAGGTGGTGTTTATCTTGATTTGCCAGCAGATACGATCGCACAGTTAAACGAAGATCTGGGTGAAAAGAACATGGGTGTTTACAAATTAGTTGACCCTGCTCCTTTACAAGAACCTAGTGATGCAGCGATCGCTCGGGCTGTTGATATTATTAAGCAAGCTAAAAAGCCGTTAATAATTCTTGGTAAGGGTGCTGCGTATGACAGGACTGAAAAACAAATTCAAGAATTAATAGATAAGACCAACATCCCGTTCTTGCCAATGTCTATGGCTAAGGGACTTGTTCCTGATGACAGCAAACATTCAGCTGCTGCAGCTCGTTCATTATCGTTAAAGAATGCTGATGTTGTAATTCTAGTAGGTGCTAGATTAAACTGGATGCTTTCATACGGAAGTGCACCTCAATTTAACCCTAATGCTAAGTTTATTCAATTGGATATTGAACCTACGCAATTCGATTCTGCTCAAAAGATCTCTGCCCCTCTTCAAGGTGACTTGACTTCTATTTTAAACAAGTTAGTCCCAGCTCTTACAGCGACAGGATATAAAGTTCCTTCTGATTGGACCGAAGCTATTGCTCAAGATACTGCGAAAAATGATGCAAAATTTGCTAAGCGGATCCAAGCTGGCGAAACCAATCCAAAATTTGGCTATTACGGTGCGATCGAACCTATCAATGAATACTTCCAAGACCATCCAGACACTTATCTTGTAAGTGAAGGTGCTAATACCCTTGATATTGGTCGTGATATGATCGGTATGAAATTGCCACGTCATAGACTTGATACTGGTACTTGGGGCGTTATGGGTGTTGGCATGGGATATGCCATTGCCACTGCTGTTGAAACTGGCAAACATGTAGTTGTTTTAGCTGGTGATAGTGCCTTTGGTTTTGATGGGATGGATGTAGAGACGATCTGTCGCTACAAATTGCCTATCACCGTAGTGGTCATTAACAATGGTGGTATTTATAACGGTATTGATAATGTGGTCCCTGATCAATTAGGTCCAACTACCTTAGACCCAACTGGGAGATATGATCTGATCGCTAAAGCATTTGGCGGCGATAATTATTATGTAACTAATTATCAAGAGATGAAAGATACTTTTGCTAAGGCAGTTGGATCTGGCCGACCAAGCCTCATAAATGTTCAGATCGATCCATCAATGGGTAAAGAATCGGGACACATTGGCAATTTAAATCCAACCTTAAACTTAAAACCACTTGAAGAAGCGGAACAAGAAAAACTTGACAAGGAGTGAGTGATAATGAGTGAAAATGAGAAAAATGAACAAAATGCATATGCCCCATTAAAAGGGATCAAAGTTATTGACTGGACTCAAGTTCAATCTGGTCCTTCATGTACTCAACTTTTAGCTTGGTTAGGTGCTGAAGTTATTAAGATCGAACGGACTAATACTGGTGATCCAACTAGAAATGAATTACTTGATATCGAAGATTCTTGGAGTCTATATTTCTTACAATTGAATGCAAATAAGAAATCCTTAACTGTAGATATCAAGACCCCTGAAGGTAAAAAGATCATGTACGACTTGATCAAAAAAGCTGATATCTTCGTGGAAAATATCGCTCCTGGATCTGCTGATAGAAATGGCTTTGGCTGGGAAGAACTTCATAAAATGAATCCTAGATTGATCTACGCTTCATTAAAGGGCTTCAACCAAGGTTCACGTTTTGAAAATGTTAAGGCCTTTGAACCAGTTGCTCAATCTGCTGGTGGGGCTGCCTCTGCTACTGGTTGGAACAAGGGTAAAGACAATGTTCCGACCCAATCTGCCGCTGCTTTAGGTGACTCGAATTCAGGGATGCACTTAGCTATTGGTATCTTAGCAGCTTTACTACAACGTGAACATACTGGTGAAGGGACCTTTGTTTACCAATCAATGCAAGATGCTGTATTAAATCTTTGTCGTATTAAATTACGTGACCAAATTATGTTGGACAATCTCGGTGCGCTTCCTCACTATGCTGTTTACCCTGACTGGAAATGGGGTAAGGCGATCCCACGAGCAGAAAACACTGAAGGTGGCCAAGTTATCGGCTGGACCTACAAAGCTAAAGGTTGGGAAACAGATCCAAACGCCTATGTTTATATTGTTATTCAAAATGAGAACAAGAAGTGGGATAAACTATGTGAAGCAATGGGCCACCCAGAATGGGAAACAGATCCAAGATTTATCGACTGGCAACATCGTCAATTACATAAGGAAGAGCTTTATCCATTGATCGAAGCTTACACTATGCAATACGATAAGTACACTTTGACTAAAGATCTCGGTGCCGCTGGTGTTCCAGTTGGTCCTATTCTTGACTGGCATGAACTTGAAAATGATCCTGATTTAAATAAGGATGGTGCGATCGTTACTATCGACCAAGGTGGGAGTCGTGGTGACTTTAAGACTATTGGTTTACCATTTACGCTTTCAAATTATACTCCATCCTACGACCGTGCACCAGATCTAGGTGAAAATAACAAGGAAATTTTGACTAAGTTAGGTTATGATCCAGATCAAATTGAAGACTTAGTTGACAAAGGTGTTATTTCTAAAGTTAAAAGCCCTAAGAACCCACGAGTTCACGTTATTATCGATGGGAAAGAACACTGATCGCTCACTTAAAAGCTAGAGTAAAACTTTTTGCTGACAAGCTAGATATTTCATAGTGTTGTCACGGTTTGTTCATTTTACCTCAAATGACAATTAGCGTTCCACACCAAAAGTTTACCTATTTTGCTCAATATCCGTGGTCAAGGGTATGGGGCTTGTGAGTTGAAAGGTCAATTATAAGACCAGCTTCGTTTGAGGCTGGTCTTTTTTGAACGATGATCGCGCTGAAGATGATAAAAGTAAAAAAGAGACTATCTCACACCATTAGCAAAACAGTGTAAGCTAGTTCTCTTAATTTAATGATATTGCGTTCTTGACATGTTTCACATGAAACTTTATTTAGCGATCTCTTGGGACAAAGTTCTGATCTTTTCCACGGTCTCATCCAAAAAGGCGATCGTATTTTCAAGCGGATCAGCAGTTGAAATATCAACGCCAGCAACTTTAGCTGCTTCTACCGGTGTTTTTTGGTCGCCGAGTTTTAGAAATTCAAGCCAAGCACCGACTTGTTTTTGTGGATCAGCTAGTAATTTTAGATAAGCTTGGGTAGCGATCGTCAGACCAGCTGAGTAGGTATAAGAGTATAAGCCCATATAGTAATGTGATTGACGCATCCAAGTCAAAGCGGCTTGGTCATCGATCATGACCGTATCACCCCAGAAACGCTTGAGCACTTTTTGTTTGAGTTCGCCAAGTTTAGCACCATCAAATGAAGCACCTGCATCGATAAGTTGATAAACTTCACGTTGGAAAGCAGCTTCCAGCAAGTGAGTCACAAAGTTATGGTAGAACGTATTAGTCAGCATCTTGGCATAGGCAAAACGTTGCATTCGTGGATCGGTCGTACTCTGTTCCAAAGAGTGTGTCAACAATAATTCATTAAAGGTTGAAGGAGCTTCGATCAGATACATTGACGGATCACTACCTAAGATCGAGTTGTTTTGAGCGGTCAGGATCGCTTGACCAGCGTGTCCGAGTTCATGGGCCAGAGTATAAACGTCAGCTAATTCGTCAGTCCATGACATCAAGATATAGGGGTGAACGCCATAGGGATCGGTCTCAAAGCCCCCAGTTTCTTTACCGGCATTGACAGCAAAATCGATCCACCGTTCGTCAAAGGCGCGCATGACCATCTTGGCGTAGTCAACGCCTAGGATCGAAACTGCTTTTTGAATATAGGCAGGTGCTTCTTCTAAGCTAACTTTAGGTGCAAAACTAGGATCAAGATCGATCTGTAGATCAGCAAAAGTCATCTGTTCTAGACCATGAGCTTTTTGGACGAGTTTAGCATATTTTTGCATAACTGGTCCGAGTTTATCTAAGATCAGATCGATCTGGCGGTCAAACAATTCACGTGAGACTTCTTGTTTAGCTAGTAGATAATCAAAAACTGAATCAAAACCGCGGAGGGTCGCCATAGTCTTTTCCTTAGCGACTTGTGTGTAGTAAGTAGCTGCTACGGTATCCTGATATTTTTTCAAGGTTTTGGAAAATGATTTGAAGGCTTTTTGGCGTATTTTATAGTTAGGGTGGTATTGATAGGTATTTTCATACAGGACAAATGACATAGGATAGAGCTTTCCATCGACCTCAAAATCTTCAAATGTCATATCTGCTGCGCGGGCCGTTGTATAGATCCCTTCCGGTGCATTTAAAGTCGGACCTAACAAGGCCAGAGCTGCTTCAGTTTTAGGATCAAGAAGATGTTGCTTCTCATTCTTTAAATGGCGAATGACAGAAGCAAAATGCGGTGCTCGTGCTGCAACTTCGTCTAGGTTAGCCGTGTCATTTTGGCTAACTTGGATATCAAAGAAGGCGATATTAGCACTGACAAAGGCTAAAACTTGTTCAGCTTGCTTTAGTAGCTGATTGTAGTGAGGATCTGTCATATCACTTGCCTGTTGCAAGAAAGCGTAATGTTCGATCACAGATGCTTTTTGTTCGATCTGTTCTAAAGCGGTCAAGCCAGCAATGATCTGGGGTGGAGTGGTCAACTGTCCGTCGAAGTTAGCTGAAAAATCAGTGACGAGTTTTTTTAACGCTTTAAGCTCGTCGTACCAAGCAGTGTCATTCGGGTAAAGTGCGGTTAGATCCCAAGTGAGTTCTGGTGCAATGTCTTTTCGATTTGGTAATGCCATTAGCAAGTCCCCCTCGTAAAAATAATGTTTGCCAAATTATAGCATAAAGCTCAGTACTTATAGTAGTATAATTGTCTTTTATAAGCAGCTAGTGTATAATTTAACTTACAGAATACAAGTAAATTGACTTGGCTGTAATTACCGAGAAAGGAAGGTATAGTCATGCGTACGCCTGAAAATGTCTTAAAAATCGGGGTATTGAATTTGATGCACGATAAACTGGACACCAAAAGACGATTCGAACGGGTCTTGAATAGTACGACATATCCAGTTGAACTGACTTTTTTTTATCCTAAAGAGCACTATCAAGATCGTCCAGTTCCAGCTCAAGTGACGCGAATTGCTCGTCCGTTGGAGTTAGATGAGGTTAAGCAACTGGATGCTTTCATCGTAACTGGGGCACCGATCGAAAAACTGGATTTTGCAGAGATCACATATATCAATGAATTGCAGGAGATCTTTGACTGTTTGGCTCAAAATAAGATCGAGCAGCTGTATGTCTGTTGGGGCGCCATGGCTGCAGTCAACTACTTTTATGGGGTGGATAAATACTTATTGCCCCAAAAACTATTTGGGATCTATCCGCAAGAGGTCTTACGTGATTCCAAGTTATTAGCTCAAGTAGCGCCGGGCTTTTTAGCCCCACATGCGCGTTATGCTGATATTGATCTTAGTCAGGCAAAACAGATCCCTGAGTTAAAGATCACAGCAGTCTCGCAGACAGGGGAAGCTTTCTTGCTTGAAGCGCCGACAAAACATCAGACATTTTTATTTTCGCATTTGGAGTATGGTAGAGATGCCTTACAAAAAGAATATACACGCGAATTAGCGGCTGATCCAAGTGCTAAAGATTCACTAGCTCGTCCCCAAAATTACTATGTTGATGGACAACCACAGTTTTTATGGGAAACGTTACAAAAACAATTCTTTGCTAACTGGTTACAGCAAGTAGCTGGGACGCGCAAAGCTAAAGAACTTATCAAAAATTAATGGAGGTCTTGATATGAGTAAAGTTTATGATTCGATCTTAGATACTATTGGGAACACACCGATCGTCAGGTTGAATAATGTTGTTCCAGCTGAGGCAGCTGATGTTTATGTTAAGCTTGAATTTTTCAATCCAGCTGGTTCAGTCAAAGATCGGGTAGCTTTAGCGATGATCCAAGCCGCTGAAGCAGCTGGCAAGTTGACCAAGGGTGGCACGATCATCGAACCAACTTCGGGCAATACCGGTATTGGATTAGCTGCAGTAGCGGCGGCTAAGGGCTATCGTTTATTGATCACGATGCCAGAAACGATGAGTATCGAACGGCGTAAATTGATGCAAGGTTATGGAGCTGAATTGATCTTGACCCCAGGTGAAGAAGGCATGGGTGGTGCGATCAAACTCGCTAAGGAATTAGCTGAGAAGAACGGTTATTTCTTACCGATGCAATTCGATAACCCTGCTAACGCTTTGATCCACGAACAAACGACTGGCCAAGAGATCTTGCGCGCCTTTGGAGCTGACTTACCCGATGCTTTTGTTGCTGGGGTCGGCACGGGTGGAACGTTGACGGGTGTAGGTCGTGCTTTGCGGGCTAAGAAGGCTGATATTCAAGTATACGCTCTTGAACCAAGTGAATCTCCAGTCTTAAAAGAAGGTAAGAAGGGCAAGCACAAGATCCAAGGGATCTCAGCTGGCTTTGTGCCTTCGATCTTGGATACAAAACTTTACGATGATATTTTAGAAGTTCCAAGCCAAAAAGCGCTTGAGATGGCCCGCGAAGTTGGTAAAAATGAAGGCTTCTTACCTGGGATCTCAGCTGGTGCTAATATTTATGGCGCGATCGAAGTAGCTAAAAAATTGGGTGCTGGTAAGCGTGTCTTGACTGTTGCCCCAGATAACGGCGAACGTTATCTTTCAACTGAATTATTTGAAGGCTAATTGCCGCCAGACCACGTGAATTTGCGTGGTCTTTTTTTGTGAAAATTCATGCTAAAATACTGCTATTCAACCGAAGCAGAAGTTTTTTACCTTAAAATGGATATATTTTGATAAAAACACGAACTATTTAGGGGTTGATTTTTATAATCATACGTGTAATACTTATCAAAGTAAAAATAAATCAGAGGTGAAAGAAATTGGATAATGGTCAAACAACAGCCACCAAAGCAGGTTGGCTCGAAAGAACCTTCCATTTTAAAGAATTAAAAACTAATACTAAACGGGAGACCGTTGCTGGCTTGACTACGTTCGTGTCGATGGCCTACATTTTGTTCGTCAACGCTAATATCCTAGGGGCTGCAGGGATGGATAAGGGTGCTGTCTTCACAGCAACTGCCCTCTCAGCGATCATTGGTTGTACCTTGATGGCATTTTTAGCTAACTATCCGATCGGGATCGCACCTGGTCTAGGGGATAATGCGTTCTTCACTTATTCCGTTGTTTTGACGATGGGGATCCCGTGGCAGACTGCAATGGCTGGAGTCGTGGTGGCTTCCATTATCTTTACGTTACTTTCATTATTCAAGATCCGCGAGATCGTTATCGATGCGATCCCACATGATCTCAAGCTCGCAATGGCGGCTGGGATCGGGATCTTTATCGCTTTTGTCGGTTTAAAGGGTGGCGGGATAGTCGTTGCCAGCAAATCTTCGTTAGTCGAATTAGGATCATTGACGGTTCCAACTACCTGGTTAACGATCTTTGGTTTCTTTGTGACTGCTTTATTGATGGCACGCCGCGTCCCAGGTTCGATCTTTATCGGGATCTTAGCTACAACGCTTTTAGGCCTAGTGACAGGCTTGATCCCAATGCCAGATAAGATCGTTTCTTCGATCCCAAGTTTGGCACCAACTTTTGGGGTCGGACTAGCAAACTTAGGTAATATCAACACGCCACAGATGTTAGCTGTGATCATCGTGTTATTACTGGTGACTTTCTTTGATACAGCAGGTACTTTAGTCGGGTTAGCCCAACAGGCTGGCTTGATGAAAAATGATAAGATGCCTCGGATCGGGCGCGCTTTAATGGCTGACTCATTTTCAATGTTAGCTGGTTCTGTGATGGGAACGACTCCGACGGCAGCTTATGTTGAATCTTCTGCTGGGATCGCAGTCGGGGGGCGGACTGGTTTTACTTCATTAGTGATCGCGGGTATGTTTGGGCTAAGTTTATTCTTCTCACCATTATTGAGTGTGGTGACGACTGAAGTTACAGCCCCAGCCTTGATCATCGTTGGCTCTTTGATGGCACAATCGATGCGCTTTATCAACTGGGAAAAATTCGAGATCGCCTTACCAGCGTTCTTAACGATCATTGCAATGCCGTTGACCTCTAACATCTCATACGGGATCGCATTTGGTTTCTTAGTCTATCCGATCACAATGATCGCGGCTGGCCGTCGGAAAGAATTAAATCCAGTGGTCATCGTCTTGTTCTTCATCTTCATCGCGATGTTGTATGTACTAAATATCTTGCCACATAACTAACACAGTGCTGATTTTCGGAGCACGACTTAGATACACAATGTTCGACAATACGATCAGCATTGTATGAATAACAACAGGTCCTATCATGATGTATGTTTTGCAGCGTGATAGGGCCTTTTTAGCACGCATATGAATGAACTGATCACGATGCAAAAAGCGCATCATAGTGATTTTTCTGTTATCTGTACGGAGCTGACCGCTTTGGCCCACACTCTTATCTTTTTACTTGCTGATGACGTAACGTTATCATTTATAGTGAAGTTAGAAAGGGGGTAAATAATGTATTCAAGTGGACAATTAGCGAAACAGTGTCATGTCACTTTGCGGACGGTGCAGTATTATGAACGGCAAGGATTATTAGTCGCTAGTCGTACTGAAGCAGATCGCCGCTTATATGCTGAAGATCAAGTCACACGTTTAGAACTGATCTTGACCTATAAAGAACTAGGTTTCACGCTAAAAGATATCAAAGGTCTATTAGATACACCGGAAAACTATAAAATTTTACAGCTGTTAGTGGCGGAGCACCAAGAACAAAATGCTAAGGCTTTGGAATTGGTTAAAAAACGCGCCGCCAAGTTGGATTATTTAGCCGAGCAACTGGAGAAATTTCAAGTTTTCCCGGGAAATTTTACGAAAGGAATTGAGTTTGAAATGGAAAAGACAAAGAAATTACATCAATTACACTGGCAAATGATCGGTATTGGACTGGTGATCGACTTGATCTTGTGGGGCAGTATCATCTATGTATTCTTGACCCATGGCTCATGGTGGTTAGTAGCCGGGGCTTTAGTGATCTCGATCGGGCTCACAACAGCTTTAGTGCGCTATGTTTGGCAGCATACGGCGTATATTTGTCCTAACTGTCAGCACCAATTTCGTCCAGGACTCAAAGAGTATTTTTGGTCTGCCCACACTCCGAGTACACGAAAGTTAGTGTGTCCAAATTGTAGACAGAAAAATTTTTGTATCGAAGTCTATGCCGATAAACAAGCTTAATTTTTAGCTTTGGTGTAAGATGTAGATGAGGTGAGTGAGATGAAGTCACGCAAAGAGATCGCACGGCTGGCAAATGAATTGACACAGTCTTTTGAGCAAAGCACCGATGACAAAGTATTTTTAAAGATCGTCGCTTACGGAAAAGATGCCTTGGCAGACCGCCAGATCGCGCCCCAGATCATTATGGAAAAAATGGTAACAGCGTCCTATGAGGCGGTGCTACGGGGCAAAGGTAAGATCAAAATGAGTGCAGAAACACTAGCGATCGTCAAACAAATGGAAGAATTATCCCGGACGCGTAGCTTATTGCCCTTTCGGCGCTATGATCCTTGGGATTAGTTATTCGTTTTAAATCAGAATAATTTAAATTAAAAAGGCTAAAGTTCGCAATTAATAAACTTAGCCTTTTTTTAGCGAAGTAATATTCGTAATTGCTTGAAAAAACTAAGCTTGATTGTTACAATTATCAAGGTCATTAATTTAGACTAGCAAGCAGAGTAATGCTTAGAAATATTATGAGGTGGACTGTATATGTCATCAGTAGTAGTTGTTGGTAGTCAATGGGGCGATGAAGGCAAAGGAAAGATCACTGATTTCTTGAGTAAAAATGCCGATGTTATCGCACGTTATCAAGGTGGAGACAATGCCGGTCATACGATCGCTTTTGATGGTAAGACCTATAAATTGCGCTTGATCCCATCTGGAATTTTTTATTCCGATAAGATCAGTGTCATTGGTAATGGCGTTGTTTTGAATCCTAAGTCGTTAGTTGCTGAGTTGGAATACTTGCATGAAAATGGAATCCCAACAGATAACCTTCGTGTTTCAAACCGTGCGCACGTGATCTTGCCATACCACATTGTCTTGGACAGCTTACAAGAAAGCGCCAAAAAAGACAACAAGATCGGTACGACTAATAAGGGTATCGGTCCTTGCTACATGGACAAAGCAGCTCGTATCGGTATTCGGGTCGCAGATCTGTTAGAAGCAGATACATTTGCTGAAAAGCTACGTCGTAATTTGGAAGAAAAGAATCGTTTATTCCAAAAGATGTACGATTATGAAGGCGAACCGCTTGATTTTGAAACAATTTACAATGAATATTATGAATATGGTCAACGTATCAAGAAGTATGTAGCTGATACATCAGTTATTTTAAATGATGCGTTGGACAACGGCGGACACGTTTTATTTGAAGGTGCTCAAGGTGTTATGTTAGATGTTGATCATGGGACATATCCATTCGTTACATCTTCTAACCCGATCGCCGGTGGGGTCACAACTGGCTCTGGCGTTGGTCCAGAAAAGGTCAATAAAGTTGTGGGTGCCTGCAAAGCTTATACTTCACGTGTTGGTGATGGTCCATTCCCAACTGAGTTACACGATGAGATCGGTAGCTACATCCGTGAAGCGGGTCATGAATATGGGACAGTCACGAAACGCCCACGTCGGATCGGTTGGTTCGATAGTGTCGTAATGCGTCACTCCAAGCGGGTCTCAGGTTTGACCAACTTGTGCTTGAACTGTGTGGATGTCTTGACTGGCTTAGATGAGATCAAGATCTGTACAGCTTATGAATTGAACGGTGAAAAGATCGACCGTTACCCAGCTAGCTTGAAAGAATTGGCACAATGCAAGCCAATTTATGAAACAATGCCAGGCTGGAAAGAAGATATCACAGGGGCTAAGACTTTAGCTGATCTACCTGAAAATGCGCGTAACTATGTTAAACGTATCGAAGAATTAGTTGGCGTCGAAGTTTCGACCTTCTCTGTTGGTCCAGATCGTGATCAAACAAATGTCTTAAAGGATATTTGGGAAGAAATTTAAATAAATTAGAAAGAGGCTGGTAGTCATTCGTGGCTATCAGCCTCTTTTTAGGTAAAAAGATTAAAAAATATCTACTTTTATTTAAAATAAATTAGCTATATCATTTAGAGTTAATCGTGTGGTAAAATCTATATGGTTTTTTAACAAAAAGCACTAAATGGAGGGATCGGTCATCGATGAATTGATCTTTAGTGTCTCTTTTGTTGGAATAGGTATCTATTTGGTGTGGGTGCTGATTTTAATTTTATTTGGGCAAGATCAAAAGCTGCAACAAACGCAGCTGAAAGAGCCCATTGAGCAACTGATCATCTTGGTCCCAGCGCTAAACGAAGCGCTAGTCATCAGGCAGACGATCACCAATTTTGTGGCGCAGACAGCAAGCTTACCACAAGTTAAAATGGTGATCATTGATGATGCCTCAAGTGATCAGACAGCTCAAGTCGTTAATGAAACGTTGCAACAACTGGCCTGTGGGAGCAAAGTCCAGCTGCTGCAACGGTATTTGCCAGAAGCGCAACAGGGTAAGGGCGAGGCATTAAATTGGGCGTACCAGCAACTCGTTGAGCCACTAGCCCCAAGTTTGCGTAAGCGCGTGATCTGTGGTGTTTTAGACGCCGACGCTTATATGGATGAAGCAGCTTATCTGCGGGTCATGGAACACTTTGCATTTGATCCAGAATTATCGTTGTTACAAACACGTGTAGCTATGTTTAAGGAGCAAAATTGGCTACAAAAACTACAAGATATCGAATTTGTCATCATCAATAATTGGATCCAAAACATCCGGAATCGGTTAGGTAATGCAGCAGCGTCAGGGAATGGCCAATTTATCCGGGTCAGTGCAGTAAACGGGTATTATCCGTGGGGCAATGCTTTGCTGGAAGACTTTGAGTTTAGCACGCGCTTTTTACTGCAAGCTAAAGCGACCCACTATGCTTCTGAGATCGTGGTCTATCAAGAGGCACTTGCTCAAGTTCGGCCCTTTATCCGCCAGCGTGCTCGTTGGACTCAAGGGGGATTAGACTGCTTAGTGGGTTATTGGCCCAAGATCTTATTAAGTAAAGCCATAGGAACTAAAGCTAAAATGGAAATGACATTTTATTTGTTGTTACCATTCATCTCGCTAGCGACAGGGCTTGCGAATCTGTTAGTCTTGGTCTTTGTCAGTTGGTTTATCCAGTTGTATTGGCCGATCGTAGTGAGTCTATTGTTTATCAATAGTTGTTTTAATTTCTATATTCTAAGTATTTATGAACACGAGACTCGGCGCTTAGGAATTATTAAGAAGCTGTTCTTTATGACCATCATATTGGGGTATAATTACCTTTTTTATTTTGCGATCGTTTTGGCCTGTTATAAGAAAATTCGGCGCCAGACTAAGTGGGTCAAAACGACCCATGTTGGCGTGGGCGAAAAAGCTTAATATTTCATTATATTTAAGTAAAAAAATAGAAATAACATTTTTTTAAAATTGTACAAAAATAATGGATTATGACTTGTTTTTATGCGCGATTTTAGATAATATAAGGATGAAAACGTTAACAAACGTTTTTTAGTACGTGCTAGGTTATATTATTTAGGTCAGACGGATTTTTTACACAGGGAGGAATATAGATGCTCAAAGATAACAGCAAAGAAACAGTAACAACTGCTTGGAACGGTTTTAACGGCGGGGACTGGCAAGACGAGATCGATGTACGTGATTTCATCAACCGTAACTACACACCTTATGATGGTGATCAATCATTCCTTGAAGAAGCAACTGAAGCAACCACAAAATTAAACGACATGTTAGTTGACATCAAGATGAAAGAACGTGCTGCTGGTGGCGTTTTAGATGCTGACACCAAAGTTGTTTCTACGATCACTTCACACAAACCAGGCTATTTAGATAAAGACTTAGAAAAGATCGTTGGTTTGCAAACAGATAAGCCAATGAAAAAAGCTTTGATGCCTTATGGTGGTATTCGGATGGCTAAAGTTGCTTTGGCTGCTTACGGGATGGAAATTGATCCGGAAACAGAACGGATCTTCACCGACTTGCATAAGACACACAACCAAGGCGTTTTTGATGCATACAATGACGAAATTAAGCGTGCACGCCACAACAAGATCGTGACAGGCTTACCTGACTCATACGGTCGTGGTCGAATCATCGCTGACTTCCCTCGTGTTGCTCTTTACGGGATCGATCGCTTGATCGCAGCTAAGAAAGATGACTTAGCTAACTATGGCGACGGTCAAATGACAGATGAAGTTATTCGCTTACGTGAAGAAGTTTCCGAACAAATTCGTGCTTTACAAGACATGAAGAAAATGGCTGCTTCTTACGGCTACGATATTTCTTATCCAGCTACCAATGCGCGTGAAGCTATCCAATGGTTGTACTTCGGCTACTTAGCTTCCATCAAGCAACAAAATGGGGCTGCGATGTCTATCGGCCGGATCGACTCATTTATCGATATCTATATCAAACGTGATATGGACAACGGTTTATTGACCGAAAAAGAAGCACAAGAATTGATCGACCAATTCACAATGAAACTCCGGATGGTAACATTCATTCGGACACCAGAATACAACTCCTTGTTCTCTGGTAACCCAATTTGGGCAACGTTATCGATCGCTGGGATGGGTATGGATGGCCGTCACCACGTTACAAAGACAGCTTTCCGTTTCTTGCACACCTTGCATAACATGGGTGCTGCGCCAGAACCAAACATCACCTTATTATGGTCAGAACGTTTGCCAGAAGGCTTCAAGAACTACGCAGCTAGTGTATCGATCGCAAGTTCAACGATCCAATACGAAAACGATGAATTGATGATGGAAACATGGGGCACAGACTATTACGGCATTGCTTGCTGTGTGTCTGCGCAACCGATCGCTGATGGTGTTCAATTCTTCGGGGCTCGTGCTAACTTGGCTAAGACCGTTCTTTATGCGATCAACGGTGGGGTCGATGAATTGACCAAGATGCAATGTGGTCCAGCTTATGCACCGATCACTTCAGAATACATTGATTATGATGAATTCTTGAAGAAATTCGATGACATGTTGGAATGGGTCGCTGACGTTTATGTAAATGCTTTGAATGTGATCCATTACATGCACGACAAGTATTACTATGAATCAGCCCAACTTGCTTTGAAGGATACACGTTTAGATCGTACATTTGCGACAGGTATCTCTGGTTTAGCAGTTGCTGCTGACTCCATTTCAGCTATCAAGTACGGTAAAGTTAAAGTTATCCGTGATGAAAACGGTGTGGCAGTTGACTTCAAGACTGAAAAAGACTTCCCACGTTATGGTAACAACGATGACCGTGCTGACGAGATCGCTGCATGGTTAGTAAGACAACTTTACACCAAGATGAACAAACATCACCTCTACCGTGATGCTAAGTTATCAACATCTGTTTTGACGATCACTTCTAATGTTGTTTACGGTAAGAATACCGGGACAACACCTAATGGCCGTCAAGCAGGCGAACCATTCTCACCAGGTGCTAACCCAGCTTACGGTGCTGAAACACACGGGGCATTGGCATCCTTGCTTTCCGTAGCTAAATTACCATATCGCTACGCAACAGACGGGATCTCCAATACTTTCGCCGTAACACCATCAACACTTGGTCACGATGAAAAATTAGAAGAAAAGACCTTGGTAAACATGATCAGTGGTTATATGAAGAATGAAGGTCACCATTTAAACATCAACGTCTTCAACCGTGATACTTTACTTGATGCTCAAAAACATCCAGAAGAATATCCAACGTTGACCGTGCGTGTTTCTGGTTACTGTGTATACTTCGCTGATCTGACCAAGGAACAACAAGATGACGTTATTTCAAGAACATTCCATACTTCAATGTAGTTAAGAGCACAACAGTCAATTAGTAAAGGCGGCGTAATAATGAAAGCTAATCCATATATTAATCCAGTTCCAACTAAAGACGGTCAGGTTTTAGGCTACGTGCATTCCCTTGAAACCTTTGGCGCAGTCGATGGACCAGGGATCAGGTTTGTGGCTTTCATGCAGGGATGCAATATGCGTTGTAAGTTTTGCCACAATCCAGATACTTGGAAGAAAAATGTTGGGACGCAAATGACCGCCAGTGAACTTTTAGAAAAAGCTTTACCGTACCGAGCATTCTGGGGTGAAGACGGTGGGATCACCCTCTCAGGAGGCGAGATCTTATTGCAGCCAGAATTTGCTTTGGAAGTGTTCAAGAAGTGTAAAGAACCTGGTATCAGCACTTGCTTGGACACATGTGGAGCGCCATTTACGCGCCGTGAACCATGGTTTAGCTTATTCAATGAGTTGCTGGAATATACCGACATTTTATTGGTGGACATCAAGCATATCAACTCCGATGAGCATAAACTCTTGACCGGTTATCCAAACGAGAACATTCTTGACATGTGTGAGTATCTATCTGAACTCGGTAAACCAGTTTGGATCAGACACGTTTTGGTCCCAGGGATCACCGACAATGATAAGTATTTAAAAGAACTCGGCGAATATATCAAGACGTTGAAAAATGTCGAGAAAGTCGAAGTCTTGCCTTATCACACAATGGGAGTTCGTAAGTATAAGGAAATGGGGATCAAGTATCGCTTGGAAGGTGTTGAACCGCCAACGGCTGATCGGATCGAAAATGCTGAAAAACTCCTTTGCGTAGATGACTATAAAGGCTATTTAACTTGGAAGCCAGGGATAAATACAAAAGAGCAGGGGGCTTTAAGTCGTTGCTAACGAGCAGAGATCATTATGGTCTCTGCTTTTTTGATAGCCAAATAAGTCGAATAAATGACCACTTATGCTTACTTGGACTACCATGTGATAAAACAGTATATACTGAAGAAAATAATTGTAAAAAGAGGTGTTCGAGATGTCACATTCAGGACTTAAATTATCTGTGTTGACCAAGGTGGGCCTTGTCTTTTTAGTCGTTGCTCTTTCAGTGGCGGGGGTCTATCTTGTTACACAAGTAGCAACGCCCCTCCCAGCTGAGGTACCGCTTGAAGGAAAATTCTTTATTAATGCAATCACGCTCATTGGGACAGCGATCGGCTCTTTGATTGGTTTTTTAGTAATATGGGGTATCGGTCTCTTAGTGATCATAGCTAGCGATCAAGGCGATAAAGAGGCATTATTTTTGACACTGGTGATCGTTAATTGTCTGCTTAGTGTTTTTTCGGCTAGTTATATAGTGATCACAGGATCAGTCTTTGGATCAGCTTACGTGAATAATAATATCTTACAAATACTGCTCTTTGGTGTGATCTACTATCAGTTGAGTAAACAAGATAAGCGTGGAACATTATATCTGACCGGGACCTATGCTGTTTTAGAGGTGATCGGGATCGTTCTATGTAAAGCTATCAGTGTAGACTGGTAGCTTTTTTAGTTGAATGGGTCATAAAAACGCCTATGATTCAATTTGAAGAGGTAAAGTGTAATCCCAAATAATGCGATAGCTAAAATGACGACGAACCAGTCGCTTGCTTTGAACGGTTGTTGTGTATACCAAGTCCGCTTTTTCTTTGAGCCAAAGCGCACATCTAAGATATCGACCATGCCGGTGATCGAATCGGCAGTGACGACTGGTGGCAATTTGACGATCGTGGCTGGGTCGATCTTAGGTCCAATATCAGAAAAATCGAGTTGGCCACTGGCTAAGCGGGCACCATTATAAGCGTAGACATCGCGGCCATGGAAGGTGTGACTTTCATCGGAGTGGGGCAAGCGGCTCGTAGTTTCATTGATCTTACGGACGGCTTTTAAACCAAAAAATTTGGCGATATGCGTAAGGGTACCGTTGTCTGGTGTAATAACATAGTGACCCGTTTTAGTGAGCGCACAGACGCTTTTACGTTCGCTTCCGACGCCAGGATCAACGACGAAAACAAAGACCGTTCCAACTGGCCAATAACTGAGCGTTTGGTAGAGACGATAGGAAGCTTCCCAAATGTTGTAAGGTGTGATCTCATGGGTCAGATCGGCCACATGCAATGCGGGAGCGATCGTTTTAGCGACACCATACATCGCACTGACCGCACCATCTCCTAAACCAAAATCAGTTTGTAATACTAATTGCTTATTTGTTATCAAAATTCCACCTTTCTTTGCTAGAAACAAAAAACGCCCTCACGAAAGAATCGTCAGGACGTTTTACCGCGGTACCACCTTGATTTATAGTCAGCTCACACTGGCTATCTCATGAATTGGAGGCCCAGTTCGGACGTTAACGGCTCGCACCGTTGGACAGCTCCGAGTTCATCCGTGGCTAACATCTAGTTCTCTCAGCATTGAGCTAGTCTCTGTTGGGCGTTGCCACTCATCTCATCAAAGCGATAGTTCGATCAAGTTAGTGCGATTATAGCTGTTTTTGAAATGAACGTCAATTGTTTTTAACTAGCTACGCAAAATTTTATCTCAAACAAACATAACTATTAACTTATGTATATTAAAAGTTTAATTAATAATAACATATAAAGGAATGTAAATGACTATAAAAGCAAGTTGGATAAGGCTTTGTGGCGGACTATAAGAAAAATCGTATTATTGTTGTTATTAAAGCTTTTAATGAATATTTGCGAGTGAAAATGAATAAAAAAGAAGTCCAAAATTTTTTTATAGGGAAGTTTGCTTGTCTTACCACGGATAGTTGCGATAGTTAAAAAAATTGAATAATATTAATGCTTTATTTTTTGATGGTGGCGCGCTAGAATATAAAAGTAACGAAAATAAATGAACACGTGTTTGCTAGTTGGTGGTAGACATACGTGGCAGATCAAAGGTTAGATGTGGGCCTGCTATGAGTGTTCAATGTACGGTAAGAGAAGCGGGGCGCTTCAGATCTTGGAGAAAGGAAGGCTATATCCTTTTGGTGTTGCTCACATGATATAGTGCGGAACTAGTATGATGATCTCATCTAAGACGTCAACTGAAGAGTTGATCAGGACAGTTATGAACGAAAGAGCTTGTAGTTATGAAGAAGCGATCAAGTTGTTATTGAACTTGGCGCAAGGTGCGGTCGATAGTGGTTCTTTAACGAACAAAAAATAATATTAAAAAAGCACGTCTTGAGATCGGCTCAAGGCGTGCTTTTTTGATAATTTTAACTTTGCCACGGAAAATCTAGGCTCAATGAAGCTTGAAGTTTCTTTTGTTCGGCTATTTTTTGGCGTCGATAAGCTTCGCGTTTTTGAAAGTCAGCACAGAGGCTTTTTTCTTCCAGTGTTTCAGCGCTCAGTTCGGGTAAAATGACTTGTTTATCTAAAACAACAAAGGTCAAAAAGGCGGTCATCCCTAAGAAACGTTCACCGGTATCGAGATGCTCGCCGATGACTTTGACGAAAACTTCGAGCGACCGTTTACCGTGCCCAGTCACGTAGCTTTCGATACATAGTGAGTCATTTAGCACAAAAGGCTTGATGAAGTTGACCTGGTCGAGGGCAGCTGTGACACATTGTGAGCGGGCAAAACGACTGGCAGAGATCGAGGCCGTCCCGTCGAGTAGAGATAGTAGTGCGCCCCCGTAGACAGTTTCATGTTCGTTTAGGTCGCTAGCTAGGACGCGATGGCTAGTCACGGCAAGTGTTTGCCGACACGAGATAGTTTCGGACATGTAGACACCTTCTTTTTTAGCTTTATTGTAACATAGGTGTTTGAGATCTAGTGCAAGAAGCGTGTGGCAATGGATAGCAAAAAAGCTCACCATGATGCCTAAACACCATGGTGAGCTTCTCATTTAAAATTAGTTTCTAGCCCGAGCTAAGCGAAGTTTAAAGAATTTATCCAATTCAGTCACAGCTAGCACGCTAAAACCGCAGACGATCGTCAAGATCCATTCGCCTAGTTGCATCCCCGTTGTGCTAAAGGCATCTTGCATGAATGGCAAGTAGGTCAATCCCATTTGTAACAAGATCATGATTAAGATGATCGAGAAGGCCTTTTTATTTGTAAATGAAGCACTCGAGAAGGCCGATTCTTCGGTGCGGATGTTGAACAAGTAGAAGATCTTGCTAAAGACGATGATATTGACCATCGCTGTACTTGCTAGCGTTGCCGAAGCACCTGTCGCGATCAGCAGCTCATAAGCACCTAAGCCGACTAAGGCGATCAGTAATGAAACATAGCCTAACTGAAGCATTTCACGTCCTGAGATCAAGCGGCTATTGCTCTTACGTGGTGGACGTTTCATCAAGTCACTTGCACCTGGTTCAAAGATGAACGCAAATTGGATCGTGATCGCAGAGACTAAGTTGATCCAAAGCAGTTGGGTCGCTTGCAAAGGCATCTCTTGGTTGAAAAGGATCGTCAAGAAGATGATCAGCCCTTCAGCAAATGAGGTCGGCAATAAGAAGAGGATACTCTTTTTGATATTGTCGTAGATCCGGCGACCTTCTTTGATCGCAGTAGCTAAAGTCGCAAAGTTATCATCGGTTAAGATCATATCGGAAGCTTCTTTAGCAGCGTCAGTTCCTTTGATCCCCATAGAAACCCCAATGTCAGCTTTTTTCAACGCAGGGGCATCATTGACACCGTCACCAGTCATCGCCGTAACCTTGCCACTTTGCTGTAAAGCTTCGATGATCTCGAGTTTGTTTTCCGGTGTTGTCCGAGCAAAGATCTGATTTTTAACGGCTGCTTCACACTTTTCTTTTGCCGTCAGTTGATCCCATTCTACCCCAGTGATCGTGTGCAATTCACCATCAGATAAGCCTAATTGACGTCCGATCGCAGCTGCGGTCAGGGGAGCGTCGCCGGTGATCATTTTGACTTCGACTTTGGCTTTGTTCATCTCACGTAAAGCTGTGATAACTTCTGGGCGTGGCGGGTCGATGATCCCGGTCAAGCCCAGGAAGGTAAAGCCATTTTCGAGATGTTCATGTTCTAGTTCAGTGATTTGGTCAGCGTCTTTAATCACACCTAAAGCCACGATGCGTTTGCCTTGGTTGGCTAAATGGTCGGCTTTGGCTTGCCAAAATGAACGCTCAAAGTTTGGATCTTGTTGTTGGGCAAAGTTGAACAACTTATCTGGTGCACCTTTCAGATAGATCTTTTTAGCACCATTTGAAAGCTGGATAAGGCTTGCCATGTAACGGTGGAACGAATCAAAAGGCAAGAGATCTAATTTTTCTAGTTGGACACTTTCTTTGTTTGGCATCAACTTGTGATAAGCGGTCAAGAAAGCTCCGTCAGTTGGTTCACCGTTGATCGTCCAAGTATCATCAACTTGGGTCAAAGTCGTATCGTTGGCAAAATAACCAGCTAAGAGAAGCTCTTTTAGCTTAGCTTCACGTTCAGTAGTCGCTTCACCATTGATAAATAACGTCCCAGTTGGAGCATAACCACTACCACTGACGGAAAAATGACGTTCATCAATGTAAATGTCGGTCACGGTCATTTCGTTTTTAGTCAATGTCCCGGTCTTATCTGTTGCGATCACATCGACCGCCCCCAATGTTTCAGCTGAAGGCAGTGATTTAACGATCGCATTTTTATTTTTAGCGAGGTCAGACACACCTAAAGCTAAGATCACCGAAGTTGTAGCTGGCAGGCCTTCAGGGATCGAGCCAACGATCATCGTTACGATCGCTAAAGTCAAGACGGGTAGGGAATAGGTCTCAAAGATAAAACCTAAGATAAACAGTAAGACGGCTGCCCCTAAAACGCAAAGTGAAACGGTTTTACCTAAAGCGTTGATCTCTTTGACTAATGGAGTTGGCCGCGTTTTAGCGCTAGCAACTGCGGTCGAGATCTTTCCTAATTCGGTTTTTTCACCGGTCGCTACGACCACGCCTAAACCAGAACCGTTGACGACTGTAGTGGATGAAAAAGCCATGTTTGCTTGTTCAGCCAAAGGTAAGTCAGCTGTTTCTAAAGCATCAGCGTGTTTGGTCACCGCATCTGCTTCACCCGTCAAAGCGGACTCTTGGATCCTAAGGTCAGCGGTATTTATCAAACTTAGATCGGCGGGAACTTGGTCACCCGCTTCAAGAAAGACGACATCGCCCCGAACTAATTTGGTCGCATCGATATCTTGTCGGATCCCATCACGGTAGACCGTGGTATTAGTTGCCAGCAAGTCTTTGATCTTAGCTAAAGCATCAGCGGCGTTTGCTTCTTGATAGTAACCGATCATAGCGTTGGCGATGATCACGACACTGATCACGATCGCGTCGGTATAGTGTCCTAGAAAAAGCGTCAATAGTGTCGCAAATAACAAGATATAGATGATCATGTTATTGAACTGGCGGATAAATAACAGCCAGTTTGGTGTTTTTTTAGCAACTAGGGCATTAGGCCCGTCACTTGCTAGTCTTTCAGTTGCAGTTTTGGTTGAAAGGCCCTGTAAAGGGTCCTCTTGCTCATAATTTTGTAGTAATTCTTCTAAATTCTTCTGATAAGGTCTCACTTATTATATTTCCTTTCTGTAATTCATATCTAGCACTAACATTTGCTGCCTAGCACTAACTACGATAGACAAAGAAAATCTTTTCTAAGCGTACAAAAATAGCGCGAGGCGGATAAGGGTCGTCCACTCGTGTTACCTACCTTTCTATGTGATTTAATAGTTCGAATAATTTAAGTATATTTTACTATGATAAGCAAGGGGATGGAACTGGTTACAAAGAGATTTAAAGTAAACTTAAAACAGCTTAGGTAAAGTTTAAGAGGTATGGCTTAGTAAATAGTGATGATATTAATAAAAAACGAAAAATATGATCTACATTGGATATAACATTCGTTTTAATTTCTAAAAACCTTGTTAAATACAGAAAAAGACCATGGAAGCTAGCTAGGAGTTCCATGGTCTATATTATATATAGCACAGTCAAATAGACCTTTCATCGCCACCTTTATGTTCTTTCACGATCTTATTTTACATTATTGGCGATCCGTTTATTTGAACTGTCGGGGTGGTTCTAAAAGGAGGATCCAAGCCCTCAGACCAAAGTGTCCAAAACACCTGCTACGTCAATGTCAGACGCTAGTATGTGCGCAACATGTGAAGGCTTAATTGCCCCCTTTTCACCTTTAATTATACTAAATGACACTCAAAAGTCAAGCGCTTTCATTTTTGGGCGTCATTCTTTACCACTTCCGAATGTTTTGCTAAAATTAAGTGTGATTTTAAATTATTTTTTGGTTAACATTATAATCTCTAGGTAATCGTTCGGAGATGGTATTGAGCAATGTTTGCTATTTTTGTAGTTTGTTAAGTTTATTACTTGCGATTGGTACGTATCTTTTGGCGGATTAAATTATATTTTTATTATTTTTAAAAATTAAACCATGTTAATAAAAATATTTACAAATCCCAAAGAAATAGATATACTAATTGAAGTTTTACAGTCATTTATAAATTGCTATTTATTTTATTGATAGAGAGAGGAGAAATAATCTTGTATTTAGCAATAAATGTTTTAGGTTTAGTGATCTTCCTTGCGGTCGGCGTGATCTTTTCTAAGAACCGCAGTGAGATCAATTGGCGTGGTGTAGGTACGATGGTCATCTTTAACCTCGTATTAGCTTGGTTCTTGACCAGCTTTGAAGGTGGACGGATGATCGTTCAAGGTGCTGCTGCTGGTTTTAACGAATTGATGAAGATCGCATATATCGGGATCGAATTTGCACTTCCAAGCATGGTCCAAGTTAAACAAATGGACTGGTTCGTGCAAGTGTTGCTTCCAATTTTGATGGTCGTTCCATTGTTTGATATCTTGACTTATATCGGTATCTTGCCATGGATCATCAAGTGGATCGGACGTGGGTTATCCTTTATTACAGGACAACCTAAGTTTGAATCATTCTTTGCGATCGAAATGATGTTTCTTGGTAACACAGAAGCTTTGGCGGTTTCTTCTTTACAACTTAAGCAGATCAATGCTAAACGTAATTTAACGTTAGCGATGATGTCGATGAGCTGTGTGACAGCTTCGATCATCGGTGCTTATACGCAAATGATGCCTGGGGAATATATCCTTACGGCGGTTCCAGTCAACGTTATCAATGCGTTGATCGTAGTTGCTTTATTGAACCCAGTCACTGTTACACCAGAAGAAGACACGATCGCTACGATGAAAGGCTCAGCGATGGCTGAAACTGAGATCGGTGATGTTGATGCTGATGGTAATGCTAAAAAAGAACCATTCTTCTCCTTCTTGGGTGATTCCATCTTAGGCGCTGGTCGCTTGGTCTTGATCATTGCCGCTAACGTTATCGCCTTTGTTGCTTTGGCAGCCTTGATCGATAAGTTACTTGGTATGATCAATCCTTGGCTTTCCTTGGAACACATTCTCGGGATCATTATGTACCCACTTGCATGGTTGATGGGCTTACCACACGGCGAAGCTTTCCAATTTGCACAATATATGGGTACAAAATTAGTTACAAATGAATTTGTTGTTATGGGTCGTGTAACAAGCACGATCAATGACTTTGCACCACACTACAAAGCTGTCTTGACAGTCTTTGTAACTTCCTTTGCTAACTTCTCAACGGTCGGGATGATCATTGGCTGTTTCAAAGGTATCGTTGATCGTGAAAAGAACGATCTTATCTCCAAAAACGTTGGCTACATGTTGCTTTCAGGGGTCTTAGTTTCCCTCTTATCTGCAGCAATGGTTGGTTTATTCGTTTGGTAAAATAAATAGTAATAAAAATGGTCGCTTGAATTTTCATTCAGGCGACCCTTTTTTATTTAAAGATCAAAAGTGCAAGTAAAGCCAGGATAGCTGGTGTTCCTTGGGCAAGTAGGATCTTAGGGTTCTTAGCGCTTAACCAGCCATAGACTGCGGCGACAATAACGAAGATCACAAACATCATACTCCCCATATATTGAGCATTTTCTGGGAAAATAAAGCGACAGGTCAAGAGACCGATACCGATAAAACCATTGTATAGTCCTTGGTTAGCCATTGCGACACGCGCTTCGGGCATTTTGAGATACTCTTTTCTAAGGCCAAAAGTTTGATGTAATTTTTCTTCACTCCCAAACATTTCCATTCCCATGATATAGAGAGCTTCCAGGGCAACGACTATGATCAGGACAGTTGAGATGATCGACATACAAAAAACTCCTTTAACTAAATTAATAGAAGTATTATATAATGTTGCATGCAATAATTCCACAATTAAATGCAAAAGAATGCCAAATGCCGTGGTTAGTAAACATTAAAGATGATATAATACATACAAGCTCTTATGTTTGAGCGCTCTAACAGATATCAGTTGCAGATGTATGAAAAGGATGTGACAGAATGCATGCCGATGTTTTGATCAGTCAGGATCTGTCCTGTGTGGGTCAGGTTTCCATGAGTGTAGCGCTACCCTTGCTGGCGGCTGCAAACTTGAGACCAGATGTTTTACCGACCTCACTCTTATCAACGCATACGGGGGGCTTTGGTGAAAATACCTACTTAGATCTTTCTTCTGAAATGTCACACATTCTCCAGCATTGGCAAAAATTACAACTTAGGTTTTCAGCCGTCTATCTGGGATATTTGGGGGCTAGACCTTTAGATGTGATCTTACAGCATTTGTCAGTTCTTAAGACACCTGAAACGCTTTTTTTAGTTGATCCCGTAATGGCCGACCATGGTAAACTTTACCGCGGTTTTGACATGAATTATGTAGCACAGATGCGCAAATTAGTGCACCAAGCAACGATCGCAACTCCAAATTTAACGGAAGCCCAACTGCTTTTAGATGAGGCTTTGACTACTTCTCCACTAGCGATCGCTGAAGCAACGCAACTGCTTGTGCGTTTTGCAACTAAATTCAAGTTAGAAACTGCGATCTTAACTGGGATAGACTGCGGTGACAAGATCGCCGTGATCGGTTATGAAATGGGCCAAACTTGGATCTTGACGCGTCCCAAATTGGCTGGGAACTTTTTTGGGACAGGTGATCTGTTTGCCAGTGCTTTACTGGCGGGGATCATGAAGGGAAAAGCGGTCAAGGCTGCTGCGAATCTCGCGATGGAATTTATTTTTCAGGCGATAAAGCTGACACCGACCCCTAGAGATCAGCGTTTTGGCGTCGATTATGCGCGTGCATTACCATATTTGTTAGAAAAGTTATGATTTTTTGGAGGAAATACTATGTTGCGTGACCAGCAAAATACATTGCGGGCGGTCATTTTAACGGGTCTATTTGCTGCACTGATCTATATTGGCATTTGGACGTTACGGATCCCGATCCCTGCGATGGTCGGCCGCCCGTTTATCCATTTTGGCAATACATTGACAGTAACAGCGATTCTTTTTTTGGGAAAACGCAATGGTATGTTGGCCGGTATCATTGGCCTGGGTGGTTTTGATATCTTAAATGGATACATTGCTGTCTCTTGGCTGACGATGCTTGAGGTCATAGTTGTAGCTTTGATAATTTCCGGACTTTTCAAGGCTATGAGATATGTTGACAGTCAGCGAAATATCATGATTTTGGCGATAGCTGCAGGATCGACTAAGATCGTGACTTCGTATCTAGCTTCGATCGTTGAAGCATTGATGGTCGGGACAAGCTTTAAAACAGCTGCGGTGGCCGCCTTTTTCAGCTTACCGGCGACTGTCATCAATTCCATTTCAACGGCGATCTGCGTACCATTATTGTATTTCGTGATCAAAAAGATCTACACCTTGGTGCATCAGCGCCGAGGCTCATTATAAACAACTGAATTTAGAAAATAAGATCTGTTTGGGGTTGTCCAAACAGATCTTATTTTTATCCATAAAAATATTTTTAAAATTTTGCTTGTTTTAGCAGGGCTTCTTTGCTATAATATTTTTTGTTGATAAATTGGGTGGTTAGCTCAGCTGGCAGAGCAACGGACTCTTAATCCGTGGGTCCAGGGTT
>NZ_AYYW01000020.1 GCF_001434535.1 Ligilactobacillus animalis KCTC 3501 = DSM 20602
AGAGCAACGGACTCTTAATCCGTGGGTCCAGGGTTCGATCCCCTGACCACCCATCACTTTCCCCGAGAGTATATCTCGGGGATTTTTTTATGCCTGATAATTTTGGAGCCTAAACTGCTTAGGTGTCATTCCTGTGAGACGCTTGAAAGTTTTAGCGAAATGGGCGTAGTCACTAAAGCCCAATACTTGCGGGAGCTTTTGAATATCGCTGCTAGTACACAGTAACTGTTTGGCAACTGTGACCCGTTGCAAAATGATGTATTGGCGGATCGTCATCTGCAGTTCAGTTTTGAAAAGGTATCTTGATCCAGCCTAATAAAGAGAAAAAGGTTGACGAATCTACTGCGAGAAGTAAACAAAAATTAAGGCGGGCTACTCGCAAATAATTGATCGGAAAGGATCTTTGTGGTGCATTTTTAGTTTTTTACCAAAAAACTCTTGCGCTTTGGTCATTTCTTTGATATAGTATTATTCGTTGATGAAATGGGTGGTTAGCTCAGCTGGCAGAGCAACGGACTCTTAATCCGTGGGTCCAGGGTT
>NZ_AYYW01000021.1 GCF_001434535.1 Ligilactobacillus animalis KCTC 3501 = DSM 20602
GCAGATATTGCTGGAATGCTGGTTTGGCTTTATGGAATGATATGTATGAAGAAGCACTAATCTTAGATGATAAGCGCCTCAGACCAAATGAATACAAGGTTCGCAACGAGTTAGTGGCTAATAAAGCTGATTGGCAATATCGTTTTTCAGCCCGTTGCTTACAACTAGCAATTAGCGACTTAAATAAAGCTTGGAAGAACTTTTTTGATAAGGCACAAGTTGATTGGGGTAAACCACGTTTTAAATC
>NZ_AYYW01000022.1 GCF_001434535.1 Ligilactobacillus animalis KCTC 3501 = DSM 20602
ACAACTTGAACATTGTCTCCAAAGAAAAGCTTTAAGATAAAGCCTTTCGATAAAAGAAGCGTGATCTCCGAGCGAGACCACGCTTCTTTTTACATATCGTGACGATTTATGACGAATAAATGACGAGTTAGGACAAATATTAGGAGATTGGTGCGTCCCGGGAAATAAATTGAGGGAAGTACCCAAACCACCCTAACTACCCAAACTATCTAGCCGCTTCACTCTTTATATACCTTAAAGTAGGTTAACATAATATGAATTAAAAATTCAAAATTTTACTAGATATTTGTTTCCTATATAATAGAATTATAGAAAAATAATAATGTTGACTGGAGTGCTAAAATGATAATCACTGAAATTGAAGATAGAATTACGGATATTATTCATCACGATAACCACGATGAATTCATTTATGATTTCCTGTCTATCTACGACTTCCCTAAAGCAACAATAACAAAATTACGTAAAGGGACTAATAATCTCGCTAAAGAATCAGGTGCAGTTTATCTCAAAAACCGTCTATACTACCATCAGGTTGTAAATGATGGTCAATTAATGCAAAGGTTTGTAGAGCTTAAACAAAAAGTTAATGAGTTAAATGCAAAACCTCGTTATATTATGGTGACAGATTTTGAAAGTGTCCTTGCTGAAGACACTAAGACAGGTGATACCCTTGACGTCGAATTTGAGCGGTTACCACAAAAGTTTGAATTCTTTTTAGCTTGGAACGGAATTGAAAAGGCTGACTTTGATAAAGAAAATCCAGCTGATATTCGCGCAGCCGAACGGTTTGCTAAACTCTATGATGTAGTGATCAAAGATAACCCAGATGTAAGTCGTCATGGATTAAACTTATTTCTAATTCGGATATTATTCTGCTTATTTGCTGAAGATACTGATATCTTTCAGAAAAATATCTTCACTAATCGGATCAAAGCATTAACTAAAGAAGATGGATCGGATTTAGATAAATTTTTTCAGGATCTATTTGGTGTCTTAGATGTAAACAAAGATAACCGTCCGAGTGATACACCAAGTTGGCTGGATGACTTTCCATATGTTAACGGTGATCTTTTTAAGGAACAACATGAGTCACTTAAGTTTACTACTCTTTCTCGGAAATTAATTATTGATGCTGGCGAAAAATTAGAATGGGATCAGATTAATCCAGATATTTTGGGATCGATGATTCAGGCAGTGGCCAGTGAAGAAAGTCGTAGTCATTTAGGAATGCACTATACTTCTGTACCCAATATTATGAAGGTTATTAAGCCCTTATTCCTTGATGATTTACGCCAATCATTTGAGGAAGCTAAGGGGAGTGAGACAAAACTAAATAGTCTATATGACCGTATTGGTGAGATCAAATTTATGGATCCAGCTTGCGGATCAGGTAATTTCCTAATCATTACTTATAAAGAATTGCGACTATTAGAAATAGATATCCTTAAAGAACTGAATGCAATGGGAATTGCTACCATGTATGTTCCTTCGGTTACTTTGGATCA
The DNA here is from genome assembly GCF_001434535.1 of Ligilactobacillus animalis KCTC 3501 = DSM 20602. GTDB lineage: Bacteria > Bacillota > Bacilli > Lactobacillales > Lactobacillaceae > Ligilactobacillus > Ligilactobacillus animalis. Next base: position 1,509 of record NZ_AYYW01000022.1, read on the forward strand.
GTTCTATGGGATTGAGATTGATGATTTTGCCTGTGATGTGACACGACTTTCCCTATGGATTGCTGAACATCAAATGAATAAGCAATTGCAACAAGAAATCGATAATGCGGTTCGTCCAACCTTGCCATTACAGCATGTTGGGGCAATTATTTGTGATAATGCACTGAGAATTGACTGGAATGAAATAATACCCCATACAAAAGATGATGAGGTATATTTATTTGGAAATCCACCTTATTTAGGAGCTCGTAACCAAGATGAATTGCAGAAAAAAGACTTAGCACTGGCTTTTAATGATAGTCAAGTTGTGAAAAAGCTTGATTATGTTACTGGTTGGTTTTTAAAGGCATCGAAATATATAAACGATACAAAGGCAGAATGCGCATTTGTTTCTACTAATTCCATTACTCAGGGAGAACAAGTGCAAAGACTATGGCCTCATCTATTAAAGGACAAGGTAACTATTCATTTTGCACATACATCTTTCTTGTGGTCTAACAATGCTAAGAATAATGCAAATGTATTTGTAATAGTGGTTGGACTAAGTGGAATACAGCACAAAAAAAATTATATTTTTAAGGGCCAATCTGTAAAAGCCGTAAATAATATAACACCTTATTTAACGGAGGGAGATAATGTTGTTATTTCTTCAAGTAGTAAACCATTATTTTTAGATTCCTTGGCATTACGTGGATCAAGCCCTACAGATGGTGAGGGAGGTTTTATTTTATCTAATGATGTATACAATGAGGCGATAAATAAGTACCCTGAATTAAAACAGATTTTACGTCCTTACCAAAATGGTAAAAATTTTATAAATGAAATAAAAGAATACTGTATTTGGCTTCCTAATGAAGAGCTTTATAAGAAATACAAAGATAATCCATTTATCCATCAGCGAATTGAAGCAGTTAGAAATTCACGTTTGCAGAGAAAAGATAAGTCGTTAGCCAGAGTACCGTATAGGTTTCAAGTAATACAGAATAAAGATGAAGGTGCATTATTCATTCCTCAAGTATCATCGGGAAACCGTAATTATATTCCAATGGGATTTGTAAATAAAGATGTGATAATTGCAGCTCCAAATTTTGGTATTTATGGCGCTCCAATTTATATGTTAGGTCTACTGATGTCACGAATGCATATGACATGGCTTAAGGCTGTAGGTGGACGGTTAAAAACAGATTTCAGATACTCAAATAGATTGTGTTTTAATACATTTCCAGTAAAAAATTTCGAATCACGAAGGTTAAGAGAGATTGAAGAAATAACTTGGAAAATTCTAGATATTCGTGAAGAGGAAGGGGGTACTCTAGCTGACTTATATGGTTCACCGCTAGCTCAAAAGAATCCTAAGCCAATGAATCCACGTTTATTAGCGGCTCATCAAGAACTGGATAAGGTTGTTGATCGTGCTTATCGTGATCGCTCATTTAAAGATGATAATGAACGATTGGCATTACTATTAGACATGTATAGTAAGAAAGTTAATGAGGATAAGTAAATGAAAGATAGAAATGTAGTTGAGGTCAATTATCACCGAACTGGAAAAAGTACTAATACAAATGAACTTGGAATGCGAGAAATGCAAGCGCGCGTATACCAACATAGAAATTCAAAGTATATTTTAGTTAAAGCTCCACCAGCGTCTGGCAAGTCGAGAGCGTTGATGTTTGTAGCTTTAGATAAGTTGGCTAATCAAGGAGTAAAAAAGGTTATTGTTGCAGTTCCCGAAAGATCGATCGGTAGTTCATTCAAGGATACTGACTTAGTTAAATATGGTTTTTATGAAGACTGGAAAATCAATTCTAAATATGATTTAACGACAAATGGTGGATCAGAAAGCAAAGTTAAACGACTCAAAGAATTTTTACGTGCTGATGATGGTCGTATCTTGATATGTACTCACGCCACGTTGCGTTTTGCATATCAGGAAATAGAAGATGATAGTGAGTTTGATAATGTAATGATCGCAATCGATGAATTTCATCACGTATCGTCGGATGATAGTTCAGTATTAGGTGATGCTTTACGAAATATTATGCATAATTCGGAAGCTCATGTTCTAGCAATGACTGGTTCATACTTCCGTGGAGATTCTGCTCCGATCTTATCTCCAATGGATGAGCAGCAGTTCGATAAGGTCGCCTATACTTACTACGAACAGTTGGATGGTTATCAGTATCTAAAATCTTTTGGGATAGACTATAAGTTCTACCAGGGGCGTTATACAGATGCCTTGGATGAAGCCTTAGATACGTCTAAAAAGACGATTATTCATATTCCAAGTGTTAACTCTAGTGAGTCAACTAAGGATAAATATGATGAGGTTGATCGTATATTTGATGCAATCGGTGATGTTGACCATCAGGATACAAAAACTGGTGTTTACTACATTAAAAATAAAGATGGAAAAATGTTAAAGGTTGCTGACCTAGTTAATGAAGATGGCCGAGAAAAGATCGCAGAATACTTACGGACACTAAAAGGTTCTGAAGACTTGGATATCATTGTGGCCTTAAATATGGCTAAGGAAGGATTTGATTGGCCTTGGGCTGAACAAGCATTAACAATTGGCTATCGTCGTTCTTTAACTGAGATAGTTCAGATTATTGGGCGTGTTACCCGAGACAGCTCTAATAAAAATCATGCTCAGTTTACTAATATGATTGAACAACCTGATGCTAATGATGGAGAAGTTCAATATGCAGTTAATCAGATCTTAAAAGCTATCACAGTTTCTTTACTGATGGAACAAGTATTAGCACCAGAGATCCATCTCAAACGACGAAAGCATAAGGATCAAAAGCCAACCGGTGAAACTGATATCTTGATCAAAGGTCTAAAGGAACCGTCAACAAAACGGGTCCAAAGCATCATTGAGAATGATCTACCCGACTTAAAAGCAGCTATTTTACAAGATGAATCAGTTAAGAAGGGTATTATGGCCAATGTAAATGCAGAAGTAATGAACAAAGAATTGGTACCCAAGGTAGTTATGACTCGTTACCCTGATCTAAGTAACGATGAAATTGAACAAGTCAGTCAATATGCAATTGCTGATACTATTTTGCGCCATGCTAAGGTAGAAACTACACAAGATGATAAAGGAAACTCTAATCAATTCTTGCGAATGGCTGATAAGTTCATCAATGTTGACCAGTTAGATATCAACTTGATCGAGTCTATCAATCCGTTCCAAAGAGCTTATGACGTAATGTCACAAGACATCGATAGTAATACTCTGCGAATTATCGAACGATCAATTGACGCGCATAAGTACGATTTTACAGATGATGAACTAGTTCAACTATATAAGAATGCTAAGGTGTTTGTTATCGAAAACGGTAGACATCCAAGTAAAGAGTCCAATAATGAAGAAGAAGTTAGAATGGCGTATGCATTAGCTAAGATTGAAGAGCTTAGAGTAAGGAGGTCACAGGCTAATGGATAAAAATCGATCTATTCATTCTTTAGAGGATATCTTTAATGACCCTGATTCTCAGGAATTATTAGTAAAAAAGCCTATTATTAAGCCGAAAACTAGTTATGATCCTGATGTTGAAAATTTTAAAGAAATTACTGAATGGATCAGAAAACATGATGGTAAAGAACCCGAGAAAACTCATGATATGTCACGCTTCGAGGAACGGCGGTTAGCTAGTCGTTTGAAGGGATACCGTAGTCGTGAAGATATGATTGAGCTACTTGAACCATATGATGAATTAGGCTTGCTAAAAGCTGGCGATGACCACATATCATTAAAAAATCAAGTTAAAACTGAAAAACAAGACTTTGCTTCGCTAGATGATATCTTAAGTGATGACTCAGCATTATTTGGTAACACAAATAATACGATCAACAGTAAACTATTTGATACTCAGAAACTAAATGAGTTTAAGCGTGAACAGGAAAATAGACCAGAAAATAAGTCTAAGCGTAAACGGATGGAGAACTTTGCCCAATATGAACCGCTCTTTAAAAAGGTACAAGCCGAATTAGCATCAGGTGTAAGAAATTTGGTGGACTTTAAGAGTAATCAGATCGAATTACATGGGTTTTATGTGTTAAATGGGCAGTTATTGTACATTGAATCTATTGGTTCAGAGTTCGAAAGCAATACCCGGAGCAGTAATACTATTGATGCTCGGGTTCATGTTATTTATGAAAATGGAACTGAGAATACACCATTAAGAAATGGCTTGATCGCGTCATTATATGGCAGTAAAAAACGTCATGGATACGGGAAGATAGTTACGGAACCAGAAGATTCTAATCTAGAGCTAACTAGTGACGACCAAGTAACCGGTTATATCTATGTTCTTAAATCTGAGAGTAATAATCCTGAGATCAAGAGGATTCAAGAGGATTATCCCCTTTATAAGGTAGGGGTTACAAACGGTTCAGTGAAAAAAAGAATCGCCAACGCTGAGAATGAGTCCACATATCTATATGGTCCAGTAAAAATATGTGAAGAGATCCAGGTCATTAATATAAGTTCAGAAGCCCTTGAAACGGCTATTCATCATGCACTATCTAATTATCAGCTTGATATCGATATCAAGGCACCAAATGGTAAGATCATCCATCCTCGCGAATGGTTTACTGCTGATCTTGAAACAATTAATGACATAGTAAACGGTATTATCGCAAAACTAAGAATAAGTTGAGAAATAAAAGTATTTAGTTCTAAGACGTAATCAAAGTAATTTTCAAATATATATTTTAATTATGAGCAAGCTACTATAATGTGGCTTGCTCTTTTTATTTTGCATTGATTTCTAAATAAAGGAGAGGGCCAAATTTGGAGAAAGAAGTTGTCAAGTTCATAAGATTGAAGCAGGAACGTATTAAGATAGAAGGTTGGGAGCAACTAAGCGCAAGTGCTATTTCAACACCGTATGACACAGCAAATTTAGTAGAACCATTTTTAAAAGAAGCAGACCGAGAGATGATGTTAGTTATTGGATTGGATACGAAGAATAAACCCACAGTTATTAGCATAGTTGCTATAGGTACGCTCAATCAATCGACTGTTTCAACAAGAGAAGTGTTTAAGCCGTTACTACTATCTAATTCGATCAGATTTATCGTCGTTCATAATCATCCGTCGGGTAATACGAACCCATCAAAGAATGATCTTAAGTTTACACATAAATTAAAGAAAGCAGGTGACATGATGGAGATTTATTTATTGGATAGCATTATTTACGGTGATAGCATTAGAAGTTTACTAGCAAATGACTGGGGAGGTATTGATATTGATAAAATTTAAAGCAGCTAAAAGAGCTTTGATACTTGAACTTGAGTTATTGATGGATGTAGTTGTTGATGATGAAAACACGGTGTATGAGACTATTCATTTAGAACGGGAAGAGCTTGATAATGCGGTCATAGACCTAATACCAAGCACACAGGAGATAGTATGTGTTACAAGTTTTTCAGTTGATGATGTGATTGGATTTATCATAGCCGATAAGCAAAATAACAATGCATATGGTATAGGTTTTATCGATTGTGACAATCAATTAAAGAAGTGGGAGGTGTAAAAATGGAGGTATGGATTAGGATCTTGATCGAAGCAGGTATTGCTATAGGAACAGAGATAATCAAAGGATTAGGAGACGACTAATATAAATGAATAACCCAAACAAAAAGACCAGATTGGCTAACGTGCTAATCTGGTCGTTATTATTTGTACGGGTTATTTTTTTTGCAAGGTTAATCTTAAGAAAGGCAGAGTTACTAAGTATTCGACTTGTTAAAGGATCACCAATTATAACTATCATAGTCGTAAAAATTAATAGCAAATTGAGCCAGTTCGTATTCCAGGTTAATACGATAAATTTTATCAGAACGGCGGATCGGTGTACCAATCAGTGCGGCCCCAGGAAATAATGAACTGAGATAGGTGTTAACTTTATCAAGATCATTATTTGTTATTTGGTGGTATTTTGTGTAGTACTTCCAAGAGTTACTACGATCAGGAGTAGATTTGGAAAGGATCGATTTAACCGCAATATAGGTATCGAGCCATACAGAAAAGGCAGTATCTACCTCATCACAATCTTCTACGAAAAACATAGGCCACAATTCATCAGGCCATTTACTTCGTTTGTGAACTGATGCTTTTAACTTTTTAAAATTTGGGAATTCCTTACCGAGATTTACTGCATAAGACCTGATATTTTTACCTTTTTTAGTGATAAAAGCGTTCTGCAAAAAGAAAAAACTTAAATCATTAAGTAACTGACCCATAATAGAATCTTGGATAGCCTCTTTCATAGTGTTAGTAACGCCTTTTGGGATAATCTCCCCTTTTGTGTAGGGTCTAAATATGTTGATACCATTCTTTTTCACATAGTCCGCTATTCTTTTTGAAAGCCTAGGCCTGAAATCTTCTCTAAAATACTTCCAAATCTCATGGTCAGAAGGCTTAAGATAGTGAAAGACAATAAGTTCAGGTATGATAAGTGATTCGATCAAATCAAAATTATACCTCAATATATAGCCATCCTTGACTGTTACATGCTTGTCATTCATAGCTATAATTTCTCTCTCTATAAGTTGTTCTTTTACATCGTGGAATTGTCGTCTTAGAGATATATATACTGAACTACAATCCAAAGTGCTTACTGCGTACATATTTGATTTTTTAATAGAGAAAGAATTTGGGATTTCTGTTCCGTAATCAGATGATAAGATTTCTTGACTTATACGTATAATTTTCCCAAGTGAAAATTTTAAATCAGTTTTTTTCATATTATCAACCTCCCTGCTCTTATTTTACTAAATTATTCGGTAAAATCAATAAAATCGCTATTTAACGCGGTTATATATCATTTAAATTATTCAAATTACCAAAAATTGCGTCAACATATAAAATAAAAACTGTTGAAAGGTGTTAGAGAAACGTCTGACGTAGTCTTTATCACCATTCAACAAAAAACACCTATGACCTGAAAAGGTCTTAGGATCCCAAAAGCCTTTTCGGTATACAAAAACGTAAAGAAATGCTTTTGAGTAGATCTTTGAAAACTGCATAAAAATGGAGGGATTATCCACATGTTAACAATTGATCAATTAGCGTCAATACCTATCTGTGATATTTGTCGTTTATGCGACTTTGAGGAGAGGTGGTCATCTCGGTTATCTCGATCCGATATTTTTGATCTTGCCTATAAGTTAATCAAAGAAGTTCCAGCATTAGAAAAACTGGTTGAACTTGAATTGAAAATGGTTCCTGTAATACAGGACTTAAACAATCTTCAGGTCAGGTTCGACTCTAAAAAGTGGACCGCCTCTTTAGCACCTATTTCTGAAAGAATCGAGGCCTTAGTCAACTACTTTGGTATTAAAGGTGTCGAAAATGTCAACTTTTCAGAATTTTCAGATCAGTTATGCAAGCTAAGTGGCTTGTCGTTTGAAGACTTAAATGGTAAGACCAAATTAGTTGAAGAAAGACAGATTTTAGCACGCGAACTGTATCGAAAAAGTTCATTTATGAAAAGATACGCAAAGATCGCATCAGATAACAAGTTATCTGGCCACTATGTTTCATACAGTGCTAGTACAGGTAGGATGAGTTGTTCTAAAGAACCGTTGATGTCATTGCCTAAAAATATGTATAACTTCTTGCTTCCCAGAGATTTGTTCAGCATTTGGCGGATGGATCTTAAACAAGCTGAACTACGCATAGCTAGTGCCTTAAGTGATTGTGAAAACATACAGGCGACACTTGCAAAAGGCAATGATATCTATGCAGACTTTGCCCAACAATTCTTAACTAATGAAAGTGACCAGAGTGTGGCACATAAGTTGGGAAAAAATTGTTGATCCCATATCTTTATGGGGCAGGTGAGAATACACTTCGAAAAAAATTGAATGAATGTATTCCTTCGGTGCAAGACAATACGAACATTAGAGAGATCATTTCAAAAACATATCCAGAATTGGATCTGAAGTTAGAGTCCTTCGCTAATACTCCAAATATCAGATATACAGCATATGGTATAGCACCTGTGGTTTCTTCGGAACCAACGAAACCACAGCTAATGAATTTACCTATTCAAGGTGTGGGTGCTGTGATCATCAAGAGACTACTCTTGAGGTTACGTGATAGTGCAAAATACCATGTGCTCATACCTAGACATGATGAAGTTATAGTTGAGGTACCCAATGATATCGACGCCGTAACAGTTAAGGCGGAGTTATCGAAATTGGCGCTAGACGCCGTGAAAAGCATAGTAAAAAACTATGTAATAGAAAATTTTATAACAATTGAAAGGATGGATTGCAATGCGATTAAGTACAATTAACGAAACCAACGTCATTAGAAACTTTGACGGAAAATATGTTGATATGGAGGTTACCGGGGCTTTGTGGAGAACAGTAGCAACAAAAGGTAACCACTATCTAGTTTTATGGATAAAAGAACGAGGAACAGGGAAACGATTTGATAATCCCGTCTTTATCTTTTCAGAAAAAGTGATGAGTGAAATCATAGAAAATGTTGGTAGAGAAAAGTATCCAGACCAAAATGATCCTGATGTATCAGAGGATGATATCGTAGGGTTGAAGTTTAATGCGAAGATCTCAATTGGGCATAACAAATCAGACAACTCAAATAATTCAAGAGAATTTGCAACAGTAAATGAGTTCAAACTAGATTCTAGTCAAGACGAACCTGTAGCGGTTGTTGATCAAACGATTACTAACTTTAAGGAGTTCAATCAAAACACTGGGAGTGGTGAAATACCAGCAGATTATGTCTTTCCTGAAGAAGAAGTTTCTTCTCCTGTAGTACACACTGAAAATGAAGTTGAGGTTGATCCGCTTTCGAAGCAAATGGAAGAACTTGAGGCAAAAGTTAGCGCGACAGAAGAGTATGAGGCAATGCGAATGAATACTGCACATAATCAGTTTCAAAATCCGATGCAAAATTCAACGCAAGTCCCAATGCAAAACTCAAATCAAAATTCTGTATACGATCCATTTGAAGGATATAAACAGACTACTACGGACTTTAACGAATTTCCTGATGAAAGTAACAAGAATAATGGAGGTATCGAAAATGACTAACAATTCTCCAAAAACAAACAAGAGTCCTATTGCTGAACTAAAAGAAGCAATGGCTCCCTATATTGATGATCCAAAGAGTGATTTTAACGCATATATTGTTAGTAGGTTAGAAGGAACTAATGCGGTTATAAATATTAGTGATAGACAATTGAGCGAATATATTACGCGAAAAGTTGGTGAAAACCCAACATATGAAAGCGTAGTGGATTTCTTACAAAAAACAGTAAATTTGATAAGCGTTGATGACGAGATCCATATCTATGACGTCAAAGAAGGAATTTATGTCCCAACGAAGAATTATGAAGTAGGTAGAATACTTATTGGAGTATTGAGAATCATTGCTTTTGGATGGAAATCTGGTTTCGAGAGTGAGGTGATTCAATTACTCAAGCGCAAGGTGCCCCACTATGAAAATTCTGATATGAATAAAAAAGTTTTCATGTTTAAGAATAATGCGTTGGACCTAGAAAGTTTGCAACTTGTACCGTTTGACCCAAAATATCTCGCCACGCAAAAAAGTCAGGTTGATCCAAAGGCGGGTGATACACCTGTATTTGATGAATTTCTATCATCAACATTTAACGGAGATGAAGATAAGATAAGGTTTGTTTGGTTCTGGCTGGCAGTACATCTTCAGATCGATCGGGCTTTCAATATCTTAGTCTTTATGTATAGTTCTGGCGCAAGTGGTAAATCCACTTTGCTTAATGTGATAAAAGCAATATTAGGTGTAGCAAATGTTACCGGAACATCGATTAAAGACTTTAATGGTTCATTTGGTCTAGAAAGCATGATCTCTAAGTATGCATGGATCTTAGAAGAATCAGGGCCAACAATTAATGATTTTGCTAATTTAAAGTCTTTAGCTGAAGGGAACACACTGTCCGTCAATCGAAAAAATAAGCCGATTATCGAGGTAGAGTTTAAATTAAAAATTACTCTATCTTTTAATCAACTTCCGGTACCGGAATTGACTGTCGGTTTTAGTCGACGCTTAGTTTTATTATCATTTCCAAATACCTATATTGATGGAAAAGCTGATTTAAACCTTAGTGAAAAACTTAGAAAAGAACAAGATTCGATCGCCTATGAGCTAATAGCGTGTCTTAAAAAGTTAAAAACAGTATATGGCTACGATCTCTCAAAGGTTGTTGCCGGTAAGGTAAAGGAGGAAACTCAAGATTATCTAGATGGGGCGAGAAGTCCGGTCTACCTATTTTTAAAAGAAAAATGTACAAAAAAAATAGGTGAACGCACTTCTAGATCTGATATCTTAAATAGTTTCAACGATTTCTTAAATGAAGCCAATGCTAATTCTAAGGGCTTTAGTAAACCCAAGAGGTTTTGGAGGGAGTTTACAAAGCAATATCAGGAAATATATGGTAGCACGCCATCATTCAGTAAGTCTGGCATAGAATACGTTGATGATATTACTTTAAAGTAAGAGGTGATTTTTATTGAATGATAAAATCTTGACTATAAATGGTGCTGCCAAGTTATTGGGAGTCCGGCGTTCTGTTATCGAGGAATTACTAGAAGACCCTAAACTACCCAGACTATTTGTAGGCACATCACAACAAGTTCGACTAGTTCAAAGCCAACTGATAACATATATCAGAGAAAGAGGTATCAACTGGTACGACTATGTTGTGTGACTAATATTTGAGAAAAAAGGCCCACTACGGGTCTTTTTCTGTATAAACACAAGGAGGATATAATGTCAGTAATTAAGAAGACTGAATCGGGTGGCTTCACAGCTCAATTATCTATTGGTAGTGGTAAAGGACGTATACGTCAAAATAAGACTTTTACCACTAAACGTGAAGCACTAGAATGGCTAGCGCAACAACAAGCGGTTTTATCTGGCCCAAAGGCATTGATGTATCAGAGGGAAATGACAGTTCTTGGGTTTTACGATTTATGGATCGATACTAAGAAAATAAATCTATCAAAGAATACATTGAATTCGTATTTTGCAACAAAAAAACGACTTTCGCCATATTTTAAAACTGTAAAGATTACTAAGATCAGTCACCAACAGCTTCAAAATGTATTCACAGTTATGTCAAAAAAATATAGTCATGAGACCTTACGTAAAGATCTAGGTCACCTTAGATCGATGATACGTTACGCAATGCATATTTCGGTGCTAACTACAAAGATAGATCCTACTGAAGGTATTGTGATCGGTGGGACTGACTTAAAATGTCCTAAGACAGCAGATGATAAGGTTATCCCACTTGCAGAGTTTAAAAATATTAGAGATCATTTGAAGAAGCATGAAATAAGTAAGAACGATAATCATGAACGTAATTTATTAGGTATATCGATCGCGGTTGCTACAGGTTTAAGAGGTGGTGAAGTCTTAGCATTACGTTTTAAAGACATTGACTTTGATAAATGTTTTTTGACTGTGAACCATTCATGGGCAGATGAACTAGTACAACCTAAGACAAGATATAGTTACCGTAAAGTACCGATTCCCAAATGGTTAGTCCATAAAATAAAAAAATGGGCAGCACTAAGGCATACACCGTTAAACTCAGACAAACAAGTTATGTTGAGGTCAGATGGCACAATCGGAAGAGTGACGTCATTGACCGCATCGTTCAAGAATTTACAGAAGAAACTAGGCTTTTTAGGCTCCCATTCATTGCACCATATACGTCACACGATAGCATCCCACTTACTTGATAAGGGTGTAAACATTGTCACTGTCTCACGCTTACTTGGACATTCAAGTATTCGGATCACAGAAATATATTATCTTGGTTTAGTAAATAAGGATCAAGTCGATGAGAGAAGAAAAGTATTAGGATTACTTTGATTAGGGAGTCTGGGTAGTTAGGGTGGTTTGGGTACTTCCCTCAATTTATTTTCGCTGTATCTAAATTGATTTTAAATATATATTTTTATTTTGAAGAAGCTTTAGGAGTAGTAACTTCTAAGGCTTTTTTGATTATAAAAATATATGGAGGTGCCTATTATGGCAGATAAGAAAAGTAAGACAACGATAGCTACTGCTGAGGTTTTGATTGAAAAGAAAGTAAAAGACAATAATACGTACTGGACAAAATACACTTGGGACAAAGATAAACCTGTTGTTTTAGTATTAGCTAACTATCCGGGAAAACTTGATATTTTAGAAGAAGACCTAACAACGATGCTTATCAAAAATGAGGTATATCGTTTGGGTGACTATGGTACAGTCGTTATTGCTAACTTATTCACTAAACCTATTTCACGTAACATTGCTAGTGAACGAACATTGAGTGAGGCTTATGAAATCGATTCTATGTCAGAGATAGTTAATGTAACTAAAGAGGTAGATAAGGTTATCATTGCAGTTGGCTCACTTACGAATAGATTCCAGATTGCAAGTGACAGGTTAGCAATGTATGGTCAAATGTGTAGTGACGAGGGACAATTAGATAAGATCGTTGAACTAGCTAACGGACAACACGAACCAAAACATCCATTAGCATTACAAGGGGATAATTGGACTCTCACCCCTTGGACTTTTGACTGGGAGAACCCGCCTAAAGCACGTAGTAAGAAGAAAGTAGCTGAAAAAGATGAGTAGGATCGTAAAACGAGATAAAGGTTATTTTGCTGAGTTTACCAAAGGAGCTGGTAAGAAGCGCTATCGTAAACAAAAGACATTCCAGAAGAAAAGTGATGCCCAAGATTGGTTGGTAGAAATGGAGCATAGTTATCTTCAAGGGAGTGTATCACCAAGGGCCGATATGTCATTTGCTGAATACTATAAACAGTGGATAACAATGTATAAATCCCCGATCGTTTCGGCTAATACAATTGATGGTTACAGGTCTTCACATAGTAGAATAAGTTCAAATCGACTAGGACAGATAAAACTTAGAGATCTTACTCGTGATGATATTCAGATATATTTTAACAACTTGAATAAGAGTCACGAGACTGCACGTAAAGATCTAAATAGGATAAGAGCTTGCTTAAGAGACGCATTCAATGACGGTATAATACAAAGGAATCCCAGTGCTGGCAGTATAAATATTATAGCTGATCCTAACTTAACTAAGGGAAATAATCGTAAGTTTATGGCTATTAAGGATTTTAGAAATCTACAAAAGTATCTATTAAATAGTAGCTATAATCTATTAGATGTAAATAGAGTTATCTTATTTGTTATATCACAAACAGCTATGCGTGTAGGTGAATGCTTAGCACTAAAAGAAGATGATATCGATGAGATAAATTGCACTCTAAGAGTTGATGAATCTTGGGATAGTCACCATAAAGTGTTAAAGCAACCAAAGACTCAAAATAGTATTCGAGTATTACCAGTATCACGTGAGGTAATGAACAAGTTAACTGAATGGGTAAGATACCATCGCAAAGAGTTGTTTAAACGTGGGATACACAACAAAAATAAGTTGATCTTTCTGAATTACAAGAGTAAGTTACCTATGGCAGCAAGTATAAATACCACCTATAAGAGACTCCAACAAAATTTAGGCTTGACCGGAGTCTTTTCAACGCATACTATGCGTCACACAATAGCTAGTATGATGTTGAATTCTGGGGAGATATCACTTGTATATATATCAAGATTTCTTGGGCATTCAAATATATCTATTACGCAAAAGTACTATATCGATTTATTACCAGATCAAGTTACAAATGAAGATAAAAAGGTGGTGAAGCTTTTAGCATTTGCATAGGAAAATAAAGCTTTGACGGCTTTATTTTTTTTGCTTTACATATAATAAAAATAGAAGGTTGCCTGCTCTTTAAAGGACGTTTGAACTTAAATATAGTATAATTACATTGAGACCAATTTATAATTGGGATGGCATTTGCTGTATAGTGAATGCTCTGTATTTTTTTGTTATTTCTATTCAATATACAAGATTTGAATAACTTTTAAGGGGTGGGGCAAAATGGGATTAATATCACAATTATTTGGTTTGGAATTTGATGATCTATTTAAAGATCCCGAAATTGAAGGTAAGAAGAAGGGCTATGAAAGAGCTGCTAAAGAATACGAACCAACATTTCAAAAAATAAAAAATGAATATGAGGTTACTAAAAAGATACTTGAGAACGAAACCGCATCTTATAATGAAAAAGCTGATGCTTTGATAAAAAGATTAGAGGATTTAGAGAGAAAAGAAGAGATTTTAAGAAGACAGGTATACAGAAAATATAAAGGGAAATCTGACGTTCAAGACTACGAGTATGGGGCTACTACAGCAATGCTTCATATAGATGTAATTGGATTTTTTCTTGATAGGAATCAAAAATTTAACGAAGCAGAAAAGCAGGGATATCTTGAGGCAAAAAAAGTATATGAGGCTAAAATTGCAAAACTAAAGAGAGACTTAGCAATCTTAAAAAATAAAGGCAATTTAGAAATACAAAAGCTACTCAATATGATCTATGATGTTTTGAATGTTATTGCGGATGAACGGATGAAGATTGCAGAGTTAGAAATGTTACTTACAGGAGATTAACATGAATAGTGAAGAATTTAGAAATAGAAAAAATAAAATAGTAGATAATCTAAATGATACGATCGATTCGCTTGAAAAAGGTTACCAAGAAACGGGCCGAGTGCAAAATATCGTTAAAAATACTCCAAAGATCTTAGAAGATTTAGACGAACAATTTTGTAAGAAGACGGGTTTGACTAAAATAGATGCCACACTGCTGTTTTTAGCACTAGGATTACAGATTGCAAGACAGTACCTGCTTTCTAATGAGAAAGGACGTTTAGACTCTTATCAAGGTGATAAATTAGTCGATTCCGCACTCTCTTTAGCTCCACCTGATTGGAAGGAAGTCCTTACACAAGGCGTTCCATATGATGCTATTAAGACCGGATCACATATTTCTGATACGGGAATAGGTGGGACAACGCATCGCTACCGCACACTAGGTCATGATCCGATTTTTGGTTGGATTTTTGGTACAGCTAATATAATGACTAATTCTTTGACTAAAACGAACTTTGAAACTTATCAAGTGAAGGATATGCAAATAGTTCGGCATTATCCTTTAGGCATAGCGGGGATGTTTAATAATGCAGTATCATACTCTATGAATGATCCTAAGTTATTAGCAGTTTCTGTGGTTAGACAAGCAATTCACTTTGGGAGTGATTACTTTACAACGCAAGGATTACCAGTTCCAATTATTTCAACAGTAAATAATGAACTTGCGGGGAAAATGCTCTCAGAGTGGCATATTGATATGTGGAGTATAACAAGAGGAATGACCTTAGCGACATTTATCAACCAGTTGATCACGATTATTCACAAACTATTCTATAACGGGAAAAGTGAAAGTGATCGTAAACTATATGAGGTACGTACAAGAAAGATTATCAATTATTCGAATCTTATTGCAACATCTAGTAATATCGCAGTAGTCGCTATTACTCGTGACTTTCGAAAACTTGATATTGGTGGTATGGCAGTCACCATCTATAACTTAATTACTAATGCAAAATTCATTAGGGAGGTAAAAGAAGAATTTATCTTTGGAAGTTACCGTGATATGATCATGAATGATAATGTATAGAGTCTCAATATTTGCTAATTTCAGCCATGGTCAAAGATGTCTTCCCTAAAGTTATCCTTACACATCATAACGTTTCGTAGCGTGTAGTTGACGAACTGATGACGAACAAATAAGTAGTCTAAAAGTTACTTTTTTATTGATATGATGGGCTTTCTAGTATCTCTGGGAGATCCATTCTGGGAAGACAACATCGCTCCAGACTTGTTGGATGGCAAGAACGTTATCGTTGCCGCACACGGTAACTCATTACGTGCCTTGACAAAATACATTGAAAACATCTCTGATGAAGACATCATGGACGTTGAAATGGCAACAGGTCAACCAGTTGTTTATGAATTGGATGACAACTTGAACATTGTCTCCAAAGAAAAGCTTTAAGATAAAGCCTTTCGATAAAAG
>NZ_AYYW01000023.1 GCF_001434535.1 Ligilactobacillus animalis KCTC 3501 = DSM 20602
GCGTCAAGTTAGCGTCAAAAGTTTTAGAGCTATGTTGTTTTGTATGACTCCAAAACCTTACCAATTGCAATTTACGGCGTTTGATGAGTTTTAGAGCTATGTTGTTTTGTATGACTCCAAAACAAGCGAAGAGATTGGCGAAGAACGTCAATATTTTTTTTGCATGACTCCATAAATGAGTTAGTGCACTAGAACATACTGAATTATTTTAGAACTATTATTTAACGGCTTGATTCTTTTAGCAGAATCAAGTTATTTTTTGTGTAATCACAAAAATAATATGATGGTGTTTTGAAAAATCTTATGTTGTATCCTACAAATAAAAACTAGCATGTTGACCTCTGTAATACTTGATAGACAGCAAAAAAGCGCCTAATCAATAGGCGCTACGTACTTACCTGTTAGCACACCTCCATTTTTCCAATCCTTTAAATACCAGTACAACACTTGTAATCACTAATAAACTAACTAAAATATTAACGACTAAGTTCACTTCAGCAGAAGGCATCAACTTTGCAATAAACAAACTATAAAAATACTACGTGACAAAAATAGCAACTACAATGGCAATACTCACTTTATCTTTCATGTTCAGGAGCCTCCTTGTGATCACAAAGATAGTAACCGTTTACAATTAAATTATACACTATACCTTAGTGACTTTGATATAACTTTCCGTCAAACGATAATTTCCACTCAGGATCATAAAAGCAGGCTTCACTCGGATACATTATCTTTTGTAGCCCAAACACTTGCAACAACGCCTCCCCTTTAGCGATCACTTGCTGATATTTCTCCAGACTGATATCGCCTCGCTGCAACTGTAATTCCAAAAATCCTGTGTGGATATACATGTGACATTCATGACAGATCGAGACATACCCAATCAATGTTTGGATCAAATTAGCAAAATCATATTCATATTGCTCGTGGAGTTCAAGCCAGTCTCCAGCAGTATGACTGACATATCGTTGGCAGATCATGCAGTGATGATCGGCTAACAAGCGGTACTGCCTTTTCAATTTATCCCACTCGAACTGTCCCATGATCGTTCGTGGATTCACATAATGCAATGCCGGTGGAACTGGAGGTTGTGTCAAAACTTTGACCATATTGATATCTAATTGCTTATTCATTTTTATCCTCCTTAGAAATGTTGCCGTACGTTCCTTCTCTAACTTCAAAATATCTTTAGGTCTTAGCTTTCCGACTGTCACTTAAGATATGCTCCTGTGTATGCGTCCCCTCTATCAATTCATCTTGTAAAGTAACTTTTTCAAACGGTAATAAATTGGAATCATTTAGCAAAAGTTCCACATCTTTAAGAGTCAATTTAATTCCATCGTCTCAAGTGATCAGGGCATTACTAAATCATAGATATCAGCAATTCGTTCTTTACCAACATCCATCATTGCATCTATTTTTTCAATAATTTCTTCACGACTATACGCCTTACTATCCAAGTAAATAATGCTTTTATCTATTATCTCTTCTTCAGTATGATATCTATTGAATGCTTCCATATCATCTTTTATTCTCAATGTGAGATAAGTATAGTCCATATAGTATTCTTCGATCTGCTCGGTTTTAAATTTTGTTGATTTCTTTATGATCTCAATGATTTCTTCGTAGCTATACCCTACACTGGCAAGCTTAGTGAGCATATTTATGAGAAACCAATTTTGCTTCTCATCGTCTTCTTCCACATGTCCATCTACTCTGATTTGGTGCAAACACTGCTATATAAAATGTAGAACAATATAGAAGTTTAAGTACATTCTTCTACATTGTT
>NZ_AYYW01000024.1 GCF_001434535.1 Ligilactobacillus animalis KCTC 3501 = DSM 20602
GCTTTGGTCGTGTTTACTGGCGTCTTCCAGTTCAACTTAGTTCCAGTTGGCAATGTTACACTTGGATCTAAAACTTCTTCTGGGGTCAATTTAGAGCCTAGGGATACTTCTAAGTTTGCTTTAGCTTTTGGTGTCACTGCTTGTCCATCTGTACCTACCTTCACTGGAACCTTAACTAAATCTTTCGAGCCATCTGGATAGGTCACTTCTAATTCACCCGTTTGATGACC
>NZ_AYYW01000025.1:0-113259 GCF_001434535.1 Ligilactobacillus animalis KCTC 3501 = DSM 20602
AATGTTGACGGCAGTAAATAAAATTAGGAAAGGAAAAACTATATAATTCTTTCTAATCAATGTAGAAGAATGTACTTAAACTTCTATATTATTCTACATTTTATATAGCAGTGATATGATGCGTTTGAAACGCGATTTTAGCTTACATTGGAAAAATTATTTGATCCTCTTTTTAGTGGTCGAACTTTCACTTGAGGTCGGGGTTATCCCTCTCTTTAATGCGTGGACTTCGCTACTATTGAATTTAGGTGCGATCCCCTATTTATCTTATACTAATGCTCTTTCACCCGTTACGAGCCATCCCTATATCGCTTTAGGCTTGCTATTGGAATTGATCATTTTGATCATCTGTGTTTTTGGGCAATTCGCGCTCATCTTAAACGGTGTTGTTCGGATCAGGCAAGATGAATTCAGCTTTCGGACGATCCTCAAAGACACTGCCCGGCAACTGCGCCAACTCGACCCACTCGGGATCTGCTTTTTTGCTGGCTATTTCTTATTGATCGTACCTTTTAGTGGGATCTTCTTTAATTCACCGCTTTTGAGTAAAGTGGTCATCCCTGAATTTATCTTGGATTTTCTCCTACAAAAACCACTTTATGCAACTTTGATCGGTATTTTTTATTTAGCGATCTTTATTTTGAGCATCCGCTTGCTCTTTGTGTTACCCCTGATGCTTTTTGAAAAGCTCAAGATCAAAGCAGCACTCGCTCAAAGTTGGCAACTGACGAAAAATAAATTTTGGGTCTATACGTTAAAATTACTAAAGATCTCACTTATTGCGCTCATCGCTAACTTGAGTCTGATCGGTATTTTATACGCGATCCAGCTGGGACTCGACCAGACCGCTCCGTGGAGCGCACTTATCGGTGGCAGTATCAATGTTACCTTGCTGCAAGTCGGTTCATTTCTGATCTCGGTCTGGGCTAGTGTTGCCCTGTTGCAACTCATTTTACCAGCTGACGTTACTTTAGCGACCTATAAGAGTACTAAAAAAAGTTGGCTCAGCAAGGTAGCTAAGCCATTATTTGCTTTATTTGCACTTGGAGCCCTATTAGGTAATGGGGTCTATTTAGTTCATTTAGGCCAAACACCATTGATCATCTCACACCGGGGCGTCGATGCGCAAAATGGTGTCCAAAATACGCTCCCTGCTCTACGTAAGACCGCTCAAGCCAGACCCGATTACATCGAGATCGATATTCAAGAAACTAAAGATCATAAATTCGTCGTCATGCACGATGAAAATCTAAAACAACTCGCCAAGCTTGATGCCAGTCCTCAAGAATTGACACTCGCACAACTGACAGCTTTGACCGTACACGAAAATGGTCATCAAGCTAAGATCCCTAGTTTTGATGAGTATCTGAATGTTGCCAAACAATATGATCAAAAGCTATTAGTTGAGATCAAAACAACTAAACGTGATTCAAAAAATATGTTAAAGAATTTCTTTGACACGTACGAAGCTACTCTCAAACAAAATAAACATGAGTTGCAATCACTTGACTATAAAGTTATCACTAGTGCTAAAAAATATGCTCCTACGCTAAATACCTACTATATCCTACCGTATAATTTCATCTTCCCTCAAACACCAGCTAATGGGTATACGATGGAAAAGACAACTTTAAATGATTCCTTTGTCACCCAAGCCAAGCTCAGTTTCAAAAAAGTTTATTCTTGGACTGTCAATAGTGAAAACGATTTTAAAAATGCAGCCTTTTTGGATGTAGATGGGATCATCACCGATAATGTCACTAAAGCAAAACGGGTCTACCATAACTTCAATGCTAATACTAGTTATGCTAAACGTTTGCTAGACTTTATCATCCTCTTACCTGAATAATGACCTAGTGTATAAATAACAGGGGCCTCACTACGATCTGATCATAGTGAGGCCCCTGTTATTTATGCAGCACTAAGTATATTAGTTATTGTTCAAGCTAAGATTGCTCAATAATTTTTCATAAGCATATTCGTATTTTTGAATATCGCCTGCACCCATGAAGACAACAACATCATCATGGTAATCAAGCAATGGTGACATGTTATCTAAAGCTAAAACTTCGCCACCCTTAGTGATCTTTTCACCTAGATCTTTGGCAGAAACTTTACCGTCATGTTCACGGATCGAACTAAAGATATCCGTCAAATAGACTTTATCGGCTAGGTCTAAACTCTTAGCAAATTCATCCATCAACGCGATCGTCCGACTGAAAGTATGCGGTTGGAAGACTGCAATGATCTTCTTATCTGGATATTGTTGTCGTGCAGCATCTAGAGTCGCAGTGATCTCAGATGGATGGTGAGCATAGTCATCAATGATCACCATGTCAGCGACACGCTTTTCAGTAAACCGACGCTTAACACCCTTGAAAGTCAATAATTCTTTTTTGATCTCTTCTTGATCGACTTTTTCCATGTGCGAAACCGCGATCACAGCTAAACTGTTCAAGATATTGTGCTTACCAAACATTGGGATCTCATAGTTACCTAGATATTCATCGTGTAGATATACATCAAAAGTCGAACCCTTAGTTGTGCGTTTGATATTTTCAGCACGCACGTCATCGTTAGCTTCAGTCCCATAATAATATACTGGTACATCTGCTTTTAGTTTACGAAGGTATTTATCTTCACCCCAAACAAAGAGACCCTTTTTAGTTTGTTTAGCCAAAGTTTCAAAGGCATCACAAACATCTTCGATCCCGGTGAAATAATCCGGATGATCAAAGTCGATATTGGTCATGATCGTGTAATCTGGATAGTATGCCACAAAATGACGCCGATATTCATCAGCTTCAAACACAAAGAAACGTGCATCAGGAATTCCCTTACCCGAGCCATCTCCGACCAAATAACTTGTTGGTGAGACCCCACTTAAAACATGAGCCAACAAGCCTGAAGTACTCGTCTTACCATGGGCACCAGCGACCCCAATACTTGTCGTCTCTTCGATCAACATTTCAACAACTTCTGGATAACGCATGACTTTTAAGCCTAATTCGCGTGCTTTTTTGATCTCTTCTTGATCGTCACCAAAAGCATTACCCGCAACGATCGTCATCTTATCATGGATATTTTTTTCGTCAAATGGGAAAATCTCAATTCCAGCCTGTTCTAAGCCACGTTGGGTAAACGTGTATTTTTCGATATCTGAACCGGCAACTTTACAACCCTTATCATTTAAAATAAGGGCTAACGCACTCATCCCCGTCCCCTTGATGCCTACAAAAAAATATGTGGTGTCCATATTCATGGTAAATATCCTCTTTTCTTAATTAACAATTAAGCTAAGTTTACCATAGATCGCAAACCTTTTTAAAGTCATAGCCATACAAAAAAGCCGATCATAATTTTGATCAGCTTTTTTCTTATGCTTGTGGCTTGAGCGCACCGACAAATTCGATTATCGCATGCATCTGTTCTTTAGTCTCCGTATTGAAAATATAGCCAACATCTCCCATGATCTCAGCAAATACTCCCGGTACATGTTGGATCTCTTTTAGCTCAGCTCCATATTTTTGTTTGATCTCAGCTAGATCATAGCGATAGTCTTGCTTGTTACTACGTGAAATATAGACACTGTAATATGGACAAGTACTATCTCCATAGAATTTATTTTCTTTGACCAAATGGGCATACTCTTCAAACAAGCTCAACTGATGGGCATGATTCATCAGATCGATCGAAGTTCCCCCCGGCGGACGACAGTTGATCTCTAAGGCATAGAGCTTATCATCTGCTGTTCTAAAGAACTCGAAGTGGAAAAATCTTTCCCGGATATCAAAAGCAGCTACACTTTTCATGCCCAACTCATAAAGATCTTCGGGGATATCCCGTGTCTCATAAAAATACATGTCACCCGTGCGATGGACCGTTTCTAAAGCTGGTTCTTGATAAACGAGCGAAGAATAAAAAACAACGTTCCCTGCTTGATCTGTCAGACCATCAAAAGTTATGATGTCACCTTCAATGAATTCTTCCATAAAGTAAGTCACATTTGGAGTGCGTTTGGTCAAAAAATCAGTAAAATCTTTGGGATCACTGATCTTATATGTGTCGCTAGCTCCAACGCCAGAATCAGGTTTAACGATCACCGGGTAACCGAACTGTTCTAGCAAATGCCAACCTTCCTCAGCGGTCTGGAAAGCTTTTCCCAATGCAACTGGAATATCGTGGCTCAAAAAGACCTGTTTCATCTTTGACTTATACTTGATCGTATCCATCTCATCGTTCTTATAACCTGGAATATTAAAATCAGTCCGTAATTTGGCATCCTGAAACAACCAATATTCATTATGTGATTCCAAGCGATCGATCTTGCCGTATTTAAAAGCAAAATATGCTACTGCGCGATACATCTGGTCATAATCTTCCATATCATCAACTCTGTAGTACTCACTCAATGCGTTGCGCAAACTCGGTGTCAACTCATCGTAGGCTTTATCCCCGATCCCCAAGGTTGTGATCCCATTATTGCTGAGGCTCACTGAAAATTGCTCAAAATTTGCGGGAAAATGGGGCGAAATAACAATAAAATTCATTATAGCTTGTCCCTTCTAATCAAATTTGTCCCGTTTCGGATAATTTACTTAAATAATATGGCATCTGTTTTTTCCACCAGACCCAGTCATGAGAAACATCCGCTCCCCAGTAATCAAACCAACCTGGGATCTGTTTAGCATTAAAAACCGCTTCAAGTTTACGGGTCTCATCGACTTCTTCCCAAGGCCCTAGACCGGTACAGATGATATAGGTATTTTGCCGATATTTTTCAAAAAACCACGGATCAGCTAAATTCCAGAGATAATCAGTCGGTGAATTGTAGTAAACTAACTCGTCATCGCCATAGTCCCCTACGACAAACCGTAGATCATATAGCCCACTTAATGAAATAACGGTATCAAAGATCTCAGGGAATTTGAGTCCAAAATTCATCGCATAATATGCTCCCATCGAACATCCTGTTGTTATCAGTCCGCCAGCCCATTGTGTCTTGTCATAGATGAGCGGTACCAATTCCTCAACGATAAAACGCTCATAAGCCATATGTGCTAAGGCCCGATCATGGGGCCTCTTCTCATTAGCCTCAAAAGCTTCATTATCGAACGAATCTGGAGTAAAAAAGCGCACCTGACCACTATCGATCCAAGGACGACATGCGGCGATCATCCCAAAATCACCATATTCGTTATGACTGCCACCAGATGCAGGAAAAACTAAGATCGGTCTCCCCGCATGACCATAAACATTAAAATTCATTGAACGCCCCAAAACTTTACTATGTAATTGACATTCCTCAAAATACATGTGATCTCCCTCCACCTTTTTTAATTTACAATGTCTCGGCTACTTTAAGCTCTAACACTGCTTAAAATACTAAAATAAATTTCATTTTACCCAGCATTAACTAACTTTTATTTAATTTTCCGTTAATATTAACACAAAATTTAACTAATGTGAATACTATTTATTTATCATTTTATTTTTATACAAATAAAATTTTGATCATAGCTGGACAAAAAGTTTTTTTCAGTATATCTTGGTCATATATGCAAGAAATTGGGAAAGGAACAGCTATATTATGCCGCAAAATAGTTATTATCTTGAGTTACGGACGCACTATCTATTTGTGCCTTATTTTTCAAATGAGCGTAGGATCCGAGTACTACTTCCCCGAGATTATTTTCATAATGAGCGCCATTATCCTGTTTTATACATGCACGATGGGCAAAATGTTTTTTACAGTCGCGAAGCGTATGCGGGTTATTCGTGGAAGGTCATTCCCTTGATCAAGCAACACCTTGAACTACCTCAAATGATCATCGTTGGGATCGACAATAGCGATGAACATCGGCTCGATGAATATTCACCTTGGAAGACCGAATTTCAAACGCCTGATGGCACAGGGCATTTTGGTGGCCTAGGTCGAGCTTATGTTGACTGGCTAGTAGATACCGTTAAGCCATTTATCGATAAAAAGTATCGTACATTGCCCCAACGTGAGACCACATTGCTAGCTGGAAGTTCGATGGGGGGCTATATCACCGCCTATGCTGGTTCATTATATCCTGAGATCTTTGGAAATTTAGGTGTTTTTTCTAGCGCTGCCTGGTTGAATGAAACAAAATTCACGCAATTTGTCGCCTCTCATCCCCTGATGCCAAGCAATAAAGTCTACATTCAAACTGGAGCTAGCGAAAATGATGCTGGTGACGATGAAGTTTTAGCCCCTGAAAAACAGGCCCAGGCCTATATTGATGAAGCCTTACGCTATTATCAGACGCTTTTACGGACGGGGCATTCCTTGGATAATATCTCACTAAATATCTTTGCAGCTGAATCTCACAGTGAGTTTTACTGGGCTAAACATTTCCCAGCATTTTTAAATTTCGTATTCAATGAATAGCTGTATAATAAAAAAACGACTGAGGCGCACTCAGTCGTTTTTTTATTATACACTGCGCAATTTATTCAAGCCTTCTTGTGTCAAAAAGACCTTCCGTGGCTTAGCACCATGCGCTGGTGAAATATATTGTTTAGCTTCAAGATCATCGATGATCGCCGCAGCTCGATTATAGCCGATCGAAAAGACACGTTGTAACTTGGAAGTCGAGATCGTCTCTTCGTTGACGATATAGTCTAGAACGCGCGGCAAGAGATCGTCTTGTTTTTCTGATTCGACAGCACGTTTTTTCAAACTATCAGGATCAAAAGCATACTTCGGCTTACCCTGCTGTCTAACAAAATCAGTTACCAAATCGACCTCATCTTCGATATACGTGCCTTGCAAGCGGGTCGGTTGTCCCGAACCATTTCCCAAATAGAGCATGTCGCCACGCCCCAAAAGACGTTCCGCCCCTGCGGTATCCAGGATAGTTCGTGAATCGACTTGGCTTGAGACCATAAAGGCGATCCGAGTCGGAATATTATTTTTGATCGTTCCCGTCAAAACATCCACACTTGGTCGTTGGGTCGCAACTAATAAGTGGATCCCCGCTGCCCGAGCTTTTTGAGTGATCCGGGCAATATGATCTTGGACCTCAGAAGAAGCGGCCATCATGAGATCAGCTAATTCATCGATCACTACCACGATATATGGTAATTGCAGACCATACTCTCCGGCGGCCTTAGCTTTTTCATTATAAGCCTCTAAATTACGGGCTCCCGCAGCAGCCAGCCGTTGGTAACGCTCTTCCATTTCGTTAACGAGCCATTTCAACGCTGCTGCAGCTGCTTTAGCGTCAGAGATCACTGGTGCTAATAAGTGAGGCAGATCATGGTAAGGTGCCATTTCTACTGCCTTAGGATCGATCAAGACCAGCTTCACTTCACTAGGCGAAGCTTTGTAGAGCAGTGAGACGAGCAGACTATTGATAAAGACCGATTTCCCCGAGCCGGTAGCTCCAGCGATCAAACCATGGGGCATCTTTTGTAGATCTGTGATCTGAGGTTCTCCAAACAGATCGACACCTAGAGCTACTGTCAATGGTGAAGAGGCTTCTTGGAATTTATCTGAACGTAGAACTTCGGATAACATAACGGGGCGTGAAGTCTTATTAGGGATCTCGATCCCCACACTACTCTTGCCCGGGATCGGCGCTTCGATCCGGATATCTTTAGCGGCTAATGCAAGCTTGAGATCATCATTTAAATTGGTGATCTTATTGACCTTGACTCCCCGTCCTAAAGTCAATTCAAATTGCGTAACAGTCGGGCCGATCGTCCAATCGCTGACAGTCGCATCAACGTGAAAAGCCTTGAGCGTCTCATTTAACGTTTGGACCTGACTTGCGACCCAATCGTCTAAGGCCGGATCATCATCGATCACTGGTGCAGGCAATAAATTGAGAGGTGGAAATTGATAATGCTTAGGTTCGTACTCAGGTGTTGTCGGTTGGGCTGTCACGCTTGGTTGGCTTTGTGTCAAGGAACTCTCATGCGCCAAAGCAGCTTTGAGCCCCGTCATTTTCTGTGGCTCTGATTTAGTAGCGACTTCACTAGTGAGTTCAACTTGTGAAGTAAGCTCTGAAGTTACTTGGCTTTGGCTTACACTTTTTGCCTCACTGTTAGCTTGGCTCGTGCTTTGAGCGTGCGTATCACTCACTGAGCTTTGCAACTGGCTAGTCGAACTTGCCAAATAGGCCTGACTTGTTGAGTCGTCCAAACTTTCACTAGTCGCTAAACTAGAACTAGTTGTTTGACTGTCCGAAGCTAAGGTCGGAGTTTTAAGTTGTGATGATACAGTCGGGCGTTTAGGCAACTTAGTCTCCGTACTATCACTAATGAGTGGGCGTTTTACCGTTAGATCGATCGCCTGAGTTCCTAACAAAACAGTCCCTTCAAAGAGTAAATAATCCTCGGGAGCTTTCTTCAATGAGCGCACCAATTTATCGTAATCAGGGCGTTTTTTTACGACCCGATCAGCAACTAAAGAGCGCGGGACTTGTCTTGGACTAAAAGCCCGTGGAGACTCGTTTAAACGTTCCTTTTGGTTACTTGTTGCTGTTCTAGTCGGCGTTTTTTCAGTTTTGGCTGGTACTTTAGTCTGAACCCGCGCTTTTGTAGCCGGGCGACCATTATTTCTGTAAAAGGCTGGTCCATCATAATGTTCCATGGTGTTCATCCTAACTGTCTGTCTAATTTACTTCTAAATTCATTATAGTAATTATTCAAAATGGAGAAAAGGTTTTTTACCACTTTTATAAAACTTTATGTAAAAAAAACACCTAGGACCTACCATAGTCCCAGGTGAGAGCTACTAAACTAAGCTGTAAAAAGCTTAGCCCCCTTTTCAAAATCAAAAGCTGTCTTAGCTTCAAATTCAGCGGGATCAAGAACTAAGATACCACGCTTTTTAGGAGCGTTAGGCAATTCAAGCTCACGGGCTGCACAAACCATCCCATAGCTATCTACGCCTCGCAATTTACCAGGCCAGATCATTGCACCATTTGGCATCATCGCACCAACCTTAGCAACGACCACATTTTGACCTGCTTCAATATTAGGCGCACCGCATACGATCTGTAACGTTTGATCATTATCAACTTCGATCTTAGCGATATGCAAATGATCTGAATCTGGATGTTCTGTCAATTCAGCTACATAGCCCACCACAAATTTAGGTTCATCATCAACGACCAATTCAGGTTCAAAACCAGCTGCCTGTAAAGCTTGATTCAAAGCTTCCACTTGAGCTTGATCCAAGAAAACTTGACCTTTAACAGCTAGATCACCCAAGATCTCACTGACATCAAAAAAGTTAAACCCTAAAGTTTCATTATTTTCGGTATTAAAAATACGAACGATCCGTCCTTTTTGTTCAGTTGCTTGCGCTGCTGCTTCAGGGCGCACCATCGTCAATAAAACATCCCCCATTTGGGTCGGATTATAGCTAGCAATTAACATTATTTGATACTTCCTTTGTTTTAGATATTGTTCAAGAAGTCTTCTACTTCTTTTTTCGTCTTACGATCTTTATTCACAAAACGAGCTTTTTCTTTACCATCTTCATACACGACAAAACTTGGGATCCCCATGATCATCATTTCTTGGCAAAGGTCGATGTTTTCATCCCGATCGACTAAGATAAATTCGAATTGTGAAAATTCGGCTTCGATCTCAGGCATTGCTGGTTTGATAAAACGGCAATCTGGGCACCAGTCAGCGGTAAAGAATAATACGTACTTTCCTGTGCTCAACTTTTCTTCTAATGTTTTTTTATCCATCTTTGCTAATTTTTCCATCTTAAATACCTCCAAGATAAATTACTTACTTTTTGTATATTATAACTTATCCTCTTGGCTTTTAAAATTTTTTTGCCTAAGCTTTGAAATGAGCTTCGAGTTTATAGATCGGTTGGCCTTTTTGACTGAATTTTTCTTCATATTCAGTCATCACGTTATCTTCAACATCCGGTGTCTGATGAAGATCTAACCACACCTGATCAAATACCATCCCATAATTGTTCAAACTCGTCAATGAATATTCGAACAAGCCACGGTTATCGGTCTTAAATTCAAGATGACCGTCTACTTGCATCACTTCTTCATATTGAGCTAAAAAGCTCTTATAGGTCAAGCGCCGTTTTTCATTCCGGTTTTTAGGCCATGGATCAGAAAAATTCAAATAGATCCCGCTAACTTCATTTGGTTCGAAGAATTCTGTCAAACCACTGCCATTAGCACATACCAACTGGAGATTAGGTAATTTAGCCTCGAGCTGTTTTTTCAAGGCGATCCCTGTAGCAACTGTCTGCATTTCAAGACCGATAAAATTACGTTCAGGATATTTCTTGGCCATCTCAACGATAAAACGACCCTTTCCCATCCCAATCTCGATATATAGTGGTTGTTCTTTCTCAAAACGACTTTGCCAATTACCACGTAAAGCTGCCGGATCAGTCACGACATATTGTGGGTTTTCTTGGATCAAGGGCTTAGCCCAAGGTTTATTTCGTAAACGCATGATAATTTGCTATGTAGTTAATACATAGACTTCCTTTCAACTAAAATTCA
The DNA here is from genome assembly GCF_001434535.1 of Ligilactobacillus animalis KCTC 3501 = DSM 20602. Classification (GTDB taxonomy): domain Bacteria; phylum Bacillota; class Bacilli; order Lactobacillales; family Lactobacillaceae; genus Ligilactobacillus; species Ligilactobacillus animalis. The sequence goes on from NZ_AYYW01000025.1 coordinate 10,524, forward strand.
CTAAATAAGGGACAAAAGGTTTTTGATGCCTTTTATCCCCATCAATTTAAATATAATTTTGCTTCTTGATTACTTGATTAAGCTTGATAATGTCTTGGTTCATTTCATGGAAATGACCACGCTGATAGTTGTGTTTGATAACCAACAAAAGATTCATGACCGCATACCAATAAATGCGCTTCATCATATCCGGTGACGGTTCTTTTTTTGCATATCGCGTCAACCATTGCTTCCAGTCTTTGCGTGGGACATATTGACACATTAACATACTAAGATCTAAAGCCGGGTCAGCCAATTTAACGGCTTCCCAATCGACTAGATATAGCTGTCCTGTCTCAGATAAGAGCCAGTTTTTATGATTTAAATCGCCATGACATACTTCGTAATTCGAGCGTTCAAGTTGCGGCTGGTTCGCCTTCAATCGCGACGTTGCTTCGGCCAATAGCGGATGCTGACGTAATTCAGAACTCAAGCCATTAAAATATTGGGCTAACAGATCAGCCGGCGTATACGTTTTGCCTCCGACCCGTAATAGCATCTTTTTTAAAAGCTTAGAGCCATGCATCCGAGCTAGTAATTCCGAGACCTGGAGCGAACACATCTCTTCGCGTTTTAGCGAACGGCCATTCAACCACTCTTGAGCGGTCAGGGTATCACCTGAGACCGTCCGCTTTGACCAGATCAAGCGGGGAACGATCTCTTCTAATGAAAGGGCCGCTAAAAACGGCGAAGTGTTACGCTTGATGAAGATACGTTCATCGTTATTCACCGCCATATAAGCAGTGCCAGTGTCGCCATCGATCGGTAAGATCTCCCAGCCATGTTCCAAATTGAAATCCATCTGGGGCTCTCCTTTTGAAAATATCGATAACTAAAATAAGTCTACAAAGAACTAGGCTCAGTGTCAAGCTCTTTTTGCTAAGCGCCCCTTAAGATAAGGCCGAGTCAACAATGCGACCTCAAGCACTAAAACGCCTAAGAATTCGAGACTAAATAAACTATTTTGCAACTGGATCCAACTAACTAAAGTAAAGATCACCGCGAGCGTAAACAGTAATTGCCCGAGCATCTTTTGAAATGCCCTTTGTTTACCGGTTGGATCCAACGGATAGATGTGCATAAAAACTACTTCATCATAGTGGTGATACAAAGAAAACAATTGGAACCCAAGTAAATAGATGAACAATACCGCTAAAGCCAAGGCTAGCCACGGTTCAGTGATGAAATACAAGATAACAGCCCCCAACACCGTTAACCGTAGGACTAGGCCACTGGTTTCACCATTACGGACCAAGGCCCGCCAATAAAGGTAAGTAAAACTTCCATTAGGCTTAGCTTGCGGTAACAGGCGATCTAAGTAGCGACGCCGTTTAGCTGCGACCTGCAGATTAGGTACATCGGTAAAGAGCGCAAAGAAACGGTATAACTGCAACATTCTTGCATTTTCAGTCCGGATCGCCCCTTCCCAGTCAAATACAGCTTGGGTCGTAAGAGCTTTTTTTGATCGATCAACATACCCCGTCAAAAGTGCGGCCACTAATAACAGGTATAACGGATCCAAATAAAGACTTGTCCCTAATAAAAGGCCACAAAAACCAATATCTAAGAACCATTTCCAACGTCCACTGGCAAATTGTGCTTGATAAAGTCCTAATAGTTGCCGATCCAGTTGTAAATATTTCAATACTAACAACAACAGCCATAAAAAGATGAGCTGGACCGCGGTCAATTTAGCCGCAACAAGTAAAAATGGAGCTAAGGCCAACATCACTAACGTATCGAACACCCAAGCAAAAACTAACGATGCCCGTAAAGCTTTTTGTAAATACTGTCCCATTTCAGCTTGGCGGGGTGAAATAAATACGATATCAGCCGGTTTTAACAGCGTTGCTAGCCGTCCTACTTGTAAACTTATGACTAAAATAAGTAACACCAACGGTTTAGCATACCAGAGCTCTTCTTGGGTCGGAAGAGCTTTGATATAATTTGAATAGCCCAAAGCCAAGCCACCTAAGATGAAAAGCAACGCTAAGATGAAGTGATCATTTAATACATAGCGTAAATACTTAAACATCTGCTTTTGATGAGTTTTTTGACGTGTTTTCCACAGATCAAGCATGCTTTTCACCTGCCCCTGTGAGCTTGAGATAGATCGTTGCTAAAGAAGCCGTTTCATCGCCAAACTGCGTCCGCAGACTTGCAAGATCACCCTTAGCCGTTACTTGACCTTGATCGATCATTACAAAGCGATCACAGTATTCTTGAGCTGTACTCAAAACATGTGTCGACATCAAAACGGCTGCTCCAGCTTGCTTTTTTTGATCGATCAAGTCCAAGAGATCTTGGGTCGCTAAAGGATCAAGTCCCAAAAACGGTTCGTCGATGATATAAAGTTTGGCTTCAGTTATAAAAGCACAAACGATCATCACCTTTTGCTTCATCCCCTTAGAAAAATTAGCGGGAAACCAATCCAATTTATTTTCTAATCTAAAGAGCTCGAGTAATTTCTGGGCACGTTGCCAAGCACTCTTAGCTTCTAACCCGTAAGCCATGATCGTTAGCTCGATATGCTCACGTAAGGTCAATTCTTCATATAAGATCGGAGTTTCAGGAATATAAGCCATTTTTTGCTTATATGCTTTAGGATCTGTTTTTAGAGTCACACCCTCTAAAGTTATCGTCCCTTTCTGTGGTCGTAATAAACCAATAATGTGCTTGATGGTCGTGGATTTACCAGCCCCATTCAAGCCGATCAAGCCGACTAATTCACCGGCTTTGACCTCAAATGAAACATCTTTTAGAACTGGAACACGTGAATAACCACCGACTAAATTTTCAACTTCTAATGTCATCTAAATTACCTACTTTATCTAAATTTCAGCGGGATCATAACCCGTTTTATCGGCTGCTGTGATCTTACGTGCGACCTGGCACGGAACTCCGTATGCGACGACATCAGCGGGAATATAATGTGTGACCATACTCCCCGCACCGATCACAGTATTATCGCCGATCGTGACTCCCTGATCGATATGCACGCCCGCGCCGATCCAAACATTATTACCGATCGTCACTGGCTTAGCCCGACAGCCACCCAGTTGGCGCTCAGTTTTATCAATTGCATGATCAGCTGTATAAATACCTACCCGGGGACCAAATAAAACATTGTCCCCGATCGTGATCTTAGCCCCATCAAGCATGATACAATCAAAATTCGCAAAAAAATTATCACCGATCGAGATATTCTTACCAAACTCGCAGCGAAAAGTCGGTTCAAAATGGACATTTTTACCGATCTTGCCTAAAATTTTTGCTAACAAAGCTTCGCGTTTGGCAGGACTTTGAGAGTAGCTTTGATCATATGCCGTCGTTAAGGCCATAGTCCTTTGACGCGCTTGCATCAGCTCAGGGTCTAGATCATTATACATCATACCGTTTTGCATCCTATACGTTTGTTTGCCCAACATGCTCTTCCCTCCATTATTTCCTTTTAACATTTAGTTTACAACAATTAGGCTCAGATAGTGTATACTAAAAACAGATTTAAAATTTTTGAAAGAAGGTTTTTATATGACAGACTGTATCTTTTGCAAAATCATCGCCGGAGAGATCCCAAGTGTGACCGTCTATGAAGACGATAAAGTCAAAGCCTTTTTAGATATCTCACAAGCAACCCCAGGTCACACATTGGTCGTGCCTAAAAAGCACGTTGCTGACCTCTTTGAATACGACGAACAATTAGCTAGTGATGTTTTTAGTCGTTTGCCTAAGATCGCGCGTGCAGTCAAAGCATCGGATCCAACGATCAAGGGGCTAAACATCGTCAACAACAACGGTGAAGTCGCTTATCAAACGGTCTTTCATTCACACATCCATCTCTTACCACGCTACAGCAATGAAGATGGTTTTGGAATGACCTTTGCCGATAATTCTGCCGACTACACACCAGAAAAATTACAAGTGATCGCAAATAAGATCGCAGAGCAGATAAAGGACTGAAAAAAATGAAAAAATTTTTGTGGACTTTGACCATTACTGGAGCTCTCGGCGCCTATGCTTATAGTAAGCGCGATGAGATCTTAAAATATCTCACCAAAAAACTGATCGCTTTTGATCAAACTGTAGAGCAAACAACAGATTATCTTGCTAAAGTCGAAAAAGTCAAAGAAAATGCGGCTAAATTTTCCGCAGAACTCAAAGCTTCTGAGCCTGTGATCAACAGTTTGACCCAAGAGATCGAAAGCTATCGTGAACAAGTCGAACCTTTAGCCAAAGAGATCCAAGCTAAACTGCCTCAGCAAAACGATTGATTTTCTTAAAAATTATTAAAACATTGATAATTTAGACGTGACTTGTGTTATATTAGAATTATTAATTTTACGATTGGATGTGTAACATAATGAAAAAATGGTTTGCCGCTTTAGCCGGCGTCTTGTTGACTTTCACCTTAGCAGCTTGTTCATCTAAAACAGTTGCAACAACATCAGGTGGTAAGATCACTGAAAGCCAATACTACGACAGCATGAAGAAGACTACTTCAGGTAAGCAAGTCTTACAACAAATGATCTTAGATAAGATCTTAGAAGGCAAGTATGGTGATAAGGTCACTGATAAAGCTGTTAACAAAGAATACAATAAGTATAAGAAACAATATGGTTCTTCTTTCTCAACTGTTTTAGCCCAAAATGGTATGACAGCTTCAGCATTTAAGAAGAGCATTCGTTCTAACTTATTGCTTCGTCAAGCTGTGATCGCTAATACTAAGATCACTAATGCTGACTTGAAGAAACAATGGAAGAGCTATGAACCAACGATCACAGTCGCACAGATCTTGGTATCTAAGAAAGAAGATGCTGATGCGATCATCGAAGAATTGAAAAAAGACGGCTCTTGGGATAACTTCAAGAAGTTAGCTAAGGAAAAATCGATCGATGAATCTACTAAGAATGATGGCGGTAAGTTACCTTCCTTCAATAACATGGATACTTCCCTTGACAGTGACTTCAAGAAAGCTGCCTTTGCTTTGAAACAAGGTGAATTCTCACAAGAACCAGTTAAGACAAGCTATGGTTACCATGTCATCTACAGCATCAAGAACCCTGGTAAGGGCAAGATGGCTGATCATACAAAAGAATTGAAAGATCAGATCATTGATGAAAAACTAAATGATTCAACAGCATTGCAAAAGATCATTGCTAAAGAATTCAAAGAAGGTAATGTAAAAATCAAAGATAGTGACTTGAAAGATGTCTTATCCGATTACATCTCTTCTTCATCTAGCTCAAGCTCAAAATAAGCTTTGAACTTTCAAAGGCTACCTACATTTCGTGGGTAGCCTTTTTTAGTATAAAAAAAGAAGCCTGACACAGCTTCTTTTACGTTCAAATCGCTATCCCTGCAGCTTGTTTAGCTAGTTGATCGGCCCGTTCGTTGAATTTTACTCCAGTATGAGCCGAGATCTTTTGAAAATGGACCTGCAATCCATCTTTAGTGGTAACTTGCTTAACAAACGCAGCATAACGTTTGGTAATATCTTGTTTAGCCTGCCAAGAACCATCGGCCCAGCTAGCGATCCCTTGATAGTCATGACAGATCGTGACTTCCTTCATTCCCAGTGATAGTGCATACTTTAGGGCGTAGATCGTAGCCAACAATTCGCCGCCAACATTGCGTAACCGCAAGATCTCAGCATACTTATCATCCCGGATCGTTTGTTCATGGACACTTTTGTCATCTTTTACCATTACAAAAGCGCCCCCTACGATCGTCTCATCCGCATTAAAACTACCATCGACGAAAATACTTTCGCTTGGTAAACTTGCAGTTGGACTTTGCCCCGCTAAAAATGCCTTGGCTTCCGCTTCAGTTGCAAATCCCTTGAATACAGGTGCTTTGACTTTTTTTAGTGCAGTTTGGCATTCAGCCCAAGTGCGATAGATCTTACCCGTGTTTTTTATTGCATAAAAATGTTTTTTTGCCATATGACCTCATTGATCTTTCTCATCTATTTTATAGTGTAATTTTTCAATTTCATAGTTTAGTACATGACTTTCAAAATTATCTAACTTGTAATTTAAATAATTCAAAGTTTTTTCGATCTCGCGCTTTTGTTGTTCCAATTTATCACGTTGTTCAACAAGTAATTGTTTTTGGGCAGCACGTGTATCAGTTTTTAAGCGATATAGCTCAACAAATTCAACTAGCGCCTCGATCGATACCCCAGCTTTGCGCATGACCTGAATAAAGAAGACCCATACTCTCCATAGTCACGATAACCACTCTCATTACGTGGGATCTCAGGAAGTAATCCCGATCTTTCCCAATAACGCAAAGTTTCTTTAGTGATGTCAAATTTTTCACTGACCTGTGCGTGATCAGCCTCCAAGGCAATTATTTTTGTTTGGGATGATAGAAATTACGCCCATCCATCCCAAAGATGCGCTCTGAAAAATTGCCCGGCTCGGTATGCCCTAAACTTTTCTTTAGCATTTGGATCGAAGCATCAAGATTATCTAACTGATGTAAAATGTCGGCCTCTAACAAGTGTGGTTTCACTGGAGAACCGTATTCCAATAGTCCATGATGTGCTAAGATCATGTGCCGCAATAAGATCGCATCTTCACTTTCAAGCTCGATCTTTAATGCTGCGCAAGCTTTAACGATCTCTTCATCGACCAAAACGATATGCCCGATCAAATTACCAGCTAACGTGTAGGTCGTCGCAACGGGCCCCGACAATTCTAAGACCTTACCTAGATCATGTAAAATAGTTCCCGCGTAGAGTAATGCCTTATCAACTTCTTCATATTGTTCGGCCACTGATTTAGCCAAGCGTAAGATCGATAATGTGTGAAAGGCTAAACCACCCGCATAGGCATGATGATTGGACTTAGCTGCGGGAAATTTAAAGAACTCATCGTGGTATTCCTTGAGTAAATAACGCACGATCCGATTCCACGTTGGATTAACGATCTCAAACACATACTGATTCAGTTCTTCTTCCATCGCAAGTGTCTTTTCTGGTGCAGCTTGGAGATAAAGTGCCGGATCATTTGGTTCTTCAGCATTAGCTAACCGAAGCTTGAAGATCTTGATCTGGGGATTGTTTTGATAATTTTCACGTTTACCTTTCAAGTGAACTACTTTGCCCGCTTCAAATCGCTTGATATCATCATCTGAAGCATCCCAAAATTTAGCACTGATCACGCCAGAGCTATCAGCAAAATTAAAAGCAATAAACTTTTTGCCATTCTTAGCGATCCGCGTTTCAGCTGACTTGATCAATACAAATAATTCTAAATTTTCATCAACTTTATAATCAAATAATTTTTTTAACACGCTCTTGTCCTATCCATTCATTTATTTTTCCCCGTTTCGTACTAACTTTACCACATTTTCGAGCCAGTTAGTAGGACTAAAAAAAGAGCCCCGCAGAGCTCTTTTGTTCATTTTAATCTTGGTATAATTCTTGAACCGGTTGGAAGATGATCTTGCTTACTTCATCCATCAACATGCTCAAAGCTTGTTCTTTCAACATCAATGTTTGTAATGCTTCAAATTCCTTAGCTTTAGCACCAGCTTCTTGTAATTCTTTGAAATCATCTTCTGTGATGTTGCCTTGCATTTGCTTTTGTTGCAATTGACCTTGAAGATCTTGCAATTCCTTGAAGCAAGCATAAGCTTTTTCATCCGCCTTCAAAGCTTCATAAGCTGCTTTTAATTCTTGGTATTGTTGTGTTTGCTTCAAATCTTGTTCCATTTGATTAGCTGTATCATAAATATTGACCATAATATCGCTCCTTCAATTCTTAATATATCTATTATAACGCACTTTGCTAAAAAAGTTTTATCTAAAGCCTTTAAAAACTAATTTCCAAACAGGCTATTTAATGCATCTTTTCCTTTTTGAAGCCACGAATCGGCAGTCTGTTTCCAATCACTCGTACCTTCTTGACCAGCATTTTTGATCTTATCCCACCAGCTCTCATCGCTATCATCGTCAGCACTATTCTCAGCGGCCATCGTTGAGGCGGACTTGACTTCGAATTTATTTTCCTTGGTATATGGTAAGATGCCTTCCATCTGGGTCTTGAACAGACTAGCCCCACCACGATTACCAGCGTCTTCGATCGGATCTTTGCTAGAATCATAGCCGACCCAGGTAGCCACAACTACATCTGGGGTATAACCCACATACCAATGATCGGTATCTGCTGCCATCGGATCGACCCCATTGCCTTGCGTTGAACCGGTCTTACCAGCGATCGTATAACCAGCTGGTTTAGCATTAGTCCCAGTCCCCATTGTATATACATCGATCAACATACTCGTCATCTCATTGGCATTCTTAGCTGAAAGGACTCGCGTCGAATCGACTTCAGTATTATCAACGATCGTCTTACCCGAAGCATCGACGATCTTGGTGATAAAGTGTGGATCATAGCGGACACCATCGTTAGCAAAAGCCGTATAAGCACTTGCGATCTGATAAGGTGAGACCCCTTTTTTAAGTCCCCCTAGCGCTAAACTCAAATTTTCATCAGAAGGATCTAGCGTTATCCCAAATTTTTCAACACTGTCAAAACCGGTTTTGACCCCGATCTTATTTAACAACCAGACCGCGGAAGTATTTTTACTTTCAGCTAAGGCTTTATACATCGGGAGATCACCACCATAAACATTATTCCAATTATGTGGCGTATACTTGTTAGTTCCATAGGCTTTCAATTCGTCAGGCAATTCCGAATCATAATGGTAACCCTTATTCAGAGCCGGAGCATACACCGCTAAGGGTTTGATCGTTGATCCCGGTGAGCGCACCAATTGCGTCCCCCGATTATAGCCCCGAAAGACATGCGTCCCACTCCGGCCCCCAACGACCGCGGCTACACCGCCTGTTTTAGGGTCAAGTGCCACTGAAGCACCTTGAGCTCTAGCCCCATTAGCCGCGTTGTCTGGGAATAAATAGTCATTAGCAAAATCTTCTTGGAATGTCGTTTGGTAATTTTGATCAAGTGAAGTATAGATCTTATAGCCACGGTTCATAATATCTGATTCACTTAAACCATAGCGATTGATCGCTTCTGAGATAACAGCATCAAAATAATATGGATACTTATAACCTGAATTATAGGTATACGTATTATTAGTCACCATTGGTGTAGCTTGATATTCTTTAGTTTGGGCTGCGGTCAGTTTATTGTTATCTTCCATCAAGCTCAAGACTACATCCCGGCGTTTTTTAGAGGCTTCGGGATGGTCGGCTGGATTATAGGCATTTGGACTCGTCAACATCCCCGCTAAAGTAGCTGCTTGTGGAACCGTCAACTGGCTAGCCGTTGTTCCAAAATAGCGTTTAGCTGCATCACCAACGCCCCAGACTCCATTGCCAAAATAAGCATGATTCAGATACATTGCTAAGATCTCTTTTTTACTATAGGTATTTTCGACTTGCATCGCAATAAAGATCTCTTTGGCTTTACGAGAAAGCGTCTGTTCTTGGGAAAGGAAGGCATTTTTGACCAATTGTTGGGTCAAAGTACTCCCCCCACCGGTAACGGCATTACCGCCAGTCAACTTATTTTTGAGATGCATCAAACTGGCCCGGGCGATCCCTTTGACGGAAAAACCATATTCTTTATAGAAGTTACGGTCTTCGGTCGACAATACTGCATCGATAACGTTAGGTGAAATATCATCGATCGAAGTCCAAGTACCTTTTTGGGCATAAAGATAACCCGCCTTTTGATCATTTTTATCGTAGATCTCAGTTGCTTGTTCTAAAGCGTTCTTTAGGCCCTTAACATTAGAAGTTTTGGCTACAAAGGTCAGATAGATACTCATGCATAAAAAACTCGCTAAAAAAATAACTACCAACCACCGCCATAATTGATAACGTCGGCTCTTAGCCAAAAACCAAGTCCAAATTTTTTTACCATAGTGGCTTATAGTTTGGCGCAATTTTTCTAAAAAATCATTCATCGCATAAATTCCTTTTCTACTATCGTTAATTATCATCTTAGCACATCTAAGCAAGGTTCCGCCAAACGTATCTAAAATTTAATAATATTTAAGAATGCACAAAGAGACCGCAACTAAGAGTCACGATCTCAATGATCATTATAGTATAAATGCTTCTACAGCAAATTATCTGGATCAACGTGTTCCATAAATAACGCATAGAGCTGAGCAGCAGCTTCGCGTGAGGGACTGATCACTACTACAGTGTCAAAGCCAGCTAACGTTCCAGCAACTTCTGGTAAAGACAGATCATCTAAGATCGCCGCTAAAACATTCGCATTGCGTGGAGTAGTATGGATCACATTCATAAATTCAACCGTCGTGATCGCTGTGACCGCATCAGAAATTGCTTTATACAGCTTATCTTGTTCCGATTGATTGTTAGCTTTAAAGATCACATAGCGTAACTTACCATTACCATCCTGTTGCTTAACGATCTGCATTTCCCGGATATCGCGTGAGATCGTCGCTTGCGTTGCACTGATACCAATAGCTTGTAGCGCCTGCATCAGCTCTTCTTGATTAGAGATGACTTGCTGATTTATCAGCTGCTCGATCTTTCCTTGGCGCATTTCTTTTTTCACAAAAATCACCTCAAGACAAAAGATTGTATCTCTATTTTAACAAACTTCCGCAGGCAAGCAAAATTAGGCTTACTCGATCTCGTCTAAAAATTCAACTAAACTCATTAAAACCTGTATTCGCGACATAATCCATCACTAGCTCGCGGTCTAACAAGAGCTTGCGCCGTCCCCGTTTAGCTAAGCCTTGACTGCAGTATTCTTTGATGATCATGTTGACTAGTGAGGTAGAGGCACGAGTGTAAGAAGCTAAAACGTTTTGATCGATCCGCCGAGGCAAACGGACCCACTTCTCATCGGTAACTTTCCCATAGAGCACCGCTAAGTAGAAAAGTGTATTCTTGATCCGTTCCCTTGTCGATGATAGATTGCAATAAATGTTGTAGATCCGTTCTTTTTGCAATTGGTATGCCATCTGCTCACGTAGCATTTCATTGAAGAAAGGCGATTTATCTCGATATTCATGCATAATATCTTCAGGAATAACAATAATGATCGCTTTATCCGAAAATACGACCAACTCTTCTTCCGTATGATCTTCATCAAATACCTCATGCGAAGGATAGAATAACTCTTGTTGCTTATAAAACGTCATATATTGGTCTTTATCACTTTCATAATTGTAATACCGGCTTGCCACCAACCCACTGACTAAAAAGCAAGCAAAGTCACCCTTAAATCCATTGAACATCAACATATCGTTGTAGTCATAAACCATTGCTCGACAAGATGTGCGAAATTTTTCTTGGTCTTTTTCTGATAAATTTCCGATTTTTTGAATCAGATCAAAAACATAATCCTCTTTTTTTGCATAATTGTTGATCTTCACCACGAAACTCCCCCTTATTGTTTGTTGCACCAAGTTTACCACTAAACAACTGGCGCAAAACTTATTTATCAATAAATTATTTCTAACGGTGATTTCATAAAAAAAGCCGATCACACTGTGGCGATCGACTTTTGAAAATTACATTTCGTCTGGAGCTGCTACCCCTAAGAGGCGCAATGCTTCTTTTAAGACATCAGCTACACTAGCTACTAAAGCTAAGCGTGCTTCTAATTGGTCATCTTCGACCAAGATCTTAGAATGAGCATAGTACTTGTTGAAGGCTTTTGCCAAATGGATCGCATACTTAGCGATCACAGATGGTTCGTATTCTGCGACTGCACGAGCAACAGTTTCTGGGAATTCGCCCAATAGACGCAAAGTTTCCCAAGCATTTTCATCTGTTACAGCATAGGCCTTAGCCGGATCGATCTTCGTCACACCAGCTTTACGTAAAATACTCATTGCACGAGCATGTGAGTATTGAACATATGGACCAGTTTCACCTTCAAAACGTACGACTTCTTCTAAATCAAAGTCAAAGTTGTTCAAACGTTCATTCTTAAGGTCATGGAAGACTACCGCACCAACACCGACTTCTTCAGCAACTTGATCTTTATTAGCTAAACCAGGATTCTTAGCTTCGATCTGTTCTTTAGCCAAGGCAACCGCATCATCCAAAACTTTTTCTAACAAAATGACACGACCCGAACGTGTAGAAAGCTTCTTACCACCTTGTGTGATCAAACCAAATGGAATGTGATGGATATCATCGGACCAATCATATCCCATTTCTTTTAAAACGGCCTTCAATTGCTTGAAGTGATTTGATTGTTCGTTACCAACGACATACAAGGATTGGGCAAAGTCATAAGTACGTTTACGATACATTGCTGCGGCTAAGTCACGAGTAATGTAAAGTGTCGCCCCGTCAGTCTTTTTGATCAAAGCAGGATTCAAGTTATAGGCTTCAAGATCCACGATCTGAGCTCCTTGACTTTCTTTTAATAATCCCTTGTCTTCTAAGATCTCGACTACTTCATCCATCTTGTCGTTGTAGAAAGCTTCACCGTTGTAAGAATCAAATTCGATCCCTAAACGATCATAGACAGTTGTGAAAGCTTTAAGTGATTCTTCACGGAACCATTTCCAAAGACGAGTTGCTTCTTCATCCCCATCTTCTAAACGTTTGAACCAATCACGGGCTTCATCATCTAATTGAGGATTTTCAACGTCTTCTTGGTGGAAACGTACGTAATAACCTAATAAGGAGTTGATCGGATCATTTTTAACTTCTTCTTCACTTCCCCAAAGTTCATAAGCACGCATCAATTTGCCAAATTGGGTGCCCCAGTCACCTAGGTGGTTAATCTTGACTGGTTTGTAACCGGATTTTTCCATTAAAAGAGCGATCGAGTTACCGATCACAGTTGAACGCAAGTGGCCCATCGACATTGGTTTAGCGATATTAGGCGAAGACATATCGATCGGAACTTGGCGGCCATTGCCAGTCGTTGCATCCCCAAAATGTTCTTGTTTAGTCAAAACATCATGCAAAACATCTTCACTAAAAGCTGCCTTATCTAAGAAAAAGTTTACGTAAGGTCCCACAGCTTCAACTTTTTCAAAATTAGTCGTATCGATCTTTTCGACCAATTCTTGCGCGATCATTTGTGGTGCTTTACGCAAGACCTTAGCCAATACGAATGCTGGAAAAGCATAGTCCCCTAACTTAAGATCTTTTGGTTGTTCGATCTTTTCAATGATCGCTTCTTCATTTAACTGGCCATCAACTGCCGCATATACTGCTTGAGCCACTAATTGTTTGTAGTCCTTCATCATTATATCCTCCTTTAAAAATAAAAACGTCTCTTGCATAGCGTTAAATAACACTTTGCAAGAGACGAGAAATTCCCGCGGTACCACTCTATTTGATCAATATCCACTCAAATATTCACTTGTACTCTAAAAAGCGCGCTTCACCTGCTTACACGATCTGGCTCCCACCACCCCAGACTCGCTTACCGCTGCCACAGGCTACTTTTCTTTTATCATTGAGTTTTCTTAACTTAAATAAAAAACATCTCCGGCCGAAACCAAAGATGCTCTTTGAAGCGGGTGACGAGAATCGAACTCGCGACATCAGCTTGGGAAGCTGGGATTTTACCACTAAACTACACCCGCAACAACAAAGATAATTATAGCACCCTTATCTTCGTTTGTCATCTTTTTTTTGAATTTTTATGCTGGCTTCTTTTTCATGTGATCTAAAGCTACTACAGCACGGTTATGGAAATCGCTCACGACTACGGTATCATCTTTATGATGTTCCAAGATCTCAACCACTGCAGAATTTTCATAGATCTTTTCGATCGCGCCGACAAAATCATGCGTCAATGAAGCAAATTTATCACATGTCACTTTGTCGCCAACTTTTAATTTTGTTTCCATTGATTAATATTCACCTACTTTGCCTGGCAATGTCCTATGAATATTAACAAACTTTAATGCTATATGCAAGTACCTTAGTCCATAAATTTGACTTTATTTAAATTTTTTAACAATTCTTACTGTGACCCGTTACACTAACCCACCATAGCGCTCGGTCAAATAGTCTATAATAACGCGGATAAAAGCCTGTGTCGAAGGTGTTTGCTGGGCTTTATTGTGTGTTAATAAGGCAATCGTCCGAAAATATCGCTTGGCAAAAGGATACTGCACGACATTGCCCGAAAGTTTTTGTAGAGCTAATTCTGGCAAGATCCCAAAGCCTAGTCCTGATTCGACCATTGCAATAATCGAGGCATCATCGATACTGTATTGGATCGAATTGACTGAAACATTATAGTCATCCAGAGCCTCTTTAGTATTGCGATCATAATCGATCTCTTGGAGAATAAACGGTTTATCCGCCACATCACTAGCCACGACGGCTTTTTTATCTTGGGGCGTAAATCCCTCAGGTGCAACACAATAGATCTCATCTCGATACAACGGTACAACTTCCAGATTTTCTTTGATCGGTAAGGCGGAAAAACCAATATCGATCTCTCCTAATTTGATCTGCTGGATGACTTCATTAAAGTTGCCCTGCCAAACCGAAACTTCGATCTCAGGATAATTTTTTTTGAAGGTATTGATCATATCAGGGAGCCAATTGATACAGACACTACTAAAAGCCCCGATCCGCAACCGCCCTTGGTCTAACCCGTTGATCCGAGCGGCTTCTTCTAATAACTTATCTTCGGTATTCAATAGTTCACGGACGATCGGTAAGATCTTTTCTCCAGCGGAAGTCAACTGGACTCCATTGCGATTACGGAAAAACAATGCAAATCCTAACTCTTTTTCAAGCCCATTGATCGAATGACTGATCGCTGATGGTGTCACATTCAATACTTTGGCTGCCGTCACAAAAGCTTTTTGCTTAGCGACCTCGCTGAATGCTTGATACATAAAATTACTCATCTAGTTTCCTGCCTTGTCCAAATCATTTCCTTAAAAATATCATTTCTCTACTTAGAAGACAAGTAAAAAAGCGAACCAGATCCAGTCCGCTTTTACACTAGGCTAAGTCTTTTAGTTCGCCATCGATCCCAGAAAATTTTCCTGTGGCTTTCGTCCCGATATCGTGGCGATAGTAACAATCAGTAAATTCATGTTGCGCTAAATAACTATAGGCTTTTGCCTGTGCTAGCTGAAGATCATCTTCTAGCGCTAACACACACAATAAACGACCACCATTACCGATAAACTGCTCTGCCTTTTCACTGACATTAGCATAATCGATCTTGATCTCATCTGTTGTTTTTAATTCGGGCAAAACTTGTCCTTTGAGATACTCACCCGGATAACCAGAAGCTGCTACGACTACGCCTAAGCAAGCTTTAGCCGTTACTTCGATCGCTGGTAATGCGTTGCCATTAAGCGCACAGTCTATCAATTCTGCAAAATCAGATGTGATCCGCGGTAAGACGACCTGCGTCTCGGGATCACCTAAACGTACATTGTATTCAATGACTTTCGGGCCTTGTTCGGTCATGATCAACCCGATATATAAGATCCCGCAGTAATCAAACTCTTCTTGGCGCAAACCAGCGATCGTTGGTGCAACAACTTCACGTAACATCCGCTGATAATCAGCTTCTGGCAATTGTGGCAACGGACTATAAGCCCCCATTCCACCAGTATTCAACCCTTTATCAAGATCAAAAGCTCGCTTATGGTCTTGCGCCATCGGAAGTATCCGATAATCTTTACGGCCTACCGCAACAAAGAGTGAATATTCTGCTCCAGATAAAAATTCCGAGAGCACGAGCCGTTTTTGCCCTTTTTTAAACATCAAAGCGATCTCTTCTTTAGCTTGTTCCTTTGTTTGGGCGATCACGACCCCCTTACCAGCTGCTAACCCATCAGCTTTGATCACGACCGGTTCACTAAATTCTGCTAGCCCTGCAATAGCTGAAGCTGAGTCGGAAAAAGTGGCAAAGCTTGCCGTTGGAACAGCATATTTATTCATAAAGCGCATCGCAAAGTCTTTTGACCCTTCCAACTGAGCTGCTGTCTTAGCTGGACCAAAGATCTTTAGCCCATCTGCTTCAAATGAATCCACGATCCCAGCGACTAACGCATTTTCCGGTCCCACAAAAGTCCAGGCGATCTCTTCTTCATAACAAAAACCTTTAAGTGCCGGAAAATCAAGCTCAGAGATCGCAACCGGTATGATCCCATCCACTGTCATCCCCGGATTACCTGGAGCACAATAAACTTGACTAACATGTGGACTAGCTAATAATTTTTTAGCGATCGCATGTTCACGTCCACCAGAACCAACGACTAATAACTTTAAATCATCTTTCATTTGCGTTTCACCCTCGCCCATTAGTGTCTAAAGTGTCTGATACCTGTAGTCAACATTGCGATCCCATACTTATCAGCCATTTTGATCGAATCTTCATCGCGGATCGAGCCACCCGGTTGAATGATCGCCTTGATCCCATTTTTAGCCGCATATTCAACACAGTCATCCATTGGGAAAAAGGCATCTGAGGCTAAAACTGTTTCATCATTGATAAAGTCTTTAGCATGTCCCACTGCGATCTTGGTCGAGTCGATCCGATTAGGTTGACCAGCCCCGATCCCTAATGTGCGTTCAGTATTAGCTACTACGATCGCATTAGATTTAGTGTGCTTGACAGCCTTTAAAGCAAGTAATAACGCTTTTTCTTGTGCTTTAGTTGGCGCTTTTTTCGTAACAACAGTCCAGTCAGCTGGATCTTCTAAAGTCATATCTTGTTCTTGGACCAACAAGCCACCCATGACCGAAACTGTTTCAAAGGCTGGAGTTTCATCTTTAGCACTAAAATCTAACTCTAATAAACGTAAATTCTTCTTTTGTTTCAAAACTTCTAAGGCAGCTG
This sequence comes from Ligilactobacillus animalis KCTC 3501 = DSM 20602, assembly GCF_001434535.1. Classification (GTDB taxonomy): domain Bacteria; phylum Bacillota; class Bacilli; order Lactobacillales; family Lactobacillaceae; genus Ligilactobacillus; species Ligilactobacillus animalis. The sequence goes on from NZ_AYYW01000025.1 coordinate 27,371, forward strand.
GCTCAAAACCAGGTGCGATAATGATCTCTAAGAATAACTTATGCATTTTTTCAGCCGTTTTGACATCGACTGGACGATTCAATACGATAATGCCACCAAAGATCGAGATCGGGTCAGCCGCATAAGCTAGATCCCACGCTTTTTCCAAGTTATCTGCTTGTCCGATCCCACATGGATTCATATGTTTTAAAGCGACCACGGTCGGGCCCTCAAATTCGCGGGCGATCCGCAGTGCAGCGTCGGCATCCTTGATATTGTTATAGGATAATTGCTTACCATTTAATTGTTTAGCGGAAGTGATCGCATATTTTTTAGGTAAAGCATCCCTATAGAACCAAGCCGGTTGGTGCGAATTTTCGCCATAGCGCATTTCAGACTCCAATTCATAGGTCAATGTCAACTTCTCTGGTGCAACTTCATGTAATTGCTCAGCAAAGTAATGGGCGATCATCGCATCATAGCTGGCTGTATGTGCAAAAGCTTTAGCCGCTAACTTTTTACGCGTTGCTAAAGTCGTATTACCTTCATTGTTCAATTCTTCTAAAACTTTCTCATAATCAGCCTTGTCGACGACCACAGTCACATCATTGAAGTTTTTAGCGGCCGAACGCAACATACTTGGACCACCGATATCGATATTTTCGATCGCATCGGCAAATGTCTTGCTAGGATCGGTGATCGTTTCTTTGAAGGGATATAAGTTGACACATACTAGGTCGATCGGTCTGATCGCTAACTTTTCCATGGTTGCAACATGCTCGGGTAAATCACGTCTTCCCAAAAGTCCCCCGTGGATATATGGGTTCAAGGTCTTGACCCGACCATCCAAGATCTCAGGAAAATTAGTCACCTCTTCTACTGCCAGGGTCTTGATCCCAGCTTCTTCTAACATTTTTTGAGTACCACCTGTCGAAATGATCTCAAAATCATTTGCGACTAATCCTTTGGCAAATTCAACGATACCACTTTTATCTGAAAGACTGATCAATGCTCTTTTCACGCTTACTCTCCTTTAAATATCTGCTTTAGTGCTTGAGGATACAATTCATGTTCACACGCATGGATCCGCTGTTCGAGCGTTTCTAACGTGTCATCTGGATAGATCGGGACATGCTTTTGTAAGATCGCTGGGCCCGTATCTAAGCCAGTATCGACATAATGGATCGTCACGCCGGTCTGACTTTTACCTTGCGTCTGATGATCGCTAAAAGCCCGTTCGATCGCATGTAGACCTTGATATTCAGGTAAATACGCTGGGTGTAGATTAACGATCCGCTTATCATAAGCTAAAACGATCTCTTCACCTAAAACACGCATATAGCCCGCCAAGATGATAAAATCGATCTGATACTTCTCCAAGATCTCCATAATACGTTTTTCATACAAAACTTTGCCCCCGCATTCTTTGACCGTAAAAGTCTCATAGGGGACCTTTAATTTCTGGGCCCGTTTGATCACAAAAGCGTCTGGATGGTCACTAAATAATAGCACCAGCTCAGCCTTGAATTCGCCGGCTTGGAATTTTTGGGCTAAAACTTCAAAATTTGAACCACTGCCCGATGCAAAAATTGCTGTGCGCATCAAATCACCCCTTAAAAATCGATCTCGATCTTAGCTGCATTTTCAGGCCGTTTTACCAGTTCACCGATCTCGTAAAATGGCTCAGCTGCCTGCTGTAATAAGTCTTTGACCGCTGGAACATTTTGCGGTGCAACGGCTAAAACTAACCCGATCCCTAAGTTGAAAGTCTCTAAACAATCAGCTTGCTCTAACTCACCTAGATCTCTCAAATACCCAAAGATCGCCGGTTTGTCCCATGAGGTATAATCTAAGCGTGCCTGTAGCTCGTCGCCAAACATACGTGGTAAATTTTCGATCAAGCCACCGCCTGTGATATGACTAACACCACTTATCAAGCCTTGTTTGATCAATGGCAAAACAGCTTTAACATAGATCCGCGTGGGTTCTAACAATACTTCACCAACACTTTTACCTGAAAGTGCTGCTGGGCGGTCGGCCAAGTCTACCTGATGATCTTTGAATAAGATCTGTCTGACTAATGAAAATCCATTCGAGTGTAGCCCGCTTGAAGGTAGACCGATCAATTTCATGCCCGCTTTAGGCCGGCTTTCATCCAAAAGCTTACTCTTTTCGACCGCTCCGACAGCAAAACCAGCTAGATCATATTCAGTTGGGGCGTACATATCAGGCATTTCAGCCGTTTCGCCACCGACTAAAGCCGCTCCAGCTTGACGACAGCCTTCTGCCACACCAGAAACGATCTGCGCCATTTTAGCCGGATCGTTTTTTCCAGTTGCGATATAATCTAAAAAATATAACGGTTCAGCCCCTTGAGCTAAAATATCGTTGACGCACATCGCGACACAATCGATCCCGATCGTATCATGCTTATCTAATGCCTGGGCGATCATCAATTTCGTCCCTACACCATCAGTTCCTGAAACTAAGACCGGGCTTTTTAGATCTAAGACACTTAGATCAAACATCCCGCCAAAACTTCCTAGACTACCTAGCATCCCTAAACGTGCGGTCGAAGCAACATCTTGTTTGATCTTTTTGACCATTTCATACCCAGCATTAACGTCAACACCAGCTTCTTGATAACGACTCATCGCAAAAAATTCCTTTCTTCTTGTTGCTTGAGTGAGGCTAAATAATCAGCTTCATAATCATACAGCGGGGTCGGATATTTGCCATCGAAATAAGCAACTGTTAGCCCGCCATTTTCGACTTTTCTACCACTCGGGATATCGATCGCCTTGATCAGACTTTCCGTGCTCAAAAAGCCCAGTGAATCAGCCCCGATCAACTCACAGATTTCTTGCACACTGTGATCAGCTGCGATCAATTCTGCCCTAGTTGAAATATCGATCCCATAAAAACATGGAAAGCGCAATGGGGGTGAAGCGATCCGCATATGTACTTCTTTAGCGCCCGCCTCTTTTAAAAGTTTCACGATCTGCTTAGAAGTTGTACCACGAACGATCGAATCATCAATGATCGCAACTTTTTTACCCTCAACGACCCCACGCACAGCCGAAAGTTTTAATTTGACACCACGTTCACGCAATTCTTGGGTCGGCTGAATAAAAGTCCTAGCTACATATTGACTCTTGATCAACCCCATTTCATATGGTAAGCCAGCTTCTTCCGCAAAACCCGAAGCAGCTGATAAAGATGAATTGGGAACACCGATCACGATATCAGCATCAACTGGCTGTTCTTTGGCTAACAGACGCCCCATCCGTTTACGCGCAGTATGCACATTGATCCCATGAATGATCGAATCGGGCCGCGCAAAATAAATGTATTCCATCGAACAAACTGCCAATTTAGTGTCGTCAGTATAGTTATCGATGTGCAGACCATCTTTATCAATGATGATCAGTTCACCGGGTTCGACATCCCGGACAAATTTAGCGCCGATCATATCCAAAGCACAGGTCTCGCTTGCAACGACATAGGCTTTATTTTTAAGTTGTCCGATGCATAACGGACGAAAGCCATTAGGATCTAACGCTGCGATCAAGCGATCCTTTTGCAACAATAGAAATGCAAAGCCACCCTTGACTTCATTTAAACTGGCTTTTAAGGCATCGATAAAATCCAGATCGCGCTTTTGCCTGATCAAATGGATCAAGATCTCGGTATCAGAATTAGAGTGAAAAACCGAACCCGCTTTTTCCAATTGCCGCCTAAGACTTTTAGCATTGATCAAATTACCGTTATGTGCCAAGGCAACTTCATCATCATAAAAGTTGAATAAAAAAGGCTGGAGATTGTTGATCGAATCGTTACCACTAGTGGCATAGCGAACATGACCGATCGCAGCATTCCCATCTAAACTATCCAGATCAGCTTCATTAGCAAAGACTTCCGCCAATAAACCTTTATTTCTGAATTGTTTGAGCTTGGTGCCATCACTTGAGACGATCCCTGCACCTTCTTGACCGCGGTGTTGTAGACTGTGTAAACCAAAATATGTCAGCTGATTGGCCTTTTTAGTATCAAAAACACCAAAGACACCACATTCTTCGTTTAATCCTTTGATTTCATGAGGCACGGTATCGCTTCCTCCCATAATTTTTGTGCTTCGCTTACTTCAACTTCAAATTTTGCATCAGTTAAGGTCACGGCTAACTTGGATCCGCCATCTACTTCACCTAAGAAGATCTGCGCTGTCCCTAAAGTTTTTTCAAATTCAGTGCGCTTAGCTTGCGGAACACTGACGATAAAACGACCGGGCGTTTCACTAAAGAAATCTGAACTACTCAAGTTTAACGTTACTTTAGCCCCCAGATCACTATTGAATAATGTTTCGGCTAAACAAACACCCAAACCACCTTCACTAGCATCGTGACTGCTCGTGACCAAACCATTTTGCATGGCTGTTAAAAGTTGTTTCATTACCTTATTCAAATTAGGTAGATCTAATTCATTTAGCGCGCCAAAGATCTTACCAGTTTGCATCTTTTGGATCTCGCTACCTGAAAAATCGGCTTTTGTCTTGGCACCAACTAAATACAAAGCGTCACCCGCATTTTTTACAGTCGAAGGAATGATGCGTTTTACATCCTCGATCAAACCGACCATCCCGACCATTGGAGTTCCGTAGATCGCTTCACCATTGGTTTCGTTATATAAGGATACATTCCCTGAAATAACTGGTGTATCAAAGGCTTCACAGGCTTGGGCCATCCCCGCGACCGAATGGTGTAGTTCATAATAGATCTCAGGGTCATTAGGATCACCATAATTCAAGCAATCTGTCATTGCTAGCGGTAAAGCACCACTAGAGATAACATTAGCACAGGCTTCAGCGACTGCCATCTGTCCACCGATCTTTGGGTCTAAATAGATAAAACGTCCATTGCCATCGGTCGTCATCGCTAAGGCTTTGTTTGTTTTGCGAACTCTGATCACACCGGCATCGCTTCCCGGCCCTAAGACTGTGCTCGTGCGCACTTGTGAATCATAAGTCTGCGTAAACATTTCTTTTGAAGCGATCGTTGGTTGTTGCAACAATGCGAGTAAAGTTTGTTTAGGATCGGTGACTGTTGGGACCCATTGTGGCATTTCCTTAGCTTCGAGCAAACGTTGTGGTACTCTTTCTTGGCTCGGTTCTTCTAAAACATCATCCGTCAAAGTTTTGACTGGGATATCACAGACTACTTGGCCATGATGTTTCAAAAGATACTGACCATCATCCGTTACACGCCCGATCACAACAGCTTCAAGGTCAAAATCTTTGAACAATTCGATGACCTTTTCTTCATATCCTTTATGCACACAAAGTAGCATCCGTTCTTGCGATTCAGACAACATGATCTCATAAGCTGACATTTCACTTTCACGTTGTGGCACTTTATCTAACTCTAAGACCAAGCCACTGTCCGCCTTTGAGGCCATTTCACAAGATGATGAAGCGATCCCTGCTGCTCCCATATCTTGGATCCCGACCAACCAATCCTTATGGTCATGGGTCAATTTCAAGCAAGCTTCCATGAGTAATTTTTCCATAAATGGATTACCGACCTGAACAGCTGAACGTTGTGTCTCTTTTTCGTCACTGAAATCACTTGACGCAAAAGTTGCACCGTGGATCCCATCACGTCCGGTCTTAGCACCAACATAGATCACCGCATTACCAACACCAGTCGCGCGACCTTTTTGCATGTCTTTTTGTTCCATCAAGCCGACACTCATCGCATTAACTAAGCAGTTGCCACGATAACATTCATCAAAAGTCATCTCACCGCCGACAGTTGGGATCCCCATACAGTTACCATAACCGCCGATCCCTGCTACGACACCATTGACTAAGTATTTGGTCCGCGCATCCGTCAATTCGCCAAAATGTAATGAGTCAAGTGAGGCAACAGGTCGTGCACCCATACTGAAAATATCGCGCAAGATCCCACCGACCCCAGTTGCGGCTCCTTCATAGGGTTCAACGGCAGAAGGATGATTGTGACTTTCAGCTTTGAAAACGACCGCTAAACCATCGCCGATATCAACGATCCCGGCACCTTCCCCCGGTCCTTGTAAAACACGTTCATTTTTGGTAGGAAATAAGCGTAAAACTGGCTTAGACTTCTTATAAGAACAGTGCTCACTCCACATGACCGAAAATAAACCTGTTTCTGTATAGTTTGGTAAACGCTGGAGCAGTTCATCACAGATATAATCGTATTCTTTTTGTGTCAAACCCCATTCAAGATATGGTTTTTGGGTTTTGATCTCTTCTGGTGTCATTTCAGCCATTAGCTTTCCTCCGTTTTAACTGTGCCATTTTCCAATAATGATCTGAAGACGCGTAAGCCATCCTCATTGCCTAATAAAGCTTCTACCGCTCGTTCTGGGTGTGGCATCATCCCCAAAACATTGCCTTGTTTATTGCAGATCCCCGCAATATCATGCAAACTACCATTGGGATTTTCGTCAACATAGCGGAAAACAACTTGTCCATTAGTTTCCAGTTCCGCTAAAGTAGCTTCATCGGCAAAGTAACTGCCATCAGCATGGGCGATCGGCAATTCGATCACTTCATCTTGTCGATATTGGTGGGTAAATGGTGTTTTAGTGTTTTCAACTCTTAAAGGTACTGTCTTGCAAACAAATTTCAAACTATCATTTTGTTTCAAGGCACCTGGCAACAGACCAGCTTCGGTCAAGATCTGGAAACCATTGCAAGTTCCAAAGACCGGTTTACCTGCTTTGGCCATTTTTACGATCTCAGGCATGACCTTGGAAAAACGCGCGATCGCACCACAACGCAAGTAATCTCCATAAGAAAAGCCACCGGGTAGCATCACGGCATCAAAAGCACTTAGGTCTTCACATTTATGCGAAACGTACTCTACATCTGCATCCAAAACCATATGCAAAGCTTCGTAGAGATCGATATCACAATTGGATCCTGGAAAAACAACGACTGCGATCTTCATTAGGCTTCCTCCATGATCTCATAGCGATAAGTTTCAAGATTGAAATTAACCAGTAATTCTTCCGCGACTTCTTTGACGGCAGTTTCGATATCTTTTTTACTTGGATCAAGAGTCACATCAAAAAATTTACCTACCTTAACATCTTTGACTTCATCATGCCCTAATGCATGGATCGCTTGTTTGATCGTGTCACCTTGGGGATCAAAGACAGATTCCTTATAGGTCACATAGATTCTTACGTCAGTCATTATTTTTCCTCCTTTAAAGCTTGTTGTAAGCGGGCCAAAACTTCTTCATAAACTGGAGTCAACTCACCTAGATCTTGTCGATAAACATCTTTATCCATATGAGCTTTAGTTTTTTTATCCCAAAGCCGGCAATTATCAGGTGAAAATTCATCTGCTAAGACTAAAGTTCCATCACTCAAACGACCAAATTCAAGTTTGAAGTCCACTAAAGTCAGATCAGCTTTAGCAAATAATTCTGTTAGCAATTGATTTGTCTTGCGCGAAAGCTCCCAGATCTCGGTGAGTTCGGCTTTAGTTGCTAAACCAAGGGCTAAAGTCTGTGATTCATTGATGAAAGGATCATCTAAAGCATCACTTTTGTAGTATGTTTCTTCAACTGGTGTCTCAAACACCAGACCATCTTCAACTCCAAAGCGGGTGACAAAGTGTCCAGTAGCTATATTACGGGTCACCGCTTCGAGTGGAATGATCTCAACTTTATGTACCAATTCTTCTGTCGGGGATAACTTTTTGATGAAGTGGGTCTTGATCCCTTGTTTAGCTAAATATTCAAAGACCAATGTCGAGATCTCATTATTGATCTGACCTTTACCCTTGATCTGATCTTTTTTCTTGCCATTCAAAGCAGTTGCCTGATCCATATAAACGACCCGTAAGACTTCTGGATCATCTGTGCTCCACATTTGTTTTGCTTTTCCTGTATAAATTACTTCGCCCATGGCTATATTTTTGCTCCTTTAACTTTAAAAACGAACTTTAAAACGACATACAACAAATATAATTCGATAATTTACATCTATAAGATAACAAACTCCTTCTATCACGTCAACAAAAATACCGAATATTTATTGTTAAAATTTTAAAAATATAAACTTAAATATATAAAACAACAAAATAAAGTTCGTGTTTTGGCACACAAACATACCAAAACACGAATTTTATCATTCAAAAGATCCAATTATATCCATTATCCAGATGTATCACTTTAGGTCGTTGCCACTTCTTAGGATAAAATTTCCCCTGCTGCTCACTACGTTTCTTGATACCCACTACCATCCGTTCCTTTCTCGTAGCATCTTCCAACAAAATACTATAGAGTCCACCCGGCAAATGGGCGAAACGAACTTTACCTTTGGCATCGCTTTTGACTAAATACGGTCGCCCATTGCGCTGTAAAAGTTTTTTGCCTCGCTTGTCATATAAGCCAAATTTTTTGCCACTGAGCGGCCGACCATCAGCAGCGACACAATAAAATTCTAGATCAAATTTTTGCTTCTTCAATAGTGCACCATAGATCGTAGTAACTAAAAGATAGAGTAGCCAACCAAATATTAGCGCACAGGCGAGTAAGATCAGCATATTTTTGATAAAATTGCGCCAGACTGCATCTTTACTTTGTTCGTCCATTTTGGCAGTATACGGGATCCGGTGACCCTTTAGCACCAAACGATGTGTATTCAACATGTACGGGGTGCAAGTCAAAAGTGAGGCTAGATCTCGCCCTGGCTCAGCTTGTAAGATCGATGTATCGCTTGGTAACACAGTCTTTATCTCTTCGATCTGATAAGCGAGCTTTTTATTGTAGACTTCAAAAATAAAGATATCACCTTTTTTTAATTTGTTGAGATCAGTAAATAATTTTCGCTCAGGTAGACCACGGTGGCTGGATACTACACTGTGTGTCCCTTTTCCACCGACTGGATAAGCGGTCCCATCTAAAACGGCAGCTCCATACTGGATCGTTTGACTATTTGTCGTATCAAACAGCGGAATATCGACCGCGATCTTAGGGATGATCACCTTACCGATCAAATGTTTCTTTAGATCGACCTTTGTCTTATTCGAAGTATTTTTAAAGGGATCGTTTTTTGCCTTTTCAGTTGCTTGTTTATTCTTAGCCTCTAACTTGGCCAAACGTGTAGCATTCTGCTGCGTATTTTCACGGGCGATCTGCCCCACCCGATAACGATCGATAAAATTATTCAAAGCCCCGACGTAAAAGGGGTAGAGCGCGATAATGACGCCAATGATAAAAACTATGATCAAACCAACTTGGAGCCAAACACCTTTTTGCTTTGTTTTTTTCATAGCTCATCCTTTCTGAAGTGTAATAAAAAAGAGGTCAAGTTTCCCCGCCTCTTTTTAGTCTAATTTGACTTAGACATTGTCATTTTTTCTAACACGACGGAACCAAACATAAGCACCGCCCATTAAAGCAAGACCGATCACTAAGAAGATATAGATCCCGTAACCACCAGTTGAAGGTAACAGACCTTTCTTAGCATTTTTAACTTCAATTGGTGCATTTTCGGTCTTTTGATACGTATCCTTAGCAACCTTAAAGTCGAGCGCTTCACCCTTAGCATAGCCTGTTGGCGCTTCGATCTCGACTAATTTATAATCACCATATGGTAGATAGTCCAATTTGATCCTACCATTTTTATCAGAAGTATAAACGGTCGCATCACTGCTATCTTTCACCCATTTGAGGTCATTTCGACCATTAGCACTCTTGTTGAATTTCACATAACCAGATTGCTTTGGATTATCAGTTTCTGTATCAAAGACTACAAATTTTGCACCTGCTAAAGCTTTACCTGATTGAGCATCGATCTTTTGGAAGTTGTAACCACCTACAGCTAATGGCTTTTCAGCTGTTTTTTCAAGGACTATAGCAGCACGCAAAGCAAATGGTGTTGTCACACGTGTCGTTTCACCTTCAGTTGAAGTCTGATCATCTTTAGTTGTATCGGCTGTAACTGTGACCTTGTTATCTACCGGATCATCCATTGAAGCTTCTGTCTTAGCTAAATAAGCATAGTAAGTGATCTCTAATGTTTCCCCAGCTAGATCAGCATTTTGTTCACCCGTGATTTTCATTTCAAAATAGGAGTTCCCACCTTGTTGTTTATCTTCATGATATTTGACTTCAGCATCGACTGTTTTACCATTGTAGGTCGCTACCACGTTAGCAACTTGAGCGTTTGAGTTCAAGGAATCAACGATCGTATCGACTGCTTTACCATTGGCGTCTTTAGCAACTTTTTCTGGTAACACGATACCAATACCCGGATCATCGACGATCGTCAAACCATTGTCAGCATCAAAGATCGTTGTCGCAGGCACATTGTAAGTTACCTTGTATTGAAGCAAACGACCAACACGCGGAGATAAGATCATATCATCGATCGCATTTACGCCCCATGCATTAGTGTGGTGGTGAACTGTGTCATCTAACAATTCTTTAGTGAGCTTACCTTCATAACTATCCTCATTTTCCGCGTTCTTTGGATAGACATGGATATTTTCTAAGACCTTGCTGGTCACTTCACCTTTATCATCGTACGCATACATTGGCATTGTTAAGACCATCGGAGCAGATTTAGTCGTGATCGCACTTGGTGATTTAGTTTCTAAAACAATATATGTCTTGAATTTGTCATCAACTTTAGTAGCTAGACCTTCAAAAGTCACATCTCCATTTTTACCGGTCAATTTTTGTTCAGCCGCTACAGTAGCTGGCTTAGCATCAGTATACTTATTGACCATCGCATCTGTAGCCGTTTGAGCATCCTTTGTTTCAGCTAGTTTTTTGATATACTCTTCTGTAATATCATAGACTGTAAATCCAACATTAGGTAAGGCTTCCCCACCAAAGTCTGGCATCAGATCACCAGTATTTGGCTTATCTCCTGGCAAATTACCATCCTTAAAGACGCGTTTGTGTACTGTGATATTGACATTTTCTGGAATATTTTCATCCGCATTGACTGTCTTTGCACTAGCCAAACTTGGGATCAAAACCGAAGCAACTAACAACAAACTCATAAAGAGCGCTTTAAGTTTATTTTTCATTTTTCCCACCTCTTTTTTTTCTTTGACGTATGAATTCAACAACTGCAAAACTTACCAGTAAGATCCCGATCAAAGAGACCAGGCCTTTCTTCTCACCCAATTGGGCTAACATTCCACCAACACTTGACCCTTTTGGCCCACTGTTATCAAAGGAAGTGTTATCGTTATTTCCATTATCAGTCGGTACGGTCGGTGTTTGATTTGGCTTATCTTCTGAAATGGCATAGTTTAAGATCTTAGGTGCGGTCGTAAAACTACTTGGGACCATCCCAGCTACCAATTCAACTAATTGAACGCCCGCCACTGTGATCTGCATGTCATCAGCAACAGTCACTGCGATCCGTTTAGCCGCTTCAGAAATGCTGTAGCCATTTGGTGCTTTGACTTCACTAAAGAAGTATTGTCCCGGTGCTAATTCAGAATCGTGCAAGACCAGACCTTGTTCATCGGAAGTAAACTTCTTGACCCGGGTATCATTAGCCGGATCATCACTAGCTACAAAACTTGTTTCATCTATTGCAAGATATTGCTTTTCACCGGCAACTTCTTGCCCTAAGACAAATTGCGCATCCGCTAGCGCTATCTGCTTGTCACCATTGACACCGTATTTATAAAAATACGCACAACTCGTCAATTTGACCGGCTTGGTGTAAAGTTCCACCATATTTTTAGATGTTCCATCTTCATTTTGCAGCGGTAACGAAAATGCTAGCGGTAAGATCGTTTGGCCCTTGACCGCATGATCTTGCACGATCAAATACGCATTATCATTGCCTGCTACTTTAAAATGAGCTTTTCCCATAACATCGGTCGTCACAGTTTCGACTTTTTTGATCTCGTTATCTGCCAAATACTGCCTTAACTGTTGTGCTGACAACTGAGAGAAACTTTCGATGAATTTCTGCGCATCAGCTGGCGTTTCTTGCGCTTGATATTGCTTAGAGATATCATAGAGCGATAAAGCGATATCTGCTCCGTAAACTAGCTCACTGCCATCAGGATTTTCAAACTGATGCTGAACTACAACTTGTAAGGGTTCTTCTGTTACATCAGCGCTGACTCTTTGTCCCAAAAGCGGCAGACAAAGTGCGATCAATAAGAGTATCGATTTGAATACTTTTTTCATGACCTACACCCCCCGCTTCTTGATGATAAAGCGTCTAGCGACAAAAGCAGATCCGGCTAAGACCGATCCAATGAGTACATAGAGCCAAAGACCTGGTCCACCTGTTTCTGGTAAGATCCCAGCTGGGAAGTTATTGACTTTTAACTCGATCAAGTTATGCCCCGTCGTAGTCAGTTTTAAATTACCTTTACCGTTCAACTCACCATCTTCAGTGATCGTAAATTCGATCTCATCACTTAATTTCACATAACCAGCAGGCGCTTTGACTTCTTTTAAGACATATGCACCTGGACGTAAGTTAGTTATTGTAAAGATTCCATCCTCAGTTGTAGTGATATCATAACGTTGACCTGTTTCATCCGTTAGTTCAAATTCAGCCCCGGCCAATGTCTTTTGGGTCAAGGCATTAACTTTTTTGATGGTCAGATCAGTATCTTTTAAGCGGTTCGCCCGGGAAATGATCAATTTTTCAGCATTAGTCTGATCTAGATAAAGTTGATCTAACTTTTCAGTCTTAGCGGCTGTGATCTCTTTTCCATTTTCATCGAACCACTTTTCGTCTTCCCATTTGAATTTGACCACACTCTCATCGAGCTGATACCCGGCTGGAGCGCTGATCTCTTGGAGCCCATAATGCCCGGATTTAAGATCATCTAAAACATTTTCGCTATCAGCAGTGATCGTCTTTTCAAAAGATCCATCTTGGGTCTGCCACGCATCGGTGTAACGGATCAACTTGAATTTAGCATCGGCTAGAGGCTGACCATTCGTAGTATATTTTGCAACGCTTACGCTCCCCGTTTTCAGTGGTGTATTCTCGACCCTAAAATCAAGTGTATTTTGATCATCACCTGTAGTTAATTCGACTTTGACATCTTTAGGCTCGTTCTCAAACTCGACTTTACCAGCTTCTGTGATGGTGAATTTAAGTGGTGCAGTCAAAAGTTTGTGATCTACTGGAGCTTTTGTCTCTGTCAACGTGTACTCGCCTGGAGTTAAACCACTGAACTTGAGCTTAGTTTTAGCGTCATTAGCGTATTCGAATTTGATCTGCTCACCCTTAGCATTCACTAACTCAAATTCAGCCCCAGAGAGCTGTTTGCCCTTAGTATCTGTTTTGGTCAAATTCAACGTAAATGGTTTAAGTATATTATATTTAACACCTGTCAAGATATAAGCGCTATCATTTGAAAAATTCAAATAAAAACCATCTTGCCCCGCTTCCAAATTGGTTGCAGTGATCTCGTTATTTGCTTCATCGAAGAATTTTCCATTTTTGATGCTGAACTTGAGCGCATTTGGCTCGGCTTGATACCCAGTTGGCGCTTTGGTCTCGATCAAAGCGTAGTGCCCATTTTTAAGGCCACTCATGATATCCTTGCTATTAGCAACTAGTTTCTCGTTGAAACTTGGATCTTCAGTTACAAATTCGTCACTGTATTTGACTAACTTGAACTCGGCGCCATCTAACTTAGCATCACTTGGACTAGCACGTTTTTCGACCTGTAGACCTAACTCAGTATTGATGATGCGCCATTTATTTTCATCAAGATGTTCGATCTTCGTGTTAAAGCCCTCTACGGCAGTTTCTTCGCTGACTTGATAGTTGTAGTCGACCCCAAGCTTATTATATTTAGCTAAGGCTACTTCTTGACCGTCAGCTAATGTCAATTTATCAAAAGTCTTTTGCCACTTGTCACCGGCAGTCAATACACCACCAGCTGTTTGCCACTCATCGTCTCCAGCAACTTTACGAATGACTTTGAAACCGATGTTTTCTGGCAATTCTGTTTGACTAAAAGTCTTCCACTCTTTAGTGACATCGATCGTCGTTCCCGAAGCTTTTCCAGATGGGATCCCAAATTTTGCTCCTGGAATCTTCTCAGCTGTCAGCACCGTTTCCCCACTCATCGGATACCACTTGTTTGGCACGAAATCTGCTGTCCCTGTTTTGAGACGAACTTGGTAGTGAAGTTGGACTTCTTGCCCTTTTCCAAGATTAAGTCCCGACCAAACTAACGGTCCGTCATTACCACCAGAAACTTGGGTATTATACGTATCAACTTCTTTTGAACCAACAGATGTTACAGATGTTACAATTTTTCCATCCAAAGCAACATACTCATACTGTTCAGCCAACGGAATGGTAACATTACCGTTCTTGATCGTAGAAAAACTATTAATAACATTGTCAGTTTGACTCTCTAAATACTCTTTGATACCCACCGATGATGATTGTGGCGAATAATGACCTTTATTAGCCAGCAGTTCCATTTTAGCGCTATATTTATCATCAATACTTATACCCAAGACATTAATAACAATATCAGTATTATTCTTTATATTTCGTGCCTCACCTAATGTAGCTGGCCAAGTATCTTTAATTTCAAAAGTGTCATTGTTAACTTTATAGCTTTTGGACAACTCTTCACTGCTACCTCTACCTTCACTTGACTTATAGTCGAAATCTGTCCCATATATCGTACCTTCTTCTTCAATCGCACTAGTTACTTTGTACGAATAGGTCGGCCTACCATCCGTAAGTAAAATGATAATCTTTTCATCACTAGTACTATTTTTAAACATATCCTTGGCTTTATTCAGCCCATCTTGGGTAAAAGTTCCACCATTAGCACGTAAACGATCTACAGCATTTTTTAAGCTCTCAGCATTACTAGAAACTGTGCCTAGCTCCACTTTCTTATGTGCCTCACTACTGTAACTCACTAGACCTGCTCGAATATTATCACCTAGACCCGCGGTTGTAACACTATTAATGAAACCTTTGATACCCTCTTTAGTATTTGCTAACCGCTCACTATCCCCCATACTACCCGAGGTGTCAACCACGAAAACTACATCAATCGTTTTTTCTTGGCGGACCGAATTACCGCGAACATTCAAAAATACATCAAAAGTCCCTGGAGTAGCAGTCTCACGTGCGAATTTTCGGATCATAAAATCCGGATCATCCACATTGCCGTGTTTAAGGTATGAATTAGTGGTATCACTTGGATCACCACTCCAATTCGTATTATTGTCACAACCACTGACGGTCCCACCTTGATGGTTGATGACATTTTCTTGACCTGTTGGTTTCCAAGAAGCTGTTGGATAAGTTCCTGTATCGTCAGTAGTGTACACTGGTTCAATATTATCTCCATAAGCCTGTACACTTTGACCAAGTAATGGGAAAAGTAGGCAAATGATCAAAAGTAGAGCGCATACATTTCTCACCAATTTAGTTTTCATCCTCTTCATCTCCTTTCCTTACCAAAAACTAACCCAAAGTTATACATATAGTTTAAAATCAATTTTTGTATCAATCCTCCCAACCTCTACAAACACCATAAACTACATAACAATCAAATAATATACCTAAGATTATATATATTATTTTCATCCTTATCATATCTAATAAAGACACCGTTAGCAATATATTTACTCCTTAATTTTTTCATAAACTTCATAACTTTTATCAAAATATATTATGATTTTTTCATAAAAAGCATAAAAAAGCCTCGATCACATGGAACCAACTCCACCGATCAAGGCTTTTTAAATATTAAATTTATATTATAGACACTATTCTAAACCAACACGTTTAAAAATATCATCAATATGTTTCAAGTGCCAGTGATAATCGAATGCATCATCAAGATCTTCTTTAGATAAGCGGCTCATGATCGTTGCATCACTTTCAAGCAATGGACGGAACTGTGTTTGTTCATCCCAAGCTTTAGCTGTATATGGTTGCACAAGGTCATAAGCTTCTTCACGACTCATCCCAGTATCGATCAACTTCAACAAGACCCGACCACTGTAGATCAAGCCAAATGTCTTATCCATATTGCGCTTCATGTTTTCTGGGAAAACAGTCAAGTTCTTCACGATCCGACCAAAGCGATTCAACATGTAATCGATCAAGATCGTTGTATCTGGTAAAATGATACGTTCGGCAGAAGAGTGCGAGATATCACGTTCATGCCACAAAGCAACATTTTCATAAGCTGTGACCATATGACCACGGCAAACACGAGCTAAACCACAAATGTTTTCTGAGCCGATCGGGTTACGCTTGTGTGGCATTGCAGATGAACCCTTTTGCCCCTTAGCAAAGTATTCTTCGACTTCACGCGTCTCTGATTTTTGTAATCCACGGATCTCAGTTGCAAATTCTTCCAAACTTGTAGCGATCAAAGCTAAGGAAGCCATGTAATCAGCATGCAGATCACGTGGTAAGACTTGGCTCGACACTTCTTGGGCACGGATCCCTAATTTTTCGCAGACATATTCTTCAACAAAAGGATCGATATTAGCATATGTCCCGACCGCACCACTGATCTTGCCGGCTTCGACACCCTTAGCTGCACGATCAAAACGTTCGATATTGCGCTTCATTTCTGAATACCAACGAGCTAATTTCACACCAAATGTTGTTGGTTCAGCATGAACACCGTGAGTCCGACCCATCATCACGGTATTTTTATGTTCCCGTGCTTTATCAGCTACGATCTGCGTAAAGTCTTCGAGATCTTTTCGGATGATATCGTTAGCTTGTTTTAATTGATAGCCATAAGCTGTATCGACCACGTCTGTGCTGGTCAAGCCATAGTGGACCCATTTTTTTTCTTCACCCAATGATTCAGAGACATTACGTGTAAATGCGATCACATCATGGTGAGTCACCGCTTCGATCTCTTGAATGCGGTCAACGTCAAATTTAGCATTTTGCTTTAATTTTTCGACATCTTCAGCTGGAATATGGCCTAATTTAGCCCAGGCTTCATCAGCTGCCAATTCAACTGCTAACCAACATTCAAATTTTTTCTCATCTGTCCAAATTGCAGCCATTTCAGGCCGTGTATAACGTGAAATCATTAATGATTCTCCTTTAATTGTTTTAATTCCAAACTTGAGTTGCTTTGATCTCAGCTAAAGTCTGTTCTAGATCGTCAGTCAAGATCGTAATATGCCCCATCTTACGATCGACTCTAACATCTTTTTTCCCATAGTCATGGAAATGCCATTGTGGCTTTTGGGCGATCAAGTCTTCACTTAAAGCCTTATGTTGCCCTAAAATATTGACCATAATAGCTGGTTTCAACAATTCGATCTTCGGCATTGGCCAATTCATGACCGCCCGATTATGTACATCAAATTGCGAGAAGTTGCAGGCTTCGATCGAATAATGTCCTGAATTATGCGGGCGGGGTGCTAGCTCATTGACGTAGATCTCACCGTCCGGCTCTACAAAAAGTTCAACCCCCAAGATCCCGCGTAAATTCAAACTTTGGGCGATCTTTATTGCGATGGCTTGCGCTTTTTGCTGTTCCTTTGGTGTGATCCGAGCCGGTACGATACTTTCATGCAAGATATGGTTACGATGGATATTTTCACTGACCGGAAAGACTGTCACTTCACCCTTAGCATTTCGCGCGACCATAACAGAGCACTCCAAAGAAAAGTTCACAAATCCTTCTAAGATACATGTTCCTTGCGCGAGTAATTCACTGGCAGCGTCAAGATCAGCCTTTTCTTTGAGTGTAAACTGGGCTTTACCGTCATAGCCCCCTTCACAAGTCTTTAAAATACTTGGCAAACCTAACTGAGCTACTGCTTGTTCAAGCTCTGTCTTTGTCTTGACTGCTCTAAATGGAGCGGTCTTTAAGCCATGCTCATGCAAAAAAGTCTTTTCAGCTAAGCGATTCTTAGTTATCCGTAGTAGTTTTGTCCCTTGAGGCAATAATTTAGCATCTGTTAAATGTTCTAAAGCTGCTAGATCGACATTTTCAAACTCATAAGTCAAGACATCAGCTCGCTTGGCTAGTTCTTCTAAAGCCGAAAAATCGTCATATGGCGCCACGATCTGTGCATCAGCTGCCTGTCCAGCTGGACAAGTGGCATCAGGATCTAAAATGATCGTCTTTAGCCCCATCGCTTTAGCCGATAAAACTAGCATTTGCCCCAATTGTCCGCCACCGATGATCCCGATCGTCTGTCCTTGTTTGAGTTGCACTGCATCAGCCAAGAAGATCACCGCTTTCTACAGCTTTATCATGCATTTCCTGGCGATAAGCAAGTAGGTCTTTTTGGATCGTCTTATCGGTAACACCCAGGATCTGCAACGCCAATAGAGCGGCATTTTTAGCGCCTGCCACACCGATCGCAGTAGTTGCGACTGGAACCCCCGCTGGCATCTGAACGATCGATAACAATGAATCTAGGCCATTTAATGCCCGCGATTGGACGGGAACACCAATAACTGGCAAAACAGTATTAGCAGCGACCATCCCAGGTAGATGAGCCGCACCACCAGCACCCGCAATGATCACTTCGACTCCATTATCTACAGCGTCTTTAGCAAATGTCATCATTTCTTCGGGCATCCGATGAGCTGAGATCACAGCCTTATCATATTTTACACCAAATTCATCTAAAACAGCAGCTGTATTTTTCATGGTCTCCCAATCAGAATAGCTGCCCATCACAATACTAATTCGATTACTCAATCTAAGTGCCCGCCATATCTATGTGGGATCGCATAAAATACGACCGAAAGTGATATAGCATATCCTTTCCTGGTTATTTTCAAACAAGCTCTGTTCAAAAGATTGGGGGTCCCACCGCTACCACACTATTCCCAGCGGCTATCAAGATCTTGATCAGCCCTCAAGTTGCTTTAAGCATAACAAAGTGACCTATAATTGTCAAAATAAAAATCGAACTATTTTTCTAAATATAATAATTTTATCCGTATAATCTATAAAAAAACACACAAACACATTTAATTTTAAGGAAAACACGAAAAAGCACCCAATAACTGGGTGCGATCAACTATTCGCAAGTACTGCGTTTGATGTCCTTAGGATTTAAGATGACCCGTTGCTCGATCACAGGTACCGAACGTTTCTTCAAGAAAAGCGGGACCTTTTCTAGGTGGACTTCACTAGTTTCAAGGCCAAACCACTGAACTGGTGTCGTACTGTGATTTTGGATAAAGATCCGGGCCGAGATCAACAAACGCATCCAAGCCGGGATCCGAGTATCTGGCGATAAAACTTCTTGGATCGCTAAAACAGAAAAGTTACCCACGATCCGACCAGGAGCTGTTGTATACTTTTGCGGCTGTTCATCGATGACATCTTTTTGCATCAGATCAGAAACTATCTGATAGAGATATAAGTTGACGCTTGGATTCATCTTGTAGCCTAAATATAACTGTAAATTGACGATATTACGCGTGCCAAGCATATCAACTGTATAGTAGTTATTGTATGGTTCATCGGTCGTATTGACCGTCACGAACCAGTAGACTTTAGCGCGCTTAGGCTTTTTATCTAAGATCGAATACAGCAATTCACGTTTGACACTAAGATCGCGTTTTACTTTAGCTAAAACGATCAAGTTATCTGTAAAAAGTGGTTCACTTTCATCTTTGGCTAGTGCTTGTAACATTGACTTATAATCCTTTAAATTGATCATCTCGGAGCGATCTGCATAACGCTCACGTAGCCGATTTCCAAAGAACCAAACAAACATCAAGCCTAAGATCAATAAGGTGATAAAGACCGTCACATAACCACCATGCATGAATTTACTCAAGCTAGCAGCTAAAAATATCAATTCGATCACACTAAAACAACTTAAGACCAAAACAGCACTTAGCGGTTTTTCTTTAAATCGCAGATACTCAAATAATAATAATGTGGTCATCAGCATCGTCAAGGTGATCGCTAGACCGTAAGCTGCCTCCATATGCTCAGAAGTCTTAAAGTAAAATAACACGATCGTCGTAGTCAAGCACAATAACCAATTGACTGCAGAAATATAGATCTGCCCGCGGGAAAGACTTGGATACTCAACTTTCATCCGGGGTAAAAGTTTTAACCCAACCGCTTCTTGGACCAAGGTAAATGACCCCGTGATCAAAGCTTGGGACGCGATAATAGCCGCTAACGTTGCCAAAACTACACCAAACAAATACCAATCTGGACCCAAAACAGCATAGAATGGATTTTCAAAGTTAGTTTGAGCTTTTATCTGAGCTAAATGTGTACTCAAATATGCTCCTTGGCCAAAATAATTCAATACAAGTGCCGTGCAGACAAAGGGCCAAGTCAAATAGATGTTGCGTTTCCCAACATGGCCCATATCTGAATACAGCGCCTCAGCCCCAGTCGTTGCCAAAAATACGCTCCCCAAAATAAAGATCCCAACTTTATTTTCGGGTGAAAACAGTAATTTTAACCCATAATGTGGTGACAAGGCAGCTAACATCCCCGGATCGCTAGCTAAATTGATGAGACCAACGATCGCTAAAAAGCTAAACCAGATAAACATCACCGGGCCAAAACCTTTACCGATCAAACTCGTCCCAAATCGCTGGATCAAAAATAACACTAATAAGATCACAAACGTTACGATGATCACACTATTTTGCGATGCGATCGGAACATTTTTACCAAATGCAACTCCCTTCAACCCTTCGATCGCACTGGTAACAGTCACTGCTGGGGTCAGGGTCCCATCAGCCAACAAAGCTGCCCCACCGATCAATGCGGGAACGATCAGCCACTTTTTTTGATGGCGTACCAAAGCATAGAGGGCAAAGATCCCCCCTTCACCGTGGTTATCTGCTTTCAATGCGATCAAAACATATTTGATCGTCGTCATCAGCATCAAAGTCCAAAAAACTAGCGAGAGACAGCCAATAAGGTATTCACGGGTCAGGTATTTGGGACTTCCTAGATCCGCTAATAAAGCTTTCATCACATACAAAGGCGAGGTCCCTATATCACCATAGACGATCCCCAGTGTGATCAAAGACCCTAAAAATAGCTGTCTTTTTTGTTTTTTCATTGTCTCACAAGCCTTTCTGGCAGGCTATCATCTTACCTACAGTCTGCCCATAAAAAATTTTACATAGAGAAATATATGCCTCTCGTAACAATTAGTCAAGTAATCCACCATGTCAACCACCCCAGTCTAAAGGTAGGGGGATCCCCGCCAATTTCCATTGAAAAACAAGCGTTAAAAATGTAAGATAGTTAAGTACATTAACCGAGAGGATGAACTTTCTATGATCACACTAGCTGGGATAATCGGATCAGGTAAATCAAGCCTAACACAGATCTTGGCTCAAGAATTAGGCTCAGAGCCATTCTTTGAACCCGTTGAAGATAACCCTGTCTTACCATTATTTTACAAAGGCAACGAGATAGCAGCCAAAAAGCGTCAAGCCGGCGATAAGGATGCTACTAATCCTTATGCCTATCTCTTACAAACTTTCTTTTTAAATCGTCGTTTTATGATGATGAAGCAAGCGATGCAGCAACCAAACAATATTCTCGATCGCTCGATCTACGAAGATGCGATGTTCATGAAGATGAATACCGATATGGGAAATGCCACTCAGATCGAATATGCGACCTATCAAGAACTTTTGGGACATATGTTGACCGAACTCAAGGCTGCTACTCCCTCTAACGAT
Organism: Ligilactobacillus animalis KCTC 3501 = DSM 20602; assembly: GCF_001434535.1. Taxonomy (GTDB): domain Bacteria; phylum Bacillota; class Bacilli; order Lactobacillales; family Lactobacillaceae; genus Ligilactobacillus; species Ligilactobacillus animalis. The sequence continues at coordinate 49,061 of NZ_AYYW01000025.1, forward strand.
ACCGATCTGATGGTCTTGATCAAAGTTTCCTATGATACGATGATCAAGCGGATCCAAAAGCGCGGGCGTAAATATGAACAGATCTCAACTGATCCTTCATTGATCAAATACTACCAACGTCTCTTACGCTATTACGATGATTTTGAAAAAAATTACGAACTCTCTCAACTATTGATCATCGATGGTGATAAATACGATTTTGTCGAAAATCAGGCGGATCGTAATTACGTTTTAGACTTGATCGAAGACCGTTTAGTCACTCTAGGCAACTTAAGTGCTAAACAAGCTGAGAAATTAAAACAAGCACGTCATGCCTAATAAAAAAGCTGTAGCCCTGATCGGACTACAGCTTTTTTGATACAATTGCTAAAACCATTACTTAGCATATTCGACCGCCCGTGTTTCACGAATAACGGTAACTTTGATATGCCCTGGATATTCAAGTTCTTCTTCGATCTTATTTCGAATATCACGTGCTAAAACAGTTGCCTCAAGGTCGTTGACCTCATTTGGTTTAACGATGATCCGAACTTCACGCCCGGCTTGGATCGCATAGCTCTTCTTCACACCTTCAAATTCATTAGAGATATTCTCCAATTTTTCAAGACGGTGAATGTAGTTTTCTAACGATTCACTTCGAGCACCTGGACGTGCGGCTGAAACAGCATCGGCTGCCGCAACTAAAACTGCGATCGTTGATTTCGGTGCTACATCACCGTGGTGGGATGCGATCGTATTGACAACAACATCGTTTTCTTTATATTTCTTCGCCAATTCTACCCCGATCTCAACGTGCGAGCCGTCAACTTCATGATCGACTGCCTTTCCGATATCGTGTAGTAAACCTGCGCGTTTCGCTATTGTAACGTCTTCACCTAACTCAGCCGCAAGGACCCCTGTGATCTTAGCAACTTCGATCGAATGATCCAATACGTTTTGACCATAACTTGTCCGATAATTCAATCGTCCGACCGTCTTGATCAAATCTGGGTGCATTGAATGGATCCCAAGATCAAAGATAGCTTCTTCACCAGTCTGGCGGATCCGGCTATCCATTTCCTTAGTGGCCTTTTCGACCATTTCCTCGATGCGTGCCGGATGGATCCGACCATCTTGGATCAATTTCTCTAAGGCCATTTTGGCGATCTCGCGTCTTACCGGATCAAAACCACTCAAAACGACAGCTTCAGGCGTATCATCAATGATCAGATCGATCCCTGTCAAAGTTTCAAGTGTGCGAATATTCCGCCCTTCACGCCCGATGATGCGGCCTTTCATCTCATCATTTGGTAAGTTAACGACTGAGACGGTGGTTTCGGAGACCATATCAGCTGCGCTACGTTGGATAGCCTGTGCGATCAAACTCTTAGCCTTTTTATCAGCTGTAGCTTGAGCTTGAGCTTCACTTTCCTTGATCATCACAGCTAATTCATAATTCAAACTGTTACGCGTCTCTTTAAGAATAAGCTCCTTAGCTTGGTCTTTTGTCAAAGCGGCGATTTCTTCCAGCTTATCTTTTTGTTTTTGTTCAAGCGAAGCGACTTCTTTGCTCTTTGCATCTAATCTTTGTTGCTCAGCACTCAACTGATCTTCTTTTTGTGTGAGTGCTTGTTCGCGTTTGTCTAAGACCGAATCCTTGCGATCAAGGTTCTCCTCTCTTTTCAACAAACGATTTTCTTGTTTCTGAACTTCAAAGCGTCTCTCTTTCAATTCGCCTTCGACTTCTTTACGGTAGCGATGACTTTCATCTTTTGCTTCCAGTAAAGCCTCTTTTTTGGCACTAGCAATAATACCTTTGGCCGTTTGAGTTGCGGCATCTAGCGATTGTTCATAACTACGCTTTCGATAAAAGATTCCTAAAGCAAAACCTAGCACTAAAGTCAAAACAGCGATTGCGAGGATGGCACTAATAACAGTATAGTTCAAGTTTGCACCTCCGCGATCTATTTTATCGTGGTAAATCGACGGCTTAGGTCTAATTTACACACAATAATATTTTAATGTTTAATGTTGGTAAATGTCAATCATTATCAGTCTGTTTGACCTTTTATCTAAAAAGTGTCGCAAAAAAAGAGTAGCCTTAGCAAACGGCTACTCTTTAAAGTTTATTTGTCGTCTTTACCTAAGTCCAAACTGACCGGCTTGTTAGTTGCTTTTTTATCAACTTTAGCCGCTTCTTTTTCCTTAGCTTTTTGTTCTTTTTCGAGTGCTTTCTTCTCTTTTTGTGTGAGCGTTGGCGTATCACGAACCTTTTGGGTGATCTCGTCGGCCACTTCTGGATGTTCACTCAAGTAAGCCTTTGTCTTTTCACGGCCTTGACCGATATGGCTACCACCATAAGAGAACCATGACCCGCTCTTTTCGATGATATCTTTTTCAACTGCTAAGTCGATCAATTCACCCATCTTCGAGATCCCTTCACCATACATGATATCGACTTCTGCCGTTCTAAATGGTGGTGCGACCTTGTTTTTCACAACTTTGATCCGTGTCCGGTTACCTAAAACATCTGAACCATCTTTGATCTGTTCAGCACGCCGAACTTCCAAACGGATCGTCGAATAAAACTTAAGCGCACGTCCACCAGGGGTCGTTTCTGGATTACCAAACATCACTCCGACTTTTTCACGGATCTGGTTGATAAACAAAGCGATCGTCTTAGTCTTGTTGATCGTACCTGAAAGTTTACGTAAAGCTTGAGACATCAAACGTGCTTGTAACCCAACGTGTGAATCACCCATCTCACCTTCGATCTCAGCCTTAGGAACTAAAGCTGCTACGGAGTCAATGACCACGATATCTACCGCCCCAGAAGAGACCAAAGCATCTGCGATCTGTAGCCCTTCTTCACCAGTACCAGGTTGGGAGAGTAACAAGTCATCGATGTTAACGCCCAAAGCTGTCGCATAAGCAGGATCAAGCGCATTTTCCGCATCGATATAGGCAGCTAGGCCGCCTTGTTTTTGAACTTCAGCCACAGCTTGCAAGGCAACTGTTGTCTTACCAGAACTTTCAGGGCCATAGATCTCTACGATACGTCCCCGTGGGAAACCACCTACTCCCAAAGCTTCATCAAGGGCCAATGAACCACTTGGAACAGTTGAGATCTGGGTATCAGCCTTTTCACCCATCTTCATGATGGCACCTTTACCGAAATCTTTTTCGATCTTCTTGAGCGCTTTGTCTAAAGCAACTTGTCTTTCGTCAGCCAAATTTACTCCTCCTCTTTGTCATCTACTCACAAAGAACGTTTCCTAATCTACGTTCAATTACTCTGTACCATATATCATACTTATTTTTTTCAAAAAAAGCAAGCATTTTGCGAACTAATGTTTGATATATTTTAACCTCACTTTAAAGATACGCAAATCACTTAGATTTCTATGCAAATAAATAGACTACTTCACAACTGAAGTAGTCTATCATTTTTAATCGTTAAAAGAATCGGCAAAAATACTTCTACTCTTCCAAAAATAATCCAACCCTGAATATACTGTAAAGAATAAGCAGATATACAATAAGATCTCGCCGATCATGATATTTGCATTGATAAAGAAAACATTATTCAAATACAAGAACAAGATCGCAAACATTTGTGTCATCGTTTTGATCTTACCTGGGAGTTCAGCCGCCATGACTTTACCATCATTTTCAACGATGATCAAGCGCAAACCAGTTACGGCCAATTCACGGCAAACAATGATCGAAGCCACCCATGCTGGGACTTTTCCCATCTGCACCAAGATGATAAATGCGGTCATTACTAACATCTTATCGGCTAAAGGATCAGCAAATTTGCCAAAGTTGGTAACTAATTTTTGCTTACGTGCGATCTGACCATCCGCAAAATCCGTGATCGAAGCGACGGCAAAGATCAGCGCTCCGAGCAATTGTGTGGCCGGGATAACAGTCCCAGCTAAGACCACCTCGCCCCAATCAAGTGGCAATAGCAGAACTAACATGAAGATCGGGATCAAAATGATCCGTAAAACTGTCAATTTATTAGGTAAATTCATAATTTTCTACTGTGTTGGCGGAAAAGTTTCATACTTTGAGAAGCGCACAGTTTCCTTTCTTAGATTTACTTATGCTTTGGCATCCGCCTTTTTCTGCCATACTACTTTTATTGTGCCGTTGTTTGTGCAACGTTCAATGTGATCGTACGTACAGTCAATGTCTCGTTTTCTTTCAAGAAATCAAATTTCTTACCGTTGATCTTGATCGAGGTTGCCTTTGAGTTTCCTAAATTCAACGTGATCGTTGTTGTATTTTCAGGGATCTTAATTGTTTGTGTAGCATTATCAGCACTAAGCGTTCCTTGCCATACTTGAACTCCATTAGCTGAAACAGCATTCCAAGCTGTTGCGCCATCAGAAACTGACATTTCGATCTTATTTGTAGCTGGCGCATTTTCTAGATCATATACGAAAGCTGAACCCGCAGCTGAAGTGTTAGTGATCTTTTGCTTAGTTGCCTTTTTAGATTCTTTCTTAGCTTTTGTACTTGAGCTTTCTTTTTTAGATGTGCTACTACTACTTTCACTACTTGAAGATTTTTCCTTTGAACTACTGCTCTTAGCAGAACTTTCGGAAGAAACTGAGACGCTTTGGCTGTTATCCGCGATTTGGGTACTGCTATTACGGTCACGATCCCCCCAAGCAAAGATGTAGATCGTCCCTAAGATCGCAACTACGATGACTACGATGATGATCGTTGGTAAATAACGGATCAAACCTGCCAGGATTGGTGACATAGTTTTTTCTTCTTCTTCGCGCTTGACGGCTTCGGTGCGTGTCGTTGCTTCTGTTTCTTCTTTTGGCTTTGGTGCGTTATTTTCATCTAGCTTGACTAGCAACTCTTCTGGATCGATCCCCACAGTTTCGGCATATTGCTTGATAAAAGCTCGCACATAAAATTTACCTGGTAATGCCGCAAAATCACCGTCTTCGATCGCGATCAAATAACGTTTTTGGATCTTGGTCGTTTGTTGCAAGTCATCTAGTGTCAAACCTTTTTCTTTACGTGCTTCTTTTAAAATTGTTCCAATATCTGTCATTTTATCTAATTTCTCCGTCTCTTTTTTAGATTCTATCGTCTACACGAGCCAACCACCGGTCACATAAAGTGTCTGACCCGTTAAATAACTAGCTTTAGGGGCTAACAACATTTTTACGAAATAACTTATCTCACTTGGCTGAGCAAAGCGACCACTTGGGATCTCTTCTTCGACTGCTTGCCGTTCACTACCAGAAAACATCTGATTCATCTGCGTATCTATCGCTCCAGGTGCGATCGTATTGACTGTGATCCCCAAAGAGGCGACTTCCTTACTATAAGCTTTGCAAAAAGCACTTTGCGCCCCTTTTACCGTACTATAACCGACCTCTAAAGCACTACCAGCTCCACCATAGACCGAACCGATAAACACGATCCGTGCCGCTTGACTGCGAGCTAATTTAGCTTCGAGCGACGCGATCAAACGCAACGGGCTCTGCAATTGCATCGCTAGAATTTGATCAAAAGCTTGCGGTTCTTGTTGACTAAATAGACCATATTCAGTCGTTCCTTGCGCAAAGATCAATGCATCTAGACTACCAAAGATCTGGGAAGCTACTTGGGGCATCGTGTCTGGCGCTGTAAGATCAGCTTGGAGTGCTAAAAAATCTTGCTTGGGATAATTCTTCGCTAGTTCTATTACTAGATCATCCACACGCGTTTGATTGTGATAGTAATGTAAATATAACGACCAGCCATCAGCAGCTAAGTCTTTGGCTATTTGGTGACCTAGATCACCTGAGGCTCCACAGAGCAAAGCCCATTTCATTGATCTTCATCTTCTTTCGGGAGAATTTGGTAAACACTGATCGCCTCTGAACGTAAGAACTGTTTGGCAACAGCTCTGATATCATCTAAAGTCAATTGTTCTAAAAGCGCTCCAACATCAAATAAGGTCGCACTTTCAAATAGATCAGCTTCATAACGATTAGCGATACTCTCTAATGAATTCATTGCTTGGATGTTTCGTCCGATCAGCTCACGTTTGGCTAACTCGAAAGCAGATCCTTTATCTTCTAAAAACCCTAACGCGTGCTCAGCGATATCGATCACAGCATTGGATAGTTCTTGCGGTTTATTGGTATCACCTGAGATCGTAGCAAAATGAAAACCACGTTCTAAAGAAAAATCATAACCAAAACTATCATCCAAGACACCTGCATCATAAAGTTCTAAGTATTTATCTGAAGTTTCGCTGTAAAGTAAATACAATAATAATTCGACTGCTAGCTTATACCGCAAGCCTGCCCGACCAGCTGGGACTTGATCTAATCCCTTGATCCCAATGATCGTTTTAGGGCGCTGGATCTCCAATTCAGTCATGCGATAAGGGATGATATCCTTACCCTCGTGATCAAAAAATTCTTCGGCACGCTTGATCGGCTCAGCACTTGGAAATTCCTTGGCTGCTTGATTTTCTTTGATCAACTCGAGCATCGCTTCAACTTCAAAATTTCCGACTAAGAAGAGATCCATGTTACTTGGCTGATAAAAAGTCTTGTAACAATCATAAAGATCTTGGGCAGTGATCTTATTGATCGAATCAACTGTCCCAGCGATATCGACACTTAATGAATTTTTAGGATAAAGGTTTTCGATGATCCCAAAATACAAACGCCAATTGGAGTCATCATCATACATTTTGATCTCTTGACCAATGATCCCCTTTTCTTTTTCAACTGTTTTTTCCGAAAAATATGGCGCTTGCACGAAATCCAATAACGTCGTCACACACTTAGCAACATTGTGTGTCGTTTGAAACAGATAACTCGTACGCGTAAAACTGGTAAAGGCATTGGCATCAGCCCCATATCTACCAAATAGTTCAAAGGCATCGTGATCTTCTTTTTCGAATAATTTATGTTCCAAAAAGTGGGCGATCCCGTCAGGAAAACGGCGAACTTCAGTCTCACCCAAAGGAACAAATTCGTTATCAACTGAGCCATAGTCAGTCGTCAAGATCCCATAAGTCTTATGAAAATCTGCTCGAGGCAAGAAATTGACTTTCAGCCCATTATCCAAAGTAGCAGTATAAAGCGTCTCGCCAAATTGCGGATAACTATTGATCTCCACTAAATATGCCCCCCATCTAAGAAAAATACGGCTTGAAGCTCAGCTAAATCAGCCACCTCTACCACATCTTGAGCCGAAACTCGGTTGATCTTTTCGATCCAGGTCGCTGGTGTTTCTGGCACTTGGCTCAAGATATCTAACTGACTACGTGTGATCGCCGTCATTTGATTATCCAAACGGCTCTCATAACCGTTGATCAAATTTAGTTTGATATTTTCTAATTCAGCTTCACTGAATTTACATGCAGCTAAGTCAGCAACTTGTTGTTTGATCAAGCTGTAGGCTTTTTCCTTGTCACTTGTCTTGATCCCTGTTTGGATCAAGAGCAATTGCCGGAAAGGATCAAAATTACTACTTGCATAGTAAGCCAGACTTTCCTTTTCTCGTACATTAGCAAATAATTTAGACTGTGGTGAGCCCCCCAACAAAGCATTGAAAACTACCGCAGCATAGTGTTTGTCCGTGCGATAAGCGGTCGGCAAGCGATAAGCTAAGTCTAGCTTACTTTGATTTAAAGTCTGCTTTTCGACCACTTCAACTACTTCAGCTCGTGCTGGCTGTTGATAACCAAGCTTGTCGAGCGCAGTCATTCTTTTGCCAAAAGGTAAGGTGAGCGCCTTAGCCTCAACTTCGGCTTCCGCGACATCTCCTGACACAAAGATCTGGATCTGATCATTTTGAAGCATTTCCAAATAATAAGCATAGAGTTCAGCTGCCGTAACTGGAGCTAGATCCTCCACTGTGCCGTAGTTAGCGGCTTGTTGGATCGTATCCTCAAAATAGATCTTTTGCAATTCTAACGCCGCATAGGACTGCTTATTATCTTTGACTGCTTCGATATAAGCGGTCAAATTAAGCTTTTGCCGTTCAAAAGTCGTTTCATCAAAGGCCCCATCATTAGCTAATGGTGCAAAGATCAATTCTTTTAAAAATGAGAAAACTTGGCCTAATAAATCTTCGGGATGCAAAAGATAGTTATCATTTACACAATTCAAAACAAAATTTAGAATATGTACTTGCCCACGACGACTGACTGTTGTACCAAAACTTGCTCCATACATCTTGGAAAGCTCTAAGGCAACCGCTTTTTGCGTCGGATAAGCTTGACTACTCGTTTCTAAAATATTAGCTAATAGCGTTCGCATAACGAGTTCTTTGCGATCTGTCAACTCTTTTAAAAATGAGATCACGACTCGTGTTGTCTTGAACTGTTGTGTAGGGATCACATTCAACATGACCCCCGCATTGATTTCTTTTTGCACTAACAGTTCCCCCTTCGATATGTTACTGATATATTTCTAGTTGTTTGGTCAAATAGTTTATATACTCTCTAACTATGATAAGGTAAAAGCCCCGTATTGACAAGTTTCAATCACAAGGTTTTCCTTTAAAAAAATAAATTTTATTTCCACTAAAAAAGCTCGTCTAGATCAGACGAGCAAAAAGTGCGATCAATTATCGACTTTTTTCGATTTTAAATAGACTTGGCGTGGTTTAGACCCGGCTTGTGGACCGATCATCCCACGATTTTCAAGTTCTTCTACGAGATTAGCAGCTCGATTGTAACCGATCCTAAAGTGACGCTGGATCAGCGATGTACTGCATTTTTGTTCCTGCGTGATAAAGGCCACGACTTCATCGAAAAGCTCATCAGTCCCATTGCCATCTGGGGCTTTGAGCTCACTTTCAGAAACTTCTAGCGCTTGATCATAGGTCACTTCAGCTTGGGCTTTGATGAAATCAACAACATTTTGAACATCTTCATCGTAGATATATGCCCCTTGGACTCGCGATGGTTTATTTTGGCCCATTGGTAAATAGAGCATATCACCTCGACCCAATAATTTTTCGGCGCCAACTTGATCGATGATCGTCCGTGAATCAGTCCCACTTGAGACCGCAAACGCCATCCGCGAAGGCACATTAGCTTTGATGATCCCGGTAATAACATCCACCGATGGCCGTTGTGTGGCTAAGATCAAATGGATCCCAGCGGCACGTCCCATCTGTGCGATCCGTGTGATAGCCGCTTCGACCTCATTACCAGTCGTCATCATCAGATCGGCCAATTCATCAACGACTACTACGATATACGGCATTTGCTCATAGTTAGCTGGATCTTTAGCCGCAAATTTATTGTAGCCGTCTAAATTTCGTTGCCCAGTTCGAGCAAATTCTTCATAGCGCTGTTGCATTTTAGCCACGACTTTTTCCAAAGTAACTGCTGCCTTGCGTGGTTCTGTAACTACCGGCGTCAATAAATACGGTAGATCATGATACATCCCCAGCTCAACTTTCTTAGGGTCGATCAAGACCAACTTGACCTGCTCAGGAGGACAGTTCATCAACAGACTCGTCAAGATCACGTTGATTGCGACTGATTTACCGCTCCCGGTCGAACCTGCGATCAATAAATGTGGCATTTTGGCTAGATCAGCTGTGATCAATCCATTTGAAATGTCACGTCCCAATGGTACTTCGAGCGGAGCAAAATCAGTTGCTTGAAATTCCGCCATCAGTTCTTTAAATGAGACCATCGCCACATTTTGATTGGGCACCTCGATCCCAACTAAAGCTTTCCCTGGAATAGGCGCTTCGATCCGAATATCTTTAGCCGCTAAAGCTAAAGCAAGGTCATCAGCCAAACTGACAAACTTCGAGACCTTGACCCCTACTGCTGGATGCAATTCATATTTAGTCACCGCCGGACCTAAAATGATATTTTTTAGTTCAGCTTCCACCCCGAAACTTTTAAGCGTCTCAGTCAATACTGCTTGATTTTGCTTGATCTTCTTTTTTTCAACTGAACGATCAGGAACTGGTGTCTCACTCAATAAATCGAGCTGGGGCAACTCGTAAGCTTCACTGTTAAATGCTGGTCGTGTTTTTCTTTTAGCAGGTCGTTCGGGCTTTGTTTTAGGCTTTTCAGCTGGCATCGTGCTCTCTGGCACTGATGCAGCTGGTTCAAGTTGGTCATATACCACCTTTTCGTCAGATATCTTCTCTTCTTTAGGAGCTGACTCGATCTCATCTTCATTGATCAGCGCTTTAGAAGCATCTTCTTTTAATTTTCCCAACTCACTATGGGCTTGTTTGATCAAATTTTGGCTGCCTATTACCAATGCTTTTAAAGCTCGACCTAAATTTTCCAGAACAGTTCCAAATGAGATCTGGCAAATAAATAAGACACCCGCACCGAGCAAGAGCACCGCTAAAAGATATGAACCCAATTGTCCCACTAAAAAATAAGTAAGACTATACAATAAAACGCCCACGATCCCACCAGCCAGATCTTCATTCAAAGTTCCAGCTACGAGGTCATGCCCTGCTCGCTCTAAAAAAGCATTCAAAAAATCAGTGTGGATCGCAAGTTCTTGAAATGAGTACGCACTAACAAAGAGCACGATCCCTAGATATAGCAAGATACCACCTAAAATATAGTTGGCTTTGAGTTTAGGGCGTTTATCAAATAACAACCCATAGCTCCCCAAAATGAGTAACAAAATTGCCCCTAGCTGATAAGTATTGCCGACTACCAAGCGAATCATATTGGAAAATAATGTTCCTAAAAAGCCCAATTCAAATAACGCCAGGCCTGCAGAAGCAATGGTCCCAGCTCCGTATAAACGCCAGGTCATTTTAAAACTTGGCTTCGATCGTTTACCTCTCTTTTGAGGACTTGTTTTTTTCTTTCTAGTTTTTTTTTGCTGTGCCAAGATTTACCCCTCAATTCCCTTTAGGTCCCAAAAGACCCTTCTCAACCATAAATTATAACACATTTGCCCCAAATCAATATTCTCAGTTAAATATAATCTTTTTCAAATATAAACAATTAGTTCAGATAAAACATAAATCTTTTTATATTAAACTTTATCATGATATATAAATTCTAAAAAATAAAAATAATTATCTTTAAATTATAATTTTTATAAAATATAATAACAGAAATTAAAAAATAACTTTTTTAATTGAGGGGTAGCTTAGAAAATAATTATCTAGGGGGCATACACCTATGAAGTTTAAAAAACTTTTAGCTACGTGGAGTACATTAGCCGTAGCAACTCTAATCTTGAGTGCATGTGGTTCACACAAAGCACAACAAAGTTCAAACAAACCAGCCACCAAGCAAGTTTTAAACTGGTCAGTTCCAAACGAACTCGCGACGCTTGACTCTGTTACTGTCGCCGAAAGCGGTAGCGCCGATATGATCAATAATTCTATGGAAGGCTTGTTCGTGCTTAAAAACAATAAAGCCACAGCTGGATTAGCGATCGATACTAAAGCTTCTGCCGACGGTCTCACCTATACTTTTTCTCTGCGCAAAGGGGCAAAGTGGTCAAATGGCGATCCTGTCACAGCTCATGATTTTGTCTTTGCTTGGCGGCGTTCGGTCGATCCAAAGACAAATTCTTTGGCTGCATATATGTATAGTGGGATCAAAAACGCTGATGATATTTTGGCCGGTAAAAAAGCAGCAGAAACATTAGGTGTCAAAGCTTTGAGTGACACTAAACTTGTCGTCACACTCGATAAACAACTCCCGTATTTGAAACTGTTGCTAGCAGATGCCCGTTTCTTTCCACAAAATCAGCGAGCAGTCGCAAAATTCGGCAAAAAATATGGAACTAGCTCCGATACCACCGTCTTCAACGGACCTTTCGTACTTAAAAACTGGACTGGTTCTAATTTGAGCTGGAAATTAGTCAAAAATAACAATTACTGGAATAAAAAGCACATCAAAATGGAAACGATCAACTTTAAAGTCGATAAGAGCTTTACTACTGCCTACAATCTCTACCAAGCCAATAAAGTTGATTTCACTCACCTAAGTGCCGAACAAGCCAAACAATTAGCCGACCAGCCAGGGTATCGGGTCTTGCGCCGGGCTCAAATCACGTATATGAAATTCAACGAAACAAAAAAGGAATTTCAAAATAAAAAGATCCGTCAAGTTATCGGTTATGCGATCGACCGCAAACAAATGGCCTCTTCTGTTGCTGGAGACGGTTCTGTACCATTGACCAATTTAGTTCCACAAGGTGTCTCGACCTTTAAAGGCAAAGATTTTGCGACTTGGGCTAAAACCAAAGTCGGTGTCAGTTACGATCCAAAATTGGCTCATAAATTACTCAAAGAAGGTTTAAAAGAACTCGGTGAAGATCACTTTGAATTCACCCTCTTGGGCCGCGATACCGAAATTTCGAAAAAAGAAACTGAATTCATCCAAAGCCAGATCGAACAAACTTTACCTGAAGTCAAAGTCCAAACAAGTAATATCCCGATCAAGATGCAAATCGCCAAAGCCGCCAAAGGCGATTTTGACGTAACCTTGACTGGCTGGTTAGCCGACGTAGCCGATCCAAGCAACTTCTTAGATATCATGACAAAAAATAATCCTAACAACATGGGGAAATATGCTAGTCCAAAATTCAACGAACTGATGACTGTTGCTGAAACGAGCGATGCCATGGATAAAGATAAACGCTTTTCTGATCTGATCGCAGCGGCTAAACTGCTAAACGAAGATCAACCGGTCGTCCCACTGATTCAAGATGGTACTCCTGAAATGTTGCGCCCATCAGTCCACGGTATGATCCAAAACACTGCGGGTCTAACTGAAAACTTTCGCTCTGTATACATCACAGAGTAATATACTATATAAATACTAAGGGTCCCACTATGATGCTTTTGCATCATAGTGGGACCCTTAGTATTACTTTTTGACGGCTACATAAAACTGCCCATTTTTATTTTAACTTATCATTTTCATAAGTATGTGTTTTTTCCAAACCAACAAAATCTTGTTGACGCAAAGCCTCGTAAACTACGATCGCTGCCGTATTTGATAGATTCAACGCGCGAATATGTTCATCATTTTGGGGGATCCGAATGCATTTTTCTTCATTTTGACGCATGAAGTTTTCGGGCAGACCCGTTGTTTCCTTACCAAACAAGAAATAATGGTCATTTGCTGTTGCATAATCAACTTCCGTATAAGCACGGGGAGCAAACTTAGAAACTACATGCAACTGATCATTTTCACCTAAAATTTCCAAGAAAGCTGGTAAATTAGGATGATAAGTTATCTTGACCTTATCCCAGTAGTCTAATCCCGCGCGTTTTAGATACTTATCTTCTGTCGAAAATCCCAACGGCTCGATCAAATGTAATTCAGTATTGGTCCCAGCACAGGTCCGCGCGATGTTACCTGTATTGGCTGGCATCAGTGGTTCAAATAAAACAATATGGTTAGCCATTTCAACTCTTCTTTCATTCTTGAGCTACTAGTCCAAACTAGCAGCAGATAGTATTTTTACACAAAAAAAGCGTAACTGTTCGGTGTGGGCACGGCGAACAGTTACGTTAATGAAGTACAATCACATAGTAACTAACGACAGTTCCGTTAATTACTCATAACCGATTTCTTAATGAATACTATAGCATTCATTAAAGTAGTTTTCAATCTTTTTTCAAAATTATTTTTCACTACTGAGTAAGGTCACATCCACGGTGATCTGCTTTAACGGCTGACTCGCAGCTTTTTTCAGACTTTCAGCTGAAGCTCCCCACTGTAAAGGTGTCATTTTCATAAGCGCCGCAAACAAAGCATCATCTAGCGAAAATACGTACTTTATCCGTGTACTAGTTGCATTAGGGTAGTGCTTATAGAAGAGATCTAATACTTTTTGATTACTATATTCGTGTTTTTCATCATTTTCAGCGTATAATAAACGCCGTAATTCCCCTAGATAGTTAGCATTGGGAATGACTTTCAAAAGTTTGCCCGTTTTTTTCTGGACTCGCGCAAATTCACCATAAGCAGATGGCGAAAAAATATCGATCAAATAATCAAAACTTTGTTCACTAAACGGTAGGTCAGCTAGATCTGCAATGCAAAAAAAGCCAGCCGTCTCTTGTTGCGTCGCCAGATTGATCGCACGTTTCGAAATGTCAAAGCCAACATAACGATCAGAACTATCAGCTCGTTTATGTTCTAATCGTTGTAAGACACTACCTTCCCCACAGCCAATATCAAGCACTTTGATCCCCGCTCGTTCACCGATCTGGTTCGCTATTTCTTCAATGATCGGATCAAAAAAACCAGCTTGTAGTAAAGACCGACGTGCTTGCCACATTGCATCATCATCATAGTCACTTTTGACGCCATGTTTGATCAAATACAAGGTTCCTTTTTTAGAAAGGTCAAATTGATGATCGTTAGTACAGTAAACCGTTGTCTTTTCTACCTTACTAAAAGGAGCTCGACAAGTCGGACACCGAAATAGCCCTTTGTTTTGCGCAACAAATTGCGCTCCCCGTTCGATTTTTTTCATACTCATCCCTACTTTTCGACCTTGATATATTTACCTTTAACTAGATCCATCAAATCAGTTTGTTTCAAACGGACCGAGCGCCCTACTTTACCAGCTGAAACTGAGATCAGCGGTTGGTCTTTGATCCGTTCATCAAAGTAGATCGGAAATCCTTTACGCACATTGATCCCGATCGGTGTATTTGCACCATGGATATAACCCGTGATGTTGATCAAATTTTTATTATCCGCCAAGTGGACTTGCTTTTTCCCTAGCTCTTGGGCTACTAACTTGAGATCGATCTCATATTCAAGTGGCAAACACACGACCACATAATCTTTAGGATCTTTATTCGCTTGTAGCACGATCGTTTTTAAAATAGATTTAGGATCGACACCTTGGGCATTAGCTTCTTCTAATGCAGACTGGCCCCTAGTCAACCATTCAAACGAAGCTTCTTCATATTCAATATGATGTTGATCTAGGATCCGTTCGTCATTTGTCTTTTTTTCTTTATTTTTTTTAGCTTTTTTTGCCATAAATTCTCCCTCGCTTTCACTCCTGCTTTATTTTAACGTGGATCTACACACTTGTCGAATTGCTTAATTTATTAAGTTAAATTTAATTAATGCAAAAACCGAACTTTTTTTAATACGAATATTTTTTTATTTGACTTAATCTGACTAATACGTTATATTTAATTTTGCTCTTTAGAGCTAATGATTTTTTTACGAATAATAGATAAAGGGGTTTATAATCATGCCAGTATTTGATTATGAAGATATTCAACTTGTTCCTAATAAATGTATCGTTAAAAGTCGGTCTGAGATCGATACCCGTGTTAAATTTGGTCCAATGACCTTCAACATCCCGGTCGTTCCAGCCAATATGCAAACCGTGATCGATGAAGATTTAGCTATTTGGTTAGCACAAAACGGTTATTTCTATATTATGCATCGGTTTGAAGAAAACGAACGTGTCCCATTTGTTAAAAAGATGCACCAACTTGGGCTCTTTGCCTCGATCTCAGTCGGGGTCAAACCACAAGAATATCAATTGATCGATCAACTTGCACAGGAAAATTTGATCCCTGAGTATATCACGATAGATATCGCTCATGGCCATTCAGATACCGTGATCGATATGATCAAATACATCAAGGCAAAACTCCCTGGGACCTTTGTGATCGCCGGTAACGTTGGAACTCCTGAAGGCGTCCGTGAATTAGAAAACGCTGGGGCTGATGCTACTAAAGTCGGGATCGGACCAGGTAAAGCTTGCATCACTAAAGTCAAGACTGGCTTTGGAACTGGTGGTTGGCAATTAGCTGCCCTTCGCCTCTGCGCTAAAGCTGCTCGTAAACCGATCGTAGCTGATGGCGGGATCAGAACTAACGGTGATATCGCTAAATCCGTTCGTTTTGGAGCTTCAATGTGTATGATCGGCTCAATGTTTGCTGGACATGCCGAAACTCCTGGCGAGATCATCGAACAAGATGGCAAAAAATATAAGACTTATTTTGGTTCGGCTTCCCAATACCAAAAAGGTGAATACAAAAACGTCGAAGGTAAGAAGCTCTTAGTTCCTTACCGTGGTCACATTTCCGATACCCTTCGCGAAATGCAAGAAGACTTACAATCCTCCATCTCTTATGCTGGTGGACGTGACTTGGCTGCACTTCGTAAAGTCGATTACGTGATCGTTAAAAACTCGATCTTCAATGGTGACCAATACTAAAGAATAAAATAGATCCCCTCTAGGACCTAAATAGTCTTAGAGGGGATCATTTTATTTATCCATAAATGATCTGTGTTCCTTGTTTGATCACTGGCATAGTATGTGGCTCTAAATAGAGTACATTTTCTTGGAGATGCTCTTTTTCTGGTACCGGTTTAAAGTTGAGTACAGTATGCCCGATCGTTGTTAGGTTACTTTTAACTAATTCACCTAAATATTTTACATGATAAACTTGATCATCGATCTGGATCTTAGAACCGATCTCTAGATCATAGTTCTCGACCGCATCATTTTCAAAGCGTTGGATCACAGAAACTTCTCGTAAGCGAGGAGAAGCCGTTTCATCAAATAAGATCACCATTGGCTCATCTTTAGAGACTGCCTTAGCTCCGATTTCAATAACTTCACTTTTGATCATAACTTTACAAACCCTCTCTAGCACATCACCTGATTTTGCGTCGCTTCATCTACACAACACAGCTACATTATACCGCACTTTTACGTAGAAAAGTAGTTTTTCTACCATTTGCGGACTTCCCGGCCTAGGTTGCACAAATTTCCCTTTAAAAATGTTAGAATAATAATTGAGCAAAATGAATGGAGGGATTTTTTTGAAAGAACAGATTTACTTTGGTACTTATACCAAGAAAACTAGCCAAGGTATCTATCATGCTGTTTTGGACACTGATACCGCTCAAATTTCCACGCCTCAAGTAGCGATCGCCGTGGAAAATCCTACTTACTTAACAACAACTGATCAAACCTTGCTGACTGTAGCCAAGGAAGGTTCGCTAGGTGGGATAGCTGCTTATGAACTGGCAAATGACAGCTATGCCCTTACAGATGACGCCCTTGTGGCTGGTGCTAATCCATGTTATGTAGCTTTCGATAAAAAGCGATCGTTAGTCTACACTGCTAATTATCACAAGGGACAGATCGATGTCTATCGCTTAAATCCTGATAAAACATTGACACTTTGTGATTCTGTCGTTCAGACTGGTTATGGCCCTCGTAAAGAACAAGATGGCTCACACGTTCACTATACCGATCTGACTCCTGATGGCCGGTTGGCAGTCGTTGATCTGGGGAACGATACGGTCTCGACTTACGATGTTTCAGCTGAAGGTAAGTTAGCACCTGTTTCGATCTTAAAGACTAAAGCTGGGCTCGGACCACGTCATTTAGCGTTTGCTCCCGACAAAAAGACAGCTTACCTAGTTGGAGAACTTTCCAGCACGGTTTCTATACTTGATTATGATTCGACAACTGGTGCTTTTTACTTACGCCAAACTGTAAGCACGATCCCAGCTGATTGGACTGAACATAACGGAGCTGCTGCGATCAGAGTTTCTAATGATGGTCGCTTTGTCTACGTTTCTAATCGCGGTCACAATTCACTTGCTGTCTTTGAAGTCTTAGATGGAGAATTGAAATTGATCCAACATCTTACGACTCACGGTGATTTTCCACGTGATTTTGCGCTTGACCCAACTGAAAAATTTATTTTGGTCGCTAACCAAAATACTGATAATGCAACCTTGTATACCCGTGACCAAGAAACCGGCTTACTTGCTTGTTGCCAAAAAGATATTCCTCTTCCCGAGGGTGTCTGTGTTTATTTTAAATAAAAGGAATGAAGAATTTGCTTTATCGCGAAGTTTGCTTAGAAAATTATACTGACCTCCCCCAAGCCGTTTTACAGGGTGCTGATCGGATCGAGATCTGCGACAACCTCGCTGTCGGCGGGACTACGATCAGTAAAGGTGTTATGGGTGAAGCTATCAAGTATACCCATGAAAAAAATATTCCCTTAGTGATCTTAGTCCGGGCTCGTGGTGGAAATTTTGTTTACAATGATATCGAATTAAAGATCATGGAAGCTGATATCTTAGAAGCTCAAGTCTTAGGAGCTGATGCGGTTTGTATCGGTGCTTTGACGGCTGATGGTCAAGTCGACTACGAAGCAATGGAAACGCTCATTGCTGCAGCTGGCGGAATGGAACTCGTCTTTAATATGGCCTTTGATGAACTGAGCTTTGACGAACAAAAACGGACGATCGATTGGGCAGTCGAGCAAGGCTTTAGCCGGATCTTGACCCATGGTGGTCCTAAAGATACTCCGATCGAAGCTAATTTAGAGCATTTAAAAGAGCTCATCGCTTATGCTAATGGGCGGATCACGATCCTTCCTGGGGGTAAGATCACGGCCAAAAATGCCCAAGCGGTAGCTGACGCCTTACAAGTCACTGCAGTCCATGGAACTAAAATATTAGCTTGAGCTTCACAACAAGTCTGATCTCGGTCAGGCTTGTTTTTTATTCCACAAAAAAAGCCAGTCCCCTGACTGACTCGAAATAGTTATATTTTCAAATATGCAAATGCTATATATACGACACCTAAAGCTAAAATGACGCTCAATTGCAGCTTATAAGTGATCCTCAGATAAGCGATATATTCACGCATAAATGCATTGAGCGTAAAATACCAACGTGTTTTGGCACCAAAGCCAACACATTTAAGCCCTTGACGTTTAGCGATCACTAATGCACGATAAACGTGATATGAATTAGTAGCGATCCCAAATTTAGCATTTGGCGCCATCAAGCGATGTGAAAATAAAATATTTTCATACGTAGTCGTTGACTTATTTTCAACAATGATATCATCTGCAGGTATCCCTTGCTTTAAAGCGTAGTTTCGCATCGCTTCACCTTCTGCGATCACTTCATCTGGTCCCTGTCCCCCCGACATGATCAATTTTAAACCTGGTGTTTTACGGTAGACCGCAATCGCCCGCTCGATCCGCGCTGCCAATAACGGTGTTACTTCAGTTCCATTTAGCCCTGCACCTAAAACTACGATATAGTCAAGTTTTGGCAACTTAAGGTGAACCAAATTCAAAGTCAACGTTACAGTATACATCACCATAACGAGTAAGAAATAGACCGTCACCGAACCTAAATAACCATAGGCGTACATCCAAATATTTTTATCGGTAAAATGTCCAAACATCGGCCAGATCACTAAGTAAGCAATACAAAAGATCCCAAAACCGAGCGATAATAGGTTGTGGAATTTAAAGCCTTCATTTAAGATCACCTTGACCCCATTATAGAGAAAGACAGACACTAACACAAACGGCCACAATACCATACATATCGTCACTATGCTCGCTAAAAAGATAATAATGAAAAACAGCCACTGATGAGCATACAAGAACTCACTATATCTCATTAGGATCGCAGCGATAAAGATCATTGTTGTCAGTAAAAAAGTCACAAATGAAACGCCGGCCCATAAAGAACGGGGCTCGTGCCTCATTGTATAAGTAAACCAACCTATTCCAACTAAGAATATCGATACAAATATCAACATTTAAATTACCCTTATGTCCCCATAAAAAATTTCATAAATAATTTTGCAATATTAAAGTAGATCAACACCGAAGTCAAGTCACTTAACGTTGAGATAAACGGACCTGAAGCCACAGCGGGATCGACTCCGATCTTATCCATCAAATTAGGGATAAAGCTCCCAGCTAAGTTTGCCACCGTGATTGCACACATCATTGCCATCCCGATAACAAAACCTAAAATAAAGTTTTGCTTCCAAAAGCCAACGATCAAAAAGATCGTCAAACCTGTAACTAATCCCGTAACCAGACCCGTCAAAAGTTCGATAAAAAATTGGCGATAAACAGACGGTTGATCTTCATCACGACTAGCTAATCGCCGAACTGCGACCGCCAAACTCTGCGTCCCAGCATTTCCGGCAGTACCGGTGATCGAAGAAACAAAGATCGCTAAAATACTAGCTTGACTGATCATGCCTTCATAATGTGAGATCAAAGTCGTTGTCGACATCCCCAATAATAACAAGACGATCAACCAAGGCAAACGATTGCTCGCAGCCTTGATCGGGTTATCGGCTACTTCTTCGGTATCAACGGCAGCCAAACCAGAGTAATCTTCAGCAGATTCTTCATCGATAACGTCAATGATATCATCGACGTTGATGATCCCGATCAATTTATTCTCATAATCAGTCACTGGGATCGCTAAGAAGTTGTAATCCCGGATCGTCTGTGCAACTTCAGCTTGATCATCAGAAACTTTAACTGACATCACCGGCGTTGTCATGATATCCATGATCATTTGATCATCATCATTTATCAAAAGATCACGTAAAGTCAAAACACCGATCAACTTGTTATCAGAGCCAACAACATAAACATAATAGATCGTTTCAGCATCGCTTGCTTCACGCTTGACAACATGCATCGCTGAGCGGACCGTCTGATTGCCGGCGATCGCCACATATTCCGTCGACATGATCGCACCAGCAGTCTTATCTTCATAGTGCAACATTTCACGGATCTCAGCAGCTTTTTCAGTCGGCAAAAGGCGCAGATAGCCCGCTAGATCTTTTTTAGGTACATACGCTAAAATATCGACCGCGTTATCGGTATACATCTCATCAATAACATTGGCCGCATATTGTGGCGTCATTTCTTCAAAGTATTTTACGACTTCTTCGGGTTCATCTTCGATCGCATCAAACATGTCCCCGACTTCTTTGGCCGTTAAATAGCGATACAGCCTCGCTCTTTGTTGTGAATTTAATTCAGTAAAGATCTGTGCTTGTTCATAAACGTGCAGATCCAAATAATTTTCTCTAAATTGCCGTGCTTTTTGGCTGTTCAGCAACTGGATGATCTTCTTGTCACTTTGAGTTTTTACCAGATTTTCAGCCATACTCATCCCTCTTTTCTAATTGTTTGCTAGATACTGTTGCATATCTCGCGGTAACTCACAAGTAAACTCAACGTCTTTTTCTAAAAAAGGATGATAAAAGCGCAGATAGGCACAATGCAAAGCTTGCCGTTGCAAAGGCAAAACTTTGGCACCATCATACAAGCGATCCCCTAATAACGGATGCTTCAAGTAAGCACTGTGAACGCGGATCTGATGTGTCCGTCCCGTGTGCAACCGGATCCGATACAGCGTCGCTTGGCCTACACTTTTTTCGTACCAATATTGAGTTTTAGCAAACTGCCCTCCTGCTAAGACTCGGCGCTTGATCAAACTATCCTCTTGGCGTCCGATCGGTAAGTTTACCGTAAAATGTGGGTTCGTCAGTTTACCCGTAAGTAAAGCCAGATATTCTTTTTTGATCGTGTGTGCATGTTGCTGTTGATCGATCAAAGCATGAGCATATCGATGTTTCGCAACTAAAACTAGCCCCGTCGTATCACGGTCTAGCCTCGTTGCGATATGAACGACCGTCTGCTCGTAACCACGTAATTTGTAATAGCCCACGATCCGATTGACCAATGAATCAGTTCGCTGATCGGTCAAGGGGGACGGGATCGTAGTCAGACGGGCTGGTTTGTTGACGATCAAATAATGATCATCTTCATAGACGATATCTAACGGGACATATGATGGGATCACTGCCTCTTTGCGCGGATGTTCTGGCGGTAAGCTGATCGTGATCTTATCGCCTTTTTTTATTTGATCCACGATCCGACCTGAAGTGTTATTCACCAATAATTGGCCCCCTTCATGTCTGATCTTAGCAGATAAACGACGTGATACGCCCTTTTGTTTTAAAAATGTCTTTAAATGACAGTTATTTTCTTCGTTATAAATCCATTCTATCTTCATCTTCAGTTCCTATAAAGGCGTCTTGAACTCGGCGCCAAAAATGTGTGTGGCGGTATTTAGCAAAATAGATCCGCCTTTTTGAGACCTTATATTGAATCTCACAGATCTGACGGTTATGATACGATTCTGAATCGACAGTCAAAACAAAATCGCTCCCTTTTCCCGGTCTAAAGGTGATCCAGTCATTAGGTGCTACAATCATCGGTGAGCTCAAGGTCCGAAAAACGCGATTATTGATCGAACCGATCTCGGCTATCTGCAAGACCTCAAGATTAGGGTGGACTACTGCCCCACCAAGTGATTTATTATATGCCGTCGAACCAGTCGGCGTCGAAACGCATAGCCCATCGCCTCTAAAGCGTTCAAAGAGTTCACCACCGATATACACATCCGTTACCATGGTGGCACTATTACGCTTTAAGGTCGATTCATTCAACGCTAAATAACGCTCACGGCGCGGGCTATCGGCGTATTTAACAGAAACTTCCAATAACGGGTAACTGACGGATTGGCGATTATCTGATTGCAGACTGATCACCAAATCGTCGATCTCATCATCACGCCAATCCGTATAAAATCCTAAATGTCCCGTATGAACACCCACAAAACGAATTTGCTCTAATTTATCTTTATAATGATGAAAAGCCGATAGCAAAGTACCATCGCCCCCGATCGTCACTACAACATCGGGCTCTTCGTCATCGATCACAAAATGGCGTTCCACAAACTTTTGATATAGTTTTTTCTTAACAGCTTGTGATTTAGCTCGTTTATTAGCAAAAATTGCGATTCTCATTATTCTCACCTCCATGGTCGAATGTGTCTTGCTTAACTACTCTAAGCTCGTGTGCTTATCTTCAAATAATCTTTGTGCCTCATTGACTTCTTCTCTAATGCTAGACATTTCTTGATCAAGTGCAAAAGCGATCTCAGCACTTTTCTCTAATCTCATCGCAACTTCAGACGGAATACATCCTTGGTACTTGTAGTTGAGTGAATGTTCGATCGTAGCCCAAAAATTCATCGCTAACGTCCTGATCTGGATCTCAACTTTTAGTTGTTGCTCGCGCTCCAGCAGTTGGACTGGATACGTGACCACCAAATGATAGGACCGATAGCCACTTTCCTTGGGCGTTTTGATATAATCACGTTCTTCGATCACTTGCATATCTTTGCGCTTCCGTAAAAGTTCAACTACGCGATAGATATCTTCCACAAACTGACACATGATCCGTACCCCAGCGATATCTTCCATATCCTGCGACAAACGCTTGGGTTTGATCTGGCGCCGTTTCATCTTTTCTAAAATGCTTGGTATTGGTTTGACTCTGCCGGTGACATATTCAATTGGACTGCGGTTGCCGCTCTTTTTAAATTGCCCACGCAGAGTTCTGAGTTTGAGTTTCAACTCGTTGACCGCTTGATCGTAAGGCTCTAAAAAATTGCTCCAATCGTCTTCCATTAAATAGATCACCACCTTTCTATACCTTATCAGTTTAACACAGACCCACGCTCTTTTACATTCTCAAAAAAATTAAAGCTACATTTTAACGTATGAAAACGCTTTTGCGTACAAAATAAGTCAGATTTATTGCAAAAATCATTTTTTTTGCTTAAAGTATAAATATAGAAAAAAGGAATATTTGATCAAGTGGAGGAGAACACCATGTTAGAGATGTATTTGTTTATCAATCCTCTTGGCGCTAAATGCTACGAAGCAGAACAAAACATTTTAAAACTTGCGGAAGAATCGCCACAAAAGTTTCAGATTCGTTTTATCCCACTTTTGAACTTGCAATCAGTGACCAAGGTTATGTCTGTGATGAATGTTTCAGGTGATACTTTGCAACTGCGCAATAAAGTATCCCAGATCTTGTATAATGCCGTTTTGGATTACAAAGCTGCTCTTTTTCAAGGGCGCAAACGCGGTCACGATTTCTTGCTTAATGTTCAGCGCCAACTCTATGTCGAGCATAAAAAATACAGTGAAGAAGTCGTTATTCGTGCAGCTAAAGAGAGTAAACTAGATCTTGCTACGTTTGAACACGATCGGCGCTCGAAACTAGCAGTTGAAAGTTTTCGAGAAGATCAAAGATTAGCTGCTGAAATGAACGTCAATACCCCACCATCTATGGTGGTATACAATTTAGACTATCTTGAATATGCAGTCTCAGTTGAAAACTGCACCTCGTTATCAAGTTTGGAAGAATTGCTTTTTGGTAATGCAGCAAAGGAATTTGTTTGCACCAAAAATGGGCTTCATCCAACTTACCACCAATTATCATTAAAAAAATAAACTTGCTCGGCCCTTGTGGTCGAACAAGTTTATTTTTTTATTGCTTATTTAGCTAATAGCTCTTTTAATTCAGCCAAACGTTCCTTAAAGATACCAAAAGCTTTCTCTAGATATTTACTATCAGTCATATCAACACCAGCTTTTTTCATTACCTCTAATGGAGCAGCTGAACTACCTGCTTTTAAGTAGTCCAAATAAGCTTCCGTATGCGCCGGTTCTTCATCTAAGACGCGCTCTGCTAAAGTAGAAGCTGCCCCAAAACCAGTTGCGTATTGATAAACATAGAAATTGTAGTAAAAATGCGGGATCCGTGACCATTCATATGCGATCTCTGGGTCATTTTCGACTGCACTACCATAGTAGCGTTGATTTAGTTTACCGTAGAAATCTGACATCAGATCTGCTGTCAATGGTACTTGGGAAGCATCTTGTTCATGGATCCAAGCTTCAAATTCAGCAAATTGGGTTTGCCGATAAACAGTTCCTTTAAAGCCATCTAGATAGTGATTCAATACGTAAGCCCGTACCTTAGGATCAGTTTGAGTCTCTAACAAATACTGGGTCAACAAGTTTTCGTTTGTCGTTGAGGCGATCTCCGCAACAAAGATCGAATAATCCCCATATTGATAAGGTTGATTGGTCCGTGTATAGTAACTGTGCATCGTGTGTCCCATCTCATGAACTAACGTAAAGAGATTATCCAACGTATCTTGCCAATTCAATAAAATATATGGTGCAGTATCATAAGCCCCACCTGAGTACGCTCCTGAACGTTTACCTGCATTAGCGACCACATCGATCCAGCGTTCGTCAAAAGCTTTCTCTACATAAGCAAGATACTCTTCACCTAAGACGCTCAAGGCCTCTAAAGTCATCTTTTTAGCCTGTTTATAAGTGAACGTCAATGTCGGTTCACCCGTCAATGGAGTATACATATCATACATATGCAACTCGTCGACACCTAAGATATCCTTGCGTAAAGCTACATACTCATGCAGTAGCCCCAAATTTTCATTGACCGTTTTGACCAAAGTATCATAAACAGCTACTGGAATATCATTTTGGGCTAATGAAGCTTCCTTGGCACTTTGATAATTACGTAATTTAGCTGAAAAATTATGCTTACGCACATGTGCCGACAGTGTAGCTGCAAATGTGTGTCTGAACTGTTTATATACAGCATATAACTGTTCAAATGCTTCACGTCTAACTGGGCGCGCAGTCGATTCGAGCAATTTACCGTAGACCCCATTTGAAAGCTCGACCTTTGAGCCCGTTTCATCAGTTACTACGGGGAATTTTAGATCAGCATTGTTTAAAACTTCAAAAACATTAGCTGAAGCGCCCAAAATATCGCTTGCACCTGCTAACAGTGCTTCTTCTTTTTCACTCAAGACATGGGCTCGAAGTCTAGTCCAGTCATCGATCAAAGTTTTATATGCATTTAATTTAGGTTCATCTTGATAATAGCTTGCTAATTTTTCTGGCGCTAAAGCTAATAACTCAGGTCGAAACCAAGCTAATTTCGCTGAAACATCAGCTAATAACTTTTGGACCCGTGCCATCAAAGCTTGGTACTTAGCATTAGCGGTATCCTCATCGTTTTTCATGCTTGCATAGACATAAACTACTTCAAGTTGGCGATCTAACTCGAGCATGGCCGTTAGAGCAGCTAAAAAGGCTTGAGCGCTATTTCCTAGTGTTCCCTTATATTGTTCAAAATCTTCAGCTGATTTTGCTACTTGCGCAAAGGCTACTTCAAATTCTGCATTAGTTGCAAAGATCTTGGTCAGATCCCAAGTAAGCTCGAGTGCTACCTCTGATCTTTTTGGTAGACGTGTTACTTCACTCATTACAAAATCCCCCTTTAATTATCGGTAGTGCCTTAATTTTAGAAATTTTTTTTAAGAAAAGCAAGTCCTTTACAAAAATTATCAATATCCTGTTCAATAAATGGCTTCAAATCAACAAAAACCAGCTCATAAGCCGGTATTTTAGGCCTCGAAAACTGATCACAATATAACGCTGTCCGCCACCATAAAGTTGCTGTCCGATATAATGGGTAACTATAGCTCAATGCTAAACAATCATCTATCACCGCAGTCAACTTTAGACGCTTTTGATATGTTAATTGTTGCAATTTACGCATAGCCCCAGTCGAATAATATATCTGTTTAGCCAAAGCATACTTTTGTTTTTTTCTTTCACTCAGCGATAAATGCTTTAATCGTATCTTTTGTGGGGTAGCGAAAAAAGCTTTTAGTTTTTTGACATCATTTGTCCGCCAGTATTGATATTTAAGTGGCAAAAAATCAGCTTTTTGGATCCCATAAACAACTTCAAAGTATGCTTTAATGGGATCGAGATAGATCAAATAAAAGCCCCGATTTTTTGACCACCGCATAAATTGTGCAACTTGCTGTGGTAAACTGCGCTTAAGTCTATAATTATTTCCTAAGATCCACAATTCAGCTAGACCAGCATCGTGATATCCACGTGAGCGTTTTTGCAATTTGCGTAAACTGAGTGGTGCACATTGATATTCTAAAGCCAAAAGCTGCTGATCAGGCAACTGGACCAACAGATCGGGACGTTGCTTTGACCCAGGTAGATAGGCTTCAAGCTTAACTCGTGCTCCAAACGCCCTAAAAAAAGTGGCTAATAGCTTTTTTCCTCGTAAGTGCTCACTGGTCTCTCCTTCACTAAAAGTCCCACAAGTCCGCTTCAAATGCGCAAAATGTGCCATATAATAATGCCCTTGACGCAAAATGACTGGCTCGTGGCAACTTGGACAATAATATTTTTGCTCTTTTGTTGCTGCTTTGGCTGTGATCATTTTTGAATCTTTTGTTAGCGCATATAACATTTAAAAGCCCCCTTTACTACTAAAGTACGCCAAGGTGACTAAATTTAATGCAAAAAAATAGAACAGATATCCTCTGTCCTATTTATCAGTAAATTATTTAAAATGATACCGCGCTAATTCAAGTGCCGCATGTTCCATCAAACACTTACCACGTTCTTTAACGACTGCAGATTCAAACTGCTCTTTTTGACCATATTCATAAACCAAAGCCATCGCATCCTTGACATCAGCCACTTCCATCTGATCAGCAAAAAAGACTAATTCGAGATAGTATTTGCCATCTAAATGGTAAAGATTCGAGACTGTACTGTCATAATTGAAAGCCTTAGCTAACTGAATAAAGTCTTCAAAGTCAGCAAAACTTACCACATAGCGATACTGTGCCTCTGGATCTTCTTTTAAGTAGCCAGATACTCCATCACCGTCATCGGCTAAAGCAGGCTTTTGGTGTCTAATTTTTTCATTTTCACCGGTGATCTGTTTTCTGATATAGTCAGCT
Source organism: Ligilactobacillus animalis KCTC 3501 = DSM 20602 (assembly GCF_001434535.1). Taxonomy (GTDB): domain Bacteria; phylum Bacillota; class Bacilli; order Lactobacillales; family Lactobacillaceae; genus Ligilactobacillus; species Ligilactobacillus animalis. Next base: position 76,566 of record NZ_AYYW01000025.1, read on the forward strand.
AGATCATTCCCGATCCCGGCATTAGCGATATTTAACGGCGAGTCGTTTGCATCACTTTCTTTCGAATCATCACGTTCTAAATTCATCGAAGTTTCTGCTTTTTTAGGATCCACCTTGGTAATAAATAGCTCTAATCCATTTTGATTAGGGATCAGTTGGAAAGTTACCGCATCATTATCGCGAAATTCGTGGTCCTTATCGACCTCTTCTAAAATGCTAAAAAAGAAATTTTCGATCTCTTTTTGATTGCCAAGTAGATCAAGGACGGTGATACCACGATCAGTCAGATCTTCGGTTCCGAGTAATACCCTAATTGTATTCTCATTGACTTTTTCCATTTCCATCTGTGATCCTCCCTTTCCTACTTAAATGCTTGCAAAACACTTAATTTGCAAACTTTATCATACCAAAAATTATCAAAAAAGACCACCCAAAAAACTTGGAATGGTCTAATCTATAGTATATCTTATTACAAACTTTAGAAACCTGCAAGTTCACGGGCACGACGCAATTCAAGCGCACGTACTTCCCGCGGTAGGAAACGACGAATCTCATCTTCATTGTATCCCACTTGAAGTCGCTTTTCGTCCATAATAATTGGTCGTCTTAACAGGCCGGGATGTTTTTGGACTAGATCAAGTAATTCTTGCAATGGCATTTCCTCGATGTTGATATCAAGTTCTTGATATGCCTTCGAACGTTTAGAGATGATCTCCTCTGTTCCATCTTCGGTCATTTGCAAGATCTGCTTGATCTCATCAATACTCAATGGTTCCAAAAAAATATTTCTCTCACTGTAAGAAATGTTGTGATTTCTAAGCCATGCACGCGCCTTACGGCAAGATGTGCAACTTGGTGATGTGTATAAGGTAACCATATAAATCGCCCCTTCTCAATAAAACCTGGTGCAACCATACAATATATATCCTCATCCATCATTATACACCTATTTTAAAAAATTGATACCTTTTTTATAAAAATTAATCGCTATATTTTTATCAAGTTTTTAGAACCATTCTAATGATTTCAAAAAAACCCGCCAAAACAAAGGGAGCGTATTCATTGCTCAAAACATTAATTCTTCTATAAGGTATAATAAAAAAATTATCTACTATTAAACTAATTATTATCTTAAAGGTTGATACAATGCTAAAAAGGCCCGAATTTTATCAATTCGAGCCCAATAATCATTTTTGTAACTAGGTATTATTTTTTATCTATTTAATTATATCAATGTTCCAATTTATCCCAGATAATGACTTCATCAGCTTGTAAAGATTTTTTAACATCAATAATACGTTGATTCGAGCTTCCTCGAAATTGTAAAGTTAGATCTTTAAGATCCTCCCGGAAGCGCCCATCGACTAAAATATCGATCAATGACAATAATTCCAACTTATCAGCTGATTCCTTTTGTAACTCATCCCAAGTATATCCACTCCACGACCAGATATCCTTTTTATCACCATATTCTTGTCTGATACGCTTGACTAGGGGCAAACAAACTTGCGTATTTAAGAAGGGTTCTCCCCCAAGCAACGTTAAGCCCTGAACATAATCATGTGAAAGGTCAGCTATGATCTGGTCTTCTAATTCCTTGGTGTACTCAAAGCCATAATTAAAGCTTTGTGCAGCCCTATTATAACACCCAGGGCAAGCAAATTTACATCCACTAACATATAAACTACATCTGACACCCTCACCATCGACAAAGTTGAACGGTTTATAGTCAGCTATTTTTTGTTTACTCAACTCACTAGCTAACCATTCCTTAGGTTTAGGATCATTGGGGCGACGCACTCGTCTTTTAGCTTTAGTCGGAGTGGCTACCTGCTTTGGTGCTAGTGTTTCAGAGGCAATAAAAGCAGTATCGCCTCCAACAGTGATCCTGATCGTCCCACTATTCTCCATCAGTCATCATCCCCGGTGCAATATTTTTAGCTCGTGCCGCGATCTCTTCATGACGTCCATGAACCATCGGCCGTTGCAAAGGATTACCTAGATAACCACAAGTCCGCTTAACACAATCGCAGGTCTTAGGGTCGTGGTTACCACAATCTGGGCATTCAAAGCCACGAGCTGTAGCCTTGAATTCTCCCTCAAAACCACATTTATAGCAATGATCGATCGGCGTATTAGTTCCCAGATAGCCAACTTTATCATAGGCAAAATCCCAAACTGCCTCTAAAGCTTTCGGATTTTGGCGCAAGTTCGGATACTCACAATAATGGATAAAGCCACCCGCAGCATATTTTGGATAATCCATCTCAAATTGAAGCTTTTCAAATGGTGTTGGATGCTTTCTGACATCATAATGGAAGCTATTAGTGTAGTAATCTTTGTCAGTAACATCTTTGACTTTCCCAAATTCAGCTGTATCTAAGCGACAGAAACGATCTGTCAGAGATTCACTTGGGGTTGAATAGACGCTAAAATGATAGCCAGTTTCTTTTGACCAACGCACACACGCATCATGTAATTGCTTAACGATCTCGAGAGTAAAATCATGTGCTGCTTGATCATGTTCCCAATTTGGACCAAAGAAAAGTGTCCCTACTTCATAAAGCCCGATATAACCGATCGAAACCGTGGCACGTTCATCTTTGAAGAGCTGACTTACATCTTCACCTGGTTTTAGCCGTTGCCCAAAAGCACCATATTGGTATAAGATCGGCGCATTCTCTGGGACCGCATCTAAGACCCGAGCTACTTTGAAATCAAGCGCAGTCTTACAAAGTTTGACCTTATCGTTGAAGATCTGCCAGAAAAGATCCATATCACCGTGAGATTCTAAAGCGATCCGTGGTAAATTAAGCGTCACGACTCCTAAATTCATCCGGCCAGAGTTGACTTCATTTCCGTGCTTATCTTTCCATCCTTGTAAGAATGAACGGCATCCCATCGGTGCTTTAAAGCTCCCCGTTAATTCCTTGATCTTATCGTACATCAAGACGTCGGGATACATCCGTTTGGTTGCACATTCGACCGCCAATTGCTTGATATCATAATTAGGATCTTCGGGCTTTAAGTTCAAACCTTTTTTGATCGTAAAGACCAATTTAGGAAAGATCGCCGTCCGTTTTTCCCGGCCCAAGCCACCGATCCGGATCTTTAAGATCGATTTTTGGATCTCACGTGCGACCCATGAAGTTCCTAAGCCAAACCCTAATGTGGTAAAGGGAGTCTGTCCTTGAGAAGAAAAGAGCGTATTGATCTCATATTCCAGTGCTTGCATAGCATCATAGATATCTTTTTTCGTCCGTTTTTTAGCAAATTCGATCTGCTTAGCTGGATCTTCGATATATTCTTTAGATTCAGCTAAATGTTTGTCATAATTTTTTAGTGCGAAGGGTTCTAAGACCTCATCGATCCGATCAGCTGAACAGCCACCATATTGACTAGAAGCAACATTAGCAATGATCTGTGACATTTGGGCGGTCGCAGTTTGGATCGAATGAGGGCTTTCAACTTCAGCATTACCGATCTTAAAGCCATTTGTCAGCATCTCTTTAAAATCGATCAAACAACAATTCGTCATCGGACTCCAAGGAGTATAGTCCAGATCGTGATAATGGATGTCACCACGCAGATGAGCTTTAGCCACATGCTTTGGCATCATCCGAAGCCCTAGTGTCTTACCGACTGTCCCCGCTGTCAGATCACGTTGCGTATTGAAAACATTACTGTCTTTGTTAGCATTCTCATGAACTAAACTCGGATCCTTAGATTGAAGCCGGCCTAACCTGACAGTTGGATCAGTCTCTTCTTGCCATTTGGCTTCATCGGCTTGGTGATGAGCAACATAAGCCTTGGCTTCGGCATCATAACCTAATTCATTTAGCGTAGCTGTCAATTTATCGTAGATCTCAGTGCTGGTAAGTGTCGTTTGGTCCGCTAACTTGGCGAGTAAAGCGAGAATAATTGCATCGGTATCCGTAGCCAAGCCTAACTTACGCAAAACGCTCTCCAACTTATAAAGTGCAAATGGTACCTCGTATCCATCTGTTTTGATGACCATCTTAGGTAATACATACTTTTTTTGTTCCTTAAATTCCATCATCGTCATCAGGTCCCTTCTACGTCAGCTAAAAGTGAAAATGAACCACGATCTTAAAATCATCATGGTCCACCTACAACATCCTAACTAACAAACTTATCTATATTTAAATCCTATTTCCCTGTTGGTACTTTATATGATATAACCAATCGCAGCCAAACACAACATATAGTGTTTGGTTTCACAAAAACCATACTATATGTTGAAAACAATATACAACGTTTGGAGCGCGCTCTTATCCTATTCATCTCCGACTAGCTGGCTGTGAAACTTTTTTTACCGGAAATTAGCTCTAACATGTCTAAAGTATTATACTTAAAGTGCAGATAATTTTAGAAAGCAGGTATCTTTTATGCAAGAAGAATTCCTAAATCAAATAGCTGACCAACTTAAACAAGGGATGACTGAATTTTTAGCACAGACTGATCTTAAGAAAAACGATATTTTTGTCTTAGGATGCAGCACTAGCGAGATCCAAGGTAAAAAGATCGGTAAATATTCCAATTTAGACGTGGGACGGACAGTCATCAAAACTTTGACTGAGATCTTGCCATCAGGAGTCCGGCTTGCTGTTCAAGGTTGCGAACATTTGAATCGTGCTTTAGCTATGGAACGTCAAGTCGCCGAAGATCACGGTTTAGAGATCGTTTCAGTCTGCCCTAGCTTACACGCCGGTGGAGCTGCACAGGTAGCGGCTTTTGAAACATTCAAAGATCCAGTCGAAGTAGAACATGTCACTGCTAAAGCTGGGATCGACATCGGTGACACTGCGATCGGGATGCACGTTAAATTCGTTCAGATCCCAGTTAGAACTTCGATCAAAGAGATCGGTTCGGCCCATGTTACTTATTTGAGTTCACGGCCAAAATTGATCGGTGGCGAACGTGCGATCTACAAATTTGAAAATCTAAATCAACAAGTTGATCCTTTAAATCCGTTAGCTTAACGAAATATAAAAAGCTGGTACGCTAACTCCACCTCATCTGGAGTCGGCTTACCAGCTTTTTTAACTATAATTTTTGAGTGTTCTTCTGATCTCACGTTCTTGATCACGACGCTTGATCGTTTCCCGCTTATCGTAGCTGTGCTTACCTTGTGCAACTCCGATCAAAACTTTGGCAAAGCCATTTTTTAAATAGACCTTCAGTGGGACTAAAGTGATCCCCTTGCCACTAGTCTCATTAGCTAAACGCACGATCTGCTTTTTATGCAACAATAACTTTCGGTTGCGCAACGGATCATGGTTAAAACGATTGCCCTGAGTATATTCGGAAATATGCACATTCATCAACCAAGCTTCGCCATTTTTGATCTGTGCAAAGCCATCTTTTAGATTGATCCGGCCCGCACGTACTGATTTGATCTCAGTTCCTGTTAAAGCTACCCCAGCTTCAATAGTATCTAAAATATAGTAATCATGGCTCGCTTTACGATTTTGCGCTAAAGGACGCTCATGTTGTGCTTGTTTTGCCATTTACCTCAGTCCTTTTTATAAACTGCTATTTTTTGTCGCGACGTTTTTTATAAAATGGTTTCCGCCCATTTTGATTGTTTGAACGTTGTGAACTATGCCGATTATCCCGACGACCATTATTATTATTTTGACGTTTGAATGGACGCTTTTGACCACGTTTATCGCCATTTTTCCGGTCAAATTTACGTTTTGGTGACATTTCAGGTAATTCGACACCTTCTAATAGATCGGATTTTGGTGCTTTGCCTAAATTCAATAGCTTAAAGTCGATCTCTTTTTGTTCAGCATTGACATTAACTAATTTGACACGGATCGGTTGACCGATGCGGTAAGTTTGTTTTGTCTTACGTCCAACTAAAGCCATTTGCTTTTCAACAAAGATATAATAGTCATCGTTGATCTCACTGATATGGATCAGGCCTTCAACTGTATTTGGTAATTCAACAAACATCCCAAATTTAGTAACTGAACTAACGACAGCATCGAATTCTTCACCTACATGATCAGCCATGTATTCTGCCTTCTTCATCGCATCTGTATCACGTTCAGCATCGATCGCGCGCCGTTCAGCTTGCGAACTGTGTTGGCTCACTTCTGGTAATTCAGCTTGGAATTTGGCTTGACTACCTTCTCCGATACCATTTTCAGCATAGTAATGGATCATGCGGTGAACCATCAAGTCAGGATAACGTCTGATCGGTGAAGTAAAGTGCGTATAGTCTTTAGCAGCTAAGCCAAAGTGGCCCAACGGTTCTGGCGAATATTTAGCTTGTTGCATCGACCGCAATAACATCACTGATACCATTGGTTCTTCTGGCTTACCGGCAACTTTCTTTAAGATCTTTTGAAGCATCTTAGGTTGAATATCGCTCACTTTACCAGTTACTTCGACCCCTAGACCAGATAACATTTCAAAGAAAGATTTGATCTTTTCTTCTTTTGGTGTTTCATGGATCCGGTAGATAAATGGAACGTGAAGATCCTTGTAGTGCGCTGCTACCGTTTCATTTGCGGCTAACATAAAGGATTCGACCATGCGTTCACTTATTCCACGTTCACGCAATTGAATATCGATCGCATGTCCTTTTTCATCCACGATGATCTTAGCTTCCGTATCTTCAAATTCGATCGCACCACGGCGCTTGCGCATCTTCAATAAGATCTTATGCAATTCGCCCATTTCTTCAAACATTGGGACTAATTCACGATAACGCTCTTTTTCTTTTTGATCATCAGACTCTAAGATCTTGTTGATCGCTTTATAAGTCATTCGTTCCGTCGTCTTGATCACACTTGGGAAGATCTCATGGGAAACGACTTCGCCTTGCGGATCGATCTCCATCTCACAAGTCAAAGCCAAACGTTCGACTTGTGGGTTCAATGAACAGATCCCGTTTGATAATTTAGCTGGGATCATCGGAATGACCCGGTCAGTCAAATAAACCGAAGTTCCCCGTTCGAATGCTTCTCTATCTAGTGGCGTATTCGGGGTCACATAGTGCGATACATCAGCGATATGTACCCCTAAATGATAGTTGCCATTATCTAATTTACGGACACTAACGGCATCATCTAAGTCTTTAGATTCGATACTATCGATCGTCACCATCTGTTCGTCAGTCAGATCGCGCCGTCCGACTTTTTGTTCTGGTGTCACATGATCTGGGATCTGTGCGACTTGTTCCATGACGTCTTCAGGGAATTTATGTGGGATATCGTGTTGATAGACGATCTGTAAAATGTCGATCCCCGGATCATTGATATTACCGATGACCTTAGTTGCGACCCCTTTGATGACCCCTGGAAGATCTGAACTAGGATAAGTCGTAATATCAGCTAAGACGATCTCACCTTCGACCGGATGTAAGCCAATATCTTCAACTAAAAAGCGGTAGTTGGATAACTTTTTGTCCCGTAAATGGACGGTTCCAATGATCCCACTAGGTACGTTTTCATCCTCAAGCGGCTTGAATTCACCTACGACTTGAGTCAAATTGCGTTGGACGATCCCCGTAACTTTACCTTCAGGACGCTTACCGATCGCTGGATCCCCAGCTGTGATCATTTCGACCTCAACTTCATCCCCATTCAAGGCTGAAAGTGTTTGCGTTGGGTTGATAAAGTAATCTGGTTCTTCAGGATCGACCGTTACAAAACCAAAACCGCGGTCATTTGCGTGAAAGATCCCCGTAAATTTAGGTGCACTTTCATGCTTTACAGCACTAAAAAGACCTTCATCATTCAAGGCGATCACCTTATCATGTTCAAGTTGAGCGACTGCTTGGACAACAAAATTAAATTGCCCAGCTTTATTCATTTCTAATTTATCAGCTAACTCCTGAACAGTGAATTTCTTTTCAGGTTCAGCTTCAAAATAATTTATTAGTGATTCTTTTATCTTTTCTTTTTCCATTTAAATCCTCATTTTGAAATAATTAACATTCACTGTCATGACTTTTACTCGAAAAAAGCCCCCTGTGATCATCATGCAGGAGGCTTTGTCTTATAAAGCTAGTGTGCTGAAATGTATACTAGAGCTAAGGATAGCGCAAAGAATACGACACCTAAAACGGCCGTGACCTTTTGCATAAATGCTTCAAATCCACGTGGTTTTTGCTTACTAAATAATTCTGTTGCGCCCCCAGATAAGGCTGAGGATGCATTGTCAGTCTTAGCTGGTTGCATTAAAACAGCAATAATGATCAGCACTGAAACGATCAGCAATAGTGTTAAAAGTATATTGTACAATCTAAATTTACCTCCTTACCCGCTATGGTAAACTATATCTATTATAATTTAGCATACTTACTCAAATTTTTCCAGTAACATTTCCCGCTAATTTGGTGGTAAGTCCGATAACTGGGTCAATTTAGCTCTGATCAAAGCTCGCTTTGCCGGCACAGTCAAGATAACTAAAGTATCCCCTGCTTTGAGTAAAGTTTCTCCATGGGGCAAGATCTCTTTTTCACCGCGACGGATCGTCAACAATAGGCACTCTTTAGGCCAAGCAATCGTCTTTACTTGGCGATCTTGTAATTTTGAACCAGCAAAGATCGGGAACTCAAATTGTTCATGCTGATCAACTTTAAGCAGCATTTTTTGCTTATCAGTATGGGCGCTTAGATTGGCCAACATCGCTTCATAGATCGGCTTACCGTGTAAAATATCACAAACTGCATAAGCCGTTAAGGAGACCAAGGCTAGAGGCATCAAGTGTTCTAAGGAACCGACCATCTCAGTTACTAATAGGATCGCGGTAAAGGGTGCTTTGCCGATCCCTGCAAAATACCCTGCCATTGCATAGACCATGCAGTTGACTAAAAAAGCATCGGATAAAAGCCCCATTTGCGCCAAGGCCTTCCAGTAAAGTGCCCCCAGTAAAGCTCCTAACGTCAAGATCGGTAAAAAGATCCCCCCAGGCAAGCTCGAACCGTATGATAACGTCGAAAAAACTAAGCGTAATAAAAACAAGCACAGTAAGCTACCTAACGTCAAATGCCACGCTGGTAAACTGACGATCAGGTTATTGCCCCCACCTAGGTATTGAGGCCAATACATCCCGATAAAAATCACTATAGCCAGCGGTATCACTCCATAAAAGCGGGGTGAGAGCCACTTTAACTTTTGATACAGATAACTACTATTAAGCGTCAGAAATTCATATACTAAGCCCAACAAACCCAAGAAGATCCCTAAAATAACTAAGGCCCAATAGCTGCTCGGCGGAAAACTTTGATCATGAGGTAGATATAACACGGGACGCAATCCAAAAAAGTTAAGTGAAACAAAATTAGCCGTAACGGCCGCAGCCAATGAAGTCGTCCAAACAAAAGGAGAAAAATTGTGATATATCTCCTCGATCACAAATAATGACGCTGCGATCGGAGCATTAAAAGCAGCGGCTAGTCCAGCAGCTGCTCCACCTGCCAGTAAGCAGCGTTGCTCACTTTTGCTTAAGTGTAACTTTTGCGAGACGCCTTGCCCGACCATCGCTCCTAATTGGATCGAAGGACCCTCGCGCCCTAAAAATAGTCCTGATCCGATCGCTAGGACACCCCCGATCCATTTACGCCATAAGACTGACCACCAATCAACTTCAATTAGCCCAGCCAACTGGCCTTCAACTTGTGGGATCCCAGAACCACTGATATTAGGTTCTTTAGCCAAAAAATGGGCATTCACACCTAATACGAATATTAAAAAAAGGATAACTATTGGCCAAAATTTTGGTTCGGTCAATAATTTTGGATAAACACCCTGCATCAATTTAAGTAAATTTTCGATCACTAACCGAAATAAACTGACTACAAAACCTACTAATATCCCAACTAGAGCTCCGCGAATTATAAACCGAAAGCGCACATAATTTAAACTCTTTAAACTGATTTTTTTCATCTTTTCTTCCACTGCCTATCTTGCAAACAGTGCCCCCCTAGAAAAATTTATATGTAGAAACAAAAAGAGACCCACAACAGGTCTCTTTTTGTAGTAGCTATACTACTAGATTGTTAAGTCAATCAACTAATTATTTTTCTTCGATTGCTTGACGAGCTTGTTCGCTCAAGTTGTAGAAGGAGTTGATACCTTTGTATTGAGCAACGCCACTTGTCAATTGATCTTCGATACGCATTAATTGGTTGTACTTAGCGATACGGTCTGTACGGCTCATAGAACCTGTCTTGATTTGGCCAGCGTTTGTAGCAACAACCAAGTCAGCAATTGTTGTATCTTCTGTTTCACCAGAACGGTGGGAAACGATAGCTGTGTAACCAGCTTCCTTAGCCATTTCGATAGCTTCGAAAGTTTCTGTCAAAGTACCGATTTGGTTAACTTTGATCAAGATTGAGTTAGCACAACCCATACGGATACCCTTAGCTAAGTATTGTGTGTTTGTAACGAAGAAGTCGTCACCAACCAATTGAACTTTCTTGCCAAGTTCAGCTGTGATTTCTTTCCAGTCATCCCAGTTGTTTTCGTCGATAGGATCTTCGATAGAGATGATTGGGTATTTAGCAACTAAACCTTCAAGATATTTGATGAATTCAGCAGTTGTGAATTCTTCGCCTGTTGACCAGCGAAGTTTGTACTTGCCAGTTTCACCATCCCAAAGTTCTGAAGAAGCAACGTCGATAGCAATGGAGATATCCTTGCCAGGCTTGTAGCCAGCTGCTTCGATAGCTTTGATCAAGTATTGTAATGGTTCTTCGTTGTTAGCAAAGTCAGGAGCGAAACCACCTTCGTCACCAACAGAAGTTACTTTACCATCAGCTGCAAGAAGTTTTTGCAAGTTGTGGAATGTTTCAGAACCCATGCGAACAGCTTCTTTGATTGAAGAAGCACCAACAGGCATGATCATGAATTCTTGGAAGTCAACCTTGTTATCTGAGTGTGCACCACCGTTGATAACGTTCATCATTGGTGTTGGCAATACGTGTGCGTTTGTACCACCCATGTAGTTGTACAATGGCACTTGTAATTCATCAGCAGCTGCACGAGCAACAGCGATGGAAACAGCCAAGATAGCGTTAGCACCAAGCTTACCTTTGTTTGGTGTACCGTCCAAAGCGATCATAGCCTTGTCGATAGCGATTTGGTCTGTTACTTCGTAGCCAACGATTTCTTTTGCGATAATGTCATTTACATTAGCAACAGCTTTTGTAACACCTTTGCCCATGTAACGTGACTTGTCGCCGTCACGCAATTCAACAGCTTCGTGTTCACCTGTAGAAGCACCGGAAGGCACGATACCGCGACCAAAACCGCCATCTTCTGTGTAAACTTCAGCTTCAACTGTTGGGTTGCCACGTGAGTCTAAGACTTCGCGAGCATAAATTTCTGTAATTGCAGACATAAAATATTACTCTCCTTTTAGTTTGATTGACTTTGAGAAATATTGTCCTCATCAATTATTTTAATGGTTTTGGCCTAAACTTTCAATCCATTTCATGAAGGTTCAAGCAAAAATTAATCTAGTCGTTAAAATTAACCAATTCTAGATATGATTCAGGAACTAATGAAGCCCCACCAACTAAGCCACCATCGATGTTTGGCTTAGCCATTAATTCTTTAACGTTAGCTGGTTTTACAGAACCACCGTATTGGATGCGAACTTTATCAGCAACGTCTTGGTCGTATAAGTCAGCAACAGTCTTTCTTACAACTGCACAGATTTCTTCTGCTTGGTCAGATGTAGCTGTCTTACCTGTACCGATAGCCCAAATTGGTTCATAAGCGATCACAAGGTTTGAAACTTGTTCTGCTGTTAAGTCTTTAAGTGCAGCCTTAACTTGTGCTTCGACCCATTCTTCAGCCTTGCCAGCTTCACGAGTTTCTAAAGATTCACCACAGCAAACGATAGGTGTCATGCCATTGTTAAAGATAGCATGTGCTTTTTTGTTGATGTCTTCGTCTGTTTCATGGAAGTAGTCGCGACGTTCGGAGTGACCGATGATCACATAGTCAACGCCCATTTCTTTTAAAACTTTAGGTGAAGTTTCACCTGTGAAGGCACCTTCATCTTCAAAGTAGCAGTTTTCAGCAGCTACTTTTAATTCTGAACCTTTAGCATTTTCTAATAATGCTGGTAAGTCAACAGCAGGAGCAGCAATAACAGATTCTACTTCTGTTGCTTTTGGTAATTTATCTTTAACAGCTTTTACAAATTCAGCAGTTTGTTCTGGATTCATGTTCATCTTCCAGTTACCTGCAATAATTGGTGTACGCACGAAAATCATCCTTTCAAAGAAAATTGTCTAAACAAACTGGCAGGGGCAAAAATATTACCCCTGTCAGCAATTGATCAATGGTTATTACTTGTCAGAAACGGCAGCAATACCAGGAAGTGTCTTACCTTCAAGATATTCAAGGGAAGCACCACCACCAGTAGAGATGTGTGTCAACTTATCTGCGATACCTAATTTCTTAACAGCAGCAGTTGAGTCACCACCACCAACGATCGTAGTTGCATCTGTCAATGTGCCTAAGAATTCACCAACGCCAAGTGTACCCTTAGCGAAGTTAGACATTTCAAACACACCCATAGGTCCGTTCCAAACAACTGTCTTAGCATCTTTCAAGACATCCTTGAACAATGCAACAGACTTTGGTCCGATATCAAGCGCCATGTAGCCATCAGGAATGTCGCCTTCAAAGACTTCTGTAGGTGCATCGTTGTTGAATTCAGGTGCGCATACGTTATCAACTGGTAAAACGATCTTGTCGCCAGCTTTTTCAAGCAATTCTTTAGCTAAATCGATCTTGTCTTCTTCAACTAAAGAGTTACCGATCTTGATACCTTTAGCAGCGTAGAATGTGTATGTCATCCCACCACCAACGATGATCTTGTCAGCTTTGTCAAGTAAGTGTTCGATAACACCGATCTTGTCAGAAACCTTAGCACCACCTAAGATAGCAACGAATGGATGTACTGGGTTGTCAACAGCTTCACCCAAGAACTTGATTTCTTTTTCTAATAAGAAACCAGCAGCTGCTTGTTCCATGTTGCTTGCGATACCAACGTTAGAAGCGTGTGAACGGTGTGCTGTACCAAATGCATCGTTAACGAATACATCGCCAAGTGATGCCCAGTACTTGCCAAGTTCTGGATCGTTGCCAGATTCTTTCTTACCGTCTAAGTCTTCAAAACGTGTATTTTCAACAACTAAAACATCGCCATCTTCCATTTCAGCAATAGCTTTTTCTAATTGTTCACCACGTGTAGCTGGTACAAAAGTAACTTTCTTGTTCAAAAGATCAGCTAAGTGTTCTGCAACTGGACGTAAAGACAACTTTTCTTTGTCTTCTTCAGTCTTGATACGGCCAAGGTGTGAGAATAAGATAGCCTTGCCACCTTGATCTGTGATGTATTTGATCGTTGGCAATGCAGCTACCATACGGTTATCATCACCGATAACACCGTCTTTGATAGGAACATTAAAGTCAACACGAACTAAAACTTTTTTACCTTTAAGATCTTTTAAATCTGAAACAATAAGTTTAGACATAAGTAAGCCTCCATGATTTGTTAAAAATAAAAGGCGGGAGGAGTCTGCCTCCCCCCGCCTCATAACCTGCATAACAAGTTAAAATTAGCGTTTAGCTAAATCTTAAAGCATGCTTGCAAATTTTTCTAATGTACGGATCATTTGTGCTGTAAAGCCAGCTTCGTTGTCGTACCATGCAACAGTCTTAACAACTTGTGCATCGCCTTCACCAACAACTTGTGTTTGTGTTGGGTCGAAGATAGAACCAAATGATGTACCGATGATATCTGAAGAAACGATACCGTCAGCATTGTAACCAAATGATGGGTTGTTTTCTGTAACTTTCTTAACTGCTTCGTTAACTTCTTCAGCTGTAACTTCTTTGTCAAGAGTTGCAACTAATTCTGTTAATGAACCTGTGATAACAGGAACACGTTGTGCATGGCCGTCTAACTTGCCGTTCAATTCTGGAACAACTAAGCCGATAGCTTTAGCAGCACCTGTTGAGTGAGGAATTGTGTTTTGAGCTGCAGCACGTGCGTTACGTACGTTACCACCGCGATCTGGACCATCTTGTAATTTTTGTGTAGCTGTGTAAGCGTGGATTGTTGTCATTGTACCAGCTTTGATGCCGAATGCATCGTTAACAGCCTTAGCAAGTGGTGCCAAGCAGTTTGTTGTACATGAAGCAGCGGAAACGATTTGGTCTTCTGGTGTCAATGTATCATCGTTAACACCGTAAACGATCGTCTTCATCTTGCCAGCTGGAGCTGAAACAAGAACTTTCTTAGCGCCTGCTTCTACGTGTGCTTGTGCCTTTTCTGGAGATGTGTAGAAACCTGTTGATTCAAGAACCAATTCTACACCATCGTTCTTAACCCAAGGAATGTTGCGTGCGTCTGCTTCTGCGTAAACAGGAATTTCCTTACCGTTAACGATAAGTGCGTTTTCTGTTGCGGAAACTTCACCTTCAAATTGACCATGAGCTGTGTCATATTTCAACAAGTGAGCCAACATTGCTGGAGATGTCAAGTCGTTGATAGCAACGATTTCCAAGTCTTTTGATGTTTCAGCAATACGACGGAATGCTAAACGGCCGATACGACCAAAACCATTAATACCTACTTTAGTAGTCATACTACAATTTCCTCCTTTAGGAAATAAAAATTTATTTTAAAAAGTAATGTTCAAAACACTACTCTTTTAAAATCGCTTTTGCTGCTCCTTCGTCTGTGATCAGACATGTTTGTTTAGGAGCGTGTTTCATGTAAGAGACGATCGCTTTGGCTTTTGAGGTGCCACCAGCGACGGCAATTACACATTCCATAGAAGCGAGGTCTTCTAACTGGATCCCGATACGGGAGATCCGATACACGACCTGTCCTGCCTCATCAAAAAAGTAACCAAAGGCTTCACCGACTGCTTTGCGTTCATTTAACATCGCGATCATTTCTTGCGACATCGAACGTCGATGAGCCATATGCATCGCTGTTCCGATACTGTGGATCACAGCATTACTTTGCCGTATCAAAGTAACGACTTCTTGAACAGCTGGTTCTTTTAGCAAGGGACGGTACGTACTCTCGCTTACTTGCTCGGGCACATAAAGCGACCGGCTCTTTCCACCAGTTCGGCGTGCCATCCGAGCACAAACGTTATTAGCTTGGATCTCCATGCGTTCGCCCAATCCACCTCTAGCAGGCACAAAGAGCAGTTCACGTTGATCACTGATATCGGGCGTCAAACACGCAGCGATCTGCGCCATCGTCGTCCCGCCCATAGCCGCAATAATATTACGCCCACGAGGCAATAACGTCTTAAGTGTGTTGGTAACAAGTCTTCCCATCTCATTAACTACCTGTGTCTGATCATCGCTATCACCAGCAACGACCAAGCAATTCTCGATCCCAAGTTTTTGGCTCAAACGTAATTCCAATTGCTTAAGATCTAATAATTGATCGATAAAACTTGCTAACCCCTGAATAACTTCTTTACCCTTATCTGTCAAGACCATCCCAGACTTAGTCGCTGCGACGAGTTCTTGTTGTTTTAGGCAATCTGCCTCACTCCGTAAGATCCGCTCGCTCATGCCCAAGGCTTCGGCTAATGAACGTCTACCTATTGGTCCAAATGTTGCAATCTGCTTTAGCACTGCATATCTTCGACTTAAGGTATCGATCACATCTGGAACGATCCGCTCGATCCACTCGATCTCTTGGTGCATAATCTTCGTCTCCCTTTCTGTGGGACATGAAACGTCCAGAGGTTGGACAGCTCATTGCTGAGCTGATCGCTTAAGTAAGTCATCGTGAATTATCTTATCGTGATGACCCACTCCCCCAAGCACAATGAAATTATAACAACAATATTTCCCTTTTGCAAGGTATTGCGCGCGAAAATTCAATAAAAAAAACGAAAATCACTTAGTCACACTACCGACTATCCGAAGTTTTAGCATTTCACAAGTGTGATCGTTTATAAATTAACGAACTTTAACTCTAAAACACACAGTGATCGCCCGTAATTCAAGGAACGATCAGGTTTTTTAGAAAATATTTTACTTAGTCACTTAAAATCTTTTTCGCTTACTTGAAGAAGCGATATTTAATTTTTCACGATACTTAGCCACCGTTCTACGGGACACTTTTAGTCCATCACCCTGTAACCGCTCTGCCAATTTTTGATCTGAAAGTGGCTTATGTTTATCTTCGGCTCCGATATAAGTCTGGATCTTTTTATACACTTCATCAACACTAGTTTCATTACCAGCTTGATCAGTATTAACTGCCTGGGAAAAGAAACTCCGTAATTCAAAGACCCCAAAATCGGTTTGCAAATACTTACCATTGACTGCCCGACTGACTGTTGATTCATGTAACTGTAGTTTTTGTGCTACATCACGCAATAGCATCGGTTTTAAGGGATGCTCTGGAACCGTAAAAAATTCTGGTTGGCGCTCTAAGATCTCTGCCCCGACCCGCTCGATCGTACTTTGCCTTTGAGCTAACTCAGCTACCAAAGTTTGATATTGCTTCTTTTTTTCTTTTAAATAATCAGCCACGCTTTGATCGAGTTCACCGACTAAACTTTCATAGTAACTCTTGCGGAAAATGACCCGCGGTTTGACTAAAGTAGTTGATTCTGCTTGAAGAGTACCATCAACATTTTTAACGATCAGGTCTGGTGCGATACAAGCGGTTTCACTTTGATCGTAAGCTTTGCCTGGGGCAGCTGACAAAGTTTTTAGATAATCGATCAATGCTTGCATCTGCTTTAGATCGATCGCCATTTTTTTAGCGATCTGTTCCCATTTACTTTGGGTAAAAAGTTCAAAATGCTCGGCGATCACACGATAAGCTAGGTCATCACGCCCTCGTTCACTTTCAATTTGAAGTAACAAGCATTCCTGCAGATCGCGCGCACCGACACCAGGAGGATCTAAGCGCCACAAAAGAGTCAAAGCATCATCAAGTGTTGTTTGGTCGATTTTTTTATCACGGACCAGCTTTTTGGTATCCAGCTTTAGGTACCCATTTTGGTCTAAGTTTTGAACAAAGTAAACGACCCAATCCCGTAAAACGGTTTTTCGCATCGTCAGATTAACTTGATCAAGCAAATAATCAAAAAGTGAGCTAGTCTTGCTGGGCGGGGTCACAAAATCTGGCAAGGGCTGTCCGCTTGAGCTACCATTAAATGAAACAGCCACAAAAGGGTTATCCAATTCGATCTGTGAGAGATAGTCTTGAAGTTCGCTAGCATTAAATTTGAGCATTTGGATCGATTGTTGCATTTTTTGCGTCATGATCAACTTACCTTGTTGTTTTTGTTGTAATGTTGTATCTTGTCTAAGTTTCATTTTTTTATCCTTTTTGCAAATTTATACTTGTAATTATATCAAATATATTTTAGTATAATAAAGTACGCATCGCTAGTGTAATGGATCGCACGCAAGATTCCGGTTCTTGTAATCTGGGTTCGACTCCCAGGTGATGCATCAAAAACTACGGTAATAGCATCTCATTTTGGTAATGAGGTGCTATTTTTTTGTAAAAAAATAACAGCTAACATTTACCGTTGAGCTGTTATTGTGCTTAATGACTTGTTCCAAATAAATTAACGATGACTACCCCGATCAAGATCAAGGAGATCCCTAATAAGGTCAACCAATTGATGCTTTCCTTAAAATAAAAAACACTGACTGCTGTCGCTAAAACGATCCCGATACCCGACCAGACCGCATAAGCCAAACTCAAATCTAGATTTTCTAACGACTTAGCTAAAAAGAAGAAACATAGCCCATATGCAACTAATGCTAAAGTCGAAAATGATAGTTTCGTAAACCCATCTGACATCTTCAAAAAAGTCGTTCCTAAAAATTCACCGATGATCGCTGTTGCTAAATATACACAACTCATTTATTCTTCTACCTGTCCTTTCAAATTGGTCAACATCTCTTCATTTAAATCGTTCAATAAGCGCAACTTTTCTATCCCTAAAGCTTGCGCAGCTTTTAATTCCTTAGTTCGTAATTCTACCAAAACTGTCCGCGCCTGCTCTTGTCCAACTTCATTTAAATATAAGATCTTACTGCGTTTATCAGTCGGATCGGGAAGGGTCATGATCTTTTCTTCTCGGCTCAACTTGTTGACTATTGAAGTAACAGTCTGTTTAGGCAGACCTGTTTCTTTGATCAAACATGTCAACGGTAATTTAAAGTCATGATTTTTAAACACTATAAATACATAAAGCAATGATGACGTGAGCCGATTTTTAGCGATCAACTGATCATAAACATGGTTAAATGCGATCCAATCTGCAGTATAACGTTTTAGCTCGTTTTCCATTTTCGCCTCTCCTTTTTAATCCGATTTCGTACTAAATAATAATAGGAATTTTTAGCAAATGCAAGTTTATTTGATTTGACCATTTTTGACCAATAGGTTACAATAGCAATATACAGTCAGTCACTGACTTCAAATTTATTAATATTGCGGAGGTTCCCACTATGAATTTAGTTCCTACAGTTATTGAACAATCATCTCAGGGAGAACGTGCCTATGATATCTATTCTCGTCTCTTAAAAGACCGGATCATCATGGTTTCAGGTGAAGTTAACGATGATATGGCAAATGCGATCATCGCCCAATTACTTTTCTTAGATGCTCAAGATCCTGAAAAAGATATCTATATGTATATCAACTCTCCCGGTGGTTCCGTTTCAGCTGGATTAGCAATTTATGATACTATGAATTTTGTTAATGCAGATGTGCAAACGATCGTTATGGGAATGGCAGCTTCAATGGCTTCTGTTTTAGCTACAGCTGGTGCTAAAGGCAAGCGCTTTGCATTACCTAACTCAGAGATCATGATCCACCAACCATTAGGCGGGGCACAAGGTCAATCAACTGAGATCCAGATCGCAGCTGAACACATCTTGAAGACACGCAAATTGATCAACGAGATCTTAGCCGAACATTCTGGACAAGATATCGAAACGATCGATCGTGACACTGAACGGGATAACTTCATGACCGCACAACAAGCAGTTGACTACGGTTTGATCGATGGGATCATGAAAAATAAAAAAAAAAATAATCATTAAAAAACAAGAGTGTGAAATATGCGAGCAACGCATATGTTTCACACTCTTGTTTTTTTAGTTTGTCTTCAATAATAGATCTGTCGCAGAAATGAGCTTTTTCTTATCGATAAAAATGTATTTCATTAGATAGCCTAAGAGAACAGGCAGTACTACGAACAAACAGCTCAAACTTAAGATACTCAACCAACCTGGCGCCATAAAACCGTATGCTGTCAGCGGTCCGACCAAGCCACTAAAGCCAAAGCCAGCACTCATCGGTGTACCTTGAATATTGAATATTGCGCCTAAACCACCCATGATCGCCGAACTGATGACTACCGGCAGATAAAGAATAGGTTTTTCCAGCATATTGCCCATTTGGATCTTGGGAGTACCAAAGAAGTGAGCGATCACAGTTCCCAAGCTATTGACTGAACTTCCCATGATCGCTAAAGTGAATGCCCCAGCAGTAATACCTAAATTAGCCGATCCTGAAGCGATCCCCGTGATCCCGATCGCAGCTGCGATCCCAACTGAACTGATCGGTGAACAGATCAACACTGCAAACGAGATACCCATTAAGATCCCCATCAAAATAGGTTGTAAGAGCGTAAAGGTTTTGATCCCAGCTCCGATAAAACCAGTCACGGCTTTAACATAAGGCAAGACCCACAAACCTAAACTACCACCAATAATGATCACAATGATCGGCAACAATAAGATCGTATAATTTTTTAATTTATTTCCGATCAACTGAGCCAAGAGGACCGCAAAAACGATCGTTAGCCCAACGTTGATCACATCATCCGTTCCAGCTAAGCCAAATCCTTGCTGCGTTTTTACGATCACGCCCGAACCGACCATCGCAGCCCCAGCGACCGAACTCATCTGGACCATATTCATCTTAAAAAGATAACCGACGCTAAAACCCGCCATCGCCGGTAGTAGACTCATATTAAATGTAGTGATATCCAAGACTGCATGCGCAAATGTCGGCCAGATCTTCGCCAAAGCTTGCATTAATTGTCCCAACAAAGCCCCTGGGATCAATGAGACTACCACCCCCATGCTGATACCGTTCAATACATTCAAGGTAAATTCACGTCCCGTTATTTTCTTCACACTCATAAAAAATTCCCCCTTGACCTTTTTGGTCGCTTTAATAATTGTTAATCTACCCAAAAATAATTATAAAGTCAACTTAAAAATTATAACTAACTCATTAAAAACTTAATGTAATATACAAATAAAGCCGACAATTCAGCCAAAAGCTAAATTATCGACTTTATCCATTTGAAATATTCTCATTTTCTTCTGCACGCAACTGCTGTGCATACTCATTTAACTTACGCAAACGATGATTGATCCCTGATTTTGAGATCGGTCCCCCAGCAACTAATTCACCTAGTTCTTTTAAACTGACCTCTGGATGAGCGATCCGCGCTTGGGCTACTTCTTGTAACTTTTGCGGTAAACTCTCAAGCCCGATCCGTTGATCCAAATATTCGATATTTTCGATCTGCCGTTTGGCTGCATCAGCGACCTTGTTCATGTTTGCATTCTCACAATTGACGATACGGTTAACTGAATTTCGCATATCACGAACGATCCGGATATCTTCAAACTTCAACATTGAAGCCGTAGCCCCGATCAACGATAGAAAATCAGCGATCTTTTCCGCCTCTTTTAGATAGGTGATATAGCCACTTCGCCGCTCAGTTGTCCGAGCATTTAGACCATAACGATTGACCATCTTGCAGATCGTTTCATTATGATCTTCATACAACGAATAGATCTCTAAATGGTATCGACTCGTTTCTGGATTATTGACTGATCCAGTCGCTAAGAAAGCCCCGCGTAAGTAAGATCTTACTTTGGCATCATCATCTAGAAAAGCTAACGGTACTGTTTCTTTGATCTGGAAACCATCTAAAATATCTAGATCTTTTAAAACATGATCACTTCCAGTTTTCAAACGCACGATATACAAGTTATTCTTCTTTAACTTCATCTTACGGCGTACCAGCAATTCACTTTCAACATCGTAGAACTGTTTTAATAAAACATAGATGCGCCGAGCGATCGCAGGATTTTCAGTTTGGACACTCAAAACAAATTGATGATTGACGATGCTAAGCGAACCATTCATCCGGATCAAAGCCATCAATTCCGCCTTGGCATTGCCAAAATGCACCTCAAGTGTCGTCAATTCTTTTTTTACGTCACTGGCGTATGACATTTAGCCACCCCTCTAATTCAATTCATTGGCATACCATGACTTAGGGCGTCCGAGCAACCGCATCAATTCTTTCACGACCTGTTCGCCATCATGAAAAACACCACGGTCGCGCAATTTCAAAAAGTTGTCCGAGATCACACGACACCCTTGTTCTCTCAAACCGTTAAAGTCATAAGCCACTTGATATAAATATTCATCGTATTTTTGCCGATCCATATAATCTTTTGGTACTGGTTCGGTATTGACCAGTACCGTATCGATGAAGCGTTGTCCTAAATGCCGATTCAAGACCCGCACATGTTCTGCATCGGTAAAACGTTCCGTCTCCCCCTTTTGCGTCATGATATTACAGATATAAACAACTTCAGCTTTAGTCTCACAAACAGCCCGCCCAACATTATCGATCATCAAGTTAGGCAAAATACTGGTGAATAAACTGCCCGGCCCTAAAACGATCTGATCAGCTTCCATGATCGCTTGAATAACTTCTTCTTTGGCTTCGGGTTTCTCATCATCGATCGAGGTCACCCAAACTTTTTCGATCGTTTTGCCAGCAGCCGAAATATGTGATTCCCCTGCCAAAGTCGTTCCATCATTAAAGCGCGCATTCAACGTCAACGGAATATCAGACGCAGGGTAAACGTGTCCCTGGATCCTCATCAATTCCGAAAGTTCTTGGACCGCATCAAAGATCCCACGATCATCCATCTCAGATAAAGCAGCGATCACTAAATTACCGATCGCATGCCCCGAAAAGAATTGATCGTTGGACTTAAACCGATATTGAAAGATCTGTTTGTAGATCTCTGGCATATCTGATAGTGCTACCAACACATTACGGATGTCACCTGGGGGCACGACATTGATATAATCTCGAATGACCCCCGAGGAACCGCCATCATCAGCCACCGTCACGACCGCAGTGATATCAACATCATATTGGCGCAGGCCATTTAAAATAACGGGTAAGCCCGTACCCCCACCGATCACCACGATCTTCGGGCGATGCCGATTTACTCTTGATTTCATCATGAACGATTCACAGTCTCCTTTCGTTTCGCCATATCGCGGTGGGTGATGTTCACCGGATATTTCTCTTGTAAAGCTTCCCCAATACGATTAGCCAGGGCCACTGAACGGTGTTGTCCACCAGTACACCCGATCGCGATCGTAACACTTGACTTGCCTTCTTTTTGATAGCCCGGCATCACAAAACGCAACATCTTGATAAATTGTTGATAAAATTCTTCAGTCATCTCGGAGTTCATGACGTAATCATAGACTGCCTGATCATTACCGGTTTTTTCACGTAATTCTTTAATGTAATATGGATTTGGTAAGAAACGAACATCCATCACGATGTCAGCATCGATCGGGACTCCATATTTAAAACCAAACGACATTACATTAACGTGAAAGGCCGTACTTTGATCGCTT
Source organism: Ligilactobacillus animalis KCTC 3501 = DSM 20602 (assembly GCF_001434535.1). Lineage (GTDB taxonomy): Bacteria > Bacillota > Bacilli > Lactobacillales > Lactobacillaceae > Ligilactobacillus > Ligilactobacillus animalis. The sequence goes on from NZ_AYYW01000025.1 coordinate 99,336, forward strand.
TCAAAGTTCAAAAAGAGCTCTTCACGTAATTGACGCGGTGAGATCTTACTCGTATCGATCACAAGCTGAGCTTTAGATTTGATCTCGGATAACGATTCACGCTCACGTTGGATACCATCTAAAACACGTCCATCCATTGCTAAAGGATGCGCTCTTCTTGTTTCCTTATAACGAGCTACCAGTTCTTCATCCGACGCATCTAAAAACAAGATCTTCGGCCGTAAATTATCGTTACCATCATCTAACTCTTGTAACATCCCAAAGATCTCATCGTAAAAAGCCCGCGAGCGCAGATCGATCACCAAAGCGACCTTACTGATCTTACCGGATTCCTTGACCAACTCCCAGAATTTCCCTAGTAAAGCTGGTGGCATATTGTCCACACAAAAATACCCGAGATCTTCAAAACTTTGCATTGCAACGGTCTTACCAGCACCACTCATCCCGGTCACTACGACTAATTGTATTGCTTCTGCCATTATTAACGCCCCCAATTAAAATCCATCGACTAATTATAACACATCCGGGTGTATCATTCATTAAACAGCGATCTTAGCCTATTAAAAAAGCAGCTCGTCTGAACTGCTTTTAATCTAGATCTAGTTCTTGCCCAAAGATCTTCAATTTCATCTTGATCCCCGTTGGTGTAGCGGCTAATCCTCCCAGCCCTGTTTCACGTAACTGAGCTGGTAGCCGTTTACCGATCCGTTTCATTGCTAAAATAACTTCATCTGCAGGGATCTTATTTTCCAGACCTGCTAAAGCCATGTCAGCTGCAGCTAGGGCATTGACCGAACCAACAACATTGCGTTTAACACAGGGGATCTCAACTAAGCCCGCGACTGGATCACAGACTAGTCCCAGCAAATTGCTCAATGCCATTGCAAAAGCTTCAGCTGCTTGCGTTGGACTACCACCACAGATCTCGACGGCTGCTGCAGCTGCCATTCCAGAAGCACTACCGACTTCTGCTTGGCAACCACCAGTGGCACCTGCGATCATCGCATTGTTGGCTGTCACCATTCCAAATGCACTGGCGCAAAAAAGAAAGGCTACCATCTGATCTGTCGTCAAGCCCCGCTTTTTTTGTAAGGCAAATAATACGCCTGGGATCGTTCCCGAAGAGCCTGCGGTTGGAGTCGCACAGATCAATCCCATAGCCGCATTGACCTCATTTGTGGCTAATGAATTTTCGATCGCATAAAGGACCGTTTCATCCGTTAAACCTTGACCTGATTCGCGGTATTTTCTCATCTTAGCCGCTTCGCCCCCAGTCAACCCCGTTGGCGAGTGGACGCCCTCACCTTTTGTCCCGCGGTCAGCTGCTGCTAACATCACTTCCAATTGGCGTTGCATCTTAGCCCAAACTTCAGCGCGACTGGCACGTGAATAAGACATTTCTTGTTCTAACATCAATTCCCAGATAGGCTTATCTTGTTTGAGCGCCGTTTCTACTATTTCTGCTACACTGTTATACATATAAGTTCCTCGATCATAGGCAGACCAAACTGCAACTTTGTGCTTTGATCTGCTCTAAAACATTTTTTGGTGGCAAGCGGTCAAGATCAAATTCATGGATCAAGTTACCTTGGCCAAAAATATTAGTCATCTCATGTCTGATCTTGATATTATCTTGATTTAAACTCTCTTTGATGTGGGCTGTAAAATCCGTCTCAGCCCAGCACAACATGATCGGCAAAGGCCCTAAAGGTGCAAAACGACAGCCATCTAATTCAAGTTCTCGGATCTCGATCGTACCGCCACCGATCGAACAACCACCGACTTTGATCATTTTATCAGCATTCTTTAGCGTAATGATCGCCGTATTGGGATGCCCGATCGGACTTTTTCCTTCATGTTCATTAAAAATGACCTCGATCCCTTGAGCCCGTGCGATATCGACCGCTTCAGGGACACGCAGATCGTCTGTTTGCATCCCTAATACACCTGCGATCACAGCATAGTCAGTTCCATGCCCTTGATGGGTTTTTGCAAAAGATTCATAGTAGTCGACTATCACCTGTTCGATCGGCTCGCCAAATATTTTGTGGGCTGCTTGACCGATCGCTACAGCCCCAGCAGTATGCGAACTTGAAGGACCTACCATCACAGGTCCGATAATATCAAAAACACTCTTGTAATTCCCGCTCACCATTTTCACCTCGACGTAAGTCATTTTTTATTAATGTATCACTAAAGTTCGCCTTTTGTCACTACATGTGAAAAATTTAATTTAATTTTTTTCAATCTGGCACAGCTTACTAACCTAGTCCCCAAAAAGGGCTAGCCCAACACTTGAGCTAGCCCTAAGTTGTCGATTATTCTACTACTGTGCGTTCAAATGGATCAGATGAGATACCTTCATCCAAGATCTTTTGACACCATTCCTTAGCTGAGAACAATGAGTGGTCACGGTAATTACCGCAACTCTTGGTGTCAGTTCCTTGAACATCTTCCCAAGAAGCATTCAAAATATCATTTAAGGATGCTTTTAAGGCTTTAGCAACTTCGACTGTATCGTGCTCGCCCCACATGATCAAGTGAAAACCTGTCCGGCAACCAAATGGCGAGCAATCGATCACGCCATCCATATGGTCACGCAAATAACCAGCTAACATATGCTCGATCGTATGCAAACCCGCTGTTGGGATCGCATTTTCATTTGGTTGGACCAATCTAAGATCAAAGTTTGAGATCTGATCACCCTTTGGTCCTTCTTCTACCGTGATCAAACGCACATAAGGCGCCTTGACTGCGGTATGATCTAATGTAAAGCTTTCAACTTCTGCCATTCTATCAACACCCCTATTATTAATTGTACACTTTAACTTTAACAGTTTGGCGTTAAAAAGCAAGTCTTAATCTTCTCGTGGTTCATAATGTCCTTTTTCTAAAAGTGGTCTTAAATACTTACCCGTGTAACTTTGCTCGATCTGACACAACTCTTCGGGTGTCCCGATACCAACGATCTGTCCACCACGTTGACCGCCTTCTGGTCCTAGATCGATCAAATGATCCGCCGATTTGATGACATCTAAATTGTGCTCGATCACCAATACCGTATTTCCCTTATCAACTAATCGCTGTAAGACATTTAATAAGCGTTTGATATCATCGGTATGCAAGCCGGTAGTTGGCTCATCTAAAATATAAAAGGTCTTGCCCGCCGATTTACGGTGTAATTCAGAAGCTAACTTCATCCGTTGGGCTTCTCCACCGGATAAAGTCGTTGCTGGTTGCCCCAACGAGACATACCCTAACCCAACATCGACGATCGTTTGCAATTTGCGCTTGATCTTAGGGATCGCACTAAAGAATTCTAATGCTTCCAAGACATTCATCTCTAAGATCTGAGCGATATTTTTGCCTTTATATTCAACTTCTAGTGTTTCAGAATTATAACGGGCTTCGTGACAAACTTCACATGGCACATACACATCAGGTAAGAAATTCATCTCGATCTTGATGATCCCATCACCCTTACAGGCTTCACAGCGACCACCTTTTACGTTAAAACTAAAACGACCTTTGCCATAGCCCCGCAACTTAGCTTGGTTAGTTTGGGCAAATAAGCCCCGTATATCGTCAAAGACCCCCGTATATGTCGCAGGATTACTCCGCGGAGTACGCCCGATCGGACTTTGATCGATATTGATGACTTTTTCAAGGTGTTCAGTCCCCTTGATCTCCTTGAATTTACCTGGTTTTTCAGAATTATGGTGTAATTTTTGGGCTAAGGCTCGTTTCAAGATCATGTTGACCAACGTGGACTTACCAGAACCTGAAACACCAGTGACTGCAATGAATTCACCCAATGGGAATTTTACATCGATATCCTTAAGATTATTTTCCGTTGCTCCAATGATCTCAATAAAATTCCCATTCCCTTGCCGTCTGGTAGCTGGGATCGGAATATATTTTTTCCCAGCTAGATATTGTCCAGTCAATGATCGCTTCGAACGGGCAACTTGCTTAGGTGTTCCCGCAGCCATGACTTGACCACCTTCTACCCCAGCACCTGGACCGATATCGATCAAATAATCAGCAGCTCGCATCGTGTCTTCATCGTGTTCTACTACGACCAAAGTATTTCCCAACTCACACATGGCACGTAAAGAAGCGATCAAACGATCATTATCGCGTTGATGTAACCCGATCGAAGGTTCATCTAAAATATATAAGACCCCGGAAAGGTTAGAGCCAATCTGGGTCGCTAAGCGGATCCGTTGAGCTTCCCCCCCAGAAAGTGTCCGTGCTGAACGGCTTAAATTCAGATAATCCAACCCAACATTCACTAAAAATGTCAACCGGTCTTTGATCTCCTTTAAGATCGGACGCGCGATCTGAGCCGCTTGTTCACTAAATTCTAAGCCCTTAAAAAAGGCCAATTCATCGGCGATCGGCAGATCAGAAATTTCACCGATATGCTTGCCAGCGATCTTGACCGCCAAAGCTTGGCGATTCAACCGATATCCATGACACGTTTGACATTGCAAGCTCGTCATATATTTGCGCATCACATCGCGGGTAAAATCGCTATTGGTCTCATGATAACGCCGATCAATATTGGGGATGACCCCTTCAAAGGTCGTATCGATGTCACGGATCCCGCCAAAATCATTTTCATATCGGAAATGGAAAGTCTTATCTTTAGCACCATATAAAACGATATCTTGTTGTTCTTGCGGTAGATCTTCAAACGGTGTATCCATGTTGATCCCGAAGGCTTCACATGCTTGCTTTAATAGCGTTGGATAATATTTGGAACTGATCGGATTCCACGGTTCCATCGCCCCTTCGTTAAGGGTCTTTTTTCGATCAGGTACGACTAGATCGATATCGACTTCAAGTTTCATTCCTAACCCATCGCAATCTGGACAAGCTCCAAAAGGCGCATTGAAAGAAAAGAGTCGTGGCTCAAGTTCACCGATCGTAAAGCCACAATAAGGGCAAGCAAAATTTTCCGAAAATTGCAACATTTTATCGCCGATCACATCAACAAACACTCGACCTTCAGCCAAGCGTAACGTTGCTTCAAATGAATCAAATAATCGTGAACGGATCCCTTCTTTAACAACGATCCGATCGACTACTACAAAGATATCATGTTTGAGATTCTTATCTAGCTCGAGATCTTCAGCAATATCATGCATTTTTCCATCGATCATAACTCGAACAAAGCCTTCACGTTTGATCTTCTCTAAAACTTTTTTATGCTGTCCCTTTTTACCTACCACGATCGGTGCTAAGATCTGGAGTTTAGTCCTTTCAGGGAGTTGCAAGACTCGATCGACCATTTGCTCAGGCGATTGGCTCGTGATCTCACTGCCATCATTAGGACAGATCGGCGTACCTACGCGAGCCCATAACAAACGCAAATAGTCATTGATCTCCGTTACAGTCCCAACCGTTGAACGTGGGTTTTTCGAAGTCGTCTTTTGATCGATCGAGATCGCTGGCGAAAGTCCATCGATCGAATCGACATCGGGTTTGTCCATCTGACCTAAAAATTGCCTAGCATAAGCTGACAAACTCTCAACATAGCGGCGTTGGCCTTCAGCATATAAAGTATCAAAGGCGAGCGAACTTTTACCTGAACCGGAAAGCCCCGTGATCACGACAAGTTTTTCTTTAGGGATCTCAACATTGATATCTTTTAAATTATGCTCTCTAGCACCACGGATCGTAATCTTATTTTTTCCCACAACTTTCATCCTTTCTACTTAATCAAGCTGTGCTTTTAATTCCATCACAGTATCACGTAAAGCGGCTGCATCCTCAAAGTCAAGGTTCTTAGCAGCAGTACGCATTTGCTCCTCTAAACGTGCGATCATTTCGCGTTGTTCTTGTTTGCTCAATTCATCAAAATCGAGTTTATCATTTAAAGCTTTAGTGCTTTCTTTTGGTTTAGTCGTCATGGTGATCACATCACGGATCTCCTTTTTGACTGTTTTTGGCACGATTCCATGTTCTTCATTGTATTGTATTTGGATCGTCCGACGTCGAGCTGTTTCGTCCATCGCTGCTTGCATCGAATCTGTTACTGTATCAGCATACATGATCACATGCCCATTTTCATTTCGCGCAGCTCGGCCGATCGTTTGGATCAAAGACCGTTCATTGCGCAAAAAGCCTTCTTTATCAGCATCTAAGATCGCAACTAATGAGACCTCTGGCACATCGATCCCTTCACGTAATAAATTGATCCCAACGAGCACATCAAATTTTCCTAAACGTAGATCGCGCACGATCTGGGTCCGTTCAAGTGTCTTGATATCAGAATGCAGATACTTGACTTTAATACTCATCTCTTTAAAGTAATCGGTCAGATCTTCTGCCATTTTCTTAGTCAAAGTCGTTACAAAGACGCGCTCATCGCGCTCAGTTCTTTTGGCGATCTCAGCCACTAGATCGTCCATTTGTCCCATGATCGGACGAACTTCAACTTCTGGATCCAATAATCCCGTCGGTCGAATGATCTGTTGCACGACCGTATCGGTACGTTCTTGTTCATAAACACCTGGGGTCGCCGACATATAAATGATCTGATTTACTCGTTCTTCAAATTCAGCTAACTTTAATGGGCGGTTATCTAAGGCACTTGGAAGGCGGAAACCGTAATCGACTAGCATCTGTTTACGTGAGCGGTCACCATTGTACATCCCGCGCACTTGGGGCATCGTAACATGGGATTCATCGACTACGATCAAAAAATCATCGGGGAAGAAGTCCAACAACGTATATGGTGCTTCACCCGGTTTTCTTCCATCCATATGCCGTGAATAATTTTCGATCCCTGAACAATATCCCATTTCACGCAACATCTCAATGTCGTATGTCGTTCGTTGTTCTAAACGTTGAGCTTCTAACAACTTGCCATCAGCGCGCAAGACTTCTAACCTTTGAGCTAATTCGGCTTCGATGCTCTTGATCGATCCTTCTAAGCGTTCACCACTTGTCAAAAAGTGAGTTGCTGGGAAGATGACAACGTGATTGCGATCACCCAAGATCTCTCCAGTCAAAGGGTCAACTTCTCGGATCCGGTCGATCTCATCCCCAAAAAATTCAACTCTAAGCGCTTGTTCATCACGTGAAGCTGGGAAGATCTCGACAACATCGCCGCGAACACGAAAGCGTCCCCGTTGAAAGTCGATATCGTTACGTTCAAATTGAACATCGATCAGTTGGTTCAACAACTTATCTCGTTCGATCTCTTGACCTACTCGCAATGAAAGAGCTTGATCACGATATTCTTTTGGATCACCTAAACCAAATATCGATGAAACTGAGGCCACCACGATCACATCATTGCGCTCTAATAACGAACTAGTCGCAGAGTGGCGTAATTTATCGATCTCATCATTGATGCTCGAATCCTTTTCGATATAAGTATCACTTGAAGGAACATAAGCTTCAGGTTGATAGTAATCGTAGTAGGATACAAAATATTCAACAGCATTGTCTGGGAAAAATTCTTTGAACTCCCCGTAGAGCTGTCCCGCCAAGGTCTTATTATGGGCTAAGACCAAAGTTGGCTTGTTGGCTTTAGCGATCACATTTGAGATCGTAAAAGTTTTCCCGGTCCCAGTAGCCCCTAATAAGATCTGTTCTTTTTTACCAGCTTTGATCCCGGTCGCAAGCTCAGCGATCGCTTGTGGTTGATCTCCAGTTGGTTGATATTTTGAAACTAATTTGAACTCTTTATCGGCTTGACGTTCGATCAAATGATTACCCCCTCATTAAAAACTATTGCTTACAAGATTATACCACAACGAACGTATTTTCGCATCAGCAGAATCAAAAAAGACACGGCCATTTACCGTGTCTTCAGCATCTAACAGCTAATTTTAGCCCTTGATGAAATCATTGATTGCTTTTTCAAATTTTTCACATTTAGCTTGTGCATCAGCTTCGGAATCACCTTGTGTACCAATGTAAAATTTGATCTTTGGTTCTGTACCTGAAGGACGAACTGCGATCCAAGTTCCATCTTCAAGGAAGTACTTCAAAACATTTGACCTAGGCAAGTTGATCGCTGTCACATTCCCAGCTGCATCTTGGCGACTAGAAGCTTGATAATCTTCAGCTGCGATCACTTTATAACCAGCAAAATCAGTTGGTAATTCTTGACGGAACTTAGCCATCAAATCTTTGATCTCTTGTGCACCTTCGATCCCATCAAAGGTCAAAGCGATCGTCTTTTCAGCAAAATAGCCGTATTTTTCAAATAATTCTTGGAGACCATCGTATAAGTTCTTACCTTGTTTCTTGTAGAAGGCAGCTACTTCAGCTAATAGTACCAAAGATTGGATCGCATCTTTATCGCGCACGAATGGACGGATCAAATAACCATAACTTTCTTCAAAGCCTAACATGAAGCTGTGTTCATTGGTTTCTTCAAAATGTTGGATCTGTTCGGCAATGAACTTGAACCCAGTCAAGACATTGATCGCTTCGACCCCAAAATCAGCTGCAACTTTAGCAGCAAATTCACTTGAAACGATTGATTTTACTAAAGCCCCGTTTGCAGGCAAGTTACCTGCTTTTTTACGAGCCGTTAAAATATAGTTCAACATCAAAGCTGCGATCTGGTTACCTGTCAACAATTCGTATTCGCCATCTGGTTGACGAACAGCTGCTCCCAAACGGTCTGCATCAGGATCGACAGCTACTAAAAGATCAGCTTTTTGGCTCTTGCCTAATTTGATCGCTAAATCAAAAGCTTCTGTAAATTCAGGGTTTGGATGTTCAACGGTTGAGAACTCTGGATCTGGCATTGCTTGTTCTGGGACCATCGTAAAGTCTTCAAAACCAGCTTGACGTAAGGCTTTTTCACCTAACATCCCACCAGTACCGTGAAGTGGAGTAAAGACCAACTTCATCGTTTTACCCTCTTCAGCCACTAACTCACGATCGATCGTTACTTCTTTGGCATTTTCTAAGTAAACTTCATCGACTTCTGAACCGATGACTTTCAATGTTCCATCATTGATCAAAGCATCTTTATCAGCAACTTCAACGGCAAAAAGATCATCAACTTCGCGGATATAATTCGTGATCATATCTGATTCTTTTGGTGGCATTTGCGCCCCATCTTCACCATAGATCTTATAACCGTTATATTGTTTTGGATTATGGCTCGCTGTGATCATGATCCCTGCATAAGCATGTAGATGCCGAACGGTAAAGGATAGTTCTGGGGTCGGACGTAAGCTTTCAAAGACAAAGCTTGGAATCCCGTGTGCCCCTAAAACACGTGCTGCTTCAAAAGCAAATTCTTGTGACATGTGACGTGAATCATAACTGATCGCTACACCACGTAATTTTGTTTCTTCATCCAAGGTATCCATAAAGCGTGCCAAACCTTCAGTTGCTTGGCGCACAGTATAAATATTCATGCGGTTGATCCCAGCACCGATCAAGCCACGCATCCCAGCTGTCCCAAATTCCATTGGTGTATAGAAGGCATCTTCCAATGCTTCTTTATCATTTACGATCTTATCAAGGTCTTCCCGAACTTCAGGTGCTAGATCAGGTTGTTTGTTCCAAATAGTATAAGTCTCTTCCCAACTCATATAATCACCTCATTTATCTATTCAAATCTAGTATACTATCAATCGCCTAAACTTGCTATAACAAGCACTTTTACGCTTACAAAAAATTTAAGGGTCTCTTTTAGGGTCTCTATCCCAGATATTTAACAAGTTTATTGATCGTTGCTTTTTGATCTTGCTTAGTCAAGTGAGTGTAAACATCAAGCGTTGTTTGTACTTTTTCATGACCTAAACGAGTTTGAACTTCTTTGACGCTAGCGCCAGCAGATAATAACAAAGTAGCGTGCGTGTGTCTGAAGCCGTGAGGGGTGATCTTAGGTAAACTAGTATCGATCGCACAGATCTTTTTTACCCAAGCATAGACCGTACAGCGTGCTAAAAATTCATTTTTAGTATTGCTAAATACTAATTGATTGCTAGACATCGCATTGATCCCACGTTTTAACAAGTAACTAGCTTGTTTGACTTGCCAGCGTTTCAAGACCTTCATCGTTTCGTGATCCATAACCAATAAGCGTTTACTAGCTGAAGTTTTTGGCGATTGTATAATGGACTTATTGCCGACACCCCGAGCAACTGTTTTACTGATGCTGATCGTGTTATTTGAAAAATCGACATCATCCCAAGTCAGGGCTATAAGCTCCCCTATTCGCATACCGCTATAAGCTAACGTTCTAAGTACAGCATAGTTTTTAAGCCCCACTTTTTCCGCAATTGTCAAGAAGCGTTTCAACTCTATTGGTTCAAAGTAATTGCGTTCCTTGCGTATTACCCTTTGACGTGGTCTTATGACATCTTTAAACGGGTTGCGATCGGTCAACTCTAATCTTTTGGCAAAATCTATCACATTAGATGCATACCCGAGCAATTGTTTAAACGATGCAGGCGAATTTTTAGCCCAAACATTGACCATCTTTTGACAGCTAGCAAGTTTTAGTTTATCCACACGATACATCCCTATTTGTGGCAATATCTGACTTTTAAAAAGTGACAGCACTTTATTAAGTGTTGACTCTTTAACCGTTATTTTATATTGATCTAACCACATCAAATAGACATCTTTAAAAAGCTTGCTATCTAGTGGCTTGAAGTACCCACCACTTGAAAGGTCATACTCTAATTTAACTAGCTCTTTTTTTGCTTGTGCTTTGGTTTTAAAACCTGCACGCTTGATATATTTCTTTTTGCCAGTCATCTCATCGATCCCAGCATATACACGGAAGCGGTAAAACTTTCCTTTACTCGTTTGATACTCTGTAATTTTAGCCATGTTTATCAGTCCTTTATCTTTATTGCACAGGCTAGGTGGCTTAAAGTAATGCACGATAGGACGGCTTTATCACTGGTATCTATTCGATTGTATATGTATGGATCTATGACAAGTGCACTTTGAGGTGCAGTTGTTATTTATTACCCCCGCCCCCCATTAATCAGAGCGGAAGAGCGCACACAATGGCGTTGCCTTACGCCGGAAAGACATCCCAAAATATTTTTATAGGGGGGATGCACTTAGCCGAAAAGTCGGCCCAGTGTTTGCAATTCGATTTTATCGAAGTACAAGGCAAGTAAAAATAATTGACCTGCCTTGTACCGGACTTACAGCCCCAAGGTATGCACGTAGGCAATTCTAAATTATCGAAGTGGCTCAATTACTACAAATTACTACTTTCTCCACTTGTGGCGAAAACCCAACAAAACTCTACATTTTTAGGCGTGATACTGGCGATTTAGGATCTGCTTTCATACACTCTATAAATATCATCATCTCTGGGAGCTAATTCATAGATTAGTTGTTGTATTTCGTTTAACATCTCTTGTGCATTTCTATCAGAATTAGCCTCTTGAACAATACTTACAAATATCCTAAATAACATGTATATTCGTTCGCTTATATTTTCTCCTAACGTATCATCTCCCGAAATAAGTTTGACTGAAAGCTTATCTATTTTTTTATCCAATGCAAAGGAGTTGTAACCCATATCTCGGAAAGTTTTTTCTAACAATTCTAAATCATAGAAGACGCCTAAGGTTTCACGAGCTTTAAAATGTTCTCTCGTTGCTCCTAACTTTATCAGATTGACCATCAAATTTAGTCCCTGCCCTCTAAAGGTGTCATCGTAATAGGTAGAAGTCAGTAAATTATTGTTAATCAAATACTCCTTAAGATTCGCCTTGCCTATCAAAGTAGCTAACTGCCCTAGCTTTTCTAAATACTTAATTTCATTTTCACTTCGCTTAGTCTCTTCTGAAAGGAGTTTAAAAAGATCTTTTTCTATACTTTCGTCATCATCTTTTTTTAAAGATAATACACCACTTAAATAGCCAACGGGTACGTCAAAATAATTTGCTAGCTTTTCTAAAGATTTTGACGGAGGATCATTAGTCCCGTTCTCCCATCTTGAAAGAGTTGCATAAGAAATCTTTTTTATAGTACCTCTATCTTTTTCTGTAAATTTGTTAAACTCATCAGCTAACTGTTTTAAAGTTAGTCCTTTTTCATTTCTTAGTTGCCGTATTCGATTAGTCAAAAATAACACCCCTTTTCTAAAGTTGATTATATATTAATTTACAAAAATTGTAAAACGGTATTGACTTTACATTTTTTGTAAATTAATATTATTGTGTAGTTTACAAAAAATGTAAACCGAAAGGAGAGATAGTAAATGCAATTAACGCACGAGCAACTATTAGGGTTACGTCGTATCAAAGGCGAGCGAAATATCACAATTACAGAGCTAGCCGAAGAGATGGAAATTAGCCGTTTTGCTTTATCACGGGCGCTAAAAAACCAAGGCATCAGACCTACCAACGTGAAAATCATCAATGATTGGTTATTGAAGCAGTACGTTAAATAGCCACACAAGCAAGTTAGCAAATAGAAAGGAGCGACACAATGAACGAATTAGTATTCATGCAGTCGTTGAAAGATGAACCATACACGACAGATAAAGTTATCGCAGAATATAGCAATAATAGTTTGCACGCAGTACGGCAATTAATCAGGGATAAAAAGGACCGACTAGAACGTTATGGAATTTTGGCATTTGAAATGCGTAAATTAATTGGACGTGGACGACCTGAAAAGATCTACCATTTGAACGAGCGACAAGCAACACTACTTATCACATTCTTAGATAACACGCCCACAGTTGAAGAATTTAAAACGGCCCTAGTTGATGAATTCTTTAAACTAAGGGATGAAAAAGCGAAATGGCAACTACAACGGCTATCAGAGAAACCAATCAAGCGGGAGTTACAAGACGCAATTAAAAACTGGAAATACTATGCCCCGCATATGTATTCGAATATCAATGCCTTACTGGTCAAGAGTGTAACAGGGCTTGACGTCAAGAAGCTTAAAAATAAGCGTGGCAATGCTAAGACGGCGCTTGACCTGCTGACAGTTGAAGAACAAGAACGATACGAGCAAAACGAGCGTAAGACTATTGCTTATATCGAAGCTGGTTTCACTTACAAACAGATCAAGGCGCTTCTAAACGGCGCAAAAATGTTTGTCGCTATTGACGAGAAATAGCAACGTATCCCCTAGCCGTGACACTCAAATTTGAGAAACACGCATATAAGCCCCCGCAACAGCTTAACCCAAAACACCCACCCAATAAATGAATGATGAAAGGAAATAGAACGGAATGGAACAACTTAGCACAGACGAAAAAAATATCTTGAAACTGCTAGGATATGGTGCAGATACTGCACGGACTACCGCTTACCTTGCTGGAATTACTGGACTAGATACCCGGACAGTCCGTGACATTATCAGACGGTTAGTGATCGATCACGGCGTCCCAATCGTGGGAGTTCGTAGCGGATTAAAGCCCGGCTATTACATTGCTACCGATCAAGACGAACTAGCACGAGCAAGCGGACCACTCAAAAACGAGATCAAGCAACTAGCAAGGCGTAACCGAGCCTTAATATTCGCACAGATCCGCACTGACTGGCTGGAATATTTAAGCAAAGGAGATCAATACAATGGCTAAAGTAACGATCACACTAGACACCGAAGACATGCAACTGACGGAAGATTTTAAAAATATCGGACAGCTGGTAACTATGCTAAAAGTCGCCTCAAACGCTCCCAGCGCTCCATATATGACTAAAAGCGAAGTGGCTAGGTTCATGGGGCTTAAGTCAGTGACACCAGTTGATAAATGGATAAAGAAAGGTTTGCCAGTCGTTAAGATCGACGGGATGAACACACTCATCAAACGGCAAACGCTTATCGATTGGTTAGCAGAACACGAGACAACAGAATAATGCACACGATCCATAGAGCTATAACGATACAGCACGGGGCTAGGTGGCTTAAAGGTTAGCTTTATGGATCGCTGAAAGGAATTGAATAGACA
>NZ_AYYW01000025.1:113269-127070 GCF_001434535.1 Ligilactobacillus animalis KCTC 3501 = DSM 20602
GATTGACGAGATCGGACCGGGAGCGGATCAATACCGTTTTAGAGAACGTCATAAGCGGTCAAGACGGGATCTACATCCCTAGGAGAGTAGAACGATCCGACAAACTGACATTTGAACAAAAAGAGTTGTACGGGCTTCTATGTATGCAGTCAGACACCAGGGGCGTAGTTGCTAACGGCGATTACATCGTATTTATCCTTGATCGCTTAGTACCGCAAGTAATCAAAGACTTGGAGCGATTAAAGCAACTTGGATACATCGCCCCTATCGTGGAAAATATCGGGTTTTGTAAGTATGAAGTGACCTACTGGAATATTTTAAATATCGATGACGTTATCAAGGTAAAAAATCAAATGCTAAAAGGAGCGTACGCATAATGTTAGAACAAATCAAAAAAGACGCCTGTTGGTTGTTTGAAGAAGAACGATCAGACAAGGACGGCGTTAAGTATGCTATGACTATGTATTTATTATCGATCGGAGTATTTACGCTGATCTTTGGAGTTGCTGGACTGGTTACGGTGGTAGTGGTTGAGTGGTTGAGAGCAAAGAAAAAGACCGCTGACACCCCTGCCAACGGTCAAACCCAAAACACCCATTCATTAAATAAATAAAGAACAGGAGTTATCTATTATGTTACAAGAAAACACACAATTAAATCAAGACAAAATCACATCATTTGAACAATTAAAAGTAGGCTTGCGCAGTCTGATCGCAACTGATGACTTGGAACCGGAACAAGCACGCTTGTTACTCAAAACGTATGGCAACAAGCTAAAAACAGATGATCCCAAATTATATAGCAAGCTTAGCGATATTGTCTTAGTTAACGCCGTTGTACACTCCCTTAAAAATAAGATCAAGCACGTACCGTTAGAAGCTTGTGAAGTTAAGATCGCTCTTAAGTATTTCAGTAAACACCTAAAAGCGCACGAGCCGGAACTATATACGCAACTGATCGAATTAGACCGCAAGGAGGCCCGACAATGAAATCCAAACAATACGCCTTGGAGTTGGCCAAACATGATTATAAAGTATTTCCACTAGTTCCAAACACTAAACGTCCTATCAAAGATCAAAGCTATCTAACTGCTAGCAAGGATCTGCAAGAAATTTCCAACTGGTTCGATCACGAGCCAAACATTAACTTAGGTCTATCGCTTTCAGATAGCAGCTTGATAGTTGTAGACATTGACAACCACAATAACAACGACATTAGAAGCATATTTCAGATGCTTAGCGATCAAGGATATAAATTGCCTGCTGATACATATATCGAGCAAACGCCAAGCGGTGGCCTACATCTCTTTTATCGTGGTCAAGTAAGTAAGAAGCGTGTAACTAATTTCATCCCTAGCGTTGATCTACTGGCGGATTTTACAGTAATAGCGCCTAGCGTGGTCAATGGTGATGCTTACAGGAGTATCAATACTAACTACACATATAACACTATCCTAGATGCCCCTAACTGGCTATTAGACGCATTGAACGATAGACCAGTACAACAATACTCAAATAGCTTTAAACGAACTGGAAACGTTAAAAAATGGACTGGTAAGCGGTTAGATGAAATAGTTGCAGGCGTTGACAGTGGCGGGCGTAATACGTGGCTAACTAAACAAGTTGGCTGGCTGATAAGCACAGGCGCAGAGCTAGCGACAGCCTACACGATCGCACAACAGGTCAATCGTGACTATATCAATCCACCGCTACCAGATAGCGAAGTCAACACGATATTTAAAAGCATAGTGAGAAAGGAAGCATCAAAATATGAACAACGTAGCAGATAAAGCGATGATGATCGAATTCATGGACCAATTCAAAGACAAATTGAACCAAGCTAATAACTTAGATCCTTGGTTATACGAGAATAACCGAGGCACTATAAAGATAGATCCCGTCAAGCTAGGTCAAACGATCTTAGAACGTGGAAACTATCTACAGATCAAGAAAAACAACGACTTGACTTTATACCGCTATAACGATCACTTAGGATTATGGCAAGTTGTGACAGCTAACGAGATCAGAAAAGAAGCAAGCGTCCTAGTACGTGACCATTGGAGCAATAAAGAAGTATCGGACGCTACTAAATACATCATGGATCTAGCCGACATCAAAGACGCTAGCGAAACGATCGACAACGTGGACCCGTATGCAGTTCATTTTAAAAATGGTGTCTATGATATCAGAACGGGCGAAATGAGACCAAACAGCCCAGACAACTATTTATTTTATGGTCGTGATTATGAAATCGACACCAGCAACGCCCCTACTCCCTTGACTGATAAGTGGTTAGATGAAAGCGTAAAAGACGCAAAAACGTTCTTAATGGAATTCATCGGCTTTTGTTTTTATCGATCATACGAGCACTTACAGAAGTTTGCCATCTTGCTATCAGAGGGCGGAGACGGTAAGAGTACCTTTTTCAACTGGTTAAGAGAAATGATCGGAGCAGACAACACAAGTACAGTCCGCCTAAATGATCTAACGAACCCTGAAAGACGGTTCACATTAGCGAGACTTTACGCCAAACTACTCAACTATTACGCAGACATTGGCAATAGTTTAATAATAGATCCATCCCTAATTAAAGGTATAACCGGGGATGATGCTATCGACGTAGAAAACAAAGGAGAACAAGCTCAAACTATTAAGCCGTTTGCTAAACAGATCTTTGGAGCTAACAGACTACCAAGCTTTAAAGATACATCGGCGGGCTTTGGTCGTCGTCCGTGTATCGTTCCTTTTTACTCGATCCCAGATTTTAGACAACGCTTTGACAAAAAGGCGTTATATGCAGAACAGCCTGCTTTTGTTTATAAATGCCTGCAAGCTTTTAGAAAAGTGCTAAAGCGTGGGTATTTTTCAGAGACTGAGACCATGGAACGCTTACGCAAGGAATGGATCGGAGAAAATGACATCGTACAGGAATTTATAGACGAGTATTGTGTATTAGGGAAAGATTTATCTATCAAGAAAGTGTATTTATATGACACATACAAGAACTATTGTTACAACAACGGGTATAAGCCACTAAGTAGCCAGAAATTTAAAAAGGAGCTTAATCGATTTAATGTATTCGATACCACGAAACGCATCAACGGAGAACTTGCCAAGGTTTACATCGGTATCAAACTAAGATCTATTGCTAGTGATGAGTTGGCTATCATGCAACTTAAATAGTCAAGTGTTACCAAAAAAGCCCAAATGTTACCACTTGGTTACTAAAAAGTTACCTTTTTAAAATTCTATATCCCTTGATATATCTATGTTGTTACTAAAGTTACTACTTTATCTATATATACGTATATAAAAAATAAATAATAAATAAATATATAAAGACCTGAATAATTCATAGCTCTAAATTTAACCTGTTTTTTTGAACAAATTGCCAATTTTTAAATTAGGCAGATACTTTCTTCCAAAATAATGTGTTTTCGAACAGGATGCCTACGGAAGAAGATCATAATAAAAATTATTTGTCTATTTAAGGGCAGACGAATCCCTTGAAAAAGAATCGGTTAAAAAATTTGTGTGATAACTAGTCTAAATCCATTGTTTGGATCGCCGCAGGCGTTCAAAAACCTTATAAAATTCAGTTTGATACACATGATAACTTGACAGTTTGAGATAGACCTGTCTCCCAGTCTGAACAAGTTTACCGGCTACTTTAAGCAATATCAGCCGGATGGAATGAATCGTCATGCCCTGGTTCACTTTATCAAAACCAATGCTTTTTAAAAAATTAACGAGGTTGTATGCAAGGACACTGATCATCATTCTGACATGATTTTCTAAGAAACGCGGGCTATCTGTTTTATCGAAGTAAAAGCCACCTTTCGCTTCTTTGATGAAATTTTCCATTGTTCCTCGCTTGCCGTAAAGAGAAAATATGACTTCAGGCGAGACATTGTCGGATAGATTAGTCACAATAAACGCATGATGAAATAGCAATTCTCCTCCTTCACGGACGGAGCGTATACAGACACGACGAGGTTTCGACCAGGATTGTGCTTGATAAGGTAGTGAAAAATACTGCACTTCTCGCTCTTCCCATTCTTGATTGTCCCCGTAAAGAACAGAATGTTCAGCTAACTGACTTAACCTCCGATTGCTCTTTAATCGGATAACGTACTGGCTTTCAGTTGCTTCACAAGACTCATACACCTCTGGTGTGGCGAAGCCGCTGTCACCCCGAACCAATATCTCGGTATGAGGTAACGTGCTCTTGTAGTGGTGTAAAAGCGGGTTGATAAAGGCTTTTACCCCTTTAGATGTGTACTGATTGCCTAAACGCAGTTCAGCTTTTAAGAAATCTCCGGTCAGTCCATCAAAGGCAACTAATGGGTGATAGCCGTAGGTTTGATAATGGGCATTATAATCTGTTTGTTCTTGGCGTCCAAAGGTATCCGAATGTGTGGAATCGACATCAATGATTAACTCGGTGTCATTGCGAATTAAACGTGCTTTATCAATCAATGACTGATTTAATGCTTGGAGTTGATCGATGTTCTCCTCGGTGAAACGATCCAGAAACCGTGAGATTGAGGATTGTGATGCCAACTGTTTTTTACCGAGTACAGCTTGAAAGACAGGATCCCGTCTTAATAGATTAGCTGATGAGTCTGCCGAGTAACCAGCAATTAATTGCATAATAAGCTGTTCCAATATCGCTAAGTTATCATGGG
The DNA here is from genome assembly GCF_001434535.1 of Ligilactobacillus animalis KCTC 3501 = DSM 20602. Lineage (GTDB taxonomy): Bacteria > Bacillota > Bacilli > Lactobacillales > Lactobacillaceae > Ligilactobacillus > Ligilactobacillus animalis. Next base: position 117,957 of record NZ_AYYW01000025.1, read on the forward strand.
TAAAATAAGCCCGATGATCTGTAATATGGAGCCATTGTTTAGCTAAGTGCGAAAAGCCGAAGGTATTCATTAATTCTTTAACCAGGACTAACCCCGAATCACTTGATAGACGACCACCGGTATGTGAAATAGTGATATTTGAATTGAATTTAACTTGATTTTTGTGTAAGCTAGTCATGAGAAGAACTCCTTTCTTATGGTTGGTTTCGTCACCTTTACCATAGCAGAATGGGGTTCTTTTTTCATCACTTAAGGGGTGAAACTAAAAAAGTAATTATCAGACTGCCGTTAGGCAGTTTCAGACGGTTTCAATTAAAAAGTATGAATTATTCAGGGTAAACATCTTTCGTTGTATTGTAAATTAACGCCATCCAAAATTTTGATTCAAGATTTTCTTTCGGTTTATTATATGTTTGAGCCAATATAAGCTACAAAACTGCTGTCTATCCATTTTTGAGTAACCTCATTTATATCAATCCCAATAGTAGCCAACCCAATAATGCTGCAATCCAATTTCTCTAACAAAGCTATTAAAGCCTTCATTTGAGAACCTGTCTCTATCCAATCATCTACAATCAAAACTCTTTTGTTCCTCACAATAGAACTCTTAGATATTTCAAAGCTTTTATCTTGACCTGAATAGTCGGTAAAATGTGTCGAAATAATCTCTTCTTTTGCGTATGGCAGCTTATCACCTTTTCTTACTCCAATAAACCCCACTCCAAGTTCTTTGGCTATGGCAGTGCCTAGTATCCATCCAATTGCTTCTGGGGCAGCCACATAATCTACTTTATTTTGAAAATCCAATGATAGTACTTTTACAATTTTATCAAAAACGGTTTTATGTGTAAAAATAGTTAGTAAATCATATTTTCCAATTGAGTTACGAGGTAATATACCTCTAATTTCATTTATAACATCAGTACTTTCCATACATTTACACCCCTTGCTTATGGTTAATAATCTTTGCTAATCTTTAAAAATAGTCATTTTCAACATATTTTTTATACATGTCCTCGGTATATCTTGTTATGTTCTTACCATACTCTGGATAATCAAACCCCAGTAGTTCTGCTACCTCTTTGGACACTTCCCTGAACAATTGGTGGCATATAAATAATGACTTCCAAATATTTTCATAGGAATCCATGCGATATGTAGATAATAATCTATTCCATAGATCTTCATCAATGTATTTGTTAATATACTTATAATTTTTCCCAACACTTAATGAAAATTCTGTCTTTATCCCAACCTTCCACGACATCATCCTAAGTAGTTCAAACCGTAGAATCTGGTTCAGATGATCGATTGCAAACAGTATCTCTTTGCGGCACAATCCTTTAATAACATAAGGTGTTACATTCCAAAATTCATTGCAGCAATCATCATACTCCCTTGCGCTTGGCTTTCTTACATGATAATCTATATCAGTCGGAACTATGTCCCTTTTAATTCTACAATCTTTATCAATTAGAACCTTTATTAATTTATCGCCCTTTAGGTAATTATCTAACTCTTCCAAGGGCAATAAGGTAAGATCAATTTTATTGTAATCATCAAATAGCATAAGATAGGAAAATCCCTTTTCTTCAGGTGGGAATAATTCCATATCCTCCGGCTTTTGCATCATTATTATATTCCCAAATTGATTAAGCCAGTCATCATTAGATATAAACGGTTCTATATCACTTACAAAATATGTAATATCATAATCCTGAAATTCATCTTTAGGTATATTAATATTTGCGCGTGACCCCTCAAGGGTCACAATTCGAATACGTTCATCCTGTTCTGCTAAAGAAAGTACTAAATCCATCATTTCTTTTTCTGATCTCATTTACATACTCCTCGTTTATTTTTTCTATATTATTACATCTTCTTTTTTGCCGATACAATCAGCATCATTGGGCGTCGCATTTCATCCGCCATCCCCGGAATATCCATCATGTTCTCTGGCGGCTGTGGCTCCACAATCTGATTTATTATAAAACTATTTGAAAGCAGTGTATTTAGATATGTGGTCAGTGTTCTATGATATTTTGTAACCTTTTCTTCCAAAAACATAGCTGTCCGTTTGCCCTCATAATAATAATTGTCCACCGGGAAATGCAGTATTTCTCCTTTTTCGTTATAATACCAGTCTTGTGTTCCATGAGCAGTAAAAACAGGATGTTCAACTGTAAAAACTAAATTGCCACCAGCCTTCAGCATCCTATATATCTTTTTTATTAAATTCTCATAGTCTGCTACATAATGAAACGCAAGCGAACTTAGTATTACATCAAAGCTCTCCTCTGGGAAATCCACATCTTCTATGGCACAGCATTCATATTCAATCTGTGGAAAATGGGTTTTTCCTTTTGCTACTTCGAGCATTTTATGAGAAATATCAACACCTACTACAGAGGAAGCACCGTTTTCCATCGCATATATACAGTGCCATCCATAGCCGCATCCTAAATCAAGCACACGCTTACCCTTAAAATCAGGTAGCATCTTTTTCAAAGTCTCCCATTCTCCCGCACCAGCCAGTCCTTTCTGCGAGCGACTCATTTGACTGTATTTTTGAAAAAATATATTATCATCATATTTGTTTTCTTTCATCTGAACTCTCCTCGTTTAAAAAGTTATTTATCTCCGATACAATTTCATTCACTTCTTTATAAAGTTTCTCGGTCATATCGTAGCATTCAAAAAGAGAAAGACCGAGTACTTCAAAAATATGATTAACTCTTTCGGCATATTTTTCAGGTTTATATTCAAAAGTTTCAAGCAGTTTTATAGCTTTCTTTTCGTTAATGCAATAAGCATTATTACATGCAAATAGTACTTGATTTAAGCATGAAATAATACGAAAAACATGGCCTGCAATATAATATTTATCCTCTACCCCCGCATTTGCTTTTACAAACATTAAAGAGAATTCAGCTTCAAATATAAAAAAGTTCATCAAGCTTTTCTTTAGAGCAGTAGGGTAAATTTCTGCCTGCTTTTTTAATTCGCATAAGCTTTCGTTCTTAGCATATAGTATTTTACTAATCGCTAATTCTCCACGATACATTGCACTTATATAACCATGGGGATGCCCGGTCTGATAATTGGCAGTAACAATTCCTTGCTCCGTATCTTTGATTATTTGTTCTACCCGTTTTATATCACGTAAAATCAAGTCAACATGATACCCATTTATAAATAACCATCCGCCGCCATTAATCCAATCACCCCACGCTCCGGGAGGCACAACAAGGTTGTTTCTATTTTTATCATCCAATTCTGTAGCAATTTGATTAATCGCTGTCAGGTCAAATGAGTCTGAATTGTAATAGATTCCGATATCTATATCAGAATTTTCTGTATGGGTGCCTCTTGCACGTGAGCCCCCTAATACGATGCCTTCTATAAAAGGCAAAGATGATAATTTCTCTGTTACTATTTGAATAACATTACCTACCATATAAACATCCTCCTTTATTCGTTAGATATTTTTATTTCTTCTCCATCTGGTAAAATAAATGCCTGCACAAACTTGACACCTAGCACATCAGCAATGGCCTTCAACTCATCCAAGGTTACTGTTTCTCGTTGTAATTTTTTATTGAAATTCTGTGGAGTCTGGCCAATACGTCTAGCAAGTTCGGAAACACTTATATTCATTTGCTCACACAGTTCTTTAATCATTTCTGCCGTAGTCATACAGCACCTCCAAGTTTACGCTAAGAATATTATAAACCATTTGGTTGATAAACACAATAGTTATTAAAATATTATTATAATCAGCAAGCAAAAGAAAACCCACAACTCTACTGTAGAGTCATGGGCTATTTACTTCTGGTTTTCATATTTCCATTTCGATGCCAGATTTGAAGGCTATGACGAAGTGGCCTTCATAGACTGTAACGCTCTGGATTATCTTCCTTACAAGCTTATCATCATATTCTAAGGTGCGGAATTTGTTCTTGCGGATAAATTCAATCAGCTCATTGATTCGCTCGTTCTCGCCACTGAGGGAGGCATCTTCTACTAAAAGGATCTGTCGCTTGTCTCTCAGCTCATCAATCTCATCTGCTAAGTGGTCATAGTCTTGACCCTTGTTCGCCAGCTTGATTAGTTCTTTTTGTTTTTCCTCTAGTGAGTTGTTAATCTCTGAAATTTGGTATTCTGTGGTTTCGCCAATCACAGCATGAATATTCTCTTCCAGTGTCTTTATCATATTGTTCCCACCTGCAAGTAGCTTATTAATCGCAGTCATTACTGCACCATAAAGTTCATCTTCTTTTACGGTTCGGTTCTTACAAACTTCAGGACCTTGCTCGATTCTAGTCACGCATCGCCAGACAAATTCTTTTCTTCCGTGGATATTCCAATAGACCCGTCTATAAATATCGCCACAATCTCCACAGAAGGTGATGGCACTTAAAGCGTACTTGCTACTGTAAATTCTTTTGTTCTTGCCTTCTCCTGTGTAGATATTGCTTCTCCGATGAATTTCTTCTTGCGCCTGCAAAAATAACTCTTTAGGAATAATCGCTTCATGGCTATTTTCAACATAATATTGGGGAACATGCCCTTCATTTTTCACTCGTTTCTTGGTCAGAAAATCTACTGTGACAGTCTTTTGCAGAAGGGCATCTCCGATGTATTTTTCGTTTTGAAGTATCTTCTTAACTGATTCTGGTCGCCATCTTGGTTTTCCCGCTGCTGTTAAAATACCATCCTTTTCAAGGGCTCGACCAATGCCCACTAGACTCTGACCCTCAAGGTATTCTCGGTAGATGCGTTTGATAATCTCAGCTTCTTCGGGGACAATAGTTAAATTTCCATCTTCATCTTTCGTGTAGCCCATAAATCGCTTATGGTTGACCTGCACCTTTCCTTGTTGGTATCGGTACTGTAGCCCAAGCTTAACGTTTTGTGAAAGGCTCTGGCTTTCCTGCTGTGCCAAAGATGCCATAATAGTCAGCAAAACCTCACCTTTGGCATCCGTGGTGTTGATGTTCTCTTTCTCAAAATAAACTGATATGTTCTTATCCTTGAGCTGTCTAATGTATTGAAGGCAGTCTAGGGTGTTACGCGCAAATCGGCTGATGGATTTTGTAATAACCATGTCGATGTTACCGTCCATACACTCTGCAATCATGCGATTAAATTCGTCACGCTTTTTAGTGTTCGTACCAGAGATACCATCATCTGCAAAGATGCCAGCAAACTCCCATTCATTATTTTTCTTTATAAACTCTGTATAGTGTGAGACCTGAACCTCATAGCTAGAATTTTGTTCTTCTGTTTCTGTAGAAACACGGCAATAGGCAGCAACACGAAGTTTCTTTATCTTTTCTTTTGCGGCTGTACTTCCTACTCTTTTACGAGCAGGAATAACCATTATATTTTTCTCTGTCACTTTATTCCTCGCTTTCTATCAGACTGTATAAGTATTCTGCTCGTTCAAAAGGATCCACTGGCATCTTATTATCTGCCTTTTTCATTTTGAATCGTTCTTTGGGAGGGGGAGAGGTGAAAGCGGCAAGCTCTACCACTCGTCCTAAATCCTTTGCACGTTTATCTCTAACTTCTTCAGCTTTATCAAATATCTCTTTATCAATAATTGCTGGATACGTATCATTTCCAAGGTAGTTGACGTTTTTCAAAATGCGCCCCATCACAGAATGTGTCTTTTCAATACCTGCCTGTTCGCCAGCCACTGTAAGGGATAGTCCTGATATGTATTTCTCAAAGAATACCTTTACTTGACCTGCTGCCTTTTCATCGACAGTAACCACTCCATCTTGAATTTTGTATCCATATGGAATATATGCCATTTATCTCACCACCTTTTCTTTCAGGGAAAGACCGCATTTCAAATTGAATGTCAGCTCATCCCTGGAATTTACAATGATGTTCACTACAAATTCTTCAAATAGTTCTTCCGTGTAGTCACCATTAAAATTATCTGCTGACACATAATTAATGAGGTCCTTTATCTCGTTTGCTCGCAAAACCCCACTCGCAGAGTTCGTTACCAGGTTTGTTTTTTCGGTAGTAAGATTTTTAATCTCACTATCTAAAACATTTCGTTCCTGATTAAAAAGAGCAGGTTCTAGGAAACCTTTGGACATCAGTGCAATAAGGGTATTGCGTTCTTCCAATAGTTGCTCCATTAGCTTATCAATAGCGTCCATTCTTTCACGGTCGCTTTCTTCATCGATTTGGCTAACTGACTTGAAAAGTGGTTCTAGGATTAGCTTATGACTGAAAGCAAGCTTATTCATCATGGTTGTCAATGTGGCTTTGATTTCCCCATCTCGCAAAAACAACATGGAGCAACTTTCTTTATCTTCGATACTATCTCAACATGTGTCGTGGATAAGGTAAGTATGTAAAATGGTATGTGGAACATAGTGATTTGCTGTAAATGATTTGCTAACTACTTTAGTTCTTTATACAAAGTATAAATCGGATATTTTATTATTTTTTCTTTTATATCTTCTGAGATTAGGTCAAAGTATTTGTCCGCTAAATCAGAAAGGGGTTCTTTTTTCATCACCTAATGGGTGATGAAGCAGAATACTTTAAAGACTATTAAATCAATGTTAGGAAAGACTATTAGTAAAACTATGAATTATTCAGGAAAGAGAGAGTGAGTAGAGCAAAAAAGCTGTAACTTTGGTACGGTTCTTAGAGTCCCAAGGGATAGAGAGCGCAACCCTAGTAGTAACACTTGGTAACAGTCAGTAACATAACTAACCACATCACTGATCCCAGAAAGGAAGTTTAAAATGAATATCACAGACGCAATCACAATGAACGAAAGCCCACAAGTAAGATTATCCTATATCCTAGACGACATCGAGACACTAGACCGTTATGCTGATAGAGTTATCAAGGTTAAAGCTAAGGTCAAACAGTTATTCGATGCACTGGACCAACTACCAATAAGCGAGAAGCCCGCAAGTATTGAGGGTATTTATAACTTGTATGATTTTAGAATGGAGTTGCTGACGCTTGGCGTTCCAATTCATGAAGTCTATAAGTTTGACATCAAACCAGAACCAGAGTTAAACGTTACGATCATCGCAACTCATAAAGTTATGAAGATGATCTATAAACACGACGAGCAAGCGCATAGATCAAACACCATGCTAGAAACTTACAAGGCTTTGAGGAGCGATCTAAGCAAAGAACTTACTTGTTTTATCAATGATCTAAAGAAACTCACTCCCAACGACATAAAGCTTTATAACCTAAGTAATCAACAATTTTTAGATATTAAGAACATAAGCGAGCAACTAGCGAAAGATTTTAAATAGACAAATAAAACGCAAGGGAATGCACTGGCTGACTGCTGGCATCCCTTTTAATTTATAGCGAAAAAGCCACGTCCCCACAAGTGGGCACGATCACCAAAGAAGACCGTAACCACGGTTACACACATCAAGGGCGTAGTTATAAATACACTCATGCAAGCGCCGAAAATTCAAACGTGGACCTATCCTAAATTGTTGGAAAATGTTGGAATAAATTGCTCAGGTTTGCTCAGGTCAAATGGTAGCAAATGGTAACATAAAACATTGGCAAATGTTGACATAAAATGCTGACATCAAAACGTTATTAGTACGGGCAATATGCTAGTTATTACGCCAAAAAGTGTGCACCCTTTTTTGATTTTTGTGTGCACCCTTTTTGGCTTTTTGTATGCACACTTTTTTGATGCAGAAAATGCACTATTTTAGAGCTATCAGACAGCTATAGCATGCATCGAAATGCTAGGAATTGCTAAGGTAAAATGCTAAGAATTGCTAAGATGAATTGATGAAAAATGCTGAAATAAAATGTTGAGAATTGTTGAGGCCAAATGCTACCATTTGCTAAGCTATTTTTTAGCTCATTCAAAGCGTTGTTTTATTTAACGAGTATAATTATACTAAAATAGTTTTAAACGTCTTAGAAACGATTTTACAAGCTTTTGAAGTTAGGAGCGTTGGACATGATGAGACTTGACCCACCAGACACAAGAGAAGTAGACTACAGCAAAACACGCAATAACGTTACTAACTGGTTTGATACAGAGTATAGCAAGTATCAGCGATTAGCTAACATCCCAGTTATTTCAAGCGTACGCTTATCATTAGCACCCAAAGGAACAGCAAGCGCCAATAGCGTGGAAGATATGAACGTAAACAGAGCCAACGCCAAGCAAGTTTTAGAGTTCGTGGAAGCCGTGATTAACAGTCTAGGCGATTATAAACCTTTTTTAGAAGCACGATACATCAAGAAGTTACAAGCGTGGCAAATTGAAGAACGCTTAGGGTTCGGGCATTCTCAAACGCAAACTAGGATTAGGAAAGCCTGCGCCCTATTCGCTCAGACTATGGACATCACAGCAGGTACACGGCTCACAGCCTACAAAGATTAGGAGTGATCCCACTTGTTAAAATTTATTATCATTCTTGCGATCGTTACAGCGATCAATATTTATCTAAAACGTCGGCATTGGTATTCTAGGTTTTACATCAAACATCTATCCAGCAGGCACGACCTGCAACGCCTTAGATTGATGATCGATAAAAGATTAAAGGAGTTAGACGATGAAAGATAAGTCACCAGTTGAACAGTTACGGGACAAGGTAGCCGAGCTACTAACTGAGTTGTTAGACTTTGCAGAGCCGTTTATCATGATCGGGATACTTTGGCTATTATTCAAAGTGCTGGAAGCTATCTAAATACATTAAAAGGGATGCACTAGCTTAGTTGCTGGTACATCCCTTTTTACTGATATATTCAACTGGCAATATTGGACTACCTGTGATTTTAATCACAGGAATCAAAAAAACGCCTTGCACGATCGCAAGACGTCAAAGAACTGTTTTATAAACATTGGTAAATAGATCAACTGAGAAACCCTAACAGCATTATAGCATACATCAGAAAATAAAAAAGCGCTGGAACTTCCAACGCTTGAAATCATACACTATTCTAAACCACCTAGCCCGACTCTTTCGGGGTCTCTCTCAGGGTCTCCCCTAGGTCTCTTTTTATCCAATTTTTAGCTATTTATTTTTTGAAATCTGTAAAAAACACCCTTTAAAAAGCGCATAACGGCGGGGAAAACACCCC
>NZ_AYYW01000025.1:127133-250262 GCF_001434535.1 Ligilactobacillus animalis KCTC 3501 = DSM 20602
ACAAGCACTTTTACGCTTACAAAAAATTTATTCGATATCAAAAAGCACTAGCAGTAAAACTACCACTAGTGCTATTCGTTTAATCCTTCAAGCTTTCTATATAATTGAACGCCTGTTGCCCAGCAATACTTCCATCGCCAACAGCGGTCGTGATCTGGCGTAATTCTTTAGCCCGAACATCGCCGATCGCATAAACACCAGGTAAACTAGTCCGCATCAACTCATCGGTATTGATCCAGCCCTGTTCATCAGTGATCCCAAGCGCTTTGAACGGTTCAGTCAAAGGAATGACCCCCACATAGATAAAGACACCATTGACCTTTAATTCACCGTCTTCACCGGTCTTTTTGTTATGTGTCGATACACTCGTGACTTTTTGCCCATCGCCATTGATCTTTGTTACGACCGTATCCCATGTAAAGTCGATCTTATCGTTAGCAAAAGCACGCTCTTGCAAGATCTTTTGGGCCCGTAATTGGTCTCTACGGTGGATGATATTGACATTTGAAGCTAACTTAGACAAATAGACACCCTCTTCAACGGCGGAATCACCGCCACCGATCACGGCTAGTGGCTGATCTTTAAAGAAAGCACCATCACAAACTGCACAATAAGAAACACCCCGACCAGCATATTCGGCTTCGCCTTCAACACCTAATTTCCGGTATTGCGAACCTGTGGCAATGATCACAACAGGTGCTTCATATGTTTCATTATCGGTAATGACTTGTTTTAGATCACCATTGACTTCAACTTTTTCAACGCTACCGTATGCATATTCTGCTCCGAATTGGATCGCGCCTTGATACATTTTTTCAGCTAAGTCTGGTCCTAAGATCGACTTAAATCCGGGATAATTTTCAACTTCAGCGGTATTGTTCATTTGACCACCATAGATTCCACGGTCTAAGATCAAAACCGACAAATTAGCCCGTGAAGCATATAAGCCAGCCGTCAAGCCCCCAGGACCTGCACCGATCACGATCACATCATATTTTTTAGCCATAATATCTTCACCTTCCTATTTACTTGATGATACTCTTCTAAAATTGCTGAAACAACTTCAAATATTAAGCTCAATTATTTAAGCTCTCGCCCGTATTTAACATTTCCGGCTAAATACCAAGGTTCATTGGGACGATAATAACGCCGATATGCGATCAAAATGATCGCCCCAATAAACAAGATGACTGACAACCATTGCGAAACGCGCAAAGCACCTAACATCAAGCTATCTGTTCGCATCCCTTCAATGAAAAATCTGCCAAAGGAATACCAAGCGACATAAGTCAAAAAGATCTCGCCTCGTTTAAAGAGATGCTTACGATGGCGTAACAACATCAAGATCACAAAGCCTAAGATATCCCACACCGACTCATACAAAAAGGTCGGTTGGTAATAGATCCCGTTGATATTCATCTGGTCAATGATAAATCCGGGCAAATGCAAGCTCGTCAAAAATGCATGTGATACGGCTTCACCATGGGCTTCTTGATTGATGAAATTGCCCCACCGACCGATACCTTGAGCTAAGATCACAGTTGGCGAAATGATATCTAAAAATAGCCAAGCCGACAACTGTTTCTTACGGCAGAAGATCACTAAAACGAGCAATGCGCCCAACAAGCCACCATAGATCGCGATCCCGCCATCCCAGATCCGATAGATCTCACTAAGATCATTTTGATAATACTGCCATTGGAAAATGACATAGTAAGCTCGCGCACTGATCAAAGCGATCGGTAGCGCCCATAAGATATAATCATAAAAATCATCGGCGGGGACTTGTCTTTTCTTACCTTCACTAACTGCAAGGTATAAGGCTAATAAAACCGCACATCCAATGATCACTCCATACCAGTGGACCTGCAGTCCCCCTAGACTAAAAGCGATCGGATCGATGACACCTAAACTAAAATTCAATTCTCAACACCTATTTCTCTTCTGCTGAATTTTCACTGATCAACTCATTTAAATTACGTTCAAAGGCCTTTGTCGCATCATAGCCCATCGTCTTTGCCCGATAATTCATTGCAGCGGCTTCAATGATGATCGCTAAGTTGCGCCCAACTTTCACTGGGATCGAGATCTTAGGTATTTCAACATCAAAGATCGTTACCCGTTGCTCACCGTTCCCTAAACGATCGAATTGTTTATCTTTTTCCCAATTTTCCAAATGGATGATCAAAGAGATATCAGTCTTCGCTCTGACAGCACCTGCCCCAAAGAGATTCATGACATCGATGATCCCGACACCTCTGATCTCTAACAAATGGCGTAAGATCCGTGGTGCTTCACCGATCAATGTCTGTTCATCTTGTTGGTGAACCTCAACGCGGTCATCGGCGATCAATCGATGCCCACGTTTGATAAGATCAAGCGCCGTTTCAGATTTACCAACACCTGAATCGCCAGTGATCAATACCCCAAGACCATAAATATCAACTAAGACCCCATGTAACGATTTACGTTGGGCTAAACGACCACTCAAATAATCGGTCAACTTAGCTGAAACACGTGTCGTTGGCAATTTAGTCCGTAAGATCGGAATATGATGTTCTTCAGCCGCAGCTTTCATTTCAGCTGGAACGGCTAAATAACGTGAGACCACAAAGCATGGCGTGTTGGGACCACAAAGTTCATCCATGATCTTTTTGCGCGCTTCTGAACTCATCTTATTACCATATGAGATTTCCGTCATCCCAAAAAGTTGGATCCGCTCTTCTGGATAATAATCAAAGTAGCCGGTCAATTCCAACCCAGGACGTGAAATGTCTTCGGTCGTGATCTGGCGTTCTTCTAAGTATTGTTCTCCAGAATAGACTTCTAAATTACTGATATCTGCTACTAATTTTTTTACACTAACAGTATTCGCCATTTGTCTTCTGCTATATAAACGTGAACTAGCATGATAATCATGCTATAGAAAGAAATATAGCTTTTCCCTTCTTGATTTATTTACCATCAGCATATCGCCTGACCTAATGCTGATAGTTTAAAGATGTCGTCCATCTCTGCTTGATCCACTCCACATTTCATCTTTCTAAAAGGATCTAACTACAGATAATTCTAATCGTGAAAAGCGTTTTCAGCAATTAATAATTACTATTTTGTGTGGTGTAGTTGGTGATCACTAAGTTTACGATACTTAAAATGATCGCCACCATCATCGCCGACCAAAAACTTGAAAACTCAAACGAATTTCCGACCAAAAACGAGGTCAATTCCAACATAAAGGCATTGATGAACAGGTAAAAGATCCCCAAAGTCATCACTGTGATCGGTAAAGATAAGATGACCAATAACGGTTTGACGAACATGTTCAACAAACCCAAAATGATCGCAGCTAGACAAGCGATCCACACGCTTGAAACGTGAAAATAAGTTGGGAAAAAGCCCGCTGTTGCTAAAAAGACCAATACGGTGATCAAAGTTCGTTGCCAAAAATTCATCTTATTTGCCTCCCTTTTTATTTTGCTTAACATCTCTTTCTTTAGCATCTGTCACTGGACGGCGCTTTTCTTCTTGTTGGCCAAAGCGACTGAGCAAGGTAGAGACGTCATTATACTTTTCATTGGGATGTTTAGGTAGATAAAGTGCCAAACCTAAATATAACAAGATCGGAACATAAACTAATAGTGGCACTAACTTGCAAGCGACTGCGACCACTAAAAAGATGGTCCGAACGACCCATGGTGAAATATTAAAATACTCGGCGATCCCGGCACAAACACCGCAGATCACTGAATCATTGGAGCGATAAAGTTTCTTTCTCATTCTCATTTTTCCTCTCTTTTCATTCTTATGTTAAAAATAACGGTAAAGTCACCGTAAATTTGGTTCCATTTTTGTACGGACTCATGACAACGATCTGCCCGGATAAAGCCTCGACTGCCTCTTTAACGATCGCTAAGCCTAAGCCACTTCCTTCAGCTGAGCGCGCTTTATCTGCGCGGTAGAAGCGCTCATAGATCCGCTCTTTATCAGCTTGAGCAAGAGTTTGACCTGTGTTATAGACAACTAAACGCCACTCATTAGCTGAGCTAGTAGCTGTGAGTTTGATCTTACCATCTACTACATTATATCTGATAGCATTTTGGATCAAATTGCTGATTATATGTTGTAGATACTTGATATCACAACTTATCTCAAAGTCATCCGGGATCTGCAACTCGATCGCTAAATTTTTAGCCTTACTTTGAGCTAAATAGCTGGCTAAGATCCGCTCGCAAAATGCTTTGAGCTTGATCTGCTCTAATTTTAATTCCTGCGTTCTTTTATTATGGGCAAGTGCCGAGATATCCTCGATCAACTCGGTCAACTGCTGACTTTGTTCAAAGATGATCTGCACAAAATCACGTGCGGTCTTCTTATCATCCAAGGCTCCAGCTAAAAGTGTCTCACTGAATCCTTGGATCGCAGTTAGCGGCGTCTTTAATTCATGACTCGCATTTGCCATGAATTCACGCTGCTTGACCTCTAATTGCTTGATCTCAGTCACATCATTAAAGATACACATCACTGAATAATGGTGGCGACTCAAGGGAACATAGACTACCTGCACCTCAAACCACTCATTGCTCTGAGCAACCTTTTTTTGCCACAGGAGCCGTTGATCTTCTTTAGTCTGGTAGACTTTTTGGGTAACAGCGATCAGCTCGACTGCCGTAAATACTTGATAAAACGGCTGACCCTTGAGCTCTGTTGTATTTAATATACTGGCTAACACATGATTATACAAGACCGTTTGTTTACGCTGATCAAAGACGATCACGCCACTGGTCAACGACTGTAACAGCGTTAAATAGTCACGATTTTGTTGCTGATAACTTCGTAAAAGGTTACGCTGATTAGATTGCAGGCGATTCACCAAACGGGAGAGTTGATAATACTCATCATCTTTTGGTAATAGGACATGGCGACTTGGCTGATTTTCAACTAATTCACTTAGCTTTTTGAGCAACAAGGCTTGGCTAGCTAAGCGCCGTTTTGCTTGGCGTTTAAAAAAGAGATAGTTGCCTAATGCCACTAAGATCACCGCTAAAAAGATCCAAGCTGCTCCTTCTTCTTGCCACACAGTCAAAAAATGTTCATGAAAGATCATGCCATAAACCAAGCCGACTGCTAAAACTTCGCCTAACGATAGTAATAAATATTGCCATAGTTCACGCATCTCAGTCATCAGTTCCACCATTGAAGCGATAGCCAAAGCCACGTAAAGTTTCTATATACTTTGGCTTTTTAGGATCTGGCTCTAATTTTTCACGCAGATGGCTGACGTGCATATCGATCATGCGCGTTTGGCCCACATAATCATAGCCCCAGACGCCGTTCAATAATTTCTCACGACTCAAGACTCTTCCCGGGCGTTTGATAAAATAGGCCAATAGCTCAAACTCTTTTGGGGTCAAAGCTACGGTCTGATCATTTGCCGTGACCTTGACTCGTTCTAGATCCACTGTGAAATTTGGATATTTAAAAAGTGTTTGCGTATCAACTTTTGGTGTAGGTGTTACTTCTTTAGGTGTGATCCGCCGACTGATCGCTTTTAAGCGCGCGATGACTTCTCGAGGCGAAAACGGCTTAGTCAAATAGTCATCCGCTCCTAATTCTAATCCGATGATCTTATCAAGCTCTTGATCGCGTGCTGTAATGATCAAGATCGGGGTCATCACTTTTTCTTGCCGCAAGCGTTTAGTTATCTCTAAGCCATCTAATTTAGGTAACATCACATCTAACAAAATAAAATCATATTCATTGTTCAAAGCTAGTTCATAGCCCGCTTGACCGTCACTGCTAGTTGTCGTTTGGTAACCTGCCTGCTCTAAATTATACTTGAGCAGGGTCTTTATCGCAGTGTCATCTTCAACTACTAATACTTTTTTCACGTTCATCTACGACCTTGTTTCACCAAAGTCGTCCCCCTTTGCATCTTATTCAAATAATACCAATCCGATCTCATGTGGTGAATCAGCATAGATCGCACTTTCAGCTAATTTCAATTCACCTTCAAAGTTTTTGACTTTTAAACGACAATAAGCCGGACTTTTTTGTAATGCTTCATAAAGTTCATCACCTGTAGCTACTTTTATCCCGTTACATTCAAGGATGATATCACCAACTTCAAGTTTCATCTTAGCTGCTGGTGTCTCTGGTTTGACCGCTACGATCCGTACACCCTCCGAAGTTTCCACATACCAACGTTTAGCATCATGGTCGGCTTTCAAACGACCAAAAGCTTGGGCGACCAAGATCAATAACAGCCCAGCGATCCCGTAAAAGCCTACTACTGGTACAAAATATGCTACTAATGCTAAAAGACCAGCTAAAAATGCAATCAGATAACTTTGGCGTTGGCGTAAGTGTAAAGCTTCTTTTGGTTGTTGCTTATAGATCTTGCAAAAAGCCCCCACAAATAGTGGCACTACCATAAAATGCGTTAAATACTGGCTCGGGTCAAGCCACTGTTGCCAAGAATCAAAATTCATTCCCGGTATAAACATGATCAGTGGAAAGACCGTGAATTCACGCCAAGTATAACCCGCTATCCGGCGCCCACGTTTACCGGCAAAGATCTTAGGACTAAACCATTCAGCTTTATTTTCACGGGCTAAAAAAGCTTGGAAAAGAGCTAAGATCGCAGTTAAAAGCAAAATAGCACTGCCAAAGCGAGTTCCCAGTTCATGAGGTAAAATATAGCTTGCCCAACTAGCATCACTTCCAAACGGCGTCTCACTCAAGACAAAGGTCACCGCTCCAGTGACCAAAAGTGCTGCTAGACTAAGATCGCCTACATTGATGAACAAAAGTGCCACGACTGCTAAGATCTGGTATAAAACCAATGTCTGCGTTGGTAAACTCAGTCCAAAGATAAGCGCAAACAATGACCCCAGCACTAAAAATAACAAGCCATGTTTGATAAAATGCCGTGCTTCATAAAAATCCCGATCGATCGCGATCCGAAAATTACGACGTTCATTTTTTAAGCGTAATTGATAAGATATCAAGGTCATCAAGATCCCCGCCCAAAATAGCGGCTGGATAAAAAAGAGACCCACACTTTTTAAAAGTTGCAAAGACTCCAGTCCTTTCTAAGTGTTTGGTTACATTATAACAATTTTTGCGGATGAAACATACTTATAGCTTTGAAAACCATCATAACCAAAAAGACTGTGCCATAAGTTTAACAATACACAAAGGGTCCACCACGATGCCAAACATCATGGTGGACCCTTCGGTGTGTTGACCGCATTGGCCTACACTATTAATTACTAAATTTTTAAGAAACGGCTCATTGAAAGACCAGAACCTAAAGCCCCGATAATGATCCCGATCGCAGCTAACAAGAGATCAATCTGCCATAAGAATGTTCCTGGCGTCAACAATTGATAACCTGTACTTGCCATTGAACTTGACATAATACCGTATAACCATAAATAAGCGATATCGACCAAGACGATCGGTAAAATAGCCCCTAAAAAGCCCGTCCAAGCGCCTTCTAAGATAAATGGCCAGCGAATATAACTATTAGTTGCCCCAACTAAACGCATGATCGCAATTTCATTGCTCCGTGATAAGATAGTGATCCGGATCGTGTTAGAGATCAAGAAGACTGCCACAAAGAGCAAGAGCAAACTGATCACTAATCCCCAACGTTGGATCGCAGCTACCGCCTTAAATAACTTCTTGGCTGAAGCTCCACCGTATCGTGTATCATACACATATTGTAACTTTTTAGCTTTTTTAGCTACACTGATCGTTTCAGCTGGGGAATTCGTATCAACGATAAAAATATCGTAAAGTGGGTTATCGTCACCCTTGAATAATTGAAATTCTTTCCCATAAGTTCCGACCACGTTGTTCAACTCGTTTTTCTTACTTGAAAAACTGATCTTTTGAACACCATCGATCTTTTGTAATTTTGCTTTCAACTGTGCTTGTTGTTCTTTGGTTGCATCACGATCGATAACGACCCGAACTTGCACATCATTTTCAACATCATGAGCAACTTTATTGATATTTAGCAAGATCGAAAGTAAAACTCCGACTAAGATCAAAGTCACAGTTACCGCACTAACAGCGGCAACTGACATCCAACCATTGCGTTTTAAGCTCTTTAAACTTTCCTTCAAATGGCGCTTAAGCGTGACTGTTTTCATCAGTATAATCCCCCTCTTCTTGATCTCGAACGATCTTGCCATCCGAAATTTCGATCACGCGATGCCGATATTCATTTACAATAAAGCTATTGTGGGTCGCCATAACGATCGTTGTACCTTCTTGATTGATCTTTTCTAAGATATCCATGATCCCACGAGCTGTGTCTGGATCAAGGTTACCCGTTGGTTCATCGGCGATCAAGATCGTTGGTTTGTTTGCGATCGCACGTGCAATTGCGACACGTTGTTGTTCCCCACCGGACAATGCATCTGGGAAACTATCTTTTTTATCAGCTAGACCAACAAGATCTAAGACATGAGCGACCCGTTTTTCAACTTCTTCAGGTTCTTTTTCGATAACATGAAGCGCATAAGCTACATTTTCAAAAACAGTCAGGCGTGGTAATAGTTTGAAATCTTGGAACACGATCCCTAATTCACGCCGTAAAAAAGGAACCTCATGATTTCTCATACTCTCTAAGTTATAGTCATTTACCTTGATATGACCCGAAGTAGGTACTTCTTCATGATACATCATTTTGATAAAGGTCGATTTCCCTGCCCCACTAGGACCAACGACATAAACAAAGTCGCCTTGCTCGATCTTTAAGGAAATGTGATCATTTGCCAATGTATCGCCGTCATATTTTTTGACAACATCTTTATATTCTATCAAGCTGTTTCTTCCTTTCTTTTTTAGCTTGGATTTGTTTTTTGTAATTTCCATTGGAGATAAGCATTGATAAAACCATCTAGATCTCCATCCATTACTGCTTGCGTATTACCTGTTTCAAAATTGGTCCGGTGATCTTTGACCATTGAATATGGGTGGAAGACATAGGAACGGATCTGAGAGCCCCAACCGATATCTAGTTGCTCGCCCTGGATCTCAGCCCGTTTTTTCTCTTGTTCTTCTAATTCGATCTGATACAGTTTCGAGCGTAACATTTTTTCAGCGGTCGCCCGGTTTTGGAATTGCGAACGCTGAGCTTGACTGGACACAACGATCCCCGTTGGTTCGTGGATCAAGCGCACAGCTGATGAGGTCTTGTTGATATGCTGTCCCCCAGCACCACTAGCTCGGAAGACTTCCATCTTGATATCTTCTGGACGCAACTCAACTTCCACATCATCATCCAACTCAGGCATAACGTTGACCGAAGCAAATGATGTGTGCCGACGACCAGCCGAATCAAAAGGTGAGATCCGGACTAAACGATGAACACCTTTTTCACCACGTAAATAGCCATATGCATTATGCCCCGAGATCGTCAGTGTTACCGACTTGATCCCAGCTTCATCACCAGGTTGATAGTCTTGGGTCGTGACCGTGAAATTGTGTTGCTCGGCCCAACGAGTATACATTCGTAACAACATTGAACCCCAATCTTGTGATTCGGTCCCCCCAGCACCGGGGTGGATCTCCAAGATCGTATCATCTTTGTCGTAAGGCTCATTTAGCAATAATGTCAGCTGATAACTTTCTAACTTTTGCTTAGTCGCAGTATAGTTTTCCGCTAATTCAGACAACATTTCGTCCTCGGGTGCTTCTTGGACCAATTCATACAAAACTTCTAGTTCTTCGACCGCCGTAGCTAATTGATGAAAATTATCATATTTAGCCTTGAGCTCGTTATTTTCGTTGATGACCGTCTGAGCTTTAGTTTGATCATCCCAAAACCCCGGTTCAGCCATTTTCATTTCATTTTCTGAAATGAGTTCTTCCAGACCTTCTAAGTCAAAGAGACCCCCTAAAGTCCGAAATTTTAGCTTTCATCGCTTCGATTTCTTTCTTATATTCATTGATTTCCATAATTATTCCCTCAATTACAAATTACTCGTATGTAAGTCAAAAGAAGATCAGTCAAAACTGGTCTTCTTCTAACTACTAGCGACTAATATTTTGACGGATCTCAGCTTTCAAGAAGAGACGGGTCACATCATACTCAATGTCACCGACCATTTGCTCAAACATTCTGAAACCGTCTGATTGATATTCAACTAATGGATTTAGCTGACCATAACCACGCAACCCGATCGATTGACGTAATTGATCCATCTCATCGATATGATCAGTCCAACGGGCATCGACCACGCGCAAGATAACAACTTTTTCAAATTCTAGCATTTGCGCTTTATCATTCAATTGTGCTTCTTTAGCAGCATAGTTTTCTTCAGCCTTTTGCATCAAGTAAGAAACGATCTCTTCTTGGCTCTTACCTGCAAAATCATCTTTACTGATGCTATCTTCATTGACCATTGCACCGATCGCAAAATCAACGATCCCATCCAAATTCCAGTCTTTTTTATCGCCGACAGTATTCATTTGAACGTTATGTTCGACCGTCCGCTGGATCATCGGCATGATAACTGGCTTCAAGGATTCAGTTTCCATGATGACTTGTTGGCGTTGTGAGTAGATGACTTCACGTTGAGACCGCATCACGTCGTCGTATTGTAAAACTTGCTTACGTGTATCGTAGTTATTACCTTCGACCCGTTTTTGCGCTGATTCTACTTGGCGCGTGATCATCTTGGATTGGATCACAGTATCATCCGAGATGTTCATCGTTTCATAGAAATGTTTGATACGTTCAGAACCAAAACGCAGCATCAGATCATCTTCAAGTGAAAGGTAGAACTGTGTCACACCAGGGTCACCTTGACGCCCAGAACGACCACGCAACTGATTATCGATACGGCGTGATTCATGACGTTCGGTCCCGATAACAGCCAAACCACCGATCTCACGCACACCAGGTCCTAACTTGATATCAGTCCCACGACCAGCCATGTTTGTTGCGATCGTTACGGCGCCACGTTGGCCAGCATTAACGACGATCTCAGCTTCTTTAGCGTGATTTTTAGCATTCAATACGGCATGTGGGATCCCCGCTTGGTCTAACATTTGAGATAATAACTCAGATGTTTCGACCGCTACCGTACCGACCAAAACTGGTTGCCCCGTTGCATGGCGTTCCTTGATATCTTCGACTACGGCTTTAAACTTACTTTCCAAAGTTGGATATAACAGATCCGGACGGTCCTCACGCAAGATTGGACGGTTCGTTGGGATCGTTACGACTTCCATGTTGTAAATTTCACGGAATTCTTCTTTTTCAGTTTTAGCTGTCCCAGTCATCCCTGAGAGCTTTTTGTACATTCTAAAGAAGTTTTGGTAAGTGATGTTAGCCATCGTCTTAGTTTCTTCTTCGATCTTAACGTGTTCTTTAGCTTCGATCGCTTGGTGCAAACCATCTGAATAACGCCGACCATCCATGATACGTCCAGTAAATTGGTCAACGATCATGACTTCATCATTTTGGACCACATAATCTTTATCACGTAGCATGATGTAGTTAGCACGTAAAGCATTATCTAAGTGGTGGTTCAAAGCTGTATTGTCAGGATCAAATAAGTTAGTCAAACCAAAATATTTTTCACCTTTTTGGATACCTTCTTCGGTCAAGGAAACAGTCTTTGATTCCAGATCAACTTTAAAATCTTCGTCTTTTTTCAACGTCTTAGCAAAGCGATCAGCCCGAGTATATAACTGCGTAGCTGCAGTTGCTTGCCCCGAAATGATCAACGGTGTTCTCGCTTCATCGATCAAGATCGAATCGACCTCATCGACGATAACAAAGTTCAATGGACGTTGGACCATATCTTCACGGTAGACCACCATGTTATCACGCAAGTAGTCAAAACCAAGCTCACTGTTAGTTGAATATGTGATATCACAAGCATAAGCTTCACGTTTTTCTTCTGGAGTCTTATCCGCAACGTTCAACCCTACCGTTAAACCGAGCCAGTTATACAATTCACCCATCTCAGTAGCATCACGACTTGAAAGATATTCGTTAACGGTAACAACGTGGACCCCTTCACCTGATAAGGCATTAAGGTAGACCGGCATTGTCGCGGTCAAGGTTTTACCTTCACCAGTCCGCATTTCGGCAATATTACCTTCATGTAACACTGTACCCCCGATGATCTGGACCCGGTAAGGATATAGCCCCAACACACGTTTAGCCCCTTCGCGTGCGACCGCAAAGGCTTCCGGCAAGAGATCATCTAAAGTTTCACCATTTTGATAACGTTGTTTAAATTCAGGGGTCTTTGCTTTTAATTCTTCATCAGACAAAGCTTCCATGTCATTGGCATAAGCTTCGACTTGATCAGCGATCTTTCCAAGGCGTTTTAATTCGCGTTTATCGCTTTCGACCCATTTTTTTAGGACATTTGCCATTTACTTTATAAATCCTTTCTGCAACGATTACATTATTTTTTTCAAATAAAAATATACTTCTTCTTATTTTAGCATTTTATTGGTGCTCAAACAATTACAATTAGACTACAAAAAGCGCCTGAACTAAATCAGGCGCTTAAAGCATCACAAGGATAGCTTAGTTATTAGCTTCGATCAAGCCGTAACGACCATCTCTACGACGATAGACAATGTTTGTGCCTTCAGTTTCTGCATCTTCATAGATAAAGAAATCATGACCTAACATATCCATTTGCAAGATAGCCTCTTCTACGTCCATTGGTTTCAATGAAACGCTCTTTGTACGGACAACTTCGAATTTTTTATCTTCTTTTTCAGCTTGTTTTGGATCTTC
This sequence comes from Ligilactobacillus animalis KCTC 3501 = DSM 20602, assembly GCF_001434535.1. GTDB lineage: Bacteria > Bacillota > Bacilli > Lactobacillales > Lactobacillaceae > Ligilactobacillus > Ligilactobacillus animalis. Next base: position 139,915 of record NZ_AYYW01000025.1, read on the forward strand.
GGTCGGAACGAATTCCATATGCTTGAAACCCTTTTCGCGTGATTTGCGATTGAGCTTTGTCTTATATTTTCTGATTTGGCGTTCAAGCTTATCCGTTACCAGATCAATGCTTGCATACATATCTGGTGAGGTCTCTTCGGCACGCAATACCAAATATGGAAGCGGGATCGTAACTTCTACCTTGCTGTTCTTGTCAGAATACACTTTAAGATTTACGTGAGCGGTAGAATTAGATGTATCCTCAAAATACTTTTCAAGTTTGGAAAGTTTCTTTTCCACATATTCACGGATCGCACCCGTAACCTCAATATTTTCACCACGAACATTAATCTTTAACATGATAACCTCTCCTTTCACAACTAAGCATTTTATATGCTTAAAAGACTAGGTATATACTTTATTAGTCTTACCTTATCTCTATTTTTATTATAATAGAAAGCGGTTAAATTAACAATTAATAACCACTCAACATTTATAAAATTTTATATATTAACGGGCTAGTGTCACTGAGCGTACACAGCCACAATTATGGGCCAACAACAATTCACGCGCATGATATAAGGTACTACCTGTCGTATAAATATCATCTACTAACAAAATATTTTTACGTTCTAGATCAGCTGGGCCTTGATAGCCAAAAGGTTGCGGCGTTGCCAGTCTCTCTTGTCGTGATTTATGCGACTGCGGACAACGGCCAAATTTTTTTAAATGATATAGATACATTTTCTTGGGTATATCTGGTAAAAAACCAACAACTTGATCAAAGCCTCGGGTAGCTAAGGTTTGTTCATCTACAGGGATCACGACTATTGACCATCCCCGGCGTAAATACTTCTTACAGTAAGCTTGCAATGCTTTGGCAAATATTTGGCGCAAACGGTAGTCCCCTTGAAATTTATAAGCTTCAAAGTACGCACGCATATTAGGTTCGGCATAGACGTAAAAGACCTTGTTGTACAATAATTCTTTTTGCAAATTGCGCCAGCGAAGACAATCTTGGCACAATTTACGCTGGGTTTGTTTACGCCCACAGCCCGGACAACTCGTTTTCTCAGCGATCGCAATAAACTTTTGATGGCACTTTTCGCAGATCGGTACAGTTTCAAAAGCTTGGAAGCTAAAAAACCAGCGCCATGAAAAATCAAACGCTAATGTAGCGTTACAAAGTAGACACTTCATCATTTTTTAACAACTGCGTAGCCTTTTTATTCAAAAGCTTGATCTGTTTTTTAGCTGCGCGTAAAGCCGATGTCATTTCCTGATAAGCCAAGATCACATCTCCTGTTGGGTAGTCTTTATCTCTGCCAACACGGCCCGCGATCTGAACTAAGACCGTCTCAGAAAAGACCGGCGCATCGGCTTGCAATACCATGACATTCAAACGAGCGATCGTGATCCCACGTTCAAGGATAGTAGTCGTTACTAAATAGCAATCGCTCCCAGTGCGCAAATTTTTGACTTTTTGCAGTCGGTCAGGATCAAGAGCCGAAACACATTCCCCCTTTATCGCAGGCCAAAAATGCTGTAACTCTTCCAAAATTGGCTTTAGTAAGGCGATCTGGGGCACAAACACTAGAAAAGGTGTTTTATTTTTTATCCACTTGGCGAGATATCTTTTGATCCTTGCTTCAATTTTTTGTTTGGGGAAGTAAAGCTTGACCAATGTTATTTCGGGTAATAAATGCCGATGATAACGCAGCGGTAGACAAGTCACCGCTAGCTTTTCTTGGTGGATCTGTTGTTTTAAATAACGATCAGGGGTCGCCGTCAGATATAGCGTACTCGAATTTATTTTTTTAGCATTCGCGACGGTATAATGCAATTGATGGTCATTAACATAAGGAAAAGCATCGACTTCATCGATCACCAATAGATCGAATGCGTGATAAAACCGCAATAATTGATGCACTGTGCACACTACTAACTGGGTGTAGGTATATTCTTGACCACTATTTTGATACAATAAACTGCTTTTGACTTTAGGGAATACCTGGCACAAACGCGGATATAATTCGTTACAAACATCGACCCGCGGTGTTGCCAAACAGACCCGCTGCTGGTTTAATAACGCAAAATTTAGTGCTTCAAATAGCATTTCGGTCTTCCCTGCTCCAGTTACCGCCCATAATAGCCGTTCTTGTTTGCGTTTGACCGTTTGCAATAATTCTTTGGCAGCCTTTTTCTGCCACAAAGATAACCTTGGCTTTTTCTCCAACAGATCTTGGGAATACTTTTTAAAATCGTTGGCTTCGGGTATACTATAAAGTGACATGGTCGTCGTCAAGCGCCCCCACGCTAAGCAAGCAGGACAATAATAACTCTTATCTGGTAGCGCATAATTTGTTCTTGGCGCCTGAAAACCACAGCGTTGACAAAATAAGCGTCCTTTTTTTATGATGACAGCTGGCCATTGTTTGAGCTCAGTTGAATCTAAGGCTACACCTAGAGCTTGGAGCTGTGGACTACTTACTTGACGACCCATCAACAAATTCAATGTTTTTTCCATTTTTTCACCTCACTTATAAGATACGCAAACTAGGCGTAAAATTATTTGTGAGTTTCAAAAATAATAGTAGTAAGGTCTGTGAAGCTACTAAAAGAATAACTCTTTAAGGGGGAAGCTATAGCCTTTTGATTTCACAATATAGCTATATTTTACTTGGATAAACCATATCTTACCTTAAAACAAGATGGTGTGATCGAGATCGTGATCAAAAAATCACAATTCATCTGTAATATCAAACGAACTGAAACCGAAGAAGAAGCTCGAGCCTTTATCGAGGAGATCAAAACCAAACATCGCAAGGCTACTCATAACTGTTTTGCCTACACTTTAGGCCTAAACGACGAGATCCAACGGGAAAGTGACAATGGTGAACCCTCTGGGACTGCTGGCGTACCTATGTTGGATGTGCTTAAGAAAAATCAAGTGCATAATGTTTGCGCCGTAGTGACACGCTACTTCGGTGGGATCAAACTAGGAACCGGTGGCTTGATCCGTGCTTATGGTGGCGCCGTTGCCCAAGCCCTAAAAGAATTAGGGATCGTCAAACGCGTCGTCCAAACTGAACTTTCACTAAAAGTCAGCTACCCATTATTAGGCAAGCTACAAAATTATCTGGAAAGTCAGCCCGTATTTACCTTGGCGACGAACTACACCGAAGAAGTCGAGGTCGTGATCGCTGTCGATATGGATCTGGCTGATGAATTAGCAACTAAGATCACCGACTTACTGAATGGTCGCGTAACGATCACCGTTGGGGAAAATCGCTATCACGAGATCGATTTTGATCCCCATCAAGCCTAAAAAATACGCCATCCTTGATCTGGGATGGCGTATTTTTTATGTAATTCATTTATGTTCAAATAAACGACTGACTTTCAAAACTAAATGTTTGATCCCATTCAATAAAGGCTGGCGTGTATCTCCAACCAAGCCGATCGCTTCAACAAATAGTTCTAAACCAAATAATGTTGCAACCGTCAGTAAGATCGAACCCCATAAATTGGACAAGGGGTATAGCAATGAGATAAACGAAAAGATCAATGCGATCCCATAGATCACCAACACTGTCTGGCGGTGGGTCAATCCCATCTGCATCAAGCGATGGTGCAAGTGATGCTTATCGGCTTGTGAGATTGGCTTTTTATTCAAGAGTCGACGTAAGATCGCATATAAAGTATCCGTGATCGGTACTCCTAAAATGATCACCGGGATGATCAACGTGATAAAAGTTGCATTCTTCAAACCATAAAGCGAGAAGACAGAGATCATAAAGCCGATAAACAGCGAACCGGTATCCCCCAAATAGATCTTAGCAGGATGAAAATTATACGGTAAAAAGCCCAATAAAGCAGCTACCAAGGTCGCCATCATGATCGAAATAAATGTCGACGTCACGTTCAAGAAGAAATATCCCGTCAGTGCACTAGTCGAAAGCGCAATGATCGCGACACCTGTAGCCAGACCATCCAAGCCATCGATCAAATTGACAGCGTTAGTGATCCCTAAGATCCAGATCAAAGTTATCGGTAAACTAAACCAGCCTAGAGAAACGACTCCAAGAAACGGTAGCGTCAAAGTCGTCATTTTGATATTAGCAATAAAATAAACTACCAATGCTGCCAGTGTGATCCCTAAAACTTTTTGGCGCGGTTTTAATTCAAAAATATCATCGATCATTCCCGTCACGATGATCAAGCTTTGCGCCAATAATAACGCAACTAATTGTTTTAAGGGATATTGATCGCGTAATAAAAAGAAATTTGTCGTATTAAATGCAACAAAAATGGCTAAGCCCCCCATGGTCGGCATCGGCACCCGATTAACTCGCCGGGCATTGGGATTATCAACTGCTCCGACTCGAAAAGATAGGCGCCGGACCAATGGAGTCAGCACTAAAGCTAGGACAAATGTTGCTAACAACGACGCAAGGATTTTGTACATATAGCGTCCTCTTTCCATCAAATCCTCAAATGTTGAGAATTCATTATCAGCTAAAAAGCCTATAATTCAAGTATCATTTTACCATAAACCAGCGAATGGGTCATTTTTTGCGTGAGAAAAATTAAAAAAGGGCCGTGAAGCAATCTCCACGACCCCGATATTCTATTTTTTCAAGTGGTAGCTATAAGTCGACACGATAATATTTTCGTGGGCTCCTAAAGCTGACCGCAAACGTAAGCTCGTTTGATTATGCAAGATATTTTGCCAAGGTTTCTTCGGTACAAACTGCGGTACCAAGACCGTCAACGAGTAATTGCGCTGTTTAGCATCCTTAGCGATCACATCGCAAAAGCGCAAAACTGGGGGCACGACCGACCGATATGAAGAATGCAGATCGACAAAGCGAACATCTGGAAACGCCATTTTGAATTCCTGTGCCGTTTCGTGTTCTTTTTTAGGATTAGTATCAAACGAAACATGCATTGCGATCACATTATCACTGATCGAACGTGCATAGTTGATCGCCCCAGTCGTTACGTGTGTGACCGAGCTAACTAGCACGATGACCGTTGAACCAGAATAATCATGCAATTGTTGTTCTTCACTTAAACGCAATTGCGCCGCTACAGTAACATAATGACTATGGATCTTGTAAAAACCAAAGAGCAGTACCGGCATAATGATCAAATATGGCCAAACATTGTCAAAGTGTAACCAGAATAAAAAGACCACTAAAGCAAAGGAGATCACTGCCCCCAATAGGTTAAAACAAGAATTTAAGATCCAATGTTTGCCCTTGTGGCGTTTCCAATGGATCAACATCCCTGCTTGTGAGAGCGTAAACGGTACGAAGACCCCGACCGCATACAATGGGATCAATAAATTAGTCTGGCCTTTGAAGATAAAGATCAATACGATCGCCCCGATCGCTAATGCAATGATCCCATTAGAATAGCCCAAACGATCGCCTTTATCCATAAACATATGAGGCATAAATTTATCCTTGGCCAAGTTATAGGCTAAGATCGGAAAGGCCGAAAAGCCAGTATTGGCAGCCACCGCCAAGATCATGGCCGTTGACAATTGCAGTAGGTAGTAGAAAATACCGTGACCAAAAACGGCACCTGCGATCTGAGAAAGCACCGTTTGTTTAGGATCAGGTAAAACACCTAGATAATAACTCAAAAAGGTGATCCCACTAAAGAAGACCGCTAAAATCAATGACATGATCGCCAAGGTATTCGCCGCATTGCGCTTTTTAGGCTCTTTAAAATTAGGAACTGCATTACTGATGGCTTCTACCCCAGTCAATGAAGATGAACCCGCTGAAAAAGCTTTTAAAAACAGCAATAACGACATCCCTGGTACCGCATCACCAATATGAGCTGCGGCTGAATATTGGATCTTACCCGTTGCGATATTAAACAAACCCAAAGCGACCATCGAAACGATCATGATCACAAAAAAGTACACTGGGATCGTCAAAAATGAAGCCGATTCACGCATCCCACGTAAATTCAACGTCATAATAAATAAGACGATCACGACCGAGATAAAAACGCTGTGTGCTTGTAAACTTGGGATCGCTGAGGTAATAGCTTCTGTCCCAGATGTAACTGAAACAGCCACAGTCAACATATAATCAACTAAAAGTGATCCACCAGCAACTAAGCCTGCGCTCGTCCCCCAGTTTTTGGTCGCAACTACATAAGCTCCACCCCCAGAAGGATAAGCATTGATGATCTGACGATACGACATCGTGATCGCAAACAATAAGAGTAACACGATCCCAGCAGCTGGTAATGCATACCAGGTCGCAGCAGCCGATAAAATAAATAATGCTGTTGTGATCTGCTCTGTCCCGTATGCCACTGATGACAACGCATCCGAGGAAAGTAAGGCCAAAGCTTTGAATTTAGTCAAAGACTGCCCACTTTCTTCAGCAGTTTTTAGCGGTTGTCCGATCAATAATCTCTTTAAATATCGATACATAAACAGAAAACCCCCTTTTAGCTAGTTAGCCATTTTGATAGCTACTGGCTGATTAGATTTTAAATTCAAAATTCCTAGGTCACTTCAAAGAGTAACAGTTGAATTTTACACCAATCTCACAAAAAAAGCACCCTAAAATTTTAGGATGCTTCAAAAAATTTTGATTTAACTTGCTTACATCATTGGCCCTTGTGGCATTTGAGCAGCTACATCATTGTTTTCTTCTGGCTTATCAGCCACAACTGCTTCAGTTGTCAACAATAACGCTGAGACAGAAGCCGCATTTTGTAGTGCTGAACGAGTTACCTTAGTTGGGTCAACGATACCAGCTTCGATCATATCGACCCATTCATCAGTAGCAGCGTTATAACCGATACCGGCTTTTTGTTCTTTAAGTTTTTCAACGATCACAGAACCTTCTTTACCAGCATTGATCGCGATTTGACGAACTGGTTCTTCAAGCGCACGTTTAACGATGTTGATACCTGTTTGTACATCGCCAGCTTCACTCAAAGCAGCGACATCATCGATCACATCGATCAAAGCTGTACCACCACCAGGAACAAAGCCTTCTTCGACCGCTGCACGTGTAGCATTCAAAGCGTCTTCGATCCGGTATTTGCGTTCTTTTAATTCAGTTTCAGTAGCAGCCCCGACTTTGATAACGGCTACCCCACCAGCTAATTTAGCCAAACGTTCTTGGAGTTTTTCTTTATCAAATTCAGAAGTCGTTTCAGCGATCTGTTTTTTGAGTTGTTCAACACGTTCAGCGATCTGTGCTTTATCGCCAGCGCCTTCGACGATCGTTGTGTTTTCTTTTGTAACTGTTACACGACTAGCTGTCCCTAATTGATCTAAGGTCGTGTCCTTCAATTGGAGACCAAGATCATCTGTGATCACAGTTGCACCAGTTAAAACAGCGATATCTTGTAACATTTCTTTACGACGATCACCAAAACCTGGAGCTTTAACAGCTACCACGTTGAATGTCCCACGGATCTTGTTCAAAACAAGTGTTGGCAAGGCTTCACCATCAACATCGTCAGCAATGATCAACAATGGACGACCTTGTTCAACGATGGATTGTAACAATGGCAAAACTTCTTGGATGTTAGAGATCTTCTTATCAGTTACCAAAATGTATGGATTTTCAAGATCTGCTTCCATCTTGTCATTGTCAGTTACCATGTATTGAGAAAGGTAACCACGATCAAATTGCATACCTTCAACAACATCTAATGAAGTATCGATCCCTTTAGATTCTTCGATCGTGATCACACCGTCGTTACCGACCTTTTCCATGGCATCAGCGATCAATTTACCAACTTCTTCATTAGCCGAAGAAATAGATGCGATCTGAGCAATATCGCTCTTAGATTCAACTTTATGTGACATCTTGTGCAAAGCATCTACTGCAGCTTTAGTAGCCAACTCGATCCCACGACGGATACCTACTGGATTAGCACCAGCAGTCACATTTTTCATTCCTTCGTTAACGATCGATTGTGTCAAAACAGTAGCTGTTGTGGTACCGTCACCCGCAATATCATTAGTCTTTGAAGCTACTTCGGCTACTAGCTTAGCACCCATATTTTCAAAATGATCTTCTAATTCGATTGCCTTAGCGATCGTTACCCCATCATTTGTGATCGTTGGAGTACCGTATGATTGTTCCAAAACAACATTACGTCCCTTAGGACCGATCGTTGATTTTACAGTATCAGCTAACTTATCTACACCAGCAAGCATCTTTGCGCGTGCATCTTCTGAAAACTTGATTTCTTTTGCCATTTCTAATTCACCTCATACGAATTAAGTTCAATGTTTACTTATATATTTATTCCACAACGGCAAGAATATCTTTTTCGTGCATTACTAAATATTCTTGACCTTCAAATTCAACTTGAGCACCGGCGTACTTGTCAAAAACGACAACATCGCCGACTTTAAGTGTCATTTCTAATTTCTTGCCATCATCAAGGATACGTCCCGTACCAACAGCAACAACTTTAGCTGTTTGTGGTTTTTCTTTAGCACCGCCGGCTAAGACGATCCCACCCACAGTTTTTTCTTCTTCTTTTTCGACCTCTAAAATTACGCGATCTCCTAATGGTTTAAGCACGTTATATCCCTCCAAATTCTTTTTAGCACTCTAACAACTTGAGTGCTAATCGATTACAACTATTACTATACTAACTTTACTTTTAAATTGCAAGCATTTTATCACTCGCACCTTAAGAGTGCTAAAATATTTTTGAAATTAGTTTGAATAAATAGCGTTAAAAACATATAATCTAACTATTGAAACTTTATAGTTAGGACCTTTATCGATGAAAAAACAGTTACAGTTAAATTCACTTGTCATCTTAAGTATCTATTGTGGCACAATGACTTTGGCGCCTTTATTATGGGTGATCTTCAAAAATGCTTGGTATTATCCAGCCGTGACCGTTTTGAATCTCATCGGTTGCGGGACGCTGCTCTACTTAGCGCACAAGTTTCCTTTCAAGGATCGTTTTTTGCGCACCCCAAAAAAGCTTGCACTTCGCCAAGAAATCTATTACATTATTTTTGGTACACTAGCGCTCGTTTTGTTGCAATGGCTCAGTTCGTATATCGAGATCAAATTTCTTGGACAGCCTAGTTATTCGGCTAATACCGGTTATCTTTTGACAGTCCTTGCCAAATATCCATATTATTTAGTAAACATCGTCATCTTTGCACCGATCATGGAAGAATTTGTTTTTCGCAAAGTCTTGTTTGCTGATCTTGGCTCTGTGATCGACCCGATCGGTGCGGCACTGGCCTCGAGTTTACTCTTTAGTTTGGCTCATCAAGATGGACATTATTTGACTTATGCCGGGATCGGACTAGTGCTTTGCTTGCTATATGCTAGAACAGGCCGTTTACGCATTCCGATCTTAGCCCATAGTTTAATGAATTTGCTTATTATTTTAAGTGCTTGGTAACAAAAAAGGATGTGTGCACCACACATCCTTTTTCATAGTTATTCAAAGTGTTGTAAAAAATAGATCAAAGTCTGCAATTCATTAGTCAGATCAACATTTTGGACGCGAACATCTTTAGGGACCGTGATCCGCAATGGGGTAAAGTTCAAGATCCCCTTGATCCCAGCTGCAACTAATTCATCCGTCACGGCCTGAGCTTTATCAGCTGGAACAGTCAGGATCGCGATCTCTATTTGTTGCAATTGCAGTTGCTCTTGCATATCTTCCATCGGATAAACTGGGATCCCACTTTGGATCAATCCCGTAATCTTAGGGTCAATATCAAAAGCCGCACTGATCCGCGCGTTATTGCTCTTGTGAAAGTTATAATTCAATAGGGCGTGGCCTAGATTACCCACCCCGATCAAAGCTACATTATTTAATTTATCTTGACGTAGTGTTTTTTTGAAAAATGCTTGCAAGCTGGCGATATCATAACCATAGCCACGCTTGCCTAAAGCACCAAAATATGAGAGATCACGTCGGATCGTTGCTGGATCGATCTTAACAGCTTCAGCTAATTCAGTCGAAGAGACATGCTCCTTACCAGCATCCGCTAAAATATTGAGATAGCGGTAATAGATCGGCAAACGTTTTGCCGTTGCCTTAGGAATATTTGGGGTCACCATCTAGTTTCTCCTCTCAGATTACTCAATATGATAAATTTTAGCATAACAACTGTACTAAAAAAATTAAAAAATTGTAAATTAATTCACAATATAACTAATAATTACTGTTTTAGCGCAGTTTTAATTTTTTAACTTTGTGAAACGACTAATTACTCAAGTAGGTGAAAAAATGATTTTATTACAAGCACAACAAGTCGCGCGCCATTTTGGGGCGGATGTCTTGTTTGAAAATATCGATCTTGATATTCAGGAGCACTCCCGTATCGCTTTGGTCGGAAAAAATGGTGCCGGTAAATCGACACTTTTAAAAATGATCATCGGTGAACAAGCTCCTGATGAAGGCCAGATCGTAACTAAAAAAGGCCTAACAATGGGCTATCTTGCCCAAAATACCGGGCTTGAATCTGATAAAACGATCTATGAAGAAATGCTCAGCGTCTTTGATAAATTACGCCAAATGGAACAAGATCTCCATAAATTAGAAGCTCAGATCGCTGATCCAAATGCAGATCATGCCTCAAAAGCTTATCAACAATTGCTAAGTCGCTATGATCAACTATTACATGATTTTAAAGAGCAAAACGGCTATGGTTATGAAAATGAGATCCGCTCTGTTTTACACGGTTTCCATTTTTATCCTGAAGATCATGACCGTCCGATCGCCTCACTTTCTGGAGGCCAAAAGACTCGCCTGGCCCTGGCTAAGTTACTTTTGGAAAAACGCGATCTGTTGATCTTGGACGAACCGACTAACCACTTAGATATCGAAACTTTAACTTGGTTAGAAGGCTATATCCAAAATTATCAAGGTGCACTCTTGATCGTTTCGCATGACCGCTACTTTCTAGATAAGATCGTCAATGAAGTTTACGAGATCACGCACGGTAAAGCTCACTACTACAAAGGAAATTATTCCAATTATATCGTTGAACGTGAAAAAAGAGCGCAGTTAGCGTGGAAGAACTACGAAAAACAACAAACTGAGATCCATAAACTCGAGGATTTCGTCAACAAAAATCTCGTGCGTGCTTCGACAACTAAACGTGCGCAAAGTAAACGTAAACAGCTCGAAAAAATGGACCGGCTCGATCGTCCTGAAGGTCCCGAAAAAAATATGCATTTTCGCTTCAAAGCCGAGCAAGAAAGTGGCAATGTCGTTTTGACCGTTAGTGACGGTGCGATCGGCTATGACGGTCAGATCATTGCCGAACCGATCAACTTTGAACTGCGCAAACGCCAAATCTTTGCAGTCGTAGGGCCAAATGGGATCGGTAAATCGACCTTGTTAAAAAGTATTCTGGGTAAACAGCCTTTCATCAAAGGAAAAGCTACGTTTGGTACCAACGTCCATCCCGGTTACTATGACCAAGAGCAACATAATCTTCACCCCCAAAAAACGGTCTTAAATGAGCTTTGGGATGATCATCCAACGACACCTGAAAAAGATATTCGTTCGATCTTAGGGAGTTTTCTTTTCAGTGGCGACGATGTCAAGAAGATGGTCCACAGTCTATCTGGGGGCGAAAAAGCACGGTTATTACTGACAAAACTTGCGATGAAACACGATAATTTCCTAATTCTAGACGAGCCGACTAACCATTTAGACATCGACAGTAAGGAAGTCTTAGAGCAAGCTATCAAAGAATTTGACGGCACGATCCTCTTAGTCTCACACGACCGTTATTTCATCAACAAAGTCGCCACTAGCGTCTTAGAGATCGCTCCAACTGGTAGCACACTTTATTTAGGTGATTATGACTATTATGTAGCTAAAAAAGAAGAACAAGCTGAGTTAGCTGAAGCCAAGGCCAAAGCAACACGGCCTGAAGTCGTAACTAAAAAAGAGATCTCCGCGGGAAAACAAAGCTATGCTCAAAGTAAAGAGCATCAAAAAATGGAACGCAAACTTACACGTAAGGTCGCAGAATTAGAAGCTAAAGTTGAAGAACTCGATGAAAATAAAACTGAACTAGAACAAGCGATGGCATTACCAGAAAACTTCAACGATCTCGATAAGATGGCAAAATTACAAGCACAGCTCGAAACGATCACAGCTCAATTAGCCCAAGCCGAAACAGACTGGGAAAACAGCAGCATGGAACTGGAAAATTTCAACAGTGAAAACTAGAGCACAGTGCCGATAACTCCTAAAAAATAACGCGGGGCCCACTACGATGCAAAATCATAGGGGGCCCCGCTTTATTTATCCTATCTAAGCTTCTTCTAACCAATCAAATTCTAAACTTGGATCAGCATTTAGATCTAAGTTAGCAAATATCTTATCATTGTAAGCCGCATAACCAGCTGCTCCGATCATCGCGGCATTATCACCACAGAGTTTCAAAGGTGCTTTTAATAATTCAACGTCTTCAAAGCGTTTCAACTCTTCATCTAAACGATCACGTAGGCCTTGATTAGCTGCTACACCACCAGCCAAGATCAATTGTTTGACCGGATAATTTTCCAGTGCGCGAACTGTTTTTTGTGCTAAAACATCGACGACACTTTGTTGGAAACTAGCAGCTAAGTCAGCTTTATCTAAGGTTTCCCCTACTTGATCAGCATGATGGACCGTATTGATAAAGGCACTCTTTAAGCCACTAAAACTAAAGTCATAGTTATCTTCTTTTTCCATTGCTCGTGGGAAAGCAAAAGTGTCTTTCCCCTTATGCGCTAATTCATCGATCTCTTTTCCGGCTGGATACGCCAAACCTAAAACACGTCCGACCTTATCATATGCTTCACCTGCTGCATCATCCCGTGTCTCGCCGATGATCTTAAAGTCATTTGGTCCGGCCAGGTAGACTAATTCCGTATGTCCACCTGAGACAAGTAATGCTAAGGCTGGAAATTGGATCTCACCGGCAAAATTGGCAGCATAGATATGTCCTGCCATATGATTGACCGGGATCAAGGGAAGATCGTGCGCAAAAGCGATCATCTTAGCGGCTGTGACCCCGACTAATAATGAACCCACTAAGCCTGGACCATAAGTCACCGCTACAGCATCCAAGTCAGCATAGGTCACTGCAGCTTGTTCTAAGGCATCCGCAATGCATAAAGTTATCTGTTCGATGTGGTGGCGACTAGCAACTTCGGGAACGACACCCCCGAAACGCTTGTGGCTCTTGATCTGGGTTGCAACGATATTTGAGAGGATCTTATTTCCATTTTCGATCACCGCAACGCTTGTCTCATCACAGCTTGATTCAAAAGCCAAGATCAAATTCCGATTTTTTTCCATCCTTTTTCAACTCTCTTTTTTAAATTTCTGTTTACCAAGTTATAGCTATATTCTAGCCCATCTTCATCTTTGTAATAAGCATTTTTGACAGCTACTTCTTTAAAGCCAGCTCGCCGATATAGTGCTTGGGCTTCTAAATTGCTCCGTCTGACATCTAAGCTCAAACGACGACACCCGTATTTTTTAGCTTCGATCTGCAAATTCTCTAACATCATCAGCCCTAACCCTTGATGTTGATATTCGGGTAAAACTGCAATATTAGTCACATGCGCTTCATTAGGTCCATAAGTAAGATCACACCCGGCAAAAGCTACCATGTGATCTTCGTAACGCACAACGATGTAAAGCGAAGTCAATTTATTTTGAATATGTTTTTCAAAATCTCCATAGCTCCAAGGCTGATGCCCAGCATATACCGAACTTTCGATCTCAAGCATTTCAGCAATGTCAGGTACGATCGCACGACACATCAAATAATTTTTGTCCTCAACGACTACATTATGACAACCAAAATCTAAATTAGGGGTCGCTTGTACTGGTTTTAGCAACGCCAAAAGTTTATCTTTATACTTTTTCAACATAAGAATCCGCTTGATCCTTTCCAGGGTGTTTTTCCATCCATTGTACTTCTGCTTGTGTCAAACGTAAATAATGTGGTACAAATGTCAAGGTATCCGCTACAGGACGCTCTTTACCCAAAAGTCCTAACAAATAAGCACTCGGATAATCATCTTTAGGCGCACTAAAGCGATAATTACCAGCTGTAAGCAGTTCTTCAAAGCGTTCACGATAAACCTTAGCATCCGCTCCGATCAAGCAAGCTTTTTTATCCTTTAAAAATTCGCATAACTCAACGACTGAGAGATGCTGATCTGGTAAAACTTCCACTAATTTACCTGCCTTATTTTGATAAACACCAGCAAAAACATTTTCGCGACGCGCATCAAAGATCGGCACTAAAAGTTCATTCGTATCATTTTGACAATTAGCCGCCAAAAGTTCTAAGCTTGAGACCCCGACTAACTCTTTATTCAAAGTAAATGCTAATGTCTTAGCTGCCGTCACTCCGATCCGAAGTCCCGTGTATGAACCCGGTCCGGCAGAAACAACGATCCGATCGAGATCTTGTGGTGTTGTATCTGACTTTTTGAGCATTTCAGAAATGATCGGCATCAAAGTCGTACTGTGCTTTCGCGCCATATTGAGCGTTGTTTCTGCTAATAACGTGTCATCTTCTAAAACCGCCACGCTCAGAGGACGATTTGAAGTATCCAAGGCTAATATCTTCATCTTGCAGCTAACTTCCTTTTATCTAATCTTATTACTTAAAATCACAATGAATATCTTAACATAAATCATTACAGAAAAAAGCTTTTATTTCAATTAGACAGCCTATCGACATTCATTGGTTTAATCGTTATAATAAAAAAACGGTATTTTGCTAATTTTGTGTACCACTAGCGCTACTGGTACACCTAGAAAGGAAGATGCAAAATGAAAAAAATTCTTATTTTGCACACTGGTGGTACGATCGCAATGTCAGAAGACGAAAACGGTGCGGTCGCTCCCGGAAAAGAAAATCCCCTCAATCAATTTAAGAATCCTTTTGGGACTGAGTATGAACTCGTGATCGAAAACATCTTCAACATCCCCTCACCCCATATGGATCCCGCTAATATGCTCGTCTTGCAACAACGGATCATCAAAGCTTATGAGAATGAAAATATCGATGGGGTCGTGATCACCCATGGGACTGATACGCTTGAAGAAACAGCTTATTTTCTCGATCTAACTATCCCATTTAAACTTCCGATCGTCTTGACCGGAGCGATGCGTTCAGCTAATGAGATCGGTTCTGATGGCTTGTACAACTTCAAAACCGCGATCTTGACTGCTGCTAGTCCTGAAGCTAAAGGCATGGGCGTCTTAGTGGTCATGAATGATGAGATCCACACGGCTCGCTATGTGACTAAGACCCATACCACTAATGTTGCGACCTTTAGAACTCCGACTTTTGGTCCGATCGGGCTGATCTTGCGCGATGAAGTGCGTTTTTTTGAAAAATTGCTCCGCCACCGCAGTGTTTTGATCGATCACGTGGTCGACCATATTTATCTTTTCAAAGCATATGCTGGGATGGACCCAGAATTACTTGAAATAGCGCTCAATAACCAAACTAACGGTGTTGTGATCGAAGCTTTGGGTGCGGGTAATCTTCCGCCTAGAGTTTTGCCTGTGCTCGAAAAATTACTGGCCAAAAAGATCCCTGTAGTCCTTGTATCCCGGAGTTTCAACGGGATCGCCCAAGATGTTTATGCTTATCCTGGTGGAGGTGTCCAACTAAAACAAATGGGCGTTACCTTCTGCCACGGTTTAAATGGACAAAAGGCTCGGATCAAACTCTTAGTCGGGCTAAGCGCTGGTCTAAGTGGCGCTGAACTAGCCGATTTTGTTTCGGATGCTGTTTCTTAATATAAAAAATGAGAGTGTAAAACAATACGCAACACCGTATGTTTTTACACTCTCATTTTTTATTATTTCCAAGTCACTTGTGCACTACAACTCAAAGTTCCATCAGCCATATAGATCCCGTGTAACGTGGTCAACTCGTCTTTTGAGCGAAGCAATTCCACTTTACTGGTGCAGGTTTGCCCATAATTCAATTCATGTTCATATTTAATGTTCAAAGCTACCGGCTCGTGTTCCATTAAAAAATCTTTATCTAAAACATCTAGCATCCATTCGATATAATGAACATTATTGACATGATGATTACTATCGATATCAAAATAGCGCACCCGATAATCTTTAGCTAACATAACTTCTTCTAACCGCTTAGGACTTGCTGACCGTTCGATCGATCTGATCGGTTCAGGTCCAAAAGGTGCGATCACATCAGAGGTTATCCGCGTGATCTTTCGCGTTTCGAGATCAAGCAATACAAAAGCCGTATGCATCTTAGCCAACAATTCGCCTTGTTCATCCCGAAGATAAAAATCCCGATAACAAAAATAGCGATTATAGGCCGTTGCTTTCGTTTCGATCACAACTTTTTCATCACGTCTAGGTAAGCGAGTGATCGAAAGCAAGTGTTGTGTGATCACCCAACCATAACCTTGCGCATTCAACTTTTCTTCCGGCATCCCGACATCTTTTCCTTGCGCATAGGAAGCTAACATCATCAGATCGACCAATTTTCCTAGACTCAGTTTACCTGTAGGGTCCGTTTCATAGTACACGATCTGATGGGGCATGCGATATAAATTTTCTGCCATTGTCTTATTTATCCTTATAATTGATGATATTCGTTATAAACATCCTGTTTTTTCAAACCATTTAATTTTGCGACCTCTTTGATCGCTGCATTAGGCTTCAACTGTTTTTGTGCTATCAAAGCCGTTACTTGCTCAGCTAATGGCAACTCCAGTAAAGGATCGGCTTTTTTAGCTCGTGGGGCACTATTGCCTTGGACCACGAGCACAAATTCACCCCGGATCTCTTCATTGGTAGCCCATTCCACCGCATCGGCCAATGTTCCGCGTAAGAACTCTTCATAACGCTTAGTCAACTCGCGACACAAAGCGATCTCACGCTCAGGGCCAAAAACAGCTTGCATTGCCTGCAAGGTCTTTTTCAAGCGATGTGGTGCTTCATAAAAGATCAGTGCGCAAGTTTGTTGTTCTAATTGCTCTAAAACTTCACGCTGCTCATTTTTCTTCCGGGGTAAAAAGCCATAAAACATAAAGGGTTGAGGCGCTATCCCCGAAGCGATGAGAGCACTCAAAGCTGCATTAGCTCCTGGCAGTGGGACGACCGCAATGTCAGCTTGGATACAAGCTTTGACTAATTCATGGCCTGGATCACTGATCGAAGGCATCCCTGCATCACTTACTTGAGCTAGATCTTGTCCCGCCTGAAGTTTCTCGATCAAATACGGGATCCGTTCCTGCGTATTATGCTCATGAAAGCTGATCTGCGGGGTTTTGATCTCAAAATGGTTCAACAAGCGCATCGTATTACGCGTATCTTCCGCACAGATCAGATCAACCTGTTCTAAGATCTCAAGTGCCCGAAAAGTCATGTCTTGTAGGTTCCCGATCGGTGTCGGTACCAAATATAACGTTCCTTGCTCATTTTTTTCTCTAAAACTACTCTTTTGCTTAATTGACATTAATGTCGCTCCCCATAGATAACATCTTGACAAAAGACACACGGCTCATCATTTATCCGCCGTGAGCCATACATGTTGTCTACATTACAAACATGGAAGCCTTCTTCATAAAGCTTTTCCAAATTCTTACGTGACTTAGAGAGGCCCGCTTCTTCATTGCTTGTCTCTTGTGTTTTCTTTTGTTCTAATTCGTGAAGTCTTTCACGTAGATGCTGATTTTCGATCTCTAACTCTGCATTTTTCTCGATGATCCGTGTCATCTCTTCTTTCACGCTCGCCAGCATCGCTTGTACATCACGTGACATTTCTTCCATATTTTCAAAATTGTCATATAATTCGCGTTTATCCACAAAATCACCTTCAACCTGTTATCATACTTGATACCAACTGCATAAATTCAAAGTCAGTGCCTCTAAGATACTCTGAAATGAGACATTGACCGCTCGTTGCCGTTTAGTCGAAAGGACAGCTTCAACGGCGCGGATAGCTCCATTTTCCGGAATTTTTAAATTTCTTTCATTGAGCTCTTTACTATACATTATAAAGGCAACGTCCTCATTTTTACCATATTTTAACAATAAAATATCACGTGTTAATAAGACTATCAACTGTAATAACCGATCTTGGCTAGCTTTATCGGTCGCATACGGCATCAATTTGGTCTGGACCCCTACAAAAGCCCGCCAATCATTTCGTAAAACTTGATTAAACCATTCCCAAACATTGGCGAGTAATTTATTAAAATCTTCGTCACCATCAAGCTCTTGGGCTTCTTTTTGGCTATTAGTCAAATGTGCTAATAAATTAGCCTTATCTGCCCCGATCCCTTTAGTCTCTAACGTTGCAACTAATTTCTTCAATGTCAACGAAGACAATTCGACTAACTGGCACCGTGAGATGATCGTTGGCAAGATCTGGTTTACACTATCTGTCAATAAAAAGGCCGTCACATCGCCACTTGGTTCTTCTAAAAATTTCAACAGACTGTTAGCAGCACTGATCGTCATCTTTTCAGCATTTTGAATGATAAAAAGTTTCCGATTGCTCTCGACCCCACTCTTAACGAATTCGGCTTTCAAATATCTGATCTGGTCGACTTTGATCGAATTCCCTTCTGGCTTGATCTCAACCACATCAGGCTGATTATTTTGGGCGATCCGCCGACACTCATTGCACTTTAAGCATGGATGACCGTTTTGCTTTTGCTTGCAAAAAATGGCTTGGGCGACCCAATGAGCTAGCTTATTTTTGCCAGTCCCACGTGGACCAGAAAATAAATAAGCATGGGCCAATTTTTTATTGTCCACCAATTTGGCAAAATTCTTTGTCAAACGTGGTTGGAGCTCGATGATCGACTGTTCCATAAACTTCAACTATATCAAATGTGGCGCCATCAAGACTGGATGACTAGAAAAAATATAGTTTTCCCTTCTTAATTTATTTCTTGTTATCAGTTGCACATTTTTTCTTTCTAACTGACCTCTGCTTAAAAATGAAAGAACTGTTCGACCGGTAAAACGAAAACGGTGGTCCCACCGACTTCGACCTCGACCGGATAAGTCCGCTCAACTTGACCTTCAACATTCACTGGTGGCGTGATATATTCCGCACGTTTAGAAGATGCATGCTTGATCAACGCTAAAACTTCAGCTACCCGTTCGTCTTCGATCCCGATCATGAAAGTCGTATTGCCCGACCGTAGAAAGCCCCCGGTCGTTGCTAACTTGGTCGCTCTAACATCAGCTTCAACAAAAGCATTGCTCAAATTATTGCTATCCTTATCTTGGACGATCGCAATGATCATTTTCATTTTAAAACACCTAGTTTCTAACGGGAATTTTACTACTTAAGACTAGCTCAACATCAGCTATCACATCAGCCAGTTTTTGGCTGGCATCGATCGTCACGATCCGCTCATTTTCAGCGGCGAGTTTTTGATATGCTTGATAGACAGTCTCGTAAAACGATAGTGCTTCTTTATCCAAGCGGTTAACTTCATCTTGCCGATTCTTTTTGATCCGCTCAAGCCCTAGACTCGGTTCGATCGCTAAATAAATGGTCAGATCTGGTTCTAGACCAGCTGTTGCAAACTGGTTCATCTGCTTGACTTCAGCTACTCCGATGCCGCGCCCAGCCCCTTGATAAACCAAAGAACTATCGACAAAGCGATCACACAGGACTACCTTGCCCGCTTCTAAAGCCGGAAGCACTGTTTCAACTAAATGCTGACGCCGTGCAGCCGCATATAATAAAGCTTCAGTCCGCGCATCCATTTCAGTGAATTTTTCATCTAAAATAACATTTCGGATCTGTTCTGAAATACGATTACCGCCCGGTTCACGCGTCCGTAAATAATCGATCTTGGCAGCTTTTAACTTAGCTTCGATCGCGTTTAGGACACTAGTTTTCCCTGATCCATCAGTACCTTCAAAGGTAATAAAAAATCCGCTCACTTGTAAAACCCCATTTTCATTTATTGATTTTATTGTACTGTAACATTTGTCAGCTGTCCACGACCCCATTTTTTCAAAAAGAAAAAGCCTGCCACTTCAGTCGGACTGCTTGACAGGCTAGTTTTTAATAATTGATCACTGACGCTTGAATATGGCCCTTGACCTGACGATATTTAGCTTCACGGTAGAGAAACTCATACTTCGCACGAGCTAGACTCACTTCAGCTAACAATTCATCATCAACATCATAGACTGCAGCTGCAGTTTGGCGGGCTTGATCCCAATCCAACTTAGCTTGATCAATATCTTCTAATAATAATTCATTAAAAGAGCGTCTAAGTTTTTGCTTATTTCTTCTAAACATCAACTTCACCCCAACTAGATCTCTTGGCGGTTTTTCACCGCATTATACAGTGTCATCTCATCAGCATACTCAATATCACTTCCGACCGCTAAGCCGTGTGCTAAACGGGTCGTCATGATATTAGCTGGTTTGATCAACTTCGAAATATACATCGCCGTTGCTTCACCCTCAGGCGTTGCATTAGTCGCTAAAATGACCTCTTTGATCTGGCTATTTTGCTGGAGACGTCGCAGTAAGCTGGTAATATTGATGTCTTCAGGGCCTTTACCTTCGATCGGCGACAAAACACCATGTAAAACATGGTATAAGCCACGATATTCCTGCATTTTCTCCAAAGCCATCACATCTTTGACCTGCTCGACTACGATAACTTGACTTTGATCGCGGGTCTTATCCGCACAGATCACACACGGATCATTTTCCGTGATGTTGCCACAGATACTGCAGTAACTGAGATCTTTTTTGGCGGCGACCAGTGCTTTAGAAAAAGCAACAACATCGCTTTCCTCCATGTCGATCGTAAAAAATGCCAAGCGAGTTGCGGTCTTTTCACCGATCCCTGGCAACTTTAGATAACTATCGATCAACTTAGCGATCGGTTCAGGATATTGCATCGTCTAACCTTCTTTCACGCTTAAAAACCAGGTATGTTGCGGGAATATTTACCCATTGTCTTTTGTGTTTGGTCATCGATCTTAGCCATCGCATCGTTAACGGCCATGATAACTAGATCTTGTAACATATCAACATCATCTGGATCGACAGCTTCTTCTTTGATCGCAATATCAGTCATCTTGTGATCACCAGTGAACTTAACCACTACCGCATCATCAGAAGCATGACCTTCAAAGATCGTTGCATGTAATTCTTCTTGATCCTTTTGCATTTGCTTTTGCAATTTTTGCATTTGTTTCATCATACCTTGCATGTTCATTCCACGCATCATAATAAATCATCCTTTCAAATTCTAATCATTTTTAACTTCAACTAATTGTTCCCCAAAGAGCTCTTGGGCCTTAGCAACGACTTCAGGCACAACCGGCTGCGACGGTGCTTGGCTCACTTGTTCATCACTTTCAGGTACTTTTTGCCTGACATCACCATGTTCACTCAAATAGCGACTTCTGATCTCAGGCCAACGATTGCCCGGGATAAAGATCAAATGTGGAGCTGCACCGAGCAAACGACTCAGTCCATTGCCTAAAACATCTTGGAGTTCTTGATTTTCAAGGGCACGTTGGCATAAGATGTCGTATTCAAAACCGATCACGACTCCATCTGAGCTAGCTGCGACCGGTTTAGCGACTTGCATCATGGCACGTTGCGTCACATTCAACATATTCATCAGATCGCCCCAAACTTGGCGAATTTGCATCAGATCTTGCTTCGAAGCTTGGTCTAAGACTTCATAGATCTTGCTCAAATTCAGCTTCAACTCACCATTTTGCTTAGTGGCTTTACGGTTTGATCTTGGTGGCGTCGGCGTTTTAGCAGGTACACCTGAGGTTTGGAGCTGTTTGAAACTTTGCTCCAATGCGTTGAGCTGCTTTTGCAACTGTGACATTTTAGCATCGGTTGCTGGATCGGAAGTGACCTGCGTTGTGACCGGTGTCTTTGTGACCTGTAACCGGGACAATTTGACCGTTAGTACTTCTAAATAGATCGCTTCATGGACAGTGAAACGCATATTTTCTTGTTGCTCATTTAAAATATCGATCATTTGGTAGAGCTGCTCGGGATCGACCTCACCGGCAAATTTTTTAAAATCATTATCAAGCATCCCTAACTCGCTTTCTTCGACGAGCTTTGGTGCTTGTTGGTACAATAAAAGGTCACGACAGTAATTGATCAGATCCTCGATCAAACGCTTGGCATCCTTGCCATCTTCCAAGATCTCATGGATCGTAGCTAAAGCACTGCTCGTATCTTTAGCCACGACTTGATGCAGATACTTAGTCAAGTTATCACGTGTAACACTTCCGGTGACAAGTAACGCATTATCCAATGTCACTTGGTTATCCCCAAAAGACAACACCTGATCTAAAATACTCAACGCATCCCGCATCCCACCTTCAGCCGCCTTAGCGATCACTTTGAGTGCTGCTTCATCATAAGTAAAGCCTTTTTGCTGTAAGATATACTCCATCCGCTTTAAGATCGCTTGTGGAGTGATCCGGCGAAAATCAAACCGCTGTGTCCGCGAAATGATCGTCGTCGGGATCTTATGCGGCTCAGTCGTCGCTAGGATAAAGACGACATTAGTGGGTGGTTCTTCTAACGTTTTTAGTAATGCATTAAAAGCTCCGGTCGACAGCATGTGAACTTCATCGATGATATAGACTTTGTAATCCGCTTGTGTTGGAGCGTATTTAGCCTTATCACGAATATCTCGGATCTCTTCGACCCCATTATTTGAGGCCGCATCGATCTCAATCACATCATTTAACCGTCCCGCTGTGATCGCCTTACAAGTCTCACATTGATTGCAAGGTTCACCGTCTTTTTGGTTCCGGCAGTTGATCGCTTTGGCAAAGATCTTAGCCGCCGAAGTTTTCCCAGTTCCCCGCGGGCCGGTGAATAGATAGGCATGTGTCGTCTGTTTTGTCAGCAACGCATTTTTTAGCGTCTTCGTGATAAATTCTTGCCCCACCAGATCACTAAAAACTTGCGGACGCCAGACACGATATAAAGCCTGATAGCTCATCAACCATTGCTTCCTTTCTTTTTCAGTTTAAAAAAAAATCTCGATCAAAGTTAAATGACCGAGAGCCTAATTTCATATTAACTTAGGGCACATGCTGAACCAAACTTAGTGCTGCTTCCTTCCGGACCTGACACGCTTCGTAAGGACAACATTGCCCTAAGGCCTTGCGGCATATTCTATATTACATGAAATTAGGTAAAATTTCCAGTCTTTAAATCAATTATTTTTATTTTTTACGCAAATTCGCAAAAAAGTCACTGAGGATCTGCGCACATTCAGCTTGTAGCAGTCCCTTTTGCACCTTGACTTGATGATTGAAACGTGGATCCGTCAATAAATTCATCAATGTTCCAGCTGTACCAGCTTTTTCATCGGCTGCACCATAATAGACTTTAGCGATCCGCGAGTTGATGATCGCTCCACTACACATTGGACAAGGTTCTAGCGTCACATATAACTCAGCTTCCGGTAAGCGCCAGCTATCCAGCACTTGATTGGCCTGAGCAATCGCGATCATCTCAGCATGCTTTTCGGCTTGTTGTGTCGTTTCGCGCAAATTATGGCCTCGCCCGATGATCTGACCTTGATGTACGATGACACAACCGATCGGGACTTCACCTAGAGCCTGGGCCTTTTTAGCTTCAGCTAGGGCAGCTTGCATAAACTCTTCTCGTTTCATTTTAGCTTTCTTTCACACTTTGTAAAATGAAATAACCCTTATCTTTTAGGATAACTTCACAGTTACCAAAGACTGCTTCCATTTTCTTCTTGGCAGACGGTGCTCCCTGCTTTTTTTGTAAAACAGCAACTAACTTGCCCCCGGCAGCTAGATGCTCTTTGGCAGCTTCCAAGATCTCATGTACGACCGCTTTGCCTGCTCTGATCGGCGGATTGGTCACGATCAACTGATAATCTGTCTTCGTTACATTTTCATAGATGCTCGAAGCAAAGATATTGACATTTTCGATATCGTTTTGGGCTGCATTTTTTTGAGCTAATTCTAGCGCTAATTCATTGACATCGACCATATCAACGGTCACAGCCGGAGCTTTTTTTGCCAAAGCTAAGCCGATCGGGCCATAACCACAGCCAACATCCAAGATCGCACCGGAAAGATCGGTCGTTGCTAGAGCATTTAACAAGACGCGCGAGCCATAATCAACTGTATTTTTGGAAAAGACCCCGTTATCTGTTACAAAAGTAAACTCGTGTCCTAATAGTTCAAAATTCCAATATTTTTCATCATGTTCGACATTTGGATTCTTTGAATAATAGTAGTTTTCCATTCAGTCACCAAATTTCCTTTTCAAGTTATCTTCACTTTCCTAATTATATCATATCTAGCTTTAGGCTTTGCTTACAAGACAATAACAAAAAACTAAGGACAGGGCTTACCCTATCCTTAGCTTACTCAAGCAAGGTCTTTACCATTAGTTGCGATCACTTTTTGATACCAATAAAAAGAATCTTTCGGAGTCCGCTTCAAACTCCCCTTACCCTCATCATCTTGATCAACATAGATAAAGCCATAGCGTTTTGACATCTCAGACGTAGAAAACGAGATCAGATCGATCGGTCCCCACATCAAGTAACCGAGTAATTTCACTCCATCAGCGATCGCTTCTTGCATCTGTTCGATATGTGCCCGCAAGTAATCGATCCGGTAATCATCATGTATCTTACCATCACTATCTGGTGCTTCGAGCATCCCGATCCCATTTTCAACGATAAATAACGGCACTTGGTAACGATCCCACAGCTCGTTTAAAGATATCCGCAGTCCCACTGGATCGATCTGCCAGCCCCAAGGTGTTTCTTCAAGATATTTATTCTTGAGACCATATGAAAAGTTACCTAGATCCTCATTTTCTCCTGCAGCTGTCACAGTCGACATGTAATAGCTAAAGCTCAAATAATCAACTTTACCTTCTCTTAGAACTGCTTGATCACCAGGTTCCATTTTGATCTTGATCTTATGTTCAGCAAAGAAACGGTTCATGTAGTTAGGATACTCTCCTCTGACTTGGACATCGGTACAAAATAGGTTTCGGTCATTTGCTTGCTGAGTAGCTAAAACATCAGCTGGATCAGTCGTTGCTGGATAAGTCTGCATACGTGCCAGCATACATCCCATCTTGTCTTCTGGCTCCATCTCATGCAATTGTGTGGTCGCTAAGGCACTGGCGATAAATTGATGGTGTAAAGCTTGATAGCGTTGTTGCAATTTTTCTTGCTCGGTCAAGCCGTCTTCGAGCGCCCCAGTTTCATGAAAGCCCCAAGCCCCAGTATTGATCTCATTGAAAGTGATCCAATACTTGACCTTATCTTTATAGCGTTCAAAAACAGTTTGCGTAAAGCGCGTAAAATCACTGACGGCTTCTCGACTAGCCCAGCCATTGTATTTTAAGGTCAGCCCTAAAGGCATCTCATAGTGCGATAATGTCACGACTGGCTCAATGTTAT
Source organism: Ligilactobacillus animalis KCTC 3501 = DSM 20602 (assembly GCF_001434535.1). Classification (GTDB taxonomy): domain Bacteria; phylum Bacillota; class Bacilli; order Lactobacillales; family Lactobacillaceae; genus Ligilactobacillus; species Ligilactobacillus animalis. The sequence continues at coordinate 165,390 of NZ_AYYW01000025.1, forward strand.
ATTTTTTCATTTCAGCGATCAAATTATCATAAAATTTCAGCCCTGCCTTATTCGGTCGCTTTTCATCGCCATTAGGAAAGATCCGGGCCCAAGCGATCGAGATCCGTAGCACCTTAAAGCCCATTTGCGCAAATAATTTGATATCGGCTGGATATTGATGATAAAAGTCGATCCCCCGCCGTTTAGGATAATCACCTACTGTTTGCTCCGCTAATGCTTCTCTAAGGGAATCTTTAGTCACATTCCCCATTGAGATCTGTTGCCTATCAGCAGCCTTTTTTACGACTTCGGCAGTCGTCAGACCTTTGCCATCAGTAGCGAAAGCCCCTTCGATCTGATTTGCTGCTGTAGCACCACCCCATAGAAAATCTTTGGGAAATGCATGTGGATAATCTGTTTGATACATCTTGCTTACCTTCTTTATCATTAACTCACTTTGAGCGTAGCACTTTTAGCTAATCGATACAAACGTTTACACTTATTCTTTTAGGCACCAAAAAAAGCTGTAGTTTTACCTACAGCCTTTAGCCTTACTTATTTATCCGTTGGCGATTTTCCAAGGCTAATTCGGACAAGTAACGGTAGAGTGGTAAAATATCGATTCGCTTAGGAAATTCAAATTTCATCGTTGTCAGATTTTCCTTATGTGGCTTTTGATAAACATTTTCCAAAACAGTCACTTTGATCTCACTATCATCGATCCCAAACCCAGCTGTCTCGATCGTTACATCAACGATCCCATCTAAATAGATCGTGTGGTAAGCGGTCTTTTTACCCGTTGCCCCCTGCTTATCAACAAAAATCATCCGATAATTTGTAAAGATCAAGGCATCGCGAACCAGTTTATAGCCACTGCTGATCGTTTCGTCTGTCAGTAAGAAGTCGCCATATTCTTGGGTCAATTCACGCACACTGACTTCAGAGTAGTTTCCCAAGGCACCTTGGACTAAATTTTTAAACATTTGACTCATCCTTTCACAAAATCATTTACATCTTGATTTTAAAGGAACCTGGATAAATCAGCTACTAAAAAGCCTTCTGAAGTGTTTGTACATTCAGAAGGCTAAAGTATAAGGATACATCATGCGCTTGATCGGAATTGAACCGATGACCTACCGCTTAGGAGGCGGTTGCTCTATCCTGCTGAGCTACAAGCGCAAAAAATAGAATAGTCGTTAAAAACGACTACTCTATTATAGGAAGAATCACTTATAAAGTCAATGATCCTAGTAACCGACCTCGATCTCTTTTAGTAATTTCATGAAATTATGCCGTCTGATCCACTTAGCTAAAGGTGCAACGATCTTAGTTTGTAATTTAGAAGTCTGCTTTTTGGCCAAACTCTCTTCATAATAATCGACTTTGACCTGATTTTTAGCTAAAGGTGTCAATTCATAAGCTTCTTTTTTCACATAATGATCTGTTTCGATCTGTAAATGATAACTGCGATTCGGGATCAACTTGATGACCTTGAGTTGAGCTTTGGTCTGATGATCTAACTTAGTTGCATAGCTTAGATCAGATAACTCAGCCACAGTCAAGTCACGTCCTGTTTCTTGCTTGATATCATACAGGAGCGTATCCAACAAACGCTGAAATAAATATTCGGCTGAAACATTCAAATTCATTGAAATTTCCATCTGCTCTTCCTCTTTCTGCTAGCTTTACTCTCAGTATATCACTTTATCTGCTTTGCACCAGTTATCTAACTTTTCTTACATTTTCCTTTATTTTTTTGGTCACGTTTGCGGTTCTTTTTCCGCTTTTTCTTAGCGGAGTCAGCTTGTGCCACTGGCTTATTCGCCTTTTTACGAACTGGACGACTAGGCGCTTGTTTCTTCAACTCAGCTAACTCAGTTTGATCAGTAACTAGTTGCCGTTGATAGAGGTAAACTGGAGCTAGTTCATAGCCTTTTTCTTTGACCAATTGTTTAAACATCCGTAGATCGCGTTCATTACCGATATTAATGACGGTCCCATCAGCCCCCATACGACCTGTCCGCCCAACACGGTGAATATACGTATTGACATTTTTAGGCAGATCATAGTTCACGACAGCCGGTAATCCTGGAATATCTAATCCTCTAGCCGCTACATCGGTGGTCAATAACAAAGCCACTTCTCGTTTGCGCAATTGGCGTAAAGCTTGTTCACGTTCAACTTGACGCTGTTCACTATTCAAACGCGCAATGTTAACATGTGCATGTTTTAACTTTTCGTATGCATCATTTAATTCTGCTGTTTGTTTGAAAAAGACTAGGGCGCAAAACTCATCTAACTGCGCTAATCTGCGCAAAGCATCCACGCGCTTTCTTTGTGGAACTTCTAACACATAGTGGTCCACTTGACCTTGGGTATGATCGACTTGGCGCACATCGATCACAGTTGGTTCGATCCCAAACCAGCGATGTAATTCTGCCAAGATCGGAGCTTTAGTAGCTGAAAAGAACGAAACAGCCACCTCACCGGGCGCATGCGCAATGATCTCACGACAATCAGCTAACGTTTCGGCTTCACCCAACAACTCATCGGCCTCATCGATCACGATCGCTTCTAGTTTATGCAATTTTAATTTTTTATCATTGATCAAGTTCAATAACCGCCCTGGAGTACCGATCACAACTTCAGGTCGCTTTTTTAATTTTTCGATCTGGCGTTTGACGTTTGCGCCCCCGATCAAAGATAAGACATTAAGCTCAAGTAACTTAGCCCATGGTCGGATCACATTAGTCAACTGCGCTGCCAATTCTTGCGATGGCGCTAAGATCAATAATTGTGTCCCATCCTTAGGCAAAAGTTGTTCTAACAATGGTAATGCGTAGGCTAAAGTCTTACCCGAACCGGTTGGCGCTAAACCTAAGACACTCTCACCGCGCGCTAGTAATGGTGCGACTCCCGCTTGGATCGGTGTTAGGTCTTTAAAGCCTTGTTCTTTAAAATAATTCTCAAATTTTGGATTCATACTTACCTTTCTCAGTAGTTAACCTCATGCTCATCAGCCGGAAAAGCAAGTCCTGCACTTTGACGTAATTTATACAAGACATGATTTACTTCAACGGCTACGGCTAACCACTCCTGCTGTAACTGCTTATTTTGCAGTGAATCCGTATCCCGTAAAACCTCTCCAAAAGCCTTTGCTTCAGCTAACATTGGATTTTTAGCCGGATCCACTGATAACATTGTACCATTTCCTGTGGCATCGACCAATTCCACTTTTTGTAATTCAGCCGCATTATCCATCACGATCGTCTCTTTTAGACCGTAAATTTCACCCGGTAGATATGAATTAGCTGTCTTACCAACATTTAAGACCACATCATACCCCGGATAGTTCAAAATAGCCGTCCCAGAGCCATCGATCCCGTTACGTAATTTTACTGGATAATAGTGGGCATCTTCTGGGATCCCAAACCAACTGATCGCATCATAGACAAGGTATACACCTAGATCTTGCAAAGCTCCACCGGAAAACTTAGGTGAAAAGACATTTGGTTCTTCGCCCGCTAAAAATTGATCATAACGTGAGGAGTATTTTTTATAGGTCAGATCAGCCCCCTGGATCACAGGTAACTCTTTGACTGCTTGCTTGACACTTTGAAAATTTGGCTCGTGAAAATGTCTAGCTGCCTCAAGGCAATAAAGTTCTGGATGATGATGTAAGTATTTCTGCAAGACTTTGAGTTCTGCTGGGTTAGAGAACATCGGCTTTTCAACGATCACATGTTTCTTGGCTTTTAAGGCTTGAAGGGTCTGTTCAAAATGCAAATTATTGGGAGATGCAATGTAGACCACCTCAAAAGTGCCTTGTTCAAAAAATTCACTTAAATTATCAAAATATTCTGTTACATTTTTGAAATCTGCACCAAATTTTTGTGCTGTGGCTAATTTCCTTGAGTATACGCTGGTCAAAGTAAACTCACCTGTCATTTCTGCAGCCTCAACAAATTGTTTGGTGATCCAATTAGTACCAATAATCCCGAGTTTCATGATAAGTAACCCCTTTCAATTCTTCATTCGCATTTATTATAACAGACTTCGAAACATTAGCGTACTAAGAGCTGATTTATCCCAATTTTTTAAGTTAAAATATTCCAAAAATATGACAAAATTTCTATTATGTTTCATTTTCAAATATTGCTGGTGTTTTACTATTTTTACGGTATAAATCGTGGTATATTATACTCAATAAGAAAATTGGAGGGGTTGAAGCAATGAAACGCAAGGGCTTGATAAGTTTAGGCCATACTTTATTCAGTAACGTGATCAATTTTAACAAGAAAAGCAAGCAACCACAGGTGTCCCTACCGCTGATCTATGCCGGTAGTTGGCAATTTACCGATGAATTAAGTAATCGAACTCATCGTCTTGAGATCACAACTGACTTGCGTATTTTGATCGACCACCGCGAACTTGCGGGCCAGGTCCAGACCCTTACCGCTAAAGAACTGATTTTTTTGGATGGTTACGGCTACCATTTGCGGATCGATGCCGTTGACAGTAAACCCATCAGCGTCTATGACGAAGCTGATAACCGTGTCTATGAGTTAGTTGATGAGCTTGATCATGACACACCTTGTTTATAGCATTTATAGTTGGACTTTCTCGACGTAGGAAGTCTTTTTATTTTAAGCAAACAAAAGGCGGTGAGGCTAACTATGCCTCACCGCTTTTTAGATCCAACCATCTGATGACCTTGTTGCAACTGTTGTAAAGTTCCAGCAAAAGCCAGCTTTCCGTCTTTTAAGATCAAAAAACGTTGCGCGATCTCCTGTAATTCCTCTAAATAATGGCTTGTGATCAAAAAGGTCTTACCTAATGCTTGCAAGTTTTTGATCTGTTGCCAAAATTTTTGCCGACTTACCACATCCATCCCAACTGTTGGCTCATCTAAAAAGATCAACTCAGGATCACCGGCTAAGCATAAGGCAAAATTTAACCGCCTTCTTTGACCACCAGAAAGTTTGGCCAAAAAGGTATGTTGTTTATCTGCTAGATCAGCGATCTGTAACAATTCGGTATAATTTTTGCTATTAGGGTAATAACTTTGCCAAAGTTCGATGATCTCTTTGACCGTTACTCTTTCTAATGAAAAGTCATTTTGTAACATGACACCGATCTTCTCGGTTTTTAATTGCTTACTCCCTAAGATCTCGACTTTCCCGTCATCCTTTGGGGTCATCTGTAGCAAAATATTTAACAAGGTAGATTTGCCAGCACCATTTTTTCCTAAAAGAGCTACGATCTCTCCACGCTCAACTGAAAAACTCAATTGCTTTAGGACTGGTTCTTTGGTATAAGTTTTAGTTAGCCCAGCCACTTCGATAACTTTTTTCATTGCTCTCACTTCCATACTCAAGATAGTTTCATTTTAAATGAAAACTACTCTTGTCCCTAGAACCACCTGTCATGACATTTCATGACAATTGTCACAAAAAAACAGTCGCCCCTTAGACGACTGTTAGTTTAACTATTGATTCGATTGCTTGGTTTAGCATAATTTTGGCCTAAATAATAGGTCAGGATCACTAAAACAAAGAGGCCTACAAAGACCAAATAACTGGACTCGATCCCAAATGTACCGCCATTTAACATCGCGTACCCTGAGACCGGATGCGACTCTAGGACCACACTTGTACCATTGATCCCCGAAACTGGGGTACCAAATAACGGTCCTTCGGCAAAGTTCCAAGCACTGTGAAACGCACCGGCCAACCAAAGATCGCCGGTATAGGTCCGAAACAAGCTCATCAAGATTCCAAAGAGTGTCAAGCCAACGAGCGCATTGATCCCGATCCCACTATTACCTAAGTGAGCAACGGCAAATGCCAACGCCGAGATGAGGATCGCCCAACGTTGTGAAACTTCTTTTTCCAATCTTCCTTGTAAATAGCCACGAAAGATCACTTCTTCGGTCATCCCTTGCATCCCAAAGCCTAGCAAAAAGGCTAATAATACTGCCCAATTGGAATTTTGCCAGATGACACTCACACTAAATGCCTTACCTAAGACCGTGATCCCCCAGATCAAAGCAAAAAATGCTATTCCGAGGACATAGCCCGTAGCATAGCGTAAAAACGAGCCGTTTTTATCAAATGGCATGATCTGATGTAACTGTTTTGGATCACCTTTATACTCTTGTTTCAAGATGAAAACAACGATTATCTCACCGATCAAGCCCAAGCCTAGTGCTAGTGGTGAAAAAATATCTCCTAGATCACCCGAAAAAGCAGCCATCAATAAGCCCGTAAAAAGCATGATCAGCCCCATTGGGATCGATGATAGGATCATCAATAGAAGTGTCCATAAAAAAATCCTACCGATCCGTTTTAATTTATCCATCTACTCACATCCTTTTTTACATAAAAATTAAAACACAAAAAATAAGTAAAAGCTAGTAAAATGGGCATAAAATAATACTGTCAGCGCCGTATGAATAATAAAAAGCCGTACCATGATGTTTTACATCATGGTACGGCCCTTGTATCACAAGTCTGAACATCTATCCATCAGTTGTTCACTTTTGTCGCATGACCAGTAGCATAGTCGATCTTTAAGCCCTTTTGAACATTAGGGATAAAAACATTATATTCCAACGAACCATCACTTGATTTGGCTTCCAAGTGAGCTCCTGCTGGGACTAAATTATTACCACTATAGATATTTGTCACACGATAACGGACAGTCTTATTACGATCCAAGGCTTTTCGAACAAGACTTTCGTAATAATTTTGGCCTGTTGAATACTTTGCATTAGCTTCATTAGCCCAAGCAGTTTGAGTCGCAATATTTTTAGGATTGCTCTCACTCGCATCAAAACCACGAATATTTCCAACTAAAGCATACCCTAGTAAGTGACCGCGATCATAAGCATGGTTGTAGGCGCCACTTAAGTTAGTGAGTTGCTTAAAGCCCTGTGGTTTCCATTTAGTCGAACCATTATTAGTTTGGTGGCGATTCTTGTATTGACGCGTTGTCCTATTCAAAAGGGCGTTTGCCACCGTCGGACGTTTCAAGCTATCGACTTCATTTGTTGCATAAGGTGCACTAGAAACCTTAGCTTTTAGATCTGCCTTGTTGTTATTAACGATAAAAGCCCCACTGTTGTTCCATTTGAGATTTTGCTCACCGCCCAATTGTTTAACAACATCAGGTGTCAAAACTGTTTGGGCTAATTGTTGTGATGGGGTGCTCTTTTTTAGTTCACCCGAGCCACTCGAGCTATTTTTTTGATGTGTACGCCAGCCACCATAGTGAGTAGTTGCTTTGGCCGTTATCGGTGCCCCGATCGCACCACTGAGCATCAAAGCTGCCGCAAATCCGGTCAGTATTTTTTTGAACTTCATAATGTCCTCCGTAAAAAAAGACCAACAGAATCATCCATTGGTCTCTGTTTGTTCGATTATTATAAAATGTTGATATTATGTGCGCGACAAGTTTCAATCATTTCCTTTGGCCAAATACTTGCTTGAACTTCACCAACATGCGCTTTACCTAGTAACAACATACATAAACGAGATTGTCCGATCCCGCCACCGATCGTATATGGCAATTCCTTATTCAAAACCATTTGATGGTATGGTAATTGCTTACGATCAAGGGCATCTGCTGCCTCTAATTGGGCTAGCATCGAGTCTTCGTCAACGCGGATCCCCATGCTTGAAAGCTCTAACCGACAGTTGAGTGGCTCATACCAGAATAAGATATCACCATTCAAGCTCCAATCATCATAGTCAGGAGCACGGCCATCATGTTTTTGACCACTCTTTAACGTGCCACCGATCTGCATTAAAAAGACTGCGCCGTGTTCTTGGCAGATCTTGTCTTCACGTTCTTCTGGCGTGAGCTCTGGGTACATATCTTCTAATTCTTGAGTTGTGATAAAGAAGATGTCGTCAGGTAATTTATTGACTGCTTCAGGGTATTTATACCAGACTTCATTTTCCATGTGCTTGATCACTTTGAAGATCCGTCTGACCGTATCTTCAAGGGTCTTAACATTGCGTTCATCTTTAGCAATGATCTTTTCCCAGTCCCATTGATCGACATAACTTGAGTGATAGTTATCCAACTCTTCATCTTTTCTGATCGCGTTCATGTTAGTATATAGCCCTTCATGTAGCTTGAAGCCGTATTGCTTTAGGGCCATCCGTTTCCATTTAGCTAAAGAATGGACGACTTCGATGGTATCATTTGGGATACTCTCCATCGTAAAAGATACAGGTGTTTCATAACCATTCAAATTATCATTCAACCCCGAACTCTTTTCTACATACATTGGTGCTGAAACACGTGATAAGCCAAGCTCTTTGCCAAATTCATCTTGGAAGGTCTCACGAATATATCGAATCGCTTCTTGTGTCTTTTTGACATCAAGCTTGGGATCATAATCTTTTGGAATAATAAGATCCATAAATGTCATCCTTTCTCAATTAGTTAGTTTAATTTTACCTTAAAATGATTAGATTGCAATCTTTATTTTTTGAATTTCGTACCTTATTTTTTAATTTAACTACTTTTGGCCTTCCAAACGTTTTTGATGGTGGCGTTTTCACCAAAATGTTATACTTACCGTAGTTTATAAATGAAAGGATGATCGTGATGGATTTTACCACACTCGTTCAGAAAAGACATTCGACACGTGATTTTACCGACCAATTTATCCCTAGATCACAGCTTGAGCAGATCATTCAAGATGCTCTAACAACACCATCTTGGGTCAATTCCCAACCTTGGCGCGTCTATGTTGCTACGGGAAAAACTCTAGCTTTGATCAAAGAAAAGCACCGTGAAGCAGTTAAACAAGGCGACCTTGGACAACCAGAATATCCGGTCTTGAGTCGTGATAAGTGGGATCAACGTTCACAGGCAAATATGGCTGCTTGGACGACTGAATTCAAGCAACGCTTCAAGCCTGGTGAAGTCGATTTTCGTAAAAGTCAAGCTGAGCTCTTCAATGCTCAAGCACTCATCTATATCACGCTTCCAAAAGATTTATCCCCTTGGTCAGTCCATGATATCGGGGCTTTTACCCAAACATTAGTCCTAAGTGCTACCGCTCAAGGACTTGCATCGATCACGGCTTACGAATTAGTCAAATTCCCTACTCTTGTCAAAGAGATCATGGAGATCCCTGACAGTGAGACTTTAGCCGTTGGGGTGGCTTTAGGCTACGCTTCAACTGACCCCTTAAATAGCTTTAGTCCTAATAAACTGACCTTAGAACAAGTCGCTACCTTTAAAGATTAAAAGTGACCAGGCCACCTCATTACGAGAGACGGCCTGATCACTTTTTATGTTCGTATTATCTCGCTTTCCATTCCATCTGATACTCTACTTGACTGGTCGCCTCATCCAGCTGTTCGTTCACCACGGCAAAATCTGCGCGCCGATAGAATTTTAACGCACGTTCATTTTTAGCATAGACGGCTAAACTCAACTGCTCTCTTTCTTGTTTGACTTTAGCTAACAGCTTGCTTCCGATCCCCTTGCCTTGTGCCTTGCTAGCCACAAAGATCCCAGCAATGTGATCAGCTTGCAGTCCGATAAAGCCTAGAAGCTCATTTCCCGCTTCATAGACCCAGATCTCAGCTTGAGGCAGCATTTCTTTAACTAATGCATAGTTGTCCTGCCAATATTTAGTCGGAATAAAATCATGGGCTGAAATATTTGTCGCCAACCAAAGCTCCATGACTTGTTCTAAATCATCGGTTTTAAATTTTCTGATCATAAACTAACCATTCCCTTCCATACCATGATACAATAATTGCACACAACAAAAAAGCGAGGACTTAACAATGGAACAGATCCTTGAGTATATACAACGTATCGATGATCCAGATAACCGTTTGATCTCTGGCGACTTTATCAACTGGTTAATGACTGACTTTCCTGAATTAAAGCCAGAATACAAATGGAATCAGCCAATGTTCACCCATCATGGAACTTTTATCATCGGCTTTAGTGTTGCCACGAAGCATTTTACTGTGGCACCTGAAATGCGTACTTTTGAGCACTTTTTACCACAGATCAAAGACCTGAAGCTCAAACATGGTAAAAAGACTTTCCAGCTCCAATTTGGCCAAGATATCCCATACGACTTACTGCGTGCGCTCATCAATTATACGCTAGCAGACAAACAAAACGTTACTAGTTTTTAGGATAAACGTAAAGTTGGCGAATAAAAAAATACCGTAAATCTCATTAATACTACTATCAAGCAAGGGACCTAGCTCGATGCACACACATACATCATGCTAGGTCCCTTGTTGTTCATACAGCACTGGTCGCCCACTCCTTTAACTAAAGTTCTCTCAAAACAAGATCATATCGGAGTATTTCTCTCTACGCCTGTAGCTTGCGAATTCGTTCCGTCAACAGTTCATAAGAGCTGAGCAGTGAGAGCGACTCACTACTTTCTTATGCATTACTCGACCGTGGCAAGTGTTTCAACTTCCAACATCGACCCGAACATTCAGCATTTTCATATATTTGTATGATAACTGCCGTCTTGAGCGATGTACCTGCTTCTTTTCTTATACTGTTATTTCTAACATTCACAGCAACACACTTGGTTGGATATTACCAATGTAAACTATATTCATCCCTGAATAGTAGCAATATTAGCTTCTTCTCACTGAGCATCTATTATCGTGTGGAAAAGTTCAGTACGTTAATTCTGGGCTACATTTGCATACCTCTTAGCCTCTTTTGCTTTTACAAAACGCCATGATGTCACCACCACTTTGATAGCCACTAGCCAGTATCCCAACTAGCAAACTACGAGGACTTAACCTCCGAGATATCTTAGCAAAGCGTTCAACTTCTCTGCACTAAGTTCGATATGATCTTGTTTTCAAAGAACTTTAGTGTCACTATTATACACTCTTTATCCCTTTTGACAAGCTTTTTGACCAACAAAAACCCTCTTGCTGATCAAATGAGCCAAGAGGGAAAGTTAGTTATTCAATTATGATTACGCCTCTTTTGTCTTAGCAAATGCCAAGTAACCGCAAGCTACGGCACCTAATGCGATAAAAATAATTGCAGCGATCATATTGCCCTTAGAGACCATCGTAACTGCGATCGTTGCAAACAAACTGATGATCGTCAATAAGATACCAGATTTTTGCAATGTGTTGAGTTCATTGAATTTATCTTTGAAGCCAACTGCTAACATCAATGAGCCTGCAAATGAACCCAAGCCAAAGAGCACGTGTAAAACGATAAATAACATGTCCATCCCAGCACCTCCTTTTCCTTCTTTACTTAAAAATATACAGGATGTGTTAGGCAAACACAACTTTTTTGTCTTTTGCACAACAGATCACTTCACCTACTCTTGTGCTCTGATAAATTCAGCCAGCAAACTAGCCCGTTCGATCATTGAACTGACTTTAGCAAATTCCTTATCTGTATGCGCGCCATCGCCGACAACGCCTACACCATCTAAACAAGGAACACCATTTGTCACCATGATCCCTGCGTCCGATGCTCCACTATCACCTACTGCTTCTAGCATGAGCAAATTTACTCGTTGAGCTGTCTGTTTGAGATCAGCAAAAAGCTGCTTTACCTGTTTTGTTTCTTCCATACTGTTGATCTTAGTTCTGACCGTAACTTCAGTTGTGGTGTCTAAAACAAGGTGTTCTTGGGCGATCTGAATGATTTTTTCCAACAGATCCTTTCTTTGTTTTTCAGTTTTGAACCGAACACCCAGACTGACTTTAGCTCTATCGGGAATAATATTTTCACTTATTCCACCACTGATCATCCCACAATTGACGTGGATCCCCTGGGTCATATCAGTTAAGGCTGCCAATTTAGGGAGCTTAGCGGCTAACTCTAAGATCGCACTGCGTCCCTTTTGCGGTTCTATCCCCGAGTGAGCCGCTTTACCATGCACCGTAATATCAACGATCATCCCGCCACGCTGGTGAGTGCTGATCTGGTTTTGGTCAGCAGTACCTTCCAAATTCAAACCATATGCACCCCCGACGACTTCTTGTGCCATGATCGTAGCTGCGCGTGAATCAAAATGTAGCTTTTCTTCATCACTTACAATGATCATTTTTAGCGGGCGTTTTAGCAAAGAAACTCGTTGTAACGCTTGGATAGCAAATAATCCGATGACCAAGCCAGCTTTCATATCGTAGACTCCCGGTCCCTGCATTTTGTCGCCGACTACCTTAAAGGGTCGTGCTGTGGCTGTTCCCACTGGAAAAACAGTATCTAGATGACCACTTAAGATCACGGGGGCTGGATCCCTAACGCCTGCTAACTCACCCACCAAGACCATTCCTGGCTTTCCTTGATCGATCTGGCGGATCTGCATCCCTAAAGACTGCATTTTTTCACTCAAGACCGTTGCCACTTGTTTGATCCCGGCTAGATAAGTTGACGGACTATCGATATTAACTAATTTTTCAGTTAAAGCGATCATTTCTGCTCGCTGTGACACTAAATATTGCTGGATATTTCTCATGATACTACCTACCCTCCTAATGCAAATAATTGATCGCAAAACCTGCAAAAAAGACTGAGATCAACGTTACTGTTACCAATCCTGCAGTCAGCATCTTAGGCAAAAAATAGTTTTCTAACGCATTTTGTTCAGCTGATATCTTACCTAAACTAGCTGCTACTTCTTGTGACATAATCATCGTTGTCGGAAAACCAAAGGTACACGTCAACCCCAAAGCGACCGCCATCTCAAACGAAACCTGACTGAAGCGACTGATCAATAACGCTGTCAAAATCACACCGACCGTACCGATCCCTAGACAGATCAATAAAGGTCCGATAACGAGCAGCACTTGCTGTGGACTCGTATTAGCCAAACTATCTAGAATAACTACGGTCACTAAAAATGTTATCAGTCCACTTGAAGCTGTTTTCTCCAAACTTCCTTTTTCCAAAAAACCTAGCTGATAAAATATGATCCCGAAGATAAAGCAGATCACTAAGTAATTTATCTTGCCGTGAACAACTAAACTTGCCCCATAGCTAAGCGAAGCAACTAAGCCCAATTTAGCTAGACATATGACTGGAGTTGTTGGTAGCTGTTGCAAGAATTTACCAGTCGTTTTAACTTTTATTTCAGCTTTAGGCTCAAATACACCTTTTTCCAAAAAACGTTTTGCCTCTTTGCGTAAAGCATAGGTCGCGATCGGAATACCGACAAAATTTTGAAAAGTCAGCACGGCTAAAGCATAAGTCGTTAAAGTTTGCATGTGATGACTTTTAAGCGCGTTCAATAAAACTAAGGTTGCTGCATTTCCCCCAGCATATATTGGGGCTCCAATGATCCCATAATTCTTATGTCCCAACAAAAATGCAACTAAAATTATCAAAACACTGGCACCGATAGCACAGCTGATCGCGATCATGACCACTTTAGATTGGCGTTTCAATTCACCAAGATCGATCGTCGTTCCCAATGAAGTCAACATCAGACCAACGATCGCCATCCCAAAAGTATCGATCCCACTAACAACAAACATATCTTTGGGCAGGATACCTAACCAAAATCCTATCAACGATAACACTGAGACTGTTAAAACCGTATCGATGATCGCATGAGTCTTTTGTGCGATCAACTCACTAAAAGCATACATGACCAAAACGGCTGTTAGATCTAAAACTACAGACATCTAAATCCCTCCAAACTCTATGTAAATATCGTTTCTCAATTTAGATACCTGTGATATATTCAGATACAAAAAGACCGCACAGCCTATATCAGATCTGTGCGGTCACTATTTATCAGAGTCAGCACAGGTACATCTTGAGAAAGCCCAAATAGATCGTACCTGTGAATACCACGAGATGCGATCAAGAAATGTACCAGACTTGCCAACTAGTTGGTTCATAACGCAGATCCATAGTATTGACTCCTTTCCTGTAATAATTGTCTGAATTATAGTTTTAGTAAAAATAAATGTCAAGCACCTATTTTTGGGGATTTTTAACCGCTTTAAAAATCTCGTCTTATGCCTAAAAGGATCTTTAGCAAAGAAAAATTTTACACACACATTTATGCAGATAAAAATATTTTTCTTAACATCCCATATTTTATAAGGTGTCATTTTTTAAACGTGATAAAACTAATGCGATCCACACAGAGATCAATGAGGGCAAGACTAAAATGATCAGATCAGTTGGATCAGTTAGATTCAAGGTACTGATATCACTGGTTTTAAAATGTTCACTCTTTAAAACACTCAAAAAATTATCGAACATAACTTGATAAACAGTCACATAGATCAAGCCCCATTGGATCATATACTCACACAGCACTTGAACTTGTGCTGAGATCTTGAACTTTACATTCAAAAAACGATTTAACCAGTATAAAATGATCCCATTTATGATCGCGATCACTAAGATCACTGAAAAGATGCTCCCCGCTCCATCTGACAACAAATTTTCAAGTGGTAACATAAAAAACACTAATGTCAACAACTCAAATAAGAGACAACCTAATAACGTTTCGCCCCCGACAAAGCAGAAGGCCTTGATTATCTGTAAAGCTTTTTGTTTTCCTAGACCTGCTAAAAAGCCCGAAAAAATGATCAAGATCACCAAAGCTGAAAATATCATTTAAAAATCCTTTTCCAAATCAAAAGAGAGACTATACGAATAACGAGGGACCGACTATGATGTATCATCACAGCAAGTTCCTCGTTATTCACTAGGCTTTATCTCTACTGTATAGCTTTTAGATGCGCATATGACATCATAACTATATTAGACAAACAAGCCTCTCAAGTATTTATTTTAATGTTCTGATGCGCCTGTATTAGCATCAGGTGTCATTTCAGCATTTGGAGCTTCAGAGGCACCCGTGCTAGCATCCGGCATCATAGGTCCCGTATTGCCCCCGACCAAACGTTGCCCGGTTTCTTTCAAATACCAATCTAGCCATGGCTTGAAGTTAAAGACTAATTCATTGATTCCGGCATAGGATCCATCTGGATAATACATTGCTTGATAGTGGTGCGTATTGACCACACTCGCAGGTGAACCAGGGATGATCGTGCGCACAAACTCCTGATTTCCATTGCGTAAAGTCCCCACGACCCACTCAACATTTTTCATCCGTGCTGGTGGCAATGAATTATGCACCGTCGATAATCGGCTACCAGACTGCGCTGGCACACGTTTAGCAAACATGGTGTCTGGATCTTGATGCGCATTATTGTAATATAGGAACTGATTGTTATCATCTGCATAAGTCAATTCAAACGGCATCGACTTCAAGAACATATTGATCTGATCGACCGTTAAGATCCCATGGTCGAGCTTGACATAAGTGTCACCTGAAACCGCCCCTGTGATCTTGGCTACTTTTTCGACCCATTCTGGATCATCGGGATCGACCTCAGTTACTGTTGTTTTGATCGGATGGTTCGCATCTAGATCTTCGGGGGCGATCGGTTTTGGTTTCTTCAATGAACTGACCACTTCAACGTATTTGATAAAATTATCTAAACACGTCTCTAAGAAGTTGACCGTATCTTGACTGATGATATTGCCTTCATCATCAAATGCTTCTTTGGCTTTTTCTAACAGAAATTCATTCCCCGGTAATGTATAGGCATTGACCCCTGGTGCATCTAAGATCTCACGCAAATGGGCTTGCGCACGAGAAGTTCCTTGATCATAATATGAAGCCCCAACGATCATCACAGGCTTACTTTCAAACGGATGAACTTGATAGGATAACCATTCTAAAACACTCTTTAACGCTGCAGTGATCGTATGATTATGCTCTGGTGTAGCGATGATGACCCCATCTGCACGCGTGATCTTGTTGTTTAACAAGCGTAATTGGAAGCTATCTGCCCAATTATCATCTTGATTGAACATTGGAACTTCATCGATCTCCAAGATTTCAAGTTCAAATTTTAATTTGAATTGTTTTCTGATATATTCCAACAATAAACGATTATATGATTGTTCTGCACTAGAGCCAACGATGCCAACAAATTTCATTGTTAAATACCCCTTCCTCGCAAATTAAAGATTTTCCCAGTCAAAATTTTCAGCTTCCTGATGCAATAACTCATGTGCATTTGAAAGTTTAGCTGTAATTTTGACGAAAACACGGAAATCATCAAAGAGTGCGTCCAGTTTTTGAACGGTTTCCAGATCGATCAAATTACCATTTTCATCAAAAGCCTGTAGTGAATGTGCCAAGAGAAATTCTGAGCCGGGCATTACACTAGCCTTTAATTCAGGGGCATCTAAAATTTGACGCAATTGAGCTTGTGCACGGGAAGAGCCCAATTTACCGTATGAAGCCCCCGTGATCATAACTGGCTTATTCAATAAAGGTGAGATCCCGTATGAAAGCCAAGCTAAAGCATTCATTAAAGCGGCCGGGATCGAATGATCATATTCTGGTGTAGCAATGATCACCCCTTCTGCTGCCTCGATCTTCGTAGCAATCTCAGTCACCTTTTCAGGGACTTTCTTGTCAGCCGGCTTGTTGAAAACAAGGATATCTTTTACTTCGACCAATTCGATCTCAGCTTTATCTGCCAAATGACTTTGCATATATTGTAATAATTTACGATTAGTCGACTTGGCTGAGTTCGTACCAACGATTCCAATAAGTTTCACTGTGTAGTCCTCGCTTTCCACTAGTTATAATAGTTTGATCCTCTTAAACTCTCAGTTTAATTATACCGTATTCAAACCCCTAGTAGAAAATATATTTAGCTTTTTACTTTAAAATATTTTAGGAACCAATCTTCCCTTAGTTCCTTGTTCAAAAGCGTAAGCAAGTTCTAGAAGTTTTGGATCATGCTTGTCTTTGGCGAAAAATAATACGCCCCGTGGTTCGCCTGCAGCATTTCTGCCAAAGGGGACCATAATTTCGGGGTAGCCTGCAACTGCTGGAGTCAAGACATCATTGTAATCCAAAGTCACGATCGCATCGAGTTCTTCGCGCTCAAAGAGTTCCAGCAGATACTTTTGTGCTAGTTGTAGCTGTTTTTTATCTAAAAATGGATCATGTTCGCTGACTTTAGCAGCCCGCTCAACTAATTCTTGCCCATAACGCGCCCGGTGTTTAAGATCTTGAGCATTATACGCCAGTAATTGTTCTAACGATCTAAAAGGTAATTCGAATTCAGCTGCAAACTCGGCTACATTGAACTTAAAATTATTATCGATCACCGCTAAATTATCAACTCCAACAGGATCTAATTCGATCATACACAAAGTAGCGCCTAAATTTTGCAGAGCCGTGATCAATTTTTCATCCCCAGTCAATACTCCAAGACGCTTACCTGAAAGTGTAGCTTGCTTTAATTTAGCTAGCTCTACTTTAGGTGCTTTTTTTAGCCATTGCATTATAGATAATAGCTGCATCAAAAACATTTTTAGTCAGTGGTCCGGTCACATCTAAAGGCTTAGCTAACGGGAATACGCCCTTAGCGCTGATCGCCGGCTGACTTGGCTTAAAGCCAACGACCGATTGGATCGCCGCTGGAGCAACGATCGAGCCTGTCGTTTCCGAACCGATCGAAGCTACGGAAAGTTCAGCAGCTACACCAGCCGCACTACCAGAACTTGATCCATATGGTGTCAAGGTCAATGGACCAAAAGGATTACGTGTCTGTCCTGCTTTAGAACTATAGCCACTGGGCATTGCCGATGAAACATAATTGGCTAGCTCGGAAAGATTGGCTTTTCCTAAGATCAAAGCCCCTTGTTCTTTTAGTTGAGTAACTAATTGAGCATCTTTGAGTGGTATAAAATCACGCAAATAATAAGTTCCTACGCTAAATGGCATACCCACACTAGCGATATTATCTTTAAGTGTCAATGGCATACCATATAGTAAATTAGGGTCAGCCGGGCGGTTTTGATCACACTTTTTCGCCTCTGCCATGATCGTCGGTGAGATTTCAATGACTGCATTCAACTCGATCGACCGCTCGATCCGATCTAGATAAAATGCCACCAATTGTTCATAAGTCAATAGCTGTGCTGCCACAGCTTGCTGTAATTCAACTATATTTTTCCCTAAGATCACCTCGGCTTTAGCGTGGATCTCAGCGCGATCAATATCTTGTAATTGTTGCCTGATCAAGGCTTTAGTTTTAGCGTGTCCGTACTGGATCGGTTCTTGTTTATTCATTTTTTCCTCCCATTCACTAAAGTAAACAGTGATCCCATCAGCCGTGATAAAGTAATCGAGCCAGAGAACATCTACATCATGTTTAGAATCGAACTTTAACTCGACCTTAGCAAGATCAGTTGCTTCTTCTAACTGCATCTCAAGGTCATTGACACTTCGCAACTCGATCTTTTGCCACTCATTACCTACCCCGCCTAAGCTTTGCGTGATCTTTTCTAAGATCTCAACTTTAGGCGTATTGTCTAAACAAAGGTATACCCCTGGATCAGTTAAGTATACATTGGAGCGTGCTGATTTAAAGATCAAAGTTCCTCGTTGATTTTCATGCGTTTTTGAAAAACACGCTTCTAGACACTCGATTGCTAAAGGTCTGCCATCTTTTTTAAGTCTAAATGTACCGATCAAAGTATCTAACGCATCGACAGCCTGCGAAGTCACGGTAAAGATATTCTCCTCAACTGCTACCAGATCCACTCTTGTTTCTAACTTATCGATGACCTTTTTACAACGTTCAAACGGGTAAGGTGCATTGGCTGCCGTTGCATAGATGATCTTTTTAACTTTGACGATGTGCATCTCTTCATGTGGGCCCACTGGAACAACAACTTCATCGCCTTCTTTAATGGTCTCATCATCACATAGATACGTATAGAGTGGTGCATCAGGTATAAATTCGACCTGACAAAACATGTATTTTTTCTCAGTCGTTGAGCTAAGTTTTTGTGCGAGTTCAACCAAAATATCAACGATCAGCCGATTCTGTAAAAAGCGCAAAATATAGCCCTCACTAAACTCTTCACGCTTGATGATCCGCACTAAAGCTGCCAATAATACTTGCGGAGATAAATTTGACAGATCCGTTACAGTTTCAACATCCACCTGCGCTTGGGATAAGATCAATTGATAATTCTCTAAATTAAGCTGAGGTTGGTCGTATACGAATAATTCGACTTCTCTGATAAACTCCTCAACAGTTTGAGAATATTTGACATGGGGTATCTCCCCTGGACGATAGCACCACTCACCCCACGGCCCTGTGGCTAATTTATCTTTCCAGGCTAGCAATAATTTGACTTCTTCAAACTTTTAGATCACCTCTCTATACCTGTCATGTTCTGAATTGTAAATATACTCCACAACTCTATACAAAAAAATCATGGCAAGAGTGCCTGCCATGATCTTTGAGCAAGTATCTGATCACTTCTTGCGATAAGTTTCTGGCAATAAGATAATTGCCACCAGATATATCATTGACACAATAACATAGAAAATATTAGCGGATAGCAAGCCACCTGCACCCAAGATCATACTCCAAATGACATTTAAAATGGTATAAAAGCCATAGGTCAAAGCCCAGATCACCCCAAAGAGCAAGGTCGACTTTTGTGGATTCATATTTGGTAATTCATGTGGAATATTTAAATAGATCGGATATTGGGAGAATAAAAAGATCCCACTGATAAATAGTAGCGTATATGCCACTAATGGTGAGATACCCGCTAAAAAGATCGCACCGGCTATGGCTAAAATCGCTGCACTACCTAAAACTAATAAGATCGGCCGGCGTTTTCGTTCGACCTTGATCTTTAACATCAATAGCGTTCCGACCATACCACCACCGGAAACGGCACAGATCATCGTACCTGGTTTAAAATTACTATAAGCATTTACCAATGTTGGCGGTAAACTGGTCAAAGTCATTACGTATAAGAATAAGAAAGCTCCAAAACCCAAAGCAAATTTCCAAACAAATGGATCTTTGACTGCTTTTCCATAACTATAATCATTTTTAACTTCAGCCCCACCTGAGGTCTCAAAGTTTTGAGCTTTCAATAACCAAACGATAAAGAAGAAAATACTAAAGGTTGCTACACAACTCAGCGTCAAGCGCCAATTATGCGTCATCTTATCGGCAAAAAAGACAAATACGATCGCCATGATGAAGGCCCCGATATTGTAAGATGCGGTGATAAATGACGAATAAAAGATCTTTTGTCCCGCGAAACAAAACGGACCACGATCGGGTTCATGTAGACCATGATCATCGAACCACCAAGCGCCATGATCATCCGAGCAATAATGTAAAGCCAATAGTTAGGCATCCAGATCGCGATCATCGAAAATGATAATAAAAATAAGGTAAATTGACCGGCGCGCTTGATCCCGAGTTTCATCAAAAATAAAGTAGCTAAAAAATTAGCGACAACGCGCGCGATCGTGATCGTATAGTTGACAACTTGACTCAACACTGGTGAAACTTCATGTCCAAAATAAGTTTGAATGATCTGCGGTCCAAGATTGGAACCACCGACCCAACTAGCAGCAAATGTAACATATGCAGCAAATAGGGTGAAAAACATTAAAATACCCGTTTTTTGACTGACTTCTTTCATTTAAGATCCCCTACCATTCTTTAATTGACCGATGCAACTAACAACAAATAAGTCTGGGTGTCTACTTGGACTAGACCACCTCACCCTCGTTTATTTTGATAGCGCTATCATTTTCGAACGCTATAACAATAAAAAATTATATTTCAAGAAGCTTTTACTTATGATAAAACCACAATAAAGTGGACACTTCGCTATTTTCCACCCAAATCAACTTTTATTTGTACATCTTTATTCTATCTTTAAAGGTAGGTTTTCGTCTAGTAAAATACACCTTTAAATGTAACCGGATACAATTAGACCATTTTAAAAGACCAAGAACTACTCGGCCTTGTATACACATCACAATATTCTTTGGTATATCTCTAGATCTAGATCTTTAAAAACATTAAAAACTACCTGTAGTTGTGTCTCCGTTTGAACTAAGAAATCTTTGACCGTCTTAATTGCGATCTGAGCAGCACGCTCATTGGGAAAGCCAAATTCACCCGTAGAAATGCAACAAAAAGCTAAACTTTTTAAATCATTATCATGTGCCAGCTTTAAGCAATTATAATATGCTTGAGCTAACTGTTCTTCGTATTCTGGTGTCAAGATCTTATTTTTAACATACGGTCCCGCCACATGTAAGACGTACTTGCTAGGCAAATTATATGCCTTGGTCGGTAAGACTTGAGCGACTTTCACAAAGCGTCCGACGTTTTGCATGACTTGATAACATTCATTTCGCAGTTGGATCTCCGCAAAAGTATGGATCGCATTATCGATACAATTACAGTTTGGACGGTAACACCCCAGCATCATCCTATTCGCTGCATTGACGATCGCATCGACTTTAAGAGTCGTGATATCCCCCTGCCACAGATAGATATTGTCAGCGACCGGCGTTAGATCTTTGAGCGTCGTTATTTGCTTTTGCGCTAATACTTCAGTCAAGTATTCATCTTGGATCTGCTCAAATTCAGGTGTGATCGGGCGTGCTAAACGTGTATTGAATAACGCTCTTAGCATCTTTTCTTGGTCTGCTTGTGTCTTTGGGATCTTGAATTTGGCTGTGCGTGGATTTTCATTTAATAAGCTTTGGATCAGATACAGCCGACGTTTTGCTTGGTCCATAGTGATACCCCCATTTTTATCTATAGTATATATCACCTTTAGCCACTTAAAATATTTTCAAGCCGATAACGGCCACGATGATCAAACAAACACAGATCAGTTGTTTAGCATTTAATCTTTCGCCATAAACAAGGTTGCCTACTGCTAAAGCTCCGATACTACCAAACGAGACCCAAATACTGTAGGCTACACCAGCATCCAGCGTTTTCATCGCAAATGAAAGTCCCGTCAAACTTACCGTCGCAAAAAATAATGTTCCCACTGTCCAAAACAGCTGTTTAAAACCGCCAGCACGTTTCATACAAAAAACCAAACCGACTTCAGCTAACCCTGCGCCAATTAAATAGATAATGTCCATCGTTACTCATCCCCCAAATACTTTAAGCCGACCAAACCACTGATCATCAAGCAAACACAGATACCTTGGCCCAAACTCAATGCTTCACCTAAAAAGATCCAACCAAATAAGACCGAGCCAACTGCGCCGATCCCACAATAAGCCGAATAAGCGATCCCAGCCGGTAAATTTTTCATAGCTAGGGAGAATAAGTAAAAACTCAAAACAATAAAAATGATCGTGATGATCCCATAAGGCTGGACCGTAAAACTATCCGAGAGCTTCAGGGTCAACGCCCAAACGATCTCCAGCAGGCCACCTATGATCAACAGTAACCAATTCTTATTCAAATCAATTCATCCTTTCAAAAAAAGCATAGCTAGACAAGGATCTGCTCATCTAACTACACTTAGGGTGATGCTCCGATATAAAAGCATAATTATGCTATCAGAGTTATATTCAACTGTCAATTCAAAATTTATTTCAAATATTGTCGGAAAAAGTCCACTATCTTAGCCAATGGAAGGACTTTATCTTTGCCGCCATCACTGACACTCCATACCTTATTTACCTAAAACCAAACGTCTAGTATACACCGCTTGGCCTGAATGCATGCTAGCATCATCTAGCGTTGAGATGATCCGCACTGCTCGTGTAACTGAGGGCTCCCAACTTTCATCAATGATCTCATCTAATGTTGTTAGGTCTATTTTCGATAGGTAATCCCGTCCAAAAGCGACCGCTGCTTGGAAATAATCGACTAATAATTCTTTATCTTTCACTTGAACTTTACGTGCTTCAGCTGGTGTATGGATCCAATCCTGTGTGTCTAAAGGTAGATCTAGATCAAACTTTTGGGCCCATCCCTGACTAGTATAGAGCGGTTCTTTTCCAGCTAATTCCGACAATTGTTGATCGATCATCTTAGCTGTGTGCCAAGTCAACCATGTGACCGACTTTATCAGATCTGCTGGCATCGTGTTCAATTGTTCAATATTCATTTGGGCGATCGTCTCTAAAAAACGTTCTTCCGCCCGGTTAAGTGCATCAACTAACATCTCTACTGTTTGCATAATATTTCCTCACATTCTCAAATTTTTATCGCCTATAACATCAAAAGCTCCCATTTTCTGATCTTAGGTCTAAAAGTCGTAAAAGGCGCCACGGTATTCACATGAATAAACTTATAGACTTCCCAGACTGCTGTTTTGGTCGAATTATCCGCCCATTTTCGCATATGTGGTTCAAATACTTCAGTTTCTCTCATTTCATCAAGTATTTGATATATGTTTTGGATATTTTGGTCCAATCTTTTTTCAATTCCGCTAGTGATAATAGAGCATAGGTTGCAGAAAAATACTGGTAGAGTTCCCCCAATTGATTCCACTTATAGTTCTCAGTGGGTGTTTTTACTGACTTACCCTGTCTTTCATCCGCTTCCCACTGCAATAATAATGTCGTCCACCCTACTTGATAAGCTAGATTTTCAGTGGGCGTGCGATCCACATCATTACAGCGCTCATCTTTTAATGCCTAGGGGATCTCGGTAAATTCTGCGATATATTTAGCATATGCTTTTTGGATCTCTGCTTTTAGTTCGGCTTTATCACGATAACTTCTCATCGTTTGACCCCTTCCTTACTTTTTTCTTTTCTACCTTTTTTGTTTTTCGCCATTAGTATCTTTGAAAGTTTTAAAATCAACTAACATATCACCATTACCCTTTTAATTGTAACAATTATAACGTTTTTTATAAAAAATATACTCTTTTCACAGACAGATCATTCGTAGCCGTTTCACTGAGCTAACCGTAACTAGATCTTTTCATCCATCCAAGCGACTAGATCACGCATCACCTCAACTTTATTCAACTCATTTAAGATCTCATGTCTTGCCTCTGGATAAAGTTTTAAAGTCACATTGCTAAAACCTTCACGCTGTAAGAGTGCATAGAAACGCTCTACACACTTACTTGCTCCCCCAACCGGATCTGTGGCACCTGATATCAGTAACAATGGCAACGCATGGGGGATCTGCTTGATCTATTTAGAGCTGGCCGCATAGTTTGAAAAGGTAAATAATGAATGGTACATATTCAAAGTCGGTGTAAACTGATGATGCTCATGCGCTAAATATTTATCAACTTCAGCCTCATCGCGCGAAAGCCAATCAGCCTTGGTCCGATTAGGTGAAAAAAAGCGATTGAATAGCCCCGTACTCATCTGCTCTAGGAATTTACTGCGATATTTTTCACCATGGATAGCACGCAAGATCCTCGTCAGACCGATCGCAGTCCAAGTCTGTACTCGGGGTTGCTGTCCCGTTCCCATGATGATCGCCGCTTCAACATCTTGACCATACTTTGCCAGATATAGACGCGTGATAAAAGATCCCATCGAATGTCCCATGATGATATATGGAATATTGGGATATTTTTGCTTCACTTCAACCTGCAAAGTATGTACATCAGCCACTAAGGTCTGCCAGTCTTTAGGAAAGTGCCCATAATCATCCGGCTCTACCACTGTATTTCCATGCCCGACATGATCGTGACCCACGACCAAATAACCTGCTTGATTGGCAAAACGCGCAAACTCATCATAGCGCTCGATGTGTTCAATCATTCCATGAACGATCTGCAAAACCGCTTTGGGGCGTGGGATCGCCCACATGACTGCATGATTATTTCGTTCGCCAAACTTCCACTTCTTTACTTCTGTCATCAATCCCACCTGCTTATATGTTTTAGCTAAAATATCTATACTAAAAGCATAGCATAGAACCAACTAAAAATAGCAATGATCAGGGGCTAGTTTCTATAAAATAGCCACCCAAAATAACTATTTCGAGTGGCTAAACTATTATGCAAAATACTTTTTATATTTGAAGATCAACCCCGCCTCGATCAATAAGCTGATGGTAGCTAATAAGAATGAGACCGTGATCCCAAATTTTTGCGTGATAAAACTCATCACTAAAAGTAACATTCCAAACCTTATCACTGAAATTATCTCAAAAACTGATCTGATATTTACCATCTGTTTTTCAGGAATATTTTCTTGTAATATAGTTATTTCTGGAATTTCTTTTAATTGAGATACTATCCCGATCAAAACTGAACAAGTCAAAAAGACCATCGAATTAGGAATAATTAAGATCACTAAAATCAACGAAGCGGTCAAAACGAGCGAGGTCATCATACTGTAAACTTTACGTTCGAGCAATTTCTCGGAGATCTTAAATACTAATAACCCACCTAAAGTGATCCCCACTGAGTAAGTCATATTAGCATAGCCCCAATATCTAGTACTCTCATGTAATCGTTCTGAAACAAAGACTAAAATGATCGTTGAGACCCAGATCAAATTAGCAAACTCTTCAAAAAACTCGATCCCGACTAAGGTATATAATATTGGATTTTTTAAAAGTAGTTTCCAGCCCTTCAACAACGTTTGGCGATCAGTTTCATTCTTTAACTCATCAAAGGCCACCCGTGGCAATAAACTTGTCATCCAAGTAGCTATTCCAAATAAAGTGATCGTGATCAGCAATGAACGATATAATCCAAGGATCGAGAAAAGAACACCACCATAAACCCAACCTAGGATATCGATCGTTTGAAAACAAACCGATGAAATGGCATTTGCTTTGATCAAGTCAGTCGTGTAATGAACTATCATCGCAGCAGTGACCGGACCTTCAAAGCCATCTAGTAGTGTGATCAATATCATCAAAACACAGACTCCTAACAGCGATAACCTTGGCCATAGATATAAGGCTACAGTCAAGATCAACAACAATCCCGTTTTACTAGCTTGTGAAAATAACATGATCTTATTCAATGCAAATCTTTTACTTACTAATGGTACGAGTAAAGTCGAGATAAACGATGTTCCACTCATCAAAAGTGGAATGATCGAACTAGAGACCACTGACTTTGAGGTAAGATAAATATTAGCAATGATCAAGACTTCCAACGAGTAATCGGCTAGATTCGCTACGATCTGTGAAGCGATCAGTCACCTAAATTCTTTAGTCATAATAATTCTTCCAATAAATTTTTATGACTTTATCTTATCCGCATTTCAGATATATTTTAAAAAATTCCCCTATCTGCAATTTTTATTCAGTCGCTAAGATCTTTTCGAGATGCTGCTCATATTTTTGGGCTAAATGATCACTTGCAACTAACCGCATTGCGCCGATGCACTTATGTATCTCAAGGATCGCACGATAATTTTTCGTCTTTTGATATTGATATAGATTTTTACAATATTGAAAAACCAGCCGCTCATAGATCTCAGTTTCCGTAAAGAAGCAATGATTCAGCTACCTTTCAAAATACACTGCATCGACCATTTCATGTCTTTCGATGCAAGTCAGATACCCCTTTAAAAGCATCTTTGAGATCAAGCGCCGATTCTCGGGCAACTCGGCATAAAAGCTCGTCTTTTTTACCATTTCACGCGCTAAGACCATTACACTTTGATGATCAAAGACTTCCATTGTATTCATGAAGAGCAACAATTCATAGTGACCCCAATCTTCAACACTAAACAGGTAATCAGTCAGATATTTCACTTCTTGCTTCGAACAGTAAGTGACCTCCGTCAATTCCTGCAATTTAAGCTTGAGTAAAGTCAGTTCCAATTGCCAAAGTTTAGTGTGCTTTGTCTTGTCTTCTAACATCGAAACTAAGAGACGCTTTAGAGCTGTGACATCATTTACCAAGACATATTTATTGATCTTTGCCAATAACTCACTTAGCTCATCTTGCTGAAATTCATGCGCCACATACATAAACTCAGTGATCGGTAAGTTGATCTCATCCAGTGCCAACATGAATTTTGTGATCGTAAGGTCGGTCTCCCCATGTTCAAACCGTGATAATTGTAAGATCGAAACGCCCGCTGTGGCTAGATCTTTTAGCTTTAATCCCCGTGCTTTACGAAACCTTTGAAAAACTTCCCCCAATTGTTGCATCCTTTTCCCCCTTTGCATATCTGAGAAATTTTTTCAACAATAACACACTCTTTTTCAAAATAAAAGCACGAGTTTTTTAGCTTAAATCAGCTATAACTCGCGCTGCATCAATGATTTTTCATTAACTACTATCTATTAATTATAGATATCAATGCAAAATAAAAAGGATGCCTCGTCGCATCCTCAAAAAATATTATTTATAGTATCTTATTTCTTCTTCCACAAAAAAATCTTTCCATGCTTTCAAAATATCTTCAATATTTCCCTGAATAAATTCAGAAATTCTTTTTAGATCCTTCTTTGGAATATCAGCATGATTATTGGCTAACTTACAACTACCATCTTCTAATATCCAAAACTTAGCTGAAACCCTACTAGGTCTCTTAACAGCTACATGAATATGCACTGGTTCACTACCCTCATTAGACCAAAAGAATAATATATAACTACCGAATATCAATACATTAGGCAAGTGGAACACCACCAATTTTAGCATACTTAGTAATTAAGTTTGCATTATTGTTAAGTATTCTTTCGTTATTCTTTTTCTCAGCTTCTGTGAACCCCTCACTGTAAAGGTTGTTTTTACTTGGCAAAACATATCTTGCTTCCTTAAATCCCCAGTCACAAGGTTGCTCAAAGTGTACAAGTATTGTGCCATCTTCCATTTCCTGTGAATGAGTTACGATCAACGTACCTGGAAACTCAGCGTATGGATATAACATTTCTAGCACCTCCAAAATATTATTTTTAAAAATCTTCCTGGATCCCACAGAAAGTCCTTTCCGATTTTATGGGTAACTAGCCTACTACTCTAAAATAAATCACCCGTAAAGGTGAAATTTCTTGATCAATATTTCAAACGTAATTATATCATCCCATTTAACCGCATTCAATGTAAAGGCCGACTTACTCTAATCAATATTTCATGCTGACCTGAATGCGAATGTAAAATAAAAAGGATGCCTCGTCGCATCCCCTTCATCGTTATAATTGATCTAAATATTGCCCATAGCCTTCTTTTTCCATTTCAGTATACGGGATAAAACGCAAAGCGGCTGAATTGATACAATAACGCAAACCACCTTGAGCTTTTGGTCCATCATTAAAAACATGACCTAAGTGAGAATCAGCTTGGCTGCTCTTGACTTCGGTCCGGTGCATAAAGTGCGAATAGTCAGCTTTAGTCGTCAAATTTTTTTGTTCGATCGGACGCGTAAAAGCAGGCCAACCACATCCAGAATCGTATTTATCTCTGGAAGAAAACAAGGGTTGTCCGCTCACGACGTCAACATAGATCCCTTTTTCAAAAAAATCATCATATTTGCCAGTAAATGCTCGTTCAGTCGCAGCATTTTGGGTCACTTCATAAGCAAGGTCCCCAATTTTTTGGCGAAGTTCAGCTTTATCCATAAGAAACCACCTCTCTAACGTTGGGCTTTTTTCATCAAGAAAAGAAAATACGGAGCACCGATAACTGAGACCACGATCCCTGTCGGCAAAGTATTTCCGATCAAAAATGTCCGTGTCAGCGTATCAGCCACTAAAAGTATCAATGCTCCCAACAGCATAGTTGCTGGGATCCGAACCCGATGCCCCGCCGGTACGAATAGCTGACTCATATGGCCCGCTAAAAGTCCAATAAACACAATATTTCCTGCTATGATCACAGTTAATGATACCAATAAACTAGTTAAAATCAAAAGATCCCGCCTAGCTTTACGTAGATCTAAGCCTAAAGCCAGACTCGACTCTTCAGCTAACGTCAACAGGTCAAAGATCCGACTGCGATAATAAATTAGTCCCCACAAGATCAATAATAAGGGGGCCACTAAGCTCAAACTTGTCCAATTATCGCCCATGATCTTACCCGATAACCAATCGAGCATATAGGTCAACTTAGCTTGTTCAACGTGACCGACCACAGGCAAGATACTAGTCGATAAGATTGCAGAAAGCGTCACGCCTGTAATAATAAATTTGATCGGGTCAAGTGTACTTTGCTGCTTCTTGGCCAAATGGTAGATCAGCCCGCTAACAAGTAAGCCACCAATGACTGCAAATAGCGGTAAGACCTGCGACATATAGGATCCTTGGGGTAAATACCGCAAAGCAAAAGCGATCAGCAGACCTGCACCCGCGTTGATCCCTAATGTTCCCGAATCAGCCAGTGGGTTTTGCGTTAACGTCTGGAGTAATAAACCGCTCAAACCAAGTGAGGCCCCTGCTAGCAGACATGCTAAAATACGTGGCATTCGCAATTCAAAGAGGACGAAATTTTGCGCTGGAGTCGCTTGTCCTGTCATAACATCCCAAAGTTCAACGAGATCAAGCTTAGCATTTCCCAGTGCCAACGCCAACACGACACTAACTATGAATAGACTCCCAGTAATGAGGAAAAATCTCTTTTTAGTCATAAAATTCCCCCTTGTGGATCATCCATAGAAAATACGGTAAACAAGTCACACTGACAACTGAGATCAATGGCGTCTCATATGGTGGCGCGATGAAGCGACTGAGTAGATCCGCCCAGATCATAAAAGTTGCTCCTAATAAAGCCGTTAGCGGTAAGATCTTTTGATAGACTGGACCTGTCCACTGTTTGACAACATGCGGAATGATCAATCCCACTAAAAATAAACTTCCAACTAAGGCAACAGCGGCGCCAGATAAGATCAAGACTAGACCTAGGAAAAATACCATAAAGCGCGTTGTTTTTTGACCTAAGGCGACCGAAAAAGTCTGTCCTAGGCTAAGGATCGTTAACTGTTTAGCCCCGATAAAGGCTAACAGCAATCCCACCAAAATAAACGGTGCGATAACCTTTAACATCGCCCAATTGACGCCCACTAAGCCCCCAGCTTGCCAACCGATGATCGTCGGGGAAAGTTTAAAATATGTGACTAGTCCCTGTCCTAAAGCGGTGAACAAAGCCGAGACCATCGCACCAGCTAACAAAAGATACAGCGCTGAAAATCCGATCCGGGCTTGATACGATAAGACTAACACTAAAAACGCAGCAACGGTTGCCCCGAGTAGACAAAGTAACAAGATCATACTGTAATGTAAACTCTTAAAAAATAGATAGCCCAATGCTAAGGCCAATCCCGCTCCAGCATTGATCCCTAAAAGCCCTGGATCAGCGATCGCATTTCGCATCAAACCTTGCATGATCGCACCCGCCGTGGCCATGGCAGCTCCAACTAACCCAGCTGCTAAAACGCGGGGCAAACGCAGATCGATCAAAATATCTTGCGTGGCCGTTTCTTTAAACGGATGTAACAATGTCGTCAGCAGTTCTTGTTGACTGTACGAAATAGCGCCAAAGCGTAGACCACAGTAAAGTCCCAGTAAGAAAAGCAGTGAAATAATAATGAGATAAACCGCAAACTTTTTGTTGCTAAAAGACATCTTATTCCCCTATTCCATTGCTTTTAATCCATTTTCGATCGTCTTTAATTCATACTCCAAACTCAATGGATCAATGTAATCAAACATATTCAACTTGTTACATTTGAATATATTTGAGAAAGAATTATATAGTTTTTCCTTTCTTAATTTTATTTACTACCGTCAACATTAGTATTCCCATATCCTAACAAGAGGGTAATGGAACTAAGTATTAAAGTACATTATCAACAAAATTATAAAGATGATCCTTCAACGACTTCTACTATTATACAGACTTAACTGATTCGCCACTTTAAATTTTTTTTACTTGGGATTTCAGTACTTCATATCCTAATTTATCAATAGAATTTTCGATATCTTTTATCGATACTTTTTCATCGTCAAATTCCGCTCTTACCTTGCTTGAATTAAATAGTACCTTTACACTCTCTTTATTTACCCCTTCTAAGGATTTCACACCGTTTTCTATTTTTTGCATACAAGATGGACAAGTTAATGTTTCTAATTGAATCGTTGCTTTTTGCATATTTCATTTCTCCTTTGATATATTTATCTATTTTAAATTGATTTAGATTAAAAATTTTATTTTCATAATTTATAGCGAAGAAGTCTCATAGCATTTAGAATTACTACTAATATACTCGCTTCGTGTACTAACATACCGATTGACATATTCATCCATTCACTAAAGAATACGCTGGCAAGCAGGACTAATACAACTCCTACTGCAATAATTATATTTTGAAGCATATTATTAGCTGTTGCTTTTGTTAAACCTAGTGCATATGGCAAGCGGCTGAAATCAGAGTTCATTAAAACAACATCTGAAGTTTCAATGGCTACATCTGTTCCACTTCCCATAGCAATTCCTATTTGTGCTAGAGCTAGTGAAGGACTATCATTTACTCCGTCCCCAACAAATGCAACAATTTGACCTCTTTCTTGCAGTGCTTTAATATATGCTGATTTATCTTCCGGCAACATGTGCCCGTGGGCTTCGGTGAGTCCAAGTTCACGCGCCACCAAATCCACGGTTCCTTGATTATCACCTGAAAGAACGACTAGATTTTTAACACCAAGTTTTTTCAGCTGTTGAAGATCTTCTTTGACACCAGGACGAATTTGATCACGAATTCCTATCAATACCTTTAATTCACCATCAACGGATGTTAGAACCAGTGAATTTCCATTCTCCTCGAATCTGGCAATATCTCCTCGAACTTTTTTACTTAAAAGAACATTTTCTTGTTCCATCAATGCGACATTCCCGACCGCAACTCTATGACCTTCTACATGAGCTACAATTCCTCCGCCTTTGACAACCACCGTTTTTTCAACGGTATATGATTTTGTATCTCCAATATATTCCACAACCGCTTTTGCTAATGGATGATCGGATTCCTTTTCAACACTTGACAGATAAGCTAATACTTCGTCTACATTATCTGCATAAATTTCTTTATCCGCTACTTTAGGATTTCCTATTGTTAATGTTCCAGTTTTGTCAAATACCATGGTGTCTAGTCTGCTAAAATCACTAATTACCTCGCTGCCTTTTAGAAGAACACTATGACGTGCTCCATTACCAATACCTGCAACATTTGAAACAGGGACACCGATTACCAATGCTCCTGGGCATCCTAAAACTAATATCGTGATTGCAAGTTCAATATCCCTTGAAATGAGCCCTACAATAAAAGAGAGACCTAAAACAGCAGGGGTATAATATTTAGAGAATCTATCAATAAAGCGTTCTGCCTCTGATTTTGAATCCTGTGCTTCTTCCACTAACTCAATGATTTTACCAAAAGTAGTGTCTTCACCTACACGGTCAGCTGTGATTTGCAGTGTGCCATTTTCTAAAATTGTTCCAGCATATACTCCTGAATCTTTCTTTTTGCTTACTGGAACTGCTTCACCTGTAATACTTGCTTCATTAATGTGCCCTTCTCCTGTCAACACTGTACCATCAACTGGAATTTTTGCACCTGTTTTAACAAGTAAAATATCACCGACATCAACCTCTTCTATTTCGACTTCTTCAAACTCACCATTTTTCAGTTGCTTTAAAGCAACTTCTGGCGCCATTTCAGTTAATTCTTTTATTGCAGAACGTGTTTTATTAAGTGTCCTTTGTTCTAAATAAGCTCCAAATAGAAATAAGAACGTAACGATTGCCGATTCTTCATAGTTCTTGATTATAAAAGCTCCGATAACTGCAATAGTAACTAAAACATCGATACTGACAACTTTGACCTTCAATGCTTGATACGCTTGGATAGCAATCGGTATAACTCCTAAAACGGAGGCAATTATTAGTGACCATATGGCTATAGGTTCGTTTTTAAATCCTAATTTACTAACATATGCAATTATTATTAAAATTGCACTTACTATGGTAATATGATTCTTCTTTCCTAAAATGAATTTTTGCATATTCATGCTCCTTCATCTTATAATTTTTAGTAATCTAGTATTGATTTATTTTATGATCCATAGGCTCTATCTATTTCTGCCAACATGTTATATACTGCTTCATAGCTTTCACAAACATCATCTGGAACTGTATAATTATCTGTAATTTCACGCAACTTTACAAATTCATCTACTAAGTCAGGTTTTCCCGCTCCTGCATCTTCTACTTTTTTTACAAGCCTATCAAATACTTTACGCACTTGGTGAAATTCCGGGTGATTACCGCCATGAACTCGTGCTACAACTGGTACATATTGTGCCAATAGTTTTAAATGAGTTTCCTTTTCTTGATTAAATTTTACTTGTTTTGACATGTTTTTCCTTCTTTCTTTTATCTTTGACTTGATTACATCATACAAGCGATTAAAAGAAATTAAATTGACCTAAATCAAGTTTATGCATTTTTGCGTAAATATTTGCGTTTTTTGCCTAAAAATATAAAACAGTTGAAGTTTTGAAGTGACTCCAACTGTTTTATGTTTCATTTTATGACTATCATTTATACTAACAACAAACCATCTAAATCCAAAATCTCAATCTTTCTACTTGCTTTTTGTTTTATATAACCTTCATTCTCAAAATCAGCCAACTTTCTACTTACCGTTTCAGGTGTAGTTCCTAAGTAAGAAGCTAAATCCTTTCTATTCATTGGCAATTCAATTTCCATTGAACCCTCACCATCATCCATACATTCTGCAAGAAACAGCGCTAATCTAGCATCCACCTTTTCTGTAGTGAATCTGGTTGTTTGTTTTTCTAATGTTTCCAATCGGTTAGAAAGTTCTGATAAGAACTTCAAAGATATCGTAGGGTACTTTAATAAAAATTCTTGTAAATCATTTTTACTAATCATACACACATCGGTATTGCTCATTGCTTCTGCATACGCTTCATGGATCGATTCACGAAACAAAGCTAGTTCTCCAGTAAAATCTCCAGGATTTAAAATTCTCAATAATTGTTCTTTTCCAGACTCAGATAAACGATAGATTCTAATTTTACCCTTACTTACAACATATAAGGCATTGGATGTATCTCCCTCCCGATAAACCATTTGACCCTTTTTATATGAAATTGACTTCATCACTTTCATAATTTCATCCATCTGCTCTTCTTCTAAATGATTAAAGATTGGAACGACACTGATACATGAAGCTTGTGAATCTAATTTATCTCTGTGATGATGAGTGTGAGAGGAAGTATTACACCCATCTTTTCTTATATCTTGTTTGGAATCCTTTTTCGACATTTAGATACTCCTTTCATAACTTCTTGTAGCCTTGTTTATCTCTTCCAAATATTCATGTTTATATCTAACACGAGGAAATTTCCAAACATTTCCTGGTACTTTTTGTGTGTTATAAGGTTGGGGTGGATTTTTCCTATAATCAATTAACCCCCTTTTAGCTCCGGTTTTTGCTTCAACTAAATATCTTCATGATTAAAAGTATACTTTGTTTTATCGCTTTTTGCGGCCATCAATATTGGCTCATATAGGGAACCGTATTTCTTCTTAGATTGAACTCCAGAACTATCATATACCCATACAATATCATTAATTATCATGGATATATAAGGCATGTTCTGGGTCGAATTCATTAAATAGAATGTACCGTTATCCTTTAAAACTCTAAAGCATTCGTCGATCCATCTGTAACACCAATTTAGGTATTCGTTTTTATTTTCCCATGAATCGCTTTCATTACCAAAATCTTTCCCTAAATTATAAGGTGGATCAGCAAAAATCAAATCTACTGATTTATCCTTAATTGATTTTAATGTAGATATACAGTCATTGAATATGGTTAAAGAATCCTCAGATTCGACATATTCAAAATTAGTGTCATTAAATAGCCGTATCATTCATCGATCTCTTTTTAGTTGGTCTCAGAATAAGTGATTGATCTTCCCTATTCAGATATATATCGAAATGTGTCTCCCCTTTTTCTACATTCATATTTTGTAGAATTATTTTTGGCAAACGTATTCTCATATCTTGTTGCAAAACATATGTGTCTAAATAAACTAATTCGTTACCCATATTAGCCCCTCCAATCTTCCAGTCTGAATATAGGCTAAAAATAGTCTGAAGCCAATTACTTTTCATTATGCGTATTGTCAACTCACCAACTCAATAAATATATCGGCTGATGACTTTTCTAACTCACCACTCTTAGATATCTTCCCACAAAGCAAAAATCCGTGATTATCCTTCCGGCTTATAACCAGACCTCAAATCACGGAAAGCCTTTATTTACTTACCTTTTTACAGTCTTACTTATCAGCCCTTGACATCAATACAACCGTCTCAACATGTGCTGTTTGTGGGAACTGATCGACTGGCAAGATCGGTTGGGTCACATCATATCCAAGTTCCATGAAACTTTGCAGATCACGGACTAAAGTTGCTGGATTACAGCTGACATAAACGATCTTTTGTGGTTGCATCTTAGTGGCACTTTCGATCAAACTTTGCGTCAATCCTTTGCGTGGTGGATCGACCATGATCACATCTGGCTTGATCCCCTGTTCTTGCCAAGTTGCCATCCAGTCTTCGGCATTGCCCACTTCAAATTCCAAATTATTCAAGTTGTTTAACGCCGCATTTTTCTTGGCATCCGCGATCGCAGCTTCAACGATCTCGACCCCATACACTTTTTTAGCATGCTTTGCCATAGATAATGAGATCGTCCCAATACCACAGTAAGCATCAATAACGGTCTCATTTCCGGTCAAACCGGCACGCTTGATCGCCTCTTGATAAAGTTTTTCGGTCTGCGTTGGGTTGACTTGGTAAAATGATTTTGCTGAGATCTCAAATTTAAGTCCATTCAACTGATCTGTGATATATTCTTGACCAGCTAATACCTGGGTCTTGTCACCCAAAATCACATTGGTCTGTTTGGAATTGATATTTTGTTGCAAACTCACCACATCAGGACAAGCAGCCATGATCTCAGTCACGATCGCTTCTTTATTTGGTAGCTTATTGGTCCGCGTCACCAAAACGACCATCACTTCTTTAGAATAGTGTCCTCGCCGTACCATGATATGCCGTAAGATCCCGCTATGTGTAACTTCATCATAAGCTGTCACTTGATATTTTTGTAAGATCGCCAACACTTTTTGGATCACTTCATCGATCCGCTTATCTTGGATCAAGAAGTCTGTTAGTGGCAAGAAATTATGGCTACCACGCTTGAAAAAGCCAGCTGTCAATTTCCCATCAAGCTCACGGACTGGGACTTGTGCCTTGTTACGATAGGCATATGGTTCTGCCATCCCCAAAGTTTGTTCAACTGCTAGATCGGCTAGATGCGCCTTTTGCAATAGGTCACTAACTAATTTTTGTTTGAATTTCAACTGAGCTGGATAAGCCAGGTGTTGTAATGGTGCGATCCCTGTTTGTGAATAAGCTTTGCCTTTCCCCGTCACCCGATCAGGACTGGTCGTTAAGCGTTCGATAACTTTAGCATAACCAAAATTTTTACCGACCTTTAACACATGGAGTTTAACTTTTTCACCAGGTAAAGCATCATCACAAAAAAGTGAATATCCGTCAACTTTAGCGACACCCATTCCTTGATAAGTCAGATCCACGATCGTCGCTTCTACTTTTTGATTTTTAACTACAGGTAATTTCCGTTTCATTACTTATCCTCACTTGTTTTAGTTTTACTTGTTCTTTTAAAAGCTGTCCTTAAATTAGGAAATTTCTTTTCTAAAAAATATGTACAAGCTAAGTCCGACACAGCTGAAAGTTCCCATAAATACCAAGTACTGCCCGTGCTAAAATACTTAAAGATAAAGAGGTCACGTTCAACTTCTTCTTGCAATTTTTCTAAAATCATTTGAAAGCCGATCCCATGCTCAGCTACAGCTTCTAACATGATCCCCACTAAAAAGACCAAAAACCAGCCAATATTATATGCTTTTCCTTTTTTGAGCAACTTGATCGGACGTCCATGTTTGTCAAATCTAGTAGTTTCTTTGAGCTCTGCATCCCTTGTCTGATACCAACCTAAGCACACTGCAACTATGCATAAAGCACACATTATCCCTACATTTTTCCAATTCCAAGTAAAGTTAGCTAAAAACATCCAGAAAGCATAGAACGGTAA
Organism: Ligilactobacillus animalis KCTC 3501 = DSM 20602; assembly: GCF_001434535.1. GTDB lineage: Bacteria > Bacillota > Bacilli > Lactobacillales > Lactobacillaceae > Ligilactobacillus > Ligilactobacillus animalis. The sequence goes on from NZ_AYYW01000025.1 coordinate 202,371, forward strand.
CGTTACAGCCTCTAACCGACTTACCTTCTCAAACTTGAACGCTTTAGAGCACATATACCCGACTGCAAGCAGTAAAATCAAATAAAATTTCATCATCAAACTTCTTTCTTTATCATTATTATCTATTCTACCAAGTCCGGGAACACAAAAAAAGTGGCAAAGCGCCACCATTTTTTATTATTCAGCTACATACTCAAAACGCTTGATCCCACTAAATTTCCCCGCATAAGTCATTTTTGCTTGTAGATCTGTTAACAATAAGACTAAAGTTGTTCCCGGATACGCCTTGACCCGCTCTAATTCGACTGGGTCAGCGGTTACTGTTTCTCCCTTTGTCAGCTTTTGTCCGTTCACTTTGAGCTTACCTTCCATTACATATAGCCCGGGTCTATACCCCATTAGATTTGGTAAAGTTGTTTTAGTTTGCTTATCAAAATGAGCATTATAGAGATAAGTTGCTTCTCTGATCGTCAAAGGACTAGCCGTATTTTCTGGACCTGCTAACAAATTCCAAGCACCATAACGCGTGATCTTGCGGTCAAAAAATTGCACGTTGGGACTCAGATCTTGTTCACGTGGACGAATAAAATCTGTAACATCTCTACATCCTCATCTGGCGTGGATTCTTGATGCCAAAAGCTTTTATGTCCATTATTGACCGCTTGTTCTTTACGAAAGATCTGCATCTTTTTCATCCCCTCATAGCTAATTTTAACAGTTTTAAAAGTTGTTTTTGGTCGTTTGAATTTAATCCAGCTAATGCCTCAGCATGGGCAGCCTCTAATTTAGGTGTTACCATCGAATATAGCTTACTTCCACGTTCAGCTACAAATAGTTGTTTTGTCTTTCCAACTTGTTTTCGCGTTATCAGCTCTAATTTCTCCATCTTTGTGATGATTTGAGTGATATTTCCCTTAGTCACGATCAAAGTTGTCGCCAATTCTTTTTGTGTACAACCAGCATGATTATATAAATGATTCAAAATATCATATTGTGCGTTGGTTATCCCGGCTTGCTGTAAGACTTCTGCACTGTTTGCCAAAAGTTGCCGTTGTAACTGACTAATACGCATAAAGATCAAACTTTCTCGATTCATCTTGCCACTTCCTTACAATTCAATTAGTAAGTTTATATATAAACTATGATCTTGTCAAGTAAAAAAGAGTGGCGCACCACTCTTAAGCTTTATCATGTTGTTGATGCCACGCCTTGATCTGTTCTAAGCGTTGTTTGAAACGGATCTCGTTTCCCTGCTCAGTTGGTAAATAATAAGTATGTCCCACTAAATTATCCGGCATCGTTTGCATTGTAGTCAGTTTGTCTTTAGCAAAATGAGCTAACTCATAACCTTTACCATAGCCTAATTCTTTCATCAGCTTGGTCGTCCCATTTCTGATCTGCAGGGGTACAGGTTCATTTAAAGTCTGTTTGACATCTTTAGCGACTCTTGTAGTTGCTTTATAGACGGCATTAGATTTAGGTGCCAAAGATAGATAGATCACCGCTTGGGTCAAATGCACATTGCATTCGGGCATTCCGATAAATTGATACGCTTGAAAAACATTGACCACTAGATTCAAAGCATTGTTATCAGCTAAGCCGATATCTTCACTGGCAAACCGCAACAAGCGTCGGGCAATATACAAAGGATCTTCACTACCAGCTAGCATCCGATTCAACCAATAGATCGCTGCATCAACATCGCTATTACGCATGGATTTATGCAGCGCTGAGATCAAGTCATAATGATCTTCACCGTTCTTATCATATTTGAGCGTCTTTTCCCCTAAAACTTGACTTAACAGATCATCGCTCAGTTCTAAAGTTCCATCTTGGCTGACATTTCCATTATCAACTAACATCTCCAAGGTATTCAAAGCATTTCGCGCATCCCCATCACTAAAGATCGCGATCTGTTCTAATAATGTCTTTGAGGCGGTGAGCTCTTTTTCAAATCCTTCTCGACAAGCACGATCCAATAATTCAACTAATTGTTCTTTCGTCAGTTGCTTTAAGATAAAGACTTTCAATCTGGATAAGAGCGCTGAATTGATCTCAAAAGATGGATTCTCTGTCGTTGCCCCGATCAAAACGATACTTCCATTTTCCACAAATGGGAGGAAAGCATCCTGTTGCGCCTTATTGAAACGATGGATCTCGTCTACGAAAACGATCGTCTTTTGGCCATAAGCAGTATTAGCTTCGGCTTCTTGCATGATCTTTTTGATCTCTTTGATTCCACTTGTGACCGCACTAAATGAGATAAAACCGGCTTTAGTCTGCTTAGCGATAACTTGAGCCAACGTCGTCTTCCCCACACCGGGAGGGCCCCATAAGATCATCGAAGTCACTCGATCTTGCGTGATCAATTCTCGTAAGATCTTACCTGGTCCCAATAAATGCGTCTGTCCGAAAACTTGATCTAACTTCTCTGGTCGTAAACGACTAGCTAGCGGTTCATTAGCTTGGTCCTCAAAGATCGATCCTTGTTGCATGCTCTCACCTCCGTTTATCTGTCGTTTCCATTCTATTACACCGAACATTAGTTTGTAAAAAATAAAATCAAAATACTTGTTCTAACAAAAAAGCAGCCAGTTACCTAGCTGCCTAATTGATTTTTTCATAGGTCTGAAGCCCAAAGTACCTTGACCTATTTACTTATGATCAATAATGATTTGATCGCTTCACGTTTATCCATAGCTTCATAAGCGGCTTGGACATCATCCAATGTGAAACGTTTGGTAAAGACCTTACCCGGTTCGATCTTGCCCTCTAAGACTGCCGCTAATAGTACGGCTCGATCATGAGTCGTGACCGAAGCGAGCCCACCGCGTAAACCGATATTTTTCCAAAATAGTTGATTAGAGCTTGGTTCAGTTTGCGGAACGCCTACACGACCGATCACTGCACCTGGACGAGCTACTTGCCCGGCTTGTTCGATCGCTGAAGTTGCCCCTACACATTCTAAAACAGCATCTGCACCCGCACCATCTGTCAATTCTAGTACTTTTTGAACTGCCATATCGCCACGCTCAGAAACAATATCAGTCGCTCCAAATTCACGGGCTAATTTAGCTCGATCTTCATGGTGGCTCAAACTGATGATCCGCTTAGCCCCACGTAATTTGGCACCGATAACGCCACAAAGTCCAACAGCTCCATCACCGATCACAACAACAGTATCACCGGCTTTGACTTCAGCCGTAAAAGCAGCATGATAGCCAGTTGCCATGACATCAGATAAAGTTAAAAGAGAATTCAACTGTTCATCAGTATAATCGGCTGGTTGGCCAGGGATCTTGACTAGGCCCCAATCAGCGTTATAATACCGCAAATATTGACCCTGATAGCCCCCATTACTGCCGGCTTCTTGATTTAAACAGTTACCATCAAAGCCTGCTTGACATGCCGCACAGTGCCCACAACCATGGGTAAAGGGGACGATCACGAAATCACCAACTTTGACATTTTTTACATCTGTTCCAACTTCAGCAACGAGCCCGATCGCCTCATGACCAACTAAACTGTTAGCTTAACGTTTAGAGATCCCGCGATACCACCAAAGATCTGAACCACAGACACAAGCACGCACGATCTTGATGATCGCATCAGTTGATTTTTGAAGTATTGGTTTTTCGACTTCCGTAACTTCCATTTTGCCTGGTTCTACAAAGATTGCCACTTTCATCCTATTTACCCCTCTCATTAATACACCGGACGATCACTGCCCTCAGTCTTAGGGTCAGCGATGCCTACACTATCATTGACTAAAAATTTTGGATCAGCAATGATCCTTAAGACCACATCTGCAATACTCTTACGCGAACCTGAAACACCGAGATAAGTTTCATCTTTATGAGTGATCTCATAAGCCACTTCACGGTCATTTAACCATGGGAGCCGTAAAGTCGTATAGTCTAGACCTGATCTTGCCAACAGCTTATCAGAATTTTTAGCTGATTCCAAGCCAGGTGCAACCATCTCTTTGTTCCAACGCCCAAATTCACCTAAAAATCCCTAAAATGTTGGTAAAGACGCCCCGCTTAACACCTGTTTCTTTCATCGCCTCGATCACATATTTAGTTTGATGGTTATCACTAGTATGATCGACCACGCCTACAAAGACTAGATCTTGACCCAAAATAGCTTGTTTGACATCAGCATAATTATTCAAACTGCCTTCGATCAACGTCACACGGTCATTATCTTCTAAAGCTGCCAAACGTTTTTTATCGCGTAAAAATAACGTCAACTCAACATCAGAAAATTCTGGTTCAGTTAAGACACGTTCCTCAACTAAACGCGAAATTTGTCCATTAGCTGCCATGATCAATACTTTTTTCATTTTTCTATTACCTCTTTTGCCCATGTTAAAATATCTTTTTTGTCATCCAAAAACTTCTCTCATTTTACTTTTGAGCATATTATGCTTCCACTTATTTACAAGAATAACTATAAACCTTGAAGTGAACTATAAGGCAAGTAGAAATTTAGATAAAAAAACTCGCTGCTCCATCTTGGAACAACGAGTTCTTAACTACTTATCTAATTTGATATTGTCAGATTCATCGAGTTCTTGGACACCATCAACAAAGTTTTTCTTGGCTTCGTCCATATCTTCATCTTCTTTGACTTCCGTGATCGCCCGTTCTGGGATCTCTTGGGTATTAGCAAAGATCTCAATGTGACGTTTCAAGTTCTTGAATTTCATCGGCGCATCCCCACCGTATTCACCATCGATGTTGATCATCATTTTTTCGTCGACTGGTTTAGCGACCAACTTAGATGTTTTAACATAGAGGATATTAGCGTCGTTGATGTGTTTACCACCGTTTAAGACCATTGTGATCAAACGCATCATTTCTAACAGATTGCTCGTCTTGACCACGATCAAGGTAAATTTTCCGTCGTCTAAACTGGCGTCGGGCACGATCTGCTCAAAGCCACCAACTGAATTAGTCAAAGCTAAGAAAAACATCGAGGCTTTCCCATCATAAACACCATCATCATATTCAAGGTGCATGTTGATCGGTTTGACCCGTGGCAACAATTCAGCTCCTTTAACTAGGTAAGCTAAATAGCCAAAGAGCGTCTTGAATTCAGATGGCACCGCATATGTCAATTCACTCAAGAGACCACCGGCTGCAATGTTGACAAAGTACTTATCATTGGCACGCCCGATATCCATTTTGACCGTTTTACCATTGGCGATAACTTTAGCTGCTTCGATCGGACTTTCCCGTGGTATCTTTAAAGCACGCGCATAGTCATTAGTTGTACCGGCGGGAATGATCCCCAACTTTGGCCGATGCTTTAGAGGGGCGATCCCATTAACGACTTCATTGATCGTGCCATCACCACCAGCAGCAATGATCAAGTTAAAGCCTGCTTGAGCTGCTCGTTTAGCTTCATTTTGAGCAGAATTAGGTTCAGGCGTCGTTGCAAAGGCACTCGTTTCATAACCAGCACGTTCTAAAATATTTAAGATCTCAACTAGATCATTTTTTAAAGCTTCACGTCCAGATGTCGGATTATAAATAATTCGGCAACGCTTTTGCATAATTATTCCCTCATGGCGCAGTTTGCGTCTATCTTTCCTTTAAACTTGCCATCAACAATTTATTAACAACTTTAGGGTTAGCTTTACCATGGGTCTGTTTCATGATGTTACCCACTAAGAAGCCAACCGCACGATCTTTACCATTCTTAAAGTCTTCGATCGATTGTTCGTTGTTGTCCAATACTTCATCGATGATCGGTTGCAATTTAGCTGGGTCAGATAATTGTACCATGCCTTTTTCTTCGACCCATGCTTTTGGTTCGGTATCATTTTTGATGATCTCTTTAAAGACCTTCTTAGCAATCTTAGATGAGATCGTTTCATCTTGGATCAACTTGATCATGGTTGCCAAATGTTCTGGTGTCAATGCGGTTTGACCTAACTCAACTTTTTGAGCATTCAAATAGGCACTAACTTCACCCATCAACCAGTTAGCCGCTAATTTAGCATCCGCTCCAGCAGCTACAGTTGCTTCATAGAAATCAGACATTTCTTTTGTTTGCGTCAAGACGCCCGCATCATATTCAGTAATGCCCCAGTCGTTGACATAGCGTTTCCGACGAACGTCAGGCATTTCTGGGATCGAATCTTTGACCTCAGCGACCCATTCATCAGAAATATGGATCGGTGGTAGATCAGGTTCTGGGAAGTAACGGTAATCGCTCTTACCTTCTTTGACACGCATCAAGATCGTTTCACCACTTGGTTCATCAAAACGCCGTGTTTCTTGTTGGATCTCACCACCAGCCATCAAGACACGTTCTTGACGCTTAGCTTCATATTCCAAACCTTTCTTCACGTGTTCAAAGGAGTTTAAGTTCTTCATTTCCGTCTTAGTCCCAAACTTAGTTGAACCGATCGGACGAACTGAGATGTTAACGTCAGCCCGCATTGAACCTTCTTCCATCTTCACATCGGATACGCCGGTAAATTGAATGATCTGACGTAAACGTGTCAAGTATGCGTAAGCTTCTTCTGGAGAAGCGATATCTGGTTTAGAGACGATCTCGATCAATGGTGTGCCTTGACGATTCAAGTCAACATAAGAGTAGCCGTCCGGATTATGCGTGTTTTTACCCGCATCTTCTTCAACGTGCATTTCTTCGATCCCGATCTTCTTTTTAGTTCCATCTTCAAGTTCGATCTCAAGCCAACCATCGTGTCCGATCGGTGTTTGAGCTTGGGTGATCTGGTATGCTTTTGGATTATCTGGATAGAAGTAGTTCTTACGGTCAAAGTGGATATCCCGTGTGATCTCACAGTTAAGTGCTAAAGCAGCACGCATCCCGTATTCCAAAGCGCCCTTGTTCAATTGTGGCAAGACCCCAGGATAGCCCCAATCGATAACATTAGTATTCGTATTTGGTTCTGCCCCGTAAACTACTGGTGCGGGAGAATAAGCCTTGGAGTTTGTCTTCATTTCAATGTGGACTTCAAGCCCGATTGTTGTTTCAAAGTTCATTAGTTTTGACCCCCGATCGTTGGAACTTGTTTATGGAAGTCGGTTGCTTGTTCAAAAGCATAGCCCGCTTTATACATCGTATCTTCTCTAAATTGTGGTGCGATCAATTGCATCCCGATCGGCAAACCGTTAGAGAAACCAGCTGGAAGTGACATCCCTGGTAGACCAGCTAAGTTTACCGGGATCGTCAAGATATCATTCATGTACATCGTGATCGGATCATTGATCTCATCACCGATCCCATAAGCTGTTGTTGGTGCAGTTGGTCCTAAGATCAAGTCATAGTCGTTAAAGACTTTCGCAAAATCTTGGCAGATCAAGGTTCTAACTTGAGCAGCTTTCTTGAAGAAGGCATCATAAGTCCCAGCGGAAAGTGAGAATGTCCCTAACATGATCCGGCGTTTAACTTCATCGCCAAAGCCTTCCGAGCGTGAACGAACATAAACGTCTTCTAAGTTCTTAACATCTTGGGCTCTAAAGCCGTAGCGGATCCCATCAAAACGTTGTAAGTTAGATGAAGCTTCAGAAGAGGCAATGATGTAGTATACTTGTACCCCATACTTGCTGTGTGGCAAGGAAACTTCATCAACGGTCGCACCCAAGCTTTCAAATGTCTTGATCGCTTCTTTGATCGCTTCTTTAACATCTTCAGCAACACCTTCACCAAAGTATTCTTTTGGCACGGCGATCTTCATACCCTTGATATCACCATCTAAGCCTTGGGTAAAGTCAGGAACTTCACGGTTAGAGCTGGTAAAATCACGGCTATCATGACCGCTGATTGCATTTAGGACATAGGCATTGTCTTTGACTGTGCGTGTCAATGGTCCGATCTGATCTAAGCTAGAAGCAAAAGCGATCAAGCCGTAACGAGATACACGACCATAAGTAGGTTTGACCCCAACGATACCATTATATGCTGCTGGTTGACGGATCGAACCACCGGTATCTGAACCTAGGGCAGCTAAAACTTGGCCCGAAGCAACAGCGGCTGCTGAACCACCAGAAGAGCCACCAGGGACTTTAGTTTGATCCCAAGCATTCTTAGTTACCTTAAAGGCTGAACTTTCAGTCGAACCACCCATAGCAAATTCATCCATGTTGACTTTACCCACATTGATCATTTGAGCAGCAGCTAATTTTTCCATAACTGTTGCATCATAGATCGGGTCAAAGTTTTCTAACATCTTGCTGGCAGCCGTTGTCCGTAAGCCTTTTGTCACGATATTATCTTTGATCGCGATCGGGATCCCAGCTAAAACATTAGCTGGATCGATCCCATTTTGGTCAAGTTCTTTAGCTTGCTTCAAAGCAGCTTCTTCGTTTAAAGCTAGGAAAGCAGCGATCTGTTGATCACGGTCTTTGATCGTCTTGAAAGTATCTTTCGTTAACTCCTCCACGCTCAAATCTTTGTTGACCAATTTTTCATGTAAACTGGTCAGATCAGTTGTAAAATAATCCATGGGCTAGCCTTCCTCGCTTTCATCAATAATTGCTGGCACTTTGATAAAGCCATCTTTTCTTTCAGGTACATTTTCCATCAACAATTCACGGTCGGTCCCCTTAACTGCGATATCTTCTCGCATCACATTAAAGGCATCCGTCACAGTTGTCGTTACCGGTACATCTGTCGTATCGACTTCACTCAATTGTTGTACCATATTGATGATCTGGTCCATTTGACCGGTGAATTTTTGTAATTCTGCATCGCTAAATTCAAGCTTTGCCAAACTTGCAACGTGCTTTACTTCATTTGCGCTGATCGCCATCTTCATCCTTCTTTCTTGCATATCTGCTTAATATTTTAGCATAGATCTGCTGACTTTTTTATAGTCAATTTTATTCTAATCATCAAAGACGTGGGCATAGAAGTTACCACTATCTTTTTCGCGAGCTAGAAAGGCTTGAACTTCACCATCTGAGCCTTTGATCGTGATATCGATCGGAATATCACCCGGCAAGTAGGTCTTTGCCATCTGAGAAACAAACTGCGTAAAGCTTCTGATCTCAGTTTCACTGTAAAATTGGGTCGTGATCTTAACGTGCAGTTCTTGGAGTGACTTATTCTTATACTTGGCTTGAGCCGTTACCCCAGCTAAGTTAGGGAAAAAGCTTTGCGTCTTATTTTTGAAAGCATTGAAGGAACTTTCATCATTATCGTTGACCGCACCATTTTCTGCTATTGATGGCAAGACTGAGGTTTGGAGATTAGTTTCCTTCCAACTCCCCAAAGTATCACCATCACTCACACTATAAGCATAGAAAGTTCCCCCGACCAAACTATCATTAGGCGCTTGTTCATACATACAGATCAAGATCGGTACATCTGATGCACCATCGAGTTTTCTGACCCGCTTCAAGACTTCAGCTGCGGCTTTTTTACCCTCTTCTTCCATTTTTTCCTTGGAGATATTAGTGGTGTACATCGCACCATACTGTTCTTTTTGGTAATAATCCTTACGATTCATTCCGATACCGATCGTGATCCCAGCTAATTCCAGTTTGCCATCGGTCTCTTTCATGTAATCTTGTTCTTCGATCTGTTGGATATAGATCGGATTGCGCTTGTCTGCGTCTTTTTCGCCATTATCTTCAGGATTTAGACCAGTCGGGTTATCCTTTGACTTACGCCCGAGCCAATCTTGAACCGTGCCTTTGGTCAACAATTGGCCTTCGCGGAAAATGTAATCTTTGGTGGGAAATTCCTCTTTAGATAAGGTTGTCATGCCACTTTCAAAACTCTTTAAATTCAACATATTTTCTGAATTTTGAACGATCCCGACACCACGAGCCTTACTCGTTAAATAACGTCCATTTTCGATCACACCTTGATAATCGGAGGTATCTACTTGACCCGTAGTTTGGTAACCCTTTTTGGATTGTTGCGTTGATTGCGTGACTGAATTGCCAGAGCCACTGCTTCCTAAATTACCACAGGCTGAAAGTAACATGGTACCTGCACATAAGCTAACTAATGCTAAATACTTCTTTCTCATCAATTGCCTCCTGTTTGCCGTAAAAATTCATCTTCATCAATAATTTTTATTCCTAATTCTTGGGCCTTAGTCAATTTGCTACCAGCATCATGACCTGCAACTAAAAGGTCGGTCTTTTTCGAAACGCTCCCTGTTACTTTAGCACCATGCGCCTCTAAGATCTGTTTAGCTTCCGCTCGCTTGATCTTGTCGAGTTTTCCCGTTAAAACTACGGTCAGACCATTCAATGGATCATCGGCTGTTTGCTCGGCTAGCTCTTCAGCGCTCTGACCTAGGAAAGTCAAATTAACTCCAGCTGCAGTAAATTCTTCCAATAATAGGTCAACTTGTTCATTTTCAAAATATGTCACCACAGCATCCGCGATTGTTTCGCCGATCGAGTCAAGTTCTACGATCTCTGCTACCGTTGCTTTCTTTAAAGCTTGGATCGTCTTAAAGTGTTGGGCTAAGATAAATGCCGCTTTGGCCCCCACATGCCGGATCCCCAAGCCAAAAAGTAACCGTTCTAATGAGTTAGCTTTGCTCTGTTCGATCGCTTGTAACAAATTATTGGCTGATTTTTCTTTGAATTTATCTAACGTCAATAATTCATCAAAGGTCAAATTATATAGCCCCGCCGCATCTTTGATCAATTTCTTGTCGAAAAGTTGTTCAATGATCCGTGGCCCTAACCCATCTATGTTCATCGCATTTCGCGACGCAAAGTGCGTCAGACTTTCTTTTAATAAGGCTGGGCACTGCGGATTGATACACCGCAACGCAACTTCGTCATCCAAATGAACCAGTTTTGCGCCACATTCAGGACATTCTGTCGGTATCGTATAAGGTTGACTTGAAGCTGGACGTTTAGCCAACACAACTTCTGAGATCTCTGGAATAATGTCGCCTGCTTTGTGTAATTTGACAGTATCACCGAGGCGGATGTCTTTTTGTTGCAAATAATCAGGATTGTGTAAAGAAGCTCTTGAAACCACGGTCCCCGCTAAAGTCACTGGATCCATCACGGCCGTTGGTGTCACCACTCCAGTCCGTCCCACCGTCCATTCGATCTCACGGACGATCGTTTCTTGTTCGTCTGGTGGAAATTTATAAGCGATCGCCCAACGCGGAACTTTGACCGTATTTCCAACTTCGGCGTGGATCGCAAACGGATCAGCTTTGATCACGATCCCATCGATCTCATAAGCTAGTTGTGCCCGTTTAGCCTGATATTTATCAATATAGGCATCGATCTCAGCCATTTCACTCGCTACGATCGCTTCTTCATTGACTTTGAAGCCCCATGCTTTTAATTGAGCTAAAGCCTGACTTTGGGTCGCGACCCCAAATTTTTCGGGCTCCATCAAATAATACATAAAGACACTTAAATTACGCTTGGCTGTTTCTTTGGTATCTAATTGCCGCAATGAACCAGCTGCAGCATTTCTTGGGTTAGCAAAGACTGTTTGGCCCTGTTCTTCGCGCGCCTTATTCAATTTTAGAAATGACTCTTTTGGCATATAGCATTCGCCCCGGACTTCAACGTCGATCGGTTCACTTAAACGCAAAGGGATCGCCTTGATCGTTTTTAAGTTTTCCGTGATATCTTCACCGATGATCCCGTTGCCACGGGTCGAACCTTTGACAAAGACACCTTTTTCGTAGACCAATGAGATCGCTAAGCCGTCGATCTTTAATTCACAGCTATAAGCAAAAGTCTTGGCTACATTTTCCTCTAGTTTGGTTTTGAATTCGGCTAGTTCTGCTTTTGAAAAAACATCGCCTAGTGAAAGCATCGGAATCTCATGTTCGACCTTTTCAAAGCCACTTAAAACTTGACCGCCGACACGTCTAGTAGGTGAATCATCAGTTACGAGCTCAGGATACTTAGTTTCAAGTTCGACCAAACGTTGATAGGTAGCGTCATAGACATGATCTTCCACTGTTGGTCGATCTAACACATAGTATTCATGGCTCCATTTGTTCAATTGAGCACGTAGATCTTTGACCTCTTCTAAAGTCTTTGCTTCCATCTCTTTTACCTCTTTTTAAATCTTAGTGATCGGTGCAAAGGCCGCTAATAGTCGCTTGATCCCTTGGCCAGCAAAGGCGATATCAAGTTCGATATCTTCACCACTACCACTGACCTTGACCACAGTCCCTGTACCCCAGGCTTTATGGGAGACCTTATCACCGATATTCCATTGTTTCTTTTCAGCCCCAGTTCCTTGGCTTTTTTCGACAGTTCCAGCTGGTTTGCGGTAAACTGGCTTCTTAGCAAAAGGAACATCGACTTTGGTTTTTGGTTGATAATCAGCTAAAGTTTCGTTATCACTTTGCAACAATTCATCGGAGATCTCACTGATAAAGCGGGAAACTTGGTTGCTCTGGCGCCGTCCATAGAGCATCCGCGAGAAGGCATTTGATAAGTAGAGTTCTTCTTCAGCCCGGGTGATCCCAACATAGGCCAAGCGCCGTTCTTCTTCGAGCTCACTTTCATCCATCACAGCTCGGCCTAACGGGAAGATCCCTTCTTCTAAGCCCATCAAAAAGACTGTTGGAAATTCCAGACCCTTAGCGGCGTGCAATGTCATCAAGGTCACTTCATCTGGATCTTCATCAACGCTATCTTGATCAGAAACCAAAGCTAGGTCAGCTAAGAAATCAACGAACGGATCGCTATTTTCTTCTTCTGGTTCCCAGTTTTCATCAAATTGCTTTGTTACAGACATGAATTCTTCTAAGTTTTCTAGGCGACTTTGATCTTCAAGCGTATTTTTAGCTTGTAAGCTTTGTTTATAGCCCGATTCATCTAAAATGATCTCCGTCAACTCAGTGATATTCTTAGTTTTCTCCAATTCATTGAAGCGCCGGATCAACTTAGCGAAACTTTCTAATTGGGTAGCTGCCTTGCCACTTACGCCAGTCATAATGACGTTTTCTGCTGCTTCGATCAAGGAAAGACCGTTCATCTCAGCAAATGCTTGCAATTTAGCCAAACTAGTTGCCCCGATCCCCCGTTTAGGTTCATTAGCAACACGCGCAAAACTCAAGGAATCATTCGGATTGGCAGCTAAACGCAGATAAGCTAAAATATCCAAAATTTCCTTTCGATCGTAGAACCGGTGAGCCCCAACTAATTTATACGGGATATTAGCTTTGACAAATGTTTCTTCGATCACACGTGATTGGGCATTTGTGCGGTATAAGACAGCAAAATCGCCATAATGCTTACCTTCAGTGCGCATCTTTTGCTGGATCTGCTTAACGACATAAAAGGCTTCATCGTTGGCATTATCTGCACGATAATAATGGATCTTTTCGCCTTCTGCATTTTGTGTCCATAATGTTTTAGCTTTACGATTGATGTTATTTTCGATAACTTCATTAGCCGCTTGCAAGATCGTCTTAGTTGAACGATAATTTTGTTCCAACTTGATCACGGTCGCATCAGGATAATCTTCCTCAAAATTCATGATATTTTCCATATTAGCTCCACGCCAACCGTAAATACTTTGATCAGCATCCCCCACAACACATAGATTACGATATGTTTGAGCTAACATGCTGACCAATTGATATTGAGCTTCGTTAGTATCTTGGTATTCATCCACATGGATATAGTGAAATTTACGTTGATAAAATGCCAATGTTTCTGGTGATTCTTTAAATAACCGGATCGTTTGCATGATGAGATCATCAAAATCCAAAGCTTGATTATTTTGCAACTGCTCTTGGTATAATTCATAAGCATCACTTACCACCTGTGAAAATGGATCAGCTGCATCTTTTCTTAGTTCTGCTGGTGTCTTTAAATCATTTTTGGCGTTCGAGATCGCACTCAGAACGGCCCGGGGCTCGAATTTTTTAACGTCAACGTTTAAGTTATCCGCTAAAATGTGTTTCATCAAAGTCCGTTGCTCACTTGTGCTTGCGATCGTAAAATTGCGATCATAGCCGATCTTTTCAGCATCACGGCGTAAGATCCGGACACATAAAGCGTGGAAAGTCGAGACCCAAATATCTTCTGCACCTTCAGCGATCAACTTATTGATCCGCTCACGCATTTCCCGCGCTGCTTTGTTGGTGAAGGTGATCGCTAAAATATTCCAAGGATTTACATTTTTTTCTTCGATCAAGTAGGCTACACGGTGTGTCAAGACCCGTGTTTTCCCACTACCGGCACCGGCCATGATGAGTAGTGGCCCTTCAGTGCAGGCTACAGCTTCTGCTTGCTTATCATTCATGCCATCTAATAAGTTTCTTGCTGTCAAAATTTTCAAATCCCCTCTAAAATTTTCAATCAATGCCTATTATAGCAAATATTACAGCCCTATTCTTTAAAATTACTTAAATCTTAGCAAACAAGATGTAAAAAGACGCCGATATAAATACCGTGCGTCTTAAAAAATACTATTCAACTATTTCATCATCAGCTGTGATCTCATCCCAGATCCCAGTTGCTTCGACTTGTTCCTTGGCATGTTTGCTCGAATCAGCGGTCACTAGAACATAGCCTTCAGCTTTAACGGGATGAAGCGATTTAGGATAACGGAAATAATTGTAATGCCAGTTATCCTTTAAGACCCATTGTGTCCGCAAAGCATCGGTATCCTTGGTCGCGATCATCACCATCTCAGTTGGTTTTACCAAGTTAGGTTTAGACAAAGGGATCTGTGCCAAGGCACGCAAATGTTGTTCAAACATCGAAACGTCGGTCGCCTTATCAAATACATAACCTGAAGCATATAATGCCGGAATGATCCGTTTGATATACAAAGCACCACTCTTAGTCAAGAAAAATTCTGCTTGTAAGACCCCAACATAATCCAGTTCTTTGACGATCTCAGCTGTCAAGCGCTTGACCTCAGCTGCAACTTCACCATCTAAAGCTACTGGTGCCAAGGTCGCATGTAAACGGTGTTCGCGATAATAATCTTCTGCGATCGGGAAATACGTCAAGTTACCGTCTTTATCTCGGGCTAAAGTCAGGGATAATTCCTTTTCATACGGGATCCATGACTCGAGAATATAGGTCCCTAGATCGATTATGTCCGCACACTTAGCAATGTCGGTTTGTTTTTTGATGATCTGTTTTCGGCGCTTGCCAAAACCTTTTTGGATCGGTTTTAAAATGCATGGATAACCGATCGAACTGACTGCTTGGTAAACATCATCTAAACTGACGATCGTAGCATACGGCGCAACGTTGATATTGAGTTGTTCAAAGAAAGCCCGTTCTAATAAGCGGTCCTGCGTGATCTCCAACGTATCACTACCTTGGGGGACCCGCGTGAAGCGTTGCAAGAATTTGACCGCCTCAACATCAATGTTTTCTGAGGTATAAGTTACTAAGTCACACCGCTGTGCAAAATCTTGGAGCTTTGTTTTTTCGTTCAACTTACCGACCATTTTTACATCAGCTTCGGCTAACACGGGATTACTTTCGTCTGAACAATAAACGATCACAGTAAAGCCCATTTTCTTAGCCGCCCGTGCTAACATGATGCCGTTGGGATTGCCCCCGATGATCCCTAAAGTATCGCCTGGAAAAAGGATCTCTTGTTCCATTCTCTCACAACCTCTCGTATCACTAATACTTACTTTCTATTTTACCACATTACTCAGCAAGACAGTATTTTAATAATGTAAATTTTTAAAAATATATTTTGTGCCACCTAACAAAAAAAGCAGGCTATCACCTGCTTCACACATTATTTGTCTACATCTTCTAAAACACGCACTTGTTGCTTGATATCTTTTTTAGCTAGTCCTGCTCTACCCTTGAAGGCCAAATTCAATAATACTGAACTTAAACTTGCCACCACGATCCCATTACCTAAGAATAGTTGAACTGCACGCGGTAGATTTTGGAAGATATTTGGATAGATCGACACGCCCAGACCTAAACCGATCGAAACCGCCACAACTAAGATATTTCGTTGGTCGGTAAAATCAACATTAGCTAAGATCCTGATCCCTTGCACACTGATCATCGCAAACATCACTAGCATCGCCCCACCTAAAACCGGTGTCGGGATCATCGTCGCTAACGCCCCCACCTTAGGCAACAGCCCTAACAGCATCAAAAGTCCTGCTGACCAATAGATCGGACGCTTGGTCTTGATCCCTGAAAGCTCAAGCAAGCCAACATTTTGTGAAAATGTCGTATATGGGAAAGTATTGAAGATCCCACCTAAAATGACCGCCATCCCTTCAGCCCGATAGCCGAGTTTGAGGTCTTTTTCGGTGATCTTTTTATTCAAAATATCCCCTAAAGCAAAATAAACACCCGTCGATTCGACCATGGAAACCAAAGCGATGATGATCATCGTAACCGAAGATGACCATTCAAAGTGAGGCATCCCAAAGTAAAAAGGCTGTGGTACGTGGAACCACGGTGCTTCATGTAATGGCGCCAAGGAAACTAGCCCCAGCGCTGCAGCTACTAAACTCCCGATCACTAATCCCAGTAAGACTGCGATCGAACTCAAAAAGCCCTTTGCAAAGACTTGGATCGCTAAAATCAAGATCACCGTCAAAAAGCCCAAAGTGATATTGGTAAGTGAACCAAAATCTTTAGCACTAGCATTACCACCACCGATATTTTGGATCGCGATCGGGATCAATGTCAGACCGATAACAGTGATCAACGTCCCTGTGACCACAGGTGGAAAGAGGCGTTTGACCTTCGAAAACTGGCCCGAGACTAGACAAACAAAGATCCCCGCCACAATGATCGCCCCATACATCGTCTGGATCGTAAATTGGCTTCCGATCATCTTTAACGGTTCGACAGCTTGGATCGCACACCCTAAAACAACGGGCAGGCCGATCCCAAAATAACGATTGCGCATAAGCTGAAGTAAAGTAGCTAACCCACACATAAAAATGTCGATCGAAACCAGGTAAGTCATCTGTTCGGTGTTAAAATTCAAGGCTGTCCCGATCAATAAGGGAACGGCCACCGCTCCAGAATACATCGCTAATAAATGCTGTAAACCTAGTAAAGCCGCCTGACTATTATTTGCTTTTTTCATCGTGTTATTCCCCCACAAAGTGCACTTTATCGTCTTCAAAAGAAGCGATCCGCGCAAGTGATTCCAATCTTACCCCGCGCTCTTTGATCAATTTAGCCCCAGCTTGGAACGATTTTTCAACAACTACCCCTGCTCCAACGATATGGGCGCTAGCTTGGCGACAGATCTCAAGTAAGCCCAAGACTGCCTGCCCGTTAGCCAAGAAATCATCGATCACTAACACGCGGTCAGTTTCCGATAAAAATTTTTGGTCAACTGAGATCGTATTGGTCACCTTTTTAGTATATGAGTAGACCTCAGCCGCATAGACATCACTATCCAAGGTCGATGGCTTTTTCTTGCGCGCAAAGACCACTGGAATATCCATCACGAGTCCAGCCATGATAGCTGGTGCGATCCCTGAAGCTTCGACCGTCAAGATCTTTGTCACAGCCTCATCTTTGAATAAACGCTCAAATTCTTGGCCGATCTCATACATCAACTGTGGGTCGATCTGATGGTTCAAGAATTGATTGACCTTTAATACGTTTCCCGGTAAAACAACACCATCTTGTTTGATGCGTTCTTCTAATACTTTCAAGCTATAGCCCCCTAAAAATAATAAAGACCAGACTTTGGCAAAAACAAAAGTCTGGTCTCCTAACGTTTTTTTACTCATAGTCCAAGATTTACGGTCTTGGGTAGAAACTCGCCAACCAGATTATGGCATTATATAAGTAACCTGTAGCTAGAATAGCATAACTATTTTTCGTTTTCAAGCTCAAATATTCGGCTTTTACACCAAAATATCTGAAATGTATCATAAATCGTATTGATTTAAATTATACTGTTTGATCAAGGCGATCAACTTTTCGGCATAATTAGGATCAGTCGCGTAGCCTTGATTTTGTAAAGCCCACGCTGCTTGTTCATAATTTTTGGCTTGCAGTACTGGCCCATAATGATCGGTATTCCAGTCCGTTCCATCAACAAAAAGTTGTGTATGCGCCTTGACCGAATCTTCCCAACTGCCATAGACTGCAAAAGTATCCTTGATCGTAGTCCATTGGCCATCGACATATTCTTGCGTTGTCATCAAAGACCCGTTCGGATTTTTGATCCCAAATAAGTTATTGTACTTAGCAGAAAGTTCACTTTTGCCCCAATCAGACTCTAAGGCTGCTTGAGCTAAGGTGATACTTGCTAAAACACCATACTGGCGCTGTTCGGCTTGCGCGATCGGAGCAAGTTGCTTGATAAAATTTTGTTTAGCTTGTTCATCATTTGAAGTTGTCGCTTGCGGTGTCTCACTAGTAGCAAAATATTTATCTGCCATGCCCGTAAGAAATGTTACCGCTAGTAGCACTATAAAACCTAAAAAAAGTAACTGTGAGTAATTTTTCTTTTTTCGACGTGCCACAAAATACCGCCTTTCTTAAAAATCAAGAACCTACGCTTTTAATTTTCTCAGTAAAGAAAGCGAAACACTGGGGGCAATAATCGCTGCCAAAGCCGCTTCTGGTAACCCATTTGTTGCCACGACCCCCAATAGATATGGTAACAAGGCTGCTACATCCAAGGCATACATGGCTGGTGCTTGCCCTTGATAAAAGAGATAGATCTGGCCTAAAACTAACAATGTATTAGTCAATGACCCTAAAACGGCTGCGATACCTGCAGCTAAGATCTTTGAGGATAAGCGTTTAGATAACCACATAAATGTATAGCCTGCCACGACCCCGATCAAGATCCGAGGTAAAACAGAGACCAGTGGATTCGTAAAGACGATCGTTGCCAAGGGACTCGTCGGCCAAACAAAGGCGCGAATAAAGGTGATCGTGCCCCAGACTCCACCGACGATCGCACCATCTTTAGGTCCTAAAACGAGTGCAGCCACGATCACAGTGATATGGATGATCGTTAAATTAAGGGGGCCAAGTGGAATATAACCCAGAAATGGGATAAAATTTTGGATGATAATGATCGCTGTAAATAGCGCTAAAAAGGCGATCCGTTGCGTTTTTTTTCGTTGTTTCAAATTAAACTTCCTTTTTTATGATCTTTTTATAGATTATATTATCCTGCGTTAAATATTACAAAAGAAAAGTTCGCTGATCACTTGTAAGTTTATTTTAGTCAAATTTGGCTATGATGCAAGGAATTTTCCAAAAATTTAAAAAAGTCAGTTCTAATGCTTACAGCACTAAAACTGACTTTATATTACACTAAATAAATTGTAAGATCGCCATCAAGATCGGTACTACGACTACAAATAAAACAGTACTCATCACGACCACATCAGTCGCATATTTAACATCCCCATGAGCTTCCTTTGCCAAAATAGGTAAGACGGCTAACATTGGAGTTGCTGATTGAACAACTAATGTTTGACGCATCAATGTCGGTAAGTCGACCCCAAAACTTGCACCTGCTTTGATCAACAAGATCAACACGACTGGTGATAACACAAAACGACCTAATAATGCCAAAATCGAATCGCGTTCGAACCGGAAATTGTTCAAACCTGCATCACATAACACGATCCCGATATAGATCAAGGACAATGGTGTCACCAAAGCACCGACATAAGACAAGGTTTGTCCCATAAAACTTGGTACTGGGATCCCTAATAGCAACCACACGATCGCTACGATAAAACCAACGAGTGGCATTGGTAGAACTTTTTTCCAATTGATCTTATGAGCTTTCTTTTGACTCTTATCGACCGTTGGATCATCATTTGAGATCAAGTAGACCCCAAAAGCCCAAGTTGAAACGGTATTGATGATGTAATAGATCAAGAAATAACTCATCGCCTTTTCACCAAAAAGCGCATTGTTCAAAGGCATCCCGATAAAGATCGTATTTGCGTTAACGACCGCATTCATGAAGATCCCCCGACGACCCGGCTTGATCTTTAAGACTTTAACTGCTGACCAAGCGATCACATAACCAATGATCACACCTAAGGCTGGGAAAATAATACCTTTTCCTAAACCTAAGAGGCTTTCCCGAGTCAAGTGATCCATCACACCCATAAAGATCGAAGCTGGTAAAGCGATCTTAGTGATCAAAGATGCGATATTGCCACCAAATGAATCGGCAAACCAACCTGTTTTACGTAAAATATAACCAAGTGCCATGATCAATACGATCACAAGCACACTTGAGACGGAAGTTAAAAAAACTGCCATAATAATTCTCCTTTTTCTTCTGCCAAAGATAAAAGACCAACAAGTGGCCTTTTATCAATTTATTAATATTTAGGTTCCCACTTCATATCAGCCACTGCCTTCTTAGCGTCTGTCACGCCAGCAAGGCCTTGATCGATCGCTGATTGTGCTACGACTTGAGCAACTGTTTGTGAGAATTCTTGTAACTTAGAAACTGGTGGTAACACTGCAGCACCTGGTTGATCTGGATCAACGATACCACCTAAAGCGTGGGCTGCATCGGCCAACATCTTTTCGTTTAAGATCTTAGCTTTAGCCGCGATCGCACCAAAACCAACACCTGGGTAGACCAAAGCATTGTTTGCTTGACCGATATTGTAAGTTACACCGTTATATTCGATATCACCAGCTGGGATACCTGTTGCAACTAAAGCACGACCATCTGTCCATTTCAAAAGATCTTCTGCTTTAGCTTCAGCCAAACGTGTTGGGTTAGACAATGGGAAGATCACTGGACGTTTCGTGTGAGCTGCCATTTCCTTAACGATACTTTCCGTGAATGTACCTGGTTGTGTCGAGGTCCCGATCATAACAGTTGGATGAACTGCTTTAACGACAGCTTCTAAGTTCGTTAACTCATCAGCATTCTCAAATTCTGAACGTTTGCGCACAAAAGCTTTTTGACCTGGAGTTAGATCTTCTGTATCTTCGAATAAAAGCCCTTGTTTATCGACTAAGTAGAAGTGCTTTTTAGCTTCTGTTTCGCTCAAGCCTTCGCGAACCAATTCATCAAATAACATATTGGCGATCCCGACACCAGCTGTCCCAGCACCGAAAGTCAAGAAGATCTGATCGGTGATCTTTTCTTTAGAAATATTCATCGCACCCAAGACACCAGCAAGCGAAATGATACCTGTTCCTTGGATATCGTCATTGAAGGTCAAGATCTTATCTTGATATTTTTCCAAGATGACCGCTGCATTCGAGCGTCCAAAGTCTTCAAAGTGCAGTAAGCTTTCAGGGAAGAGTTTTTCTGCTGTAGCAACAAACTTGTCGACCATTGCATGGTATTTTTCACCATAAACACGTGCATGGCGGTTACCAAGGTAAAGAGGATCATTCAATAGTTTTTCATTATTTGTTCCGTTATCAAGTGAAACTGGTAAAACTTGAGCTGGATCGATACCAGCAGCTGCTGTGTAGACCATCAATTTGCCGACTGCGATATCAACACCATTAACGCCCCAATCACCCATACCAAGGATACCCTCAGCATCAGTTACAACGATCAAACGAATGTCACGCCCGTCAGCCGCATTTCGCAAGGACTCTTCGATGCTGTCTTGGTCATCAACAGAAATAAAAGCTGCTTCTTGGGGACGCGTGAAGATCTCACTGTATTGTTCGATCGATTCAGCGATCACTGGATCATACACGATCGGCATAAATTCTACGATATGTTGTCCCATCAAATAGTAGAATAGTGTTCGATTCGTATTAAAGATCGTCATCAAGAATTGGCGTTGTTCTAATTGGCTTGATTTGCGCTTGAATTGACCGTAAGCTTGGTCTGCTTGTTCTTGTAAAGTTTGGACCTTAGCTGGTAAAGCACCTGTCAAACCAAGTTCTTTACGTTCTTCAACTGTAAAAGCTGTTCCTTTATTTAAAAAAGGATTATTTAAAATGTTCATTGTATCTGCCATGTTTATCGGCTCCTTTTTTACTAGATCTCAATTGATGTCACTCATTTTAAAACGGTGCGATTTTTATAGTCAACTTTGTGGTACACTATTAGTAAAATTAATATGAGCTTTTAAAAAGCTGTCAAATCAAGGATCTGAAGATGAATATTAGAGATTTTGAATATTTCCACCAATTAGTCAAAGAAAAAAATTTTTCCAAAGTTGCCCAGATATTCTCTGTTAGCCAACCAACGGTCACATTAGCGATCAAGCGGCTCGAAGAAGAATTTGAAACGACCTTTTTTATCCGGGATCGCTCACACAAAGAATTACTGGTCACCCCTAGTGGCTACCAATTTGATGCCCATTTAAAAGTGATCTTAAACGAGTTAGCTATCGCTAAAAAAGAAGCTTTGCGTGCTAAACAAGAAAAATTACTCTTTGGGCTACCACCGATCATCGGCAATTATTTTTTCCCCAATATCGTTTCTAAATTGATCGCGACTGGTTTGATCGAACAACTCGAGACTAGGGAAGCTGGTTCACAAGCTCTACTTAAGCTCTTATTAGATGGCTCGCTTGATTTTTGTCTCTTAGGCTCACTTGAACCTTTGACCCAACCCGCTCTAAAAGCTGAAACTTTTGCTCAAGCGTCATTTAAGATCATCGTCAGCAAGCAACATCCCCTAGCCTCAAAAAAGGCCGTCTATTTTTCCGAATTAAAAGACGAGCGCTTTATCGTGCATAATGAAGGTTTCATTCACGATAAGGTCCTCAAACTCTTAGCTCAAAAAGAACACTTCCGACCTGATATCATCTACCGTACTAATTACGTCCACGTATTAAAATCCATGGTCGCAAGCAACACGGGGATCGCCTGTTTGACAGACATTGCGATCAGCCCCAACGATGACTTTTCCGTTCTAGAACTCCTAGACGAACAACAGCCCAAATTCTTACTCTCGATCGTCACACGTGCGACTCAAGTAATAACACCAGCTAAAAAACAGTTGCTAGATATCTTGCACGACACGGTCTATAACTCCCCTATCGGAAAGGAAAATGAATAATGACTTTAGCAAGATTTACCGCTCCGCAACAACAATATTTCAAACTAGCTATGACCGAACTCAAAGCACAAAAGAAACGTTCCCACTGGATGTGGTTCATGTTTCCCCAATTACGTGGCTTAGGCAAAAGTCAGACCGCTCACTTATACGGGATAGCTGATCTCAATGAAGCCCAAGCCTTCTTGGCCGATCCATATTTAGGCAACAATTTACGTCAATTGTGTGAAGTTCTGTTACAAGTTCCGACCAATAACGCTAAAACGATCTTTGGTTTTCCCGATGATCTAAAGCTCAAGTCGTCAATGACACTCTTTTTTAAAGCCAGTAACGACCCCATTTTTCAAGCTGTACTGGATAAATTTTTTCACGGTGAACATGATCAAAAGACCCTTTTATTACTAAAAAATATGTAACAAACAAAACTAACATAACAACAAGGCCCTCACCACGATGCCACGTGGTGAGGGCCTTATATACTATTCTTTTCGCAAAGCTTCAACTGGGTCTAATTTTGAAGCGCGATCGGCTGGCAAAAGTCCCGCTAACATGCTGATGACTACACTGATCACGATCCCTGTCAAAATATAGTTAGTCGTCATCATCACTACTGGCACCTCAAACTGCGCTACCGTAAAATGGTTGACTAAAACTTGTAAGATCCAAGTCAACACGACTCCCAGTATTCCTGAGCTGAGACCGATCAAGAAAGCTTCTGAAACAAAGATCCGGCGAATGTCTTTTCTTCTAGCACCTAAGGCTTTCAAGACTCCGATCTCTTTAGTGCGTTCAACCACCGAGATATTCAAGACTACTAAGATCATGATCGCTGAGACCACTAACGAAACGGCGGCGATCGCGGCTAAGACATAGCTGATGACATCCATCATCTTAGTAAACATCTCAGTCATCGTTTCTTGCATCGAGCCACTGAAACCAAGCTTTTTGACCTCATCTTTGATCTTTTCGGTATTGTCTTTATCCTTAGTATAGAGATAGACAACATTAGGCTTCAACGTCTGTCCATTTTGAGCAAAAATATCTTTTAGATCGCTATAACGGACGATCGCAGTGCTGAAGTTAGACCCCTGCTGTTCATAGGTCCCGCTGACCTTTAATTTTTGCTCGACTTGCTTACCATCGATCGTTAGCTTGAACGTTACTTCTTTACCAACAATATTCTTGGCCAAGAGATCTGCCGTTCCCTTATCAAGTAATACCTCATCTTTTCCAGGGGCTTTACCTGAAACGATACTTGACTTGGTGATATTGCTCGACATCGTTTGTAACGTCATGATCGTAGCATTTTTATCACCATAACTAACACTGTTTGTGCCTAACGAAAGCGTCGAATAGCCCTTTTCCAGACGATCGACATGTTTGATAGTTTTAAGTTTTGTGATATCTTTTGTCGTAAAATCATTATCTGTTCCCGAGCCCGTCAAAGCTGCCATATTGTTTTGTTGCATCCGACTGATCTCTGCATGATCGTCCATATCCGGTTGCTTATCAGGATCAGGCATCATGCTTTGGCGATGGACTTCTGTCACATTAGGATTGGTGTAACTATTCATCGTATCTTTAATATAATTAGTTACGCCCCGCCCGATCGATAACATCAAAACAACTGCCATGATCCCGATACTAGTCCCAAAGGCAACTAAAGTATTACGGCCCAATTTGGCTTTCATATTGAGAAAGGCTAATCTGATCGCATTGAACAAGCTCATATTTTTGACTTCGATAGCGTCATGTTCTGTTCTCGTCGCTAAGGGCTCTAACTTACCCGTCACTTCATCTGAAACCAGTTCTCCATTATCGATCCGCAAGACCCGTGTACAATGGGCAGCTACACGATCTGAGTGAGTCACCATCAAAACTAACTTACCACTTTGCGCGATCTCTTTGATCAAAGCCAAAACATTGTCTGTCGTTTCAGCATCTAAAGCCCCCGTAGGTTCATCAGCAATGATAACATCGGGATCATTGATCAAAGCCCGGGCGATCGCAACGCGTTGCTTTTGGCCGCCAGAGATCTGATCTGGCTTTTTATAGAGATGATCTTTTAAACCAACCTTTTCTAACAGTTCCTTAGCGCGTTTGACCCGCGTCTCCTTATCGACATTAGATAACGTCATCGCTAAGGCAACATTATCGATCAAATTCAAATGGGGGATCAAATTAAAGTTTTGAAAGATAAACCCGATGCTTTTCTTATGGTAATCAGCTAGTTCTTGTGCAGTGTAATCGCGCAAATTTTTACCGCGATAACTGATTTCACCCTCAAAGTCAGAATCCAAGCCACCGATCAAATTCATCAACGTGGATTTTCCACTCCCCGATTCACCGACGATCGAGACTAACTCACCGGCTGAAAAGGTCGCATTGATATTTTTCAACGCCTCAAAGGTGCCACCTCCAGCCATTTTATAAATTTTAACGACATTTTTTAATTTTAAGATATCCATCCTGCCCATCCTCTCCGTATCTTCCCCCTCACCATAATTTTAATATTTAATAATTGAACCGTCTACAAAAAAAGACTAGTGACAATTGCCCCTAGTCTAAGCCGTTTTAACTATGCATGTGCTCTTCTACTAAAGATAGCCGACACAATAAGTACCAAGATCACCGCACCGATGATCGAAGGAATGATCGCCATCCCCGCAACCTGTGGTCCCCAAGCACCTAGTAAAGCTTCACCTAATGATGAACCGATCAGACCAGCTAAAATATTACTGATCCAGCCCATCGAACCACCATTTTTCGTCAAGGCACCTGCAATTGCACCAATGATCGCACCAACGATCAATACCCAAAGCCAATGTAACATTTAAATCACTTCCTTATTTATTTTTATCGTCTTTTTCAAATTTTTCTTTTAGTTTTTCAGCACCCTGTTCGATATCTTCTTTCAGATCAGCTGCTTTTTCACGCGCTTTACCCAACAATCCTTGTGCTTTACCTTGCGTTTCGCGCACCTTGTCATCGGTCAATTTTCCTTCAGTCTCTTTGACCTTACCTACTGCCTCGTCTTTTAAGCCTTTTAATTTTTCTTCACTCATTTTTGGTCCTCCTACTTATTATCTTGTTGCAATTCTTCTTTAGTTTTTACGTCGTTGATATGCATTTCAAATTTCACTAAATTTAGCCCTGTCATCTCGCGTAAAGCTTTTTGGACTCTGCTTGAGACCTCTTCAAAGATCGTCTCGGCACTTTTACCATATTCGATCGTGGCATCCATTTTGATCGCCACTTGCTTTTCACCGACTTCAGCTTCGATCCCCTTGGTCTTATCGGTCCCTTGGGTCAGTTTATCGGTAAATTCACTGAACATGTTGCCATCAAGTGAAATGATCCCGGGAACTTGATTTGCTGTGATCCCGGCAATTTTTTCGATCACCTGATCATCAAAGGTCAATTTCTGTTCTAACTTTTCTTTCTCCATATCGCTTACCTCGCAATTTCTTTGTATCCCTAGACAATAGTAACTTTTTGATCATAATGATATGGTTTAAGTTTTAAATTTAAACGTCTTAGTTCGATATTCAACATCTCCTTTAAATCACGCCTCACAGTTTGGGTGATTTGTGACTCTAACACTGTAGGATCGGTCGTTTGCGATAACGTCGCCACAACAACTACATCAGCTTGCTTTCGATTAGATAACAACTTAACTTTGACCTCAATGTTAAACAGATCATACTTACCAAGCGTCAAACGAACATTATTCTCAACTGCCTTTTGATCGATCTGAACCTTACTGGCATGATCGCGGTGGATCGTCATACTGCCCTGTGTCGTCGGACGACTGATCGTCCAACTAAGCCACAAAACTGCAAGTACAACTAGATATATCCCAAGGCCTAAAATGACCTTTTGACCAAAGTCAGTCAGTAGATAGGCAAAAATATTTTGGAAGATACTTGCCTGTGGGAAAAACCACCAAGCGATCACGATGCCTCCTAAAGCAGCTTGGAGAAACATTCCGAAACAAACACTCCATTTGATCCATGCTTTCATGACATCACGCCTTTCTTGTCCCTGTCTTAACACTAACAGATATCTCACATTTTTGCATGCTATTTCATAAGCAAATCAAACTTCTTAACATAAAATAAATAATATTTAATTTTTTATTATTTTTTCAAAAAAAGAGGCTTTTGTAATATTTGCACCACAAAAGCCTTAAATCATTATTACTATTCAATTCGTTTAAAGAAGAAACTCTTTAACCAATTACGATTTTTCTTTAGTTGTACATAAGCTATCACTGCGAAAAGCAAGGCACCGATAAAATCAGCGAACAGATCGCCCATCGTATCCATCAACGCAGCGCGTCCAACTAACGGACGTCCCGCCTGCATGTAACGTTGGAGGTTCATGCCAAAACTATCACACGTAAACTCATAAAATTCCCATAACACACCACAAAAGACCGCAAAGGCTACGCTATACATCCCAATAAAAAAGGGTGAGATCTTTTCGATAGCATCATCTGGAACTAAAGCGCCAAAGGCTGAAAAGGCAAAACCACCTAACAATGCACCACTTAACAAATGCAGCCCTTTATCCCAATATGGAACACTGTAGAAATGATAGACTGTCCCTAAATAGACTGACCCATAAATAAAGAGGGCAAAGAACAAATACAATGTTGGTGGTAAATAGATCCGCAAGCGCTTAGCGACCCACTTGGGGATCAGTACAATGATCAAACCTAATACGATCTCAAGTGCTAAAAACCAAGCTGCTCCTTGCTCTGCCGTGGGACCTAATAGAGCATCCTTGACTGTAAAGCCCAAGGATAACACCATCGAAATAACGACGAACAGTAAAAATATATTCAAACAACGTTCACTAAAACTGCTTTTTTGCATGTTTTTCTTCCCTTCAAAAAATACTGCTATGTATTAATTAAAGGACAAGCACACAATTTTCGCAAGCGATTATCATCAAATCGTTGGGAAAAGTCCATAATTTTCCGTTTCAAGCACCTTAGTTTTGATCTTGCGCTCCGATAATCCCTCTTGTAGCAGTGGTAACTTTAAGCGTGATTGTTGGTCCAGTAAAAAAACGACCATTTCTGCTTCGTTGACCCCAAATTCATCAGCTGCAAACGCAACCAGCTTCAAATGTAGATCTTCTGTCAACTTTTTTAGTGCTTGATTCAACACTTGTTGTTTTGAGTTATTACTCTTGATAAGTAACATGTCGATTCCCCCTAATTTTTAGTAAGGCAAAAAGGGGTTCCCACATCAGGCCCCCCTTATGCCGATAAGTATGAACAAGCTCGATCAAAAAAGATCGGCTTTCCGCCACTATAACTTATAATGCCAGAAAAATGTCTTATCAGGTCTTGACTGATTTCAGGACGACAAGCTTTTAACGCCCTAAGGCTGATACAGTGGGGCTTCACCGCTTAGCCTAAAACTTGAAAATGACAGGATATAAAAATTATGCTATGATTGTGTCAGAATAATTGATCAAAGCTGACCAGCTAATTGTTGGCGCAATTGCTGGCATTAAGTTTCAATATCGTCAATGGACATGGATCAGTATACGGGAAAGTAATACTGATCCTTTCAACAAAGCAAACAAAATAGAGACAATTTTTAGATATACCTAAATCCTTTGCACTATGAATATATCACTCCAAAATAGGTATGT
Organism: Ligilactobacillus animalis KCTC 3501 = DSM 20602; assembly: GCF_001434535.1. Classification (GTDB taxonomy): domain Bacteria; phylum Bacillota; class Bacilli; order Lactobacillales; family Lactobacillaceae; genus Ligilactobacillus; species Ligilactobacillus animalis. The sequence goes on from NZ_AYYW01000025.1 coordinate 230,979, forward strand.
CAATAAATCATCTTCATTTTGCACCCACTTTTTTCATTGGCGCTTTATTTGGTCGAATTGATAAAGGAGGTGTGATATGAAGTCAACGATCCCCGAAGTGATCATCACACTTCGAGAAAGTCACGACCTATCGCAAGCACAACTTGCTAAGCTGATGGGCTTAAATAAAAACGTTATGGGGCGGATCGAACATGGTGATCGCCCATTACGCGCAGAGGAGATCTTAAAACTAGCCGAGATCTTCGATGTCTCAACTGATTTTATCTTAGGTAAAAAGTCTGCGGATATTCCTAAGGGAGAAAAGCTTTATCACAAATATAATGAACAAACTGCAAAAGATCTCGCACGCAAGATCAAAGACTTGATCGATCTTACTGAAAATGAACCCGATCTAAACTTTGACGGCCTACCTCTAACATCTGACAATCGCAAGTTACTTGCCAACGCGCTTGAGATCGGCTTAGAACTCAGCCAACGCAAGCAAGCAGAGCATTATGATAATAACTAGAAAAGTTCTCTAATTTAGAGGACTTTTTATTTTACTTTTCTGAGGCAAGTGCTAAACTAAAACCAAACATACGTTCAGGAGGTTTAAAAATGGAGCGCTTATTTGAAAAAGTCATTACTCTCAAACGATACGATCGGACTTTTGATCCTTATATTCTCTGTGCTACCTTAGATATTGAGATCTTATACTTTGATCTTGGCGATATTCTAGGCTTTAAAACCACTTACTGTGATGTCTCATTGATCTATCTCAACCAACACCTTGCCACTACTACGCAACGTTTTGTCGTCGCACATGAACTAGGGCATATTTTGCTCCATAAAGGGATCAAACCACTATTGCTCCAATATATGAACCATAGTCGTTTTATCTCACACTTTGAAGCAGAGGCCGATCGATTTGCGATCATCTTGCTTTTATGTCACTACTACGCGACGACCGATCTAGAAGTTGGTCCAGATAAATTGATGTATGAGCTGGGGATCCCCGAGCATTGTAAGGCATTATTCTTAGATACGTTTTCTCAAATGCAATTGCATCATCAACACTTAGCGCAGTTACTGCTTTAAAATAAAAAAGCCACGGTCAAGACCGTAGCTTTCATGAAATATATTAGTTTGTAAAACCGTATTTCTTGTTGAAGCGATCCACACGACCATCGGCTTGTGTGAATTTTTGCTTACCTGTGTAGAATGGGTGTGAGTCGCTGGAGATTTCCACACGAATCAATGGGTATGTGTTACCGTCTTCCCATTCAATTGTTTCTTCAGTTGTCTTTGTTGAACCAGACAAGAACTTGTAACCTGTAGCTGAATCCATGAAAACAACTTTGTGATAATCTGGATGGATTCCTTGTTTCATTCTAATTTCGCTCCTTTGCCCTGATCCATTTGCTGGGTCAGAGTTATTTTCGTGTTATACAACAAACAACATGATACCATGAATTTTACTTCGTTGCAATTATCTTTTGCGATTTTGTGTCGAACTATTTGAAAGTTCTAGTTGATCGATCTGCATACAAAAATCTTGATTATTTTTGGTTTGGCGCAAGATCTTTAAGATCTGTTCGGTGTCCTTTAGCGTGTCATCCCCCATCGCACGGCGCAGTTTCCAAACTGCTTCCAATTCATCGTCTGAAAGGAGTAATTCTTCTTTACGCGTTCCTGATTTTTTCGAGTCGACCGCTGGGAAGATGCGACGTTCGGCTAAGGTTCGGCTCAATTGCAGTTCTTGGTTACCGGTCCCCTTGAACTCTTCAAAAATAATATCATCCATTCGACTACCAGTATCAACTAAAGCGGTCGCCAAGATCGTCAAGCTCCCACCTTCTTTGACATTCCGCGCAGCCCCAAAGAACTTCTTAGGGCGATACAGTGCCGTTGGATCAAGACCACCAGATAAGGTCTTTCCGCTTGCTGGGACGACTAGATTATATGCTCGAGCTAAACGTGTCAACGAATCCAATAAGATGATGACATCTTGTTTGTCTTCAACTAACCGCATCGCTCTTTCTAAGACCAGCTCAGAAATATGCACATGGTTTTCTGGACGTTGATCAAACGTTGAGTAGACGACCTCACCATTTGGATTGATCTTCGCTAAATATTCTTCCAGATCGGTCACTTCTTCAGGTCGTTCATCGATCAGAAGGACTAATAGCTTTGCTTCGGGATGATTTTTCGAGATCCCTGCCGCAATATCCTTTAAAAAGGTAGTCTTACCCGCTTTAGGTGGTGCCACGATCAGCCCCCGTTGGCCAAAACCGATCGGGGCAAATAGGTCGATCATTCGTGTCGATAATTTTTTAGGATCATGTTCTAAGATCAAACGTTGATCAGGATATTTTGCCGTTAACGCTGGAAAATGCGGTCTACCTTTGGCTTCTTCTGGACTTTTTCCGTTAACAGAATCGATATAAAGCATTCCATAGCGGTCGTTAGCGACATTTTGTCTTGGAGGTCGGACTTTACCTACGACCTCATCGCCGTTACGCAAGCCAAAGCGCTTGATCTGAGAAGCCGAGACATAAATATCTTCTTTGGATTGACTATAATTCAATGGACGTAAAAAGCCGTAGCCACCTTCATCATAAAAGATCTCTAAGACGCCCTTCATGACAAAACTTGATTCTTCTGCTTGAGCACGGATAACAGCCAAGGAAAGTTCTTTTTTATTCATCTGGCTGTAGTATTTGATCTTATACTTACGTGCGTACTCATATAATTCTTTTAACGTCTTTTTTTGTAAGTCTTCTAAAGTTTGCATTTCTGACATGCGATCGCCTCTATCGTAATTATTTTAAAAATCTAGTGTTTCACTCTCAGTGATAACTTTCAGATCAACATTTAACCCGCGGAATTTTTCAACGATCCGATCATACCCACGTAAAATGTTGTCCGCCTTGGTGATCGTTGTTGTACCATCTGCCATTAAAGCCAAACCTAACAATGATACGCCGGCTCTGATCTCGCCAGCTTCTACCGTTGTACCGATCAACTTCTTAGCGTGACCGATCGTGATCACACCATCTTGACTGGAGATCTTAGCACCCATTTTTTGCATTTCAGGAATATGCTTAGTTCTTTGTGGATAAAGGGTATCAATAATCGTTGAACTGCCCTTAGCTTTCATTAAAAGTGGAGTCAAGGGTTGCTGTAGATCAGTGGCTAAGCCTGGGAAAGGTGCGGTTTTGACGCTAACTGGGGCTAGAAGGTCGCCCCCAGGAACATAGATCTTATCTTCATCGATCTCAAGGGTCACGCCCATTTCTTGCATCTTAGCGATAAAAGGATCCAAATGTTCCGTGATCACATTTTTCACCAAGACCCCTTCACCGTTTGCAGCTGCAAATGACAAATATGTTCCCGCTTCGATCCGATCGGGAATGATCGTGTGAATGTTTTGCGCTTTTAAGCTGTCAACACCCTGTACGCGGATCACATCCGTTCCAGCCCCACGGATCTTAGCCCCCATGTTATTTAAAAATGTTGCTAGATCAACGATCTCTGGCTCACGTGCAACATTTTCCATGATCGTTGTCCCTTTAGCTTTGACCGCAGCTAATAAAACATTGATCGTCGCACCGACCGAAACTAGATCAAAGAAGATCCGGGCACCTTGTAAGCCTTCTGGACCAGTCGTGATATAAACCGTATCATCTTTTTCAACGACTTTAGCGCCCAAAGCTTTAAAGCCCTTGATATGTTGGTCGATCGGACGTGGCCCGATATTATCACCACCGGGGAAACCTACGACAGCTTTACCGAATTTACCAAGCAAAGCACCCATAAAATAATAAGAAGCTCGCAAACTGCGAATAGCTCCACCGGGAAGTGGAGTGGATTCGATCGTTGTTGGATCAACGGTAAGTTTTCCTCGGTTATAAAATGATTTTACGTTCATTGATTTTAAAATCAACATTAAGTTGTGCACATCTAAAATATCAGGAACAGAATCAAATTCAACAGGTGTATCAGCTAAAATGGAAGCTGGAATAAGAGCTACAGTACTATTTTTGGCCCCGCCGATCGTCACTTCTCCTGACAATTTTTGCGAACCCTTGACAATCATTTTTTTCATTTTGTTAAATTCCTCACTAAATCAATTAAATAAATATATATCTTTTCGAATCATCATCAAATAGTCTGCGCAGATCATTAAACAGTAAACAATGCGCCATATTGAATTTTACAGGATAAAAGCTAAGGTTTCAATGTAAATTAGTGCTTTATCAGTGAAATATCTTAGCTAATTTTTAAATTACACTAAAACAGCATTGCAATTCGAAATATATTTCAAATCACAATGCTAAAAATCAGCTCACCTGAGCAGCGTATATTCAATTTCCCCGTTATTACATACCGCTAACAGCACATTATTCGGATCATTTGCTTTAAGGTAGATCTTAGCGTTACTTTCTTGGCTGATAATTTTTGAAATTGGAACGAGTTGGTTTTGGATATAGCCATCTTTATCATTATTTCGTAAATTTCCCAATAGCGAACCATCCCTCGGTATCACTTGATAGCCCGCTTTAAATGGACTTATATCGACTTTTATCCCTCTTTGAGCGTATAGTTTTATTATCCTTTTTTCTTTTGAAGTATCTTCCGGCTCACTCTTAAATACTTTTTCAGATCTCGAAGTATGCTGCTCTCTTTTAGGTGCGGAGCTGTTCCCACACCCACTTAGCACACTGATCATTGTTGCAATAAGTAAAAATATTGACCATTTTTTAGCCATCACTAACCTTCTCACTTAGTCATTTTACGCTGATCCTACTACTTATCGCTGTTAACTACAACTCAATAATTATAGCTATTAAAAAAAGCACCTCAAATTGAAGTGCTTTTAAATGGTCTATTTTCCAGCAGCTGCAGCTACGAAAGCAGCAAATAAACCTTCTGGACGTTGTGGACGGGATAAGAATTCTGGGTGGTATTGCGCAGCCACAAAGAATTTGTTTTCTGGAATTTCCACAACTTCGACTAAATGGTTGTTTGGTGAAGTACCGGCAAAGACTAAGCCTTTTTCAGCCATGATCTCACGGTATTGGTTGTTAAATTCATAACGATGACGGTGACGTTGTTGGATCACGTCTTGGTTACCATAAGCTTCGGCTGTCTTTGTACCCGGTTTTAATTTACATGGGTAAAGACCTAGCCGTTGTGTACCACCCATATCTTGAATTTCAGCTTGATCAGCCATTAGATCGATGATCTTATTCTTAGCATTAGGATCAACTTCTGCTGTGTTGCTATCTTCAAGACCACACACATCGCGGGCAAATTCAATACATGCCATTTGCATCCCTAAGCAGATACCTAAGAATGGCACGTCATTTTCACGAGCATAGCGGATCGATTGGATCATACCTTCAAGGCCACGGTCACCAAAGCCACCTGGCACGATGATCCCATCATAGCTACCTAATTGTTCGGCTACATTTTCAGCAGTCAATTTTTCTGAATCAAAGTAATCGATCTTGATCTTAGAATCGATCGCATAACCTGCATGACGCAAGGCTTCGTTGACTGAGATATATGCATCTGGTAATTGAACATACTTACCAACTAAAGCGATCTTAACTTCACCATTTAAGTTACGTACCTTATCAGCTAACTTACTCCAATCAGTCATGTCAGCTTCTGGTGTTTCAAGATGCAACTTCTTACATACGATATCATCCATGTGTTGTGCTTGGAGGTTCAATGGGATCTGATAAAGTGTATCTACGTCCATTGATTCGATCACAGCTTCTGGTTCTACGTCACAGAAGTTAGCGATCTTGTCACGCATACTTTGAGAAATTGGTTTTTCTGTCCGAACGACCAAGATATTTGGTTGGATACCTAAGCCACGTAATTCCTTTACACTGTGTTGTGTTGGCTTGGTCTTCATTTCACCAGCTGCATTCAAGTATGGTACTAAAGTCGTGTGGATGTAAACTACATTTTCACTCCCAACTTCAGACTTCATTTGACGCAATGCTTCAAGGAACGGAAGTGATTCGATATCCCCTACTGTTCCCCCAACTTCTGTGATAACAACATCTGCATCGGTGATCGTACCAGCACGCATGATCTTTTCTTTGATCATATTTGTGATATGTGGGATAACTTGGACCGTTGCGCCTAAGTAATCACCACGACGTTCTTTTTTCAAAACTTCTGAGTAGATCTTACCAGTTGTAACGTTTGAGTATTTGTTCAAATTGATATCAATGAAGCGTTCATAGTGACCGAGATCCAAATCAGTCTCTGTGCCATCATCGGTCACGAAAACTTCACCGTGTTGATAGGGGCTCATCGTCCCTGGGTCAACGTTGATGTATGGATCGAATTTTTGGATCGTAACTTTTAATCCGCGGTTTTTCAATAAACGGCCTAGTGAAGCGGCAACAATACCTTTGCCTAGAGATGAAACAACGCCGCCCGTAACAAAAATATACTTGGTCATTATTAAATGCTCCTTTAATTTAATTTATCAGGGTAGAACTAACAAAAATAACAAGCTCCCTATTCATCTCTTAGAATAGGGAGCTTGCCTTGCCGTACGTCTGACTTCACCTATAAGTGAAGCGCCCATATTGAATTTTACATAAAACACTGCTTGACGTCAAGCACAAAATTATTAATCTTCTAAATCAGCATCTGATAATTCAGTCAACTGACCTTCGATCCCATCTGGAAGATCATCTTCTTCATCTTCTGGATCGTCGATATCGCTTAGATCTTTGCTATAAGCTTTTAATTCGCGATCTTCATCATCATCGTCGTCATCGTCATAATCATCATCTAGATCGACATCTTCTGGATCATCATCATTGTAATCGATCACGTCATCATCGTCAGTCGCATCAGCCAAGAAAGCATTGACTTTCTTACGCTTCTTGCGTGGACGAGTTTCTTCTTCGTCTTCAGAGTGAACGAGTGCTTCGTCGATCGATTCAAATGGATACCATGAGCGTAAGCCCCAAAGATTATCCCCTAAAGAGATGAAGCTGCCATCAACATTTAAATCTGTATAAAATTGCGCTAAACGGTCACGGATCTCTTGGTCGCTCTTACCAAGATATTCTTGAATTGCATTTGTTAAGTCAGCAAAGGCCATCACATCACCTTTTTGACTTAAAATTGCGTGTGCAACTTCGACCATTGATAATTCATTGCGGTTAGCATCTTTGAATTTTTCTAGCTCCAAACTGGTACACGTCCTTTCCACAGTTTACTCTTCATCTTACAATATTAAGCCTTGAATTGCAATTCTAATTTGTATTCTCCCAATAATTCTTCACCCGAATATAAGAGATATTCCACCTTTAACTCACCGCTAGTTTCAGCAAGCTGTTCATATCTGTAAGTCGTACACTTGACCGCCAACGGAATGATCCCATAAGCTGTCTTATACTTAGCATTGGTTTGCTGACCCTCAGCTAAATTTAATTGCAAAGCTAACTCCTTTTGGTGTCTAGTCAGCAATAATTCAGCTGGCTTGATCTTTAAAATCGTTTGGGCGCCAGCTTTAGCCTCGGTATACCGCAAATATACCGTTTCTCCCTTACGCGTCAACTCACCCTGTTCGAGCAATTCAAATTTTTCGATCTCACCCGCCTGAGTTTGGACCGTTTTTAATTTTATTTCCACTGGTACTTGCATTGTCAAAACGCTCTACCCCATTTCTAAACATGTACAATTGATCACTCAACGTATATACTTATTATAACAATAATTATTACGAAGGGGGCTTTAAAATCACAACTCGCTATACCTCAAAAATGTTGCCGTTAGAAAAAGTCTTGCGCGACCCGATCCATGACTATATCTATATCAAACACCAAGTCATTCTCGACCTGATCAACACCCGCGAGTTCCAACGTTTGCGTCGGATCAAACAACTGGGAACGACCAATTACACCTTCCATAGTGCCGAGCATTCCCGCTTTACACACTCGGTCGGTGTTTACGAGATCACCCGTCGGATCTGTGATCTATTTGCACGAAACTACGCCACTAAAATATCGGGTGATGGTGGTTGGGATGATAACGAGCGCTTAGTAGCATTATGCGCTGCACTTCTACACGATGTAGGACATGGCGCTTACTCACATACTTTTGAACATATTTTTGAAACCGACCATGAAGAAATGACCCGCACGATCATCACATCAGAAAATACCCAGATCAATGCGGTCTTAAAACAAGTCGCACCTGACTTTCCCGAAAAAGTTGCCAGCGTGATCGCTAAGACTTACCCCAATCTCCAAGTCGTGCAAATGATCTCTAGTCAGATCGACGCTGACCGGATGGATTATCTTTTACGCGATTCGTATTTCACTGGGGCTAACTATGGAACATTTGATCTGACGCGGATCTTACGCGTCATGCGCCCAAGTAAAAATGGGATCGTCTTTGAATACAGCGGGATGCATGCAGTCGAAGATTACATCATCAGTCGCCTTCAAATGTATCAACAAGTCTATTTCCATCCCGTTTCCCGCTCAATGGAAGTTATTCTGGGCCATTTGCTCAAGCGAGCTAAAGACCTCTATTTAGCTGGTAAATTACCAAAAGATTTTGCCGCCGAGTTTTTACAGCCTTTCTTCGAAAAAGATTTTACACTAGCCGATTACTTGCGCCTTGACGATGGGATCTTAAATACTTGCTTTGAAAACTGGCGGACTGCCAAAGATCCGATCCTAAGTGACTTAGCCCAACGTTTCTTAGATCGTCAGCCTTTAAAATCAGTGCGCGTCACAGAAGAACAAGCTGATCTATTACCAAAATTAGCCTCACTCGTGACCAATTCAGGCTATGACGCTAATTACTACACTGCAACTAATGATAGTTTCAACTTACCCTATGCGCTTTATGATTCTAAAGCTAAGATCAATTTGATCCAGCCAAATGGCGACCTAGAAGAACTATCCGAGGTCTCACCTCTAGTCAAGGCTGTGACTGATAAAGAACTGGGTGACGAACGTTTCTTCTTTCCAAAACAAATGTTAGGTACTCCTGAAGACCAACAAGAAGTCTTCCAACCTTACTATCAAGAATTTTCAGAGCACATTAAAAATGACCGGCTCATCTAATGCAGTGGCCAGTGGATAACGAAGGCCCCATCGTGATGCAAAACATCATGATGGGGCCTTCATTGGTTATAGTGTCACAATGACAGCTAAAATTATCATAAAACTCCCTAAAAGCAAGCAATTGAAGCTAAACTTTTTAAAATGGATCGGTGCATTTTTCTTCTCTGAAGCTACCCGCTTGATGTCGATCTTGCGTTTGGCAAATTCTTCATCACTTTCACCCTTGCGTTGGCGTTGGAACCAACCAGCCAACAAGTTAGCGTGTAGTAAAATGTCAAACATCATTAAACACAATAACGCTAATCCACTCATAAATAAAATATCTGAAACTAAAATATGGTTGCTAGTCAAACGCCCAATGATCGTTAAAAGCAACACGATCCCTGCGATCACTAGATCACCTTTGAGCCAAATGTTTTCTTTGACAAATTGCATTCTCTTTTCTCACCCATTATTTATTAATTAAGTTTTTCGTACTGTCCACTGACTTCATTTAACTTTTGTGCCACTCCACTGGTCAGGTCAAATTGATACATACCTTTCAAATTGGAAACTTGCGGATCGCTTGGACTGGTATGTCTGATCTCGATCTGGTAGTGACCATTACCGAGGTCTTGAACATAATATTGGTCACCGGCTTCTTGTGGGATCGCAGTCGCCTTACGAAAAGCACTCAAGACATCTTGGTTGCTCATCTTAGCTGACATTGAGGAGACAGCCTCACTTGGAGCACTGGCGATCTCGCTACCAGTTTCTTTTTTATACTCTGAACTCAGTAACTTCGAGCTCCGGGCGTTAGTGTATCCAGCCTTAGACGTTGCGTTATTTGAAGTAGTTACCTCACTTGTACTAGTAGCGGTACTACTTTGTTCAGAGCTAGTCGTCGCTTGTGCTGAAGCGATCTTGGCTTTATAGCCACCTTCTTTTTCTTGTAACATCGCCACAGCTTGATACTTACTAGAAAGCGAATCTAACGCTTGTAAACTACCGCCCGCTGCTTGATAAGCACCAGCTTGATAGTATTGTTCAACTTCATCGGCATAATGTTTAGCCAACTTTACGGCTTGATATTCTTTTTCAAGTTCATTGACTTGTTTGACTAAAGCTGTCGGTGATTCAACTTTCTCTAATTGAGCTAAGTATTTCTCCGCTTCGGTCAACTTAGCTGCGGTCACAGCCTTTTTAGCTGCCAAGAGCGAAGCAAGATCAGCTTTTAATTCCCGCACACGTGCTGGGGCCTGCTTGATATTTTTGATCTTATTCAACTCATCATAAGCTTGCTTATTTTCACCTGATTCCAAATATGAAAGTGCATCTTGATAGCGTTCATTGACTTTGGCTTGAACTGTTTGACTAGTGCTTTCGCTAGTCTTAGTCTCTGTTTGACGATTCGAACAGGCACTCAAGATAAATAGCACACTAAAAAGCAAACAGCCCAACGTTAATATTCTTTGTTTTTTCATAACTATCAGCCGACTATTAAAAAATAGCTTTTCCTTTCCGCTTTAAACAAACAGCATAATGATCTTACAGTTACATTATACCATTTTGCGCACTTATTTATCGATCTGGGCTCGTTTTTCATTGAGCTTTTTCCCGACCAAATACGTTGTGATCCAGATCACCAAGATCACAGCGATTGCTGAACAAAGTACCGCTAAGCATTCTTTGACAAAGATCTTGGAATTTAAGTAATAACTAAAGCCTGCCTCTAATTTGTACAACAAAATAAATAGCGCTAGATCACTGCCAAACATTCCAAAAAATAACGTATTAAACGTCATCCCCATGATCTGAAAGCCGATCGTTTTACCACTTTTGAAGACCTCGGGTAAAGTGATCGTCGGTCTTTGTTCGATCAATTCATTTAACCCACTTGCGACCGCGATCGCAGCTTCTGCAATTGCCCCTAAAGTACTCAAGACTGTTGTGGCAATGATCAACTGCTCGAAATTGACTCCGACCAAAAGATCAAACGCCTCGATCTCTTCGGATTGCTCGTTAGCAAAACCCTTGATCTGAGCGAAATGATCCAGCGGAATGATCAAGATCAGCATCACGATCAACACGATCAACGTCGCCTTAAAAGCAATATTGGCCGTTTTTTCATCCTTATTTCCCATATAGATCGTGATCGCTAGGATACAAACTCCCGCAAAAAAGGCGACCCAGACTGGAGGCAAACCACCCGTGATCAAGATGACTGTTATAAACAAAATGACAAAGTTGAATACGGCACTAAAAAATGCAGTTAGACCAGCTTTACCACCAACAAGTAACATCAAACCTGCTAAAATAAGCGTTAAAATACTAATTGCCGACATTTTACTTCCCCCCTAAAAACTGGGCACTTAAAAAACTAGCTAACGGAACAGTCAAAACGATCCCGATCCCACTGATCAACGCTTGGACGATCCCTAAAGCCATGGTCCACTCAAACGTATAAGCGATACTGTTACCCGTCTTGAAATATAAGACCGACATCGCAAACGTTTCTGCAAAAAAGATCAGCAACAAAACATTGACTAGTGGTCCCATGACCGAACGTCCGATCACTTGACCCGATTTAAATAATTGTTGTTTCGTCAATTCGGGTTGGCTGCGTTTCATCTCAAAAAGTGTTGAAACGATATCAGTCGCCGCATCCATAACTGCTCCTAACAAACCGATCACTGTCGCCGCTAAGAAAAGTTGCTTAGGTGATTGGGTCGCAAAATCTAAAGCTTCATAGTGCACGCCTTTACTCTTAGTAAAATACAGAACTAAACAGCCAATGACTAACGCACTAGTCGTCCCAAGAAAGATCGCCAAAAAAGTCACGCTAAATTGCTTGTTTAGCCCGATCACTAACGCCAGGGATAATGCGGTAAAAAGCAAGGCCGCTATTGCAAAAAGCCAAAAGAAGTTCGTCAGATTCAAGAAGACATCTACTTGAACTATCAATAAAAACAAGACGAAATTTAAGATCACGCTCAACAACGAACGTATCCCTTGAAACTGCATCGTTAAATACAGTAAGACTACGACTGCCCAACTCAGCATTATCAAATAGACATCACGTTTATAGTGTGAGATCACGATGTCTTTTTGTCCACGATGTTCATGGATATTGACAAATATTTGTTGCCCTAGATGATATTTTTGATCAAGTCCACCTGATCTTGAATAAGTATTGTTGACTTTAAAACTTTGCCCGCGGTATTTACCATTCAATATCTCTAACGTCAAGGTCTGCTGGGTCGTCTCATCGCTGTTATTATACACATCGGTCGTTTTTTCCGGTGCAGCTTGCTTAACAGCGACCACTTTTCCGATCGGTTGTTGATATAAAAAAGCATCATTGCGCAAAAACAAATATAAACATAGGCAACTGACCAAGATCAAGGCTAGCTTGAGCCATGTTTTGGTGTTGACTTTCATTTTAGTCCCTCCAAAAATCAGTTTATTTAACCATATCACAACTTAGCCTCTAACATGTTAAAATATATCTAAACTTTGAAAAGGATGTGCCCCAATGAAAACGTCTGAACGTGTTTTAGAGTTATTGACAAGAAGTGAAACTTATCTTTCTGGGCAAGAATTAGCTGACCGTTTACAGCTCACCCGAGCCGCGATCTGGAAAGCGATCAAACAACTAAAAGAAGCTGGCTATCAGATCGACAGCAAACCACATGTGGGCTACCGCTACACCGATAGTGACACTTTGAATCAAACGGCGATCTTACAGGCTCTTTCTTCAGACTTAGACCTAGAACTCCAAGTATTTGACTCTCTTCCTTCGACTAATCTCAAAGCCAAAGAACTTGGATTAAACACTACGTTACAAACGCCACTAGTTGTGATCGCCGACCACCAAACAGCTGGCTATGGACGCTATCAACGAGATTTTATCTCACCTAAAAACACAGGGATCTATCTCAGTATCCTCTTAGCCAACAAGAGCACTGATTTTGACCCTGGTCTACTTACGACGGCCACTGCCATCGCGGTCACGCGCACCTTAGAGAAAACACTGGCGCTAACCCCCACGATCAAATGGGTCAACGATGTCTTAGTCGATGATAAGAAGATCTGCGGTATCCTAACTGAAGGGATCGCTGATCTAGAGACCCAAAGTTTGAGCCAAGTCGTTGTTGGGACTGGGATCAACTTTTTGACCGAGATCTCAACTTTTCCCCCTGAGCTTCAAGCGCGCGTTGGAACTTTAGCCCCCTATGTCAAAAAAAATCGGCTCTCACGTAATCGTTTCATCGCAATTTATCTAAATGAATTCTTCAAAATCTACCAAAATTATACGACTGGTTCTTTTATGGATGAATACCGAGCTCACTGTGAATTGATCGGCAAACATGTCACTATCCAACGCCCGACCGGTACCTTAGAAGCACAAGTGATCGACATCAATGACCACGGTGCCTTAGTCTTAAAGAACGGACAAGTCTTGAATTCTGGTGAAGTTATCAAAGTTAGGAAGGTGTAATAAGTATGAAGATTATTTTTGTTTGTCTGGGAAATATCTGTCGCTCCCCGATGGCTGAAGCAATGTTTAAAGAGATGATCTCTTCAGCTGGACTGAGTTCTCAGATCCAAGTTGATTCGGCCGCTACAAGCACATACGAGCTCGGATCGCTTCCTGATAGTCGCACGGTCAAAGAACTGGCCAAACACAGGCTACCAGCCACTGGTATGATCGCCCGCCAACTAGATGAAACTGATTTTAACAGTGCTGACCTTATCTTAGTCATGGATAAAAATAACCTGCGGGATGCTAAACGAATGGCACCTGATAAAAAAGCCGCTGATAAGGTCAAATTAGTCTACTCACTAACTCCAGACAAAGAAGATCATGTCGTTGCCGATCCCTGGTATACCGGCGATTTTTCAACGACCTATGCTGATCTAAGTGAGGCTTTACCTCATTGGCTCGAATATCTAAAAAAGAAATTGAAATAGCCAGCTAAATAACGCGAGACCGACCAAGCTGTGTACTTGAGCGGTCCCGCGTTATTTGAACTGTTTTTTTAATATAATTCTTCGACTTGCTTTTGCACTGTTTCGTGACTCAAGAACTCATCGTAGGTCGTATCGAAGCGATCAACTACACCCTTACCTGATACTTCGATGATATGGTCAGCGATCGTTTGGATAAATTGATGGTCATGAGAAGTGAAGATCAACGAACCCTTAAAGTCGATCAACGCATCGTTTAAGGAAGTGATCGATTCCAGATCCAAGTGGTTAGTTGGGTCATCTAATAATAAGACATTCCCCTTTTCGAGCATCATCTTGGATAACATACAACGTACTTTTTCGCCCCCAGATAAGACCTTGATCTGCTTATCGATGTCATCACCTGAGAAGAGCATCTTACCTAAAAAGCCGCGCAAGAAAGTATTGTCGTTTTGTTCCTTATCCGCATATTGGCGCAACCAATCTAAGATCGACAATTCATCATTGTTGAAGTTAGCATCCAAGTCACGTGGCATATAACTTGGGATCGCAGTTTGCCCCCAAGTTACAGAACCAGTGTCTGGTTCCAACTTACCAGCTAAGATCTGCATCAAAGTTGTCGTTGCCAAATCGTTTCTCGAAATGATCGCTGCTTTTTCACCCGGGCGGATCATAAAGCTGACGTTGTCTAAGATCTTGACCCCATCGATCGTCTTGGAAACATTTTCGACCCGAACCAAGTCATTGCCCAATTCACGTTGCATCTCAAATTTAACGAACGGATACTTCCGTGAAGATGGCTTGATGTCATCTAACGTGATCTTTTCTAACTGTTTCTTACGTGAAGTAGCTTGTTTAGACTTAGAAGCATTAGCCGAGAAACGAGCGATAAATTCTTGTAACTCTTTGATCTTTTCTTCTTTTTTGGCATTCGCATTGGCTTGCAATTTAGCAGCTAATTGGCTTGATTCCAACCAAAAATCGTAGTTACCCACATAAAGCTTGATCTTACCAAAATCAACATCACACATTTCCGTGCAGACTTGGTTCAAGAAGTGGCGGTCGTGTGAAACAACGATCACGATCTTAGGATAATCGGCCAAGAAATCCTCCAACCAGCTGATCGTTTGCACATCTAGACCGTTCGTTGGTTCGTCGAGTAATAAGATGTCTGGTTCACCGAAAAGTGCTTGAGCTAACAATACCTTGACCTTTTCACTTTCCGATAATTCACTCATCTTTTGGGTGTGCATGCTTTCTGGGATCCCAACTGATTGTAACAATTGAGAGGCATCTGCTTCCGCATTCCAACCGTCCATTTCGGCAAACTGCGCTTCTAGATCGGCTGCCTTTAACCCATCTTCTTCAGTAAAATCAGCTTTGGCATACAAAGCATCTTTTTCTTTCATGATATCATAGAGTTTCTTATGGCCTTGGATCACGGTCTCAAGCACTTCAAATTCTTCAAAACCAAAGTGATTTTGGTTCAAACTAGAGATCCGTTCATTTGGTCCAGTCGTGATCGTCCCTGTCGTTGGTGTCAATTTACCTTCTAATAGTTTTAGGAAAGTCGACTTACCAGCACCATTGGCCCCGATAACGCCATAACAGTTACCTGGTGTAAATTTTAAATTGACGTCATCATAGAGCAAACGTCCTGAGAAGTTCAAACTTACATCGCTTACTGTGATCAATGATATTTCCTCGCATTCTTTAAGTTATAATTTCTATTGTAACATATTACTGCACCAAAAACTCAAAGCTTCGTTGCTAAATTTTGGTGTTTAAGATTTGGAAAAACAACTTTGTCGGCTATCCCGACTATCGTGCCTTGAAAAGTCAAAGCAAAAAGTGTGCCAATATTTATCGCATATAGCTGATGCGTCACTACTAGCGAGATCACGATCGCCACGATCGGTGGTGTAAAAACGATCAATTGAGCTACCGTCGCATTACCATGTAGATATTTGAACCGCACGATCTGCATCAAGTCATCGACTGGATGAAGCATCCAATTGACTCGCTGATAGATCGAAATTGCGACTGCGATCAAGACAACGCCCAAACAATCCAGTATCACTTGCATCCACAGTGGGAGTTGCGTGATGTGTAATTTCAGTAATTGGACTTCAAAAACGCCTACTAACCACGAAAATGGCACCATAAAGAGCAAATTGCCCAAAACTCGTTTGAGATCAAACCGCCTCAAAATGATGATGTTAGTCACGATCACAATGATCCCTGATAAGATCAACATTGCACTCAACGTGATCGGCATGACTTTGGAAAGATTGACAGCCGCTGCGGTCCATAGGGCACTCCCTAAATTGATCGCAACAGTCAAAGCATTGCCTAAGCTATTTAAAAAGATCGAAAAAATAAAGTAGACTAATAATTGCGTCTTACTTAGCGTCTGTGTTGCTTGCATTTCCTACCCCCCTGTTACTATCAGAGTAGGTCAGTATTTAAACTATGTCAACTCGTATAGCTACCGTTTTTCTACGCACTGAGATAAATTAGTGCTACAATTGATTTGTAGTTGAAACCATATGAAAGGCGTGAATTTTATGAGTGAAAATATCTTCTTTAATCCTGGTGACTCGATCGCTAGTGATTTTGACTTTGAAAATGCCTATGTTGCTGCACAGATCTATCACCACAAGGCTGCTAAACCAGTCTTGATCGCCCAAGAAAAAGATGGCAAGCCGTATTTTATCTTTGACGAAGCAGCTGCGATCGCCGAAGAACACGCTAAAGCTAAAGAGTTTTCTGTCGTGAAGCGACTAAAATAAAAACTGTTTTCTTGATACAAAAAATAGGAGAAAGCATCTAGCCGAGCTAGGTTGCTTTCTCCTAATTAGTTTGAGCTATTTTCTCCGGAAACGAGTCGTAAATAATGGACTGACCGGTTTGTTTTCGTGGATCCGCTTGATCGCATCCCCGATAAGTGGCCCAACTGAAACTTGAACTAACTTATCGATCTGTTTTTCTTCTGGAAGTTGGATAGAGTCTGTCACTACCAATTGCTTGATCGGTGATTTTTCGATCCGTTCGATCGCTGGACCTGACAAGACTGGGTGAGTTGCGGAAGCATAAACTTCGATCGCACCTGCATCCATCAATGCTTGAGCAGCTAAAGTGATCGTACCAGCTGTATCGATCATATCATCGATCAAGATACAACGTTTGCCATCAACTGAACCAATGATGTTCATGATCTCAGCAACATTGGCACGCGGACGACGTTTATCGATAATTGCGATCGGTGCTTTCAAGAATTCAGCTAACTTACGTGCACGTGTCACCCCACCATGGTCAGGTGAAACAACAACAGCATCTTTATCCAAACCTTGAGTCAAGAAGTAGTCAGCCAACAATGGAGCACCCATCAAGTGGTCAACTGGAATATCGAAGAAGCCTTGAATTTGAGCAGCGTGCAAGTCTAACATGATCGCGCGGTCTGCCCCAGCTTTTTCAACCATATCTGCAACTAACTTGGCTGTGATCGGTTCACGTGAACGAGCTTTACGATCTTGACGAGCATAGCCGTAATACGGAATAACAACATTGATCGTAGCCGCACTTGCACGACGCAAGGCATCGATCATAATCAAAAGTTCCATCAAATTGTCATTGACCGGTGCTGAAGTCGATTGGATGATAAAAATTTCATCTCCACGAATTGATTCTTCGATGTTGATGCGAATTTCACCATCACTAAAACGGTCAACAGAGGTCTTTCCCAAAGGTACGCCAACAGCAGCAGCAATTTTTTCAGCCAAAGGCTTGTTTGAGTTCAAAGCAAAAATTTTGATCTTTGAACTATTATAGTTTTCAGACATAGCATCCTCCAAAACAAATTTATCTAATTATAATACTATTCATTTATTCTACTAAAATCAAGCTTTTTAGAAAGGTTTTTTCTAATGCCTTGATACTAATGTTTTTTGGACCCCTAGTACTTCCTTGGGTCTCTTTTGGGTCTCCCCCCTTTATCATTGTAAAACTACCCAAGAAAGCGAACGAGTTTTTGGATAGTCTCTTTTTGATCTTGCCGAGTCAAGTGGGTATAGATATTAAGCGTAGTCGTTACGTCGCTATGCCCTAGCCTATTTTGTACTTCCTTGACGCTAGCGCCTGCAGAAAATAGCAAAGTAGCGTGTGTGTGTCTAAAACCGTGTAACGTGATATGTGGCAAGTTGCCAGCTTTTAAAAAGCCATTGCACCACGTTCTAACAGTTACAGACGTTACGGGCTCATTTTGTGGGTTAGTAAATACCGCTTGGCTTTTTGCTAGTGCATTGATCCCACGTTTTAACAAGTAACTGGCTTGCTGGACTTTCCAACGCTTTAAGATCTGCATTGTTTCCACGTCCATATCTAACAGGCGCTTACTGCCCCTTGTTTTAGGTGATTGCGTATTTTTATATCCCTTGGCGTCCATGGATACGGTCTTATTTACATCGATCGTATTATCTGCAAAGTTGACATCGTCCCACGTCAAAGCTAACAGCTCACCGATCCGCATGCCACTATAAGCAAGCAGCCTAAACGTCGTATAACGTAATAGGCTCTTTTTTTCTGCCAACGATAGGAACTTCTTTAATTGATCTGCATCTAAAAAATTATGATCGTTGCTTTTACGCTTACGCCGTGGCTTAGTCACCCGCTTAAAGTTGTTGATGTTGGTTAGATCCAACTTGATAGCATATTCAACGACCTTAGAAGCGTACACCACTAGAATATTAAACGTTGCCGGACGTGTCTTATACCATTGGTTTACAGCACGCTGGCACGTTGCTAACGTTAGATCGTCAATGTTATACGCCCCAAGCGTTGGTAGGATCCGACTTTTAAAATAGCTCTGCACCATGTAAAAAGTGGACTCTTTGACAGTCAAGCGGTACTGCTCTATCCAAAGATCGTACACATCCCGGAACTTCCGAACTTCCACAGGTTTAAAGTGGCCACCGTTAGCGATCTCATATTCTAACTTGACCAGCTCTTTTTTTGCTTGCGCCTTGGTTTTAAAGCCTGATCGCTTGATATATTTCTTTTTGCCCGTTGTTTCGTCGATACCTGCATACACACGAAAGCGATACAGCTTTCCTTTTGAATTTGAATACTCAACAATCTTAGCCATGTTTATCAGTCCTTTATCTTTTGATCGCACGGGCTAGGTGGCTTAAAGTAATGCACGATAATGCTAAGGCGTTGAGATCATTATTCTATTGTG
>NZ_AYYW01000002.1 GCF_001434535.1 Ligilactobacillus animalis KCTC 3501 = DSM 20602
ATTTGCAAAGTTCTGACTGTAACACCTAAACGTTCAGCCATTTCTTTCGGTTTTAATATTGTCATAATAACCACCCACATTTTTACTTCTTTCCATGATTTGTTATAACACATTTTTCTATATTATTCTATGTTTTTGGTAATAGTTAACCACTCCAGTACTTGATTTTTCCTGATTATAGCACTTAAAAAGTACGAATATGTAAACTTTTGCCTACACATTCGTACTTTAACAACTATTTATTGAGTTTTCCCTTAGCTACTGCTTGATGATAAAAGATCCAAGCAATCACGCCAAAGAAGACCGGTCCAATGATCGTCCAAAAGGCAGTATCATACTCGTGTTGTAAAATAGGTTCAACACAAGTGAAGATTATCCCACCTACAAGGACGAGCAAAACAATGATCGTGATGATCCAGGTCCATTTACGACTCTTGAAAAATTCAAATGGGCGCTCGATATCTGTTCTTTGCTTGAAGAACGGAAACGCACCAACTAAAAAGAGATATGGACAACTCGTTGAAACATTAGCCATGTCCGTCAAGATCGTATAGAACTTTTGAGCAGCCGAGCCTCCAAAAGCAACTAAAAAGATAAAGATACAAACGATCGACGCCTGAAGCCACATTGAAAAGGCTGGCATTCCCGCTTTGTTTAAGTTTGTCATTTTTTTAGGCCAAAGCTTAGGGTCAGAACCTAAAATAAATGACTTGATCGGCGAATAGACTAAGATGAAAAAGGCCCCGACATAACCGATAAACATTCCCAAACCAGCAAAACGTGTCATCAAGACGCCGAGAAATTGGCTCGTTTGTGCGGTTAAGCCCAACGCTTGACCTAAAACGACCCCTAAATTATTCATCAAAACATATGTAATATTTCCCAGGTTAGCTTCATTTTTTCCAATGACTTCTTGCCAATTAGTACTGATCCCCCACATAAAGATCATCAACGAATAACTAAGAGCGATCACTAAAGTCGAGATCAAAACAGCTCGCGGAAAAGTCTTTTCCGGTTTTTCAACGTCATCCATGACGCCCCCGAGCGATTCCATCCCAGCATAAGCAAAGATCGCATAGACCACAAAGGATAGCAAAGCGACCAGCGTACTAAAATCTGGATTAGGTGAAGTTGTAAAACTGCTCCAGCCTGTGATCGGCTGCTTTAAAGCCCCATGATCAGCGATCCAGATCACAATACTAGCTACGCAAAAGATCACATTCAAAGCGATCGTGAATATCCCACCGATCGAGCCAACTTTAGCCACAAAATCCATCCCACGAGTACTGAAGAATGTGACCCCCAAGATCCAAATGATCGCTAATAACCCGATCGTCTGCGTTGCGCCTAGACCTAAAAAATTCCAGCTTTGGGTGGTATCTTTACCGAAAAGCAAAGCCGATAACGGGATCCAGACCTTATTTGACGTCGAGACTAGCCAGATCACCCACGAGGCTAACCAGATAAAGGTCCCGATAAAAGCGATCTTTTCTCCAACTGAGCCCGCTAGCCAAGAATAGATCCCACCTTTTGCTTCTTTAAAGGCAGCACCATACTCGGCTAACATCAAAGCACTGGGAAGAAAGAAAAAGATCGCCGCTAAGATATACCACATGATACTCCCATATCCCATCTGTTCATAGGCGACGGTCGAATTCGCAAATCCAAAGATCGTTGAAAAGATCATCATTACCAAACCAAAAAGTTTGATTTTCTTTTTATTCACATTAAACCCTTCTTCTTATACATAATTATTAATATTTATTCATTATACACCTTTTAGTAACAACATAAAAGTGTATATCAAAATATTTTTAACGATTATCTATGCAAAAAGAGTTATGTTCTGATCTACTAGTGCAACAAAATAATTCTATTTATAAGTATTGACAAAGCTACGCGACAGGCATAAACTGTAATAGTTGAGTTTTTATTGGGCATTCGCCAAATCGGTAAGGCAGTGGACTCTGAATCCATAATTTACAGGTTCGAACCCTGTATGCCCAACTACTTAAAAAGATCACTCGAATTTTTGACAAATTTGAGTGATCTTTTTGTATAATCTTACATATGCACCTCAGCTACTCGGATCCACAAAAAAAGCTTGGGCGTTCCTGCACCCAAGCTCTCCGTCTTATATCCTACCCACGTTTGACCGTATGTTTATGCTTATAACGGTCTTCTTCCTTAACGTAACGGTGGGCATGCTTTTTCAAGTACTGTAATAATTTAGCCTCGTTGGCAAATTCACGTGGATGTTGTTGGCCGTGCAACCTTAAAGTGATCTTATTGATCTTGTCACGTCCTGTCCAGGTATAGCTATGTTCAACGATAAAACGGTTCAAAAACTTACCGTCTTTTTTGCCAAACTTCAGTACATATACTCTCTCAGGCACCATCAACGGATTAACGTGCTCTTTTTCATACTCGACACCGTGTGCACGTAGAAAATTTTTCGTTTTTCTAAGCATGTTTCTCCTCCTAACTTGATAGTAATCCTTTTACTCACTTCATCTATTATAGCACCTTTAAACTTATTTTTTGATAACAATTTGTTAACATTAACAAATTTAAAAGAATTATTCAATAACTTTATAAAAAAAGCCGCTGGCTAAACCAACAGCTCTGATTTATCACCCGTACGGGGATCGAACCCGTAACTCCGCCTTGAGAGGGCGACGTCTTAACCAATTTGACCAACGGGCAATGACTACTCTTAATAGTATACTCTCTTTTTAAATAACGTCAACTATTTATCCAAATTTTTTAACGCAAAAAAGCAATAGCCTAAAAAGAGCAGTCCCGTCCAAATAACACAGAGGACAAAAACTAGATCTAGCCAGGCAAAAGCAAGGTAAAATCTAGTCGCAAACACTAACAATGTGATAACACACCAAATAACTAACTTACGTTTGAGATATGCACTCTCATTTGGCATTAAATGTCACTTGCAATTCCGGGACCGCATTTAACTTACGGTCATAGTATTGGACCTCGATCCGCTTACCATTTTCACTAGTGAAAGTCTCAACTATCGCAAATGTGCCACCGAGCGCAGTGAATTTCCCACGTGGATAGCTGATACTGCCCGGATTCAAAATGAATTTACCATTGATCACTTCGACTCCTAATTGATGGGTATGCCCAAAGAAAGCCATATTGGCACCTAACTCTTCCATTTTAGCTTGCAAACCACCCAAGCCAAAGCCTACACCGAGCAAATGCCCGTGAACTAACAAGATCTTGTCTTGACCACGATCAAAAAATTGTTCATCTTGTAACTCCAGATCATAGTCACAGTTACCACGAACGACTTTAAAATGTTTGAAAACTTCATCTATTGCGGGCAACTCTGAATCACCACAATGTAACATCAGATCAACTTTCCCCGCA
The DNA here is from genome assembly GCF_001434535.1 of Ligilactobacillus animalis KCTC 3501 = DSM 20602. Classification (GTDB taxonomy): domain Bacteria; phylum Bacillota; class Bacilli; order Lactobacillales; family Lactobacillaceae; genus Ligilactobacillus; species Ligilactobacillus animalis. The sequence goes on from NZ_AYYW01000002.1 coordinate 3,394, forward strand.
TAAGTCGTGATCAATTTTTGCAAGATCGCCTTATCACCGTGACTATCACTAACAACTAAATATTTCATTTTATCGTACCTCGTTTAGCCAGGCGTCAAAACGCTCCATCAAAGCTTTGACTGCTCGACCACGGTGACTGACACTGTTCTTTTCTTCCATTGACAATTGGGCAAAGGAGCGCTCAAATGGTGGATAATAAAACAGTGGATCATAACCAAATCCGCCTTGGCCGCGTTGTTCTTCTAGGATCATACCGTTGACCTCACCTTCAACTGTCAACTGTTTGCCAGCCGGACTAGCAACGACGATCGCACAATGAAAATGAGCTGTTCGTTTATCTGGGGCAACACCAGCTAATTCAGCTAACAATTTTTGCTTATTGGCCTCATCATCGTGATCACCAGCATAACGCGCTGAATAGATCCCTGGCGCTCCATCCAACTGATCGACCATGAGACCTGAATCGTCTGCTAAAGCGATCACTTGGTACTTTTCAGCTAAGGCTGTCGCTTTGATAGCCGCATTTTGCGCAAATGTTTCACCATCTTCAACGATCTCGATCGGATCATTTAGGTCATTTAACGTCACAATTTCAAAGCCCTTTGGTTCAAATAGTTTACGATACTCTTTAGCCTTACCTTCATTTTTGGTCGCTATTAAAATCTTATCCATGAACATCACCTCACTACAATTATGCACTAAATCACACCTCGATTTCAAACTAACTACTAGCCCTCGAGTTTAAAAATCATTAGTAACACGGTATAATTAGAGTAATAACTATTATTAAGGATGTGTCTTTTTTAATGCAAGATAATTTTTATGAACTGGCAAGTTCGCAAAATCAGCTCAGCGCGACCTTGATCCGCGATGCCTTGATCCCCGATATCCTAGGTAAGGATAACAATATTCTCTATTGGGCAGGTAGACGTTTGGCTCGCCTCTTTCCTTTAGCTAAGGATGAAGAGTTACCGATCTTCTTTGAACAGGCAAATTGGGGGCACTTAAAGCGCGTCAAAGCCAAAAAAGAACAACAATACTTTGAATTGACCGGTCAGATCGTTGAGACACGACAAAAACTGAACTCAGCTTGTGAATTTTTGATCGAAGCGGGATTTTTAGCCGAAACGATCCAAAATCAACTCGGTTTCATTACCGAAGCGATCATTGATAAAAAGACACATGATACTGTAACGCTCTTAGTCCAAGTCGACACTAAAGATCCCCTTGATCTCGACTTTATCGAAGAACAAAAACCGCTTAACATCTTGACTGAACCAGAAGCAAAATAAAATAGTCTAACAAATAACGCGGGAGCTACCACGATGCAAAACATCATGGTGGCTCCCGCGTTGTATCTTAAAGATATTGTTCTAATTTTGCTTTGAGTGCGCCTTTATCATGGTAACCGATCAAAGTATCGACCACTTGACCATCTTTTTGGATCAATAAGGTCGGGATACTCATTACACCATATTTAGCAGCTGTAGCTTGGTTCTTATCAACATCAACTTTACCGATCTTAACTTGGCCTGCCATCTCTTCGGCAAGCTTTTCAACTACAGGTGCTTGCATCCGACAAGGGCCACACCATGTTGCCCAAAAATCAGTCAAAGTCACACCATTTGCAGTTTCTTGTGCAAAATCTTCATCTGTCCATTCTTTTACCATAAGCTGTTCCCTCACTTTTCATTTCGTATTTATTCAGTAAGAATATATCACATCTAAACAAAAAAGCAACTTATTTGTTTTAGCGGAAATAAACGACCGTTGCCCCATTGCCGCCATTATTTGGCGCTGCAAAATTAAAGCTTTTGACAGCGCGATTAGATTGCAGATACTGAGTGATCCCTTGGCGCAAGGCCCCGGTCCCTTTACCATGCACGATCGTCACTGACGGATATCCCGCCAAGATAGCAGCGTCAATATAGCGATCTACCTCAGTCATTGCTTCTTCATAGCGTTTGCCCCGAAGATCAAGTTGCGGTGAAACATGGCTCGTTGACGCTGAGCGCAAGACAGTCCCAGCACGTTTGACTTTCTTTGGTTCAACATTGACCTTTTCAAGATCAGCTTCATCGATCTTTATCTTCAAGATCCCTAACTGCACTTCCCAAACATGCTCCCCGACTTTTTGCACCAAGACCCCACGTTGGCCATAAGAGGTCACCATCACATCATCATTTGGCTTGAAAGCTTGTTTGCGCTTAGCACGTTTCAAGACTTTATTTTTCTTCAAAGCTCGTTTTTGCTCAAGCGCATTTAACTGCGCTTTGGCATCGATCAATTCATTTTCCTTGATCTCAGTCGCCGCATTTTGTTTCAAGGCACGTAATTCACCGATGATCTCATCCGCTTTTTGTTTAGCTTGTTCGACGATCTCGTTAGCTTTTTGCTTAGCTTGATCTTGCATTTGCTCTCGCTCATTGACAAAACGTTCATAGGCCGTTGCCAAATCGTGGTGCAATTTTTGTGCCTCATCAAGGTTAGCTTGTAAACTGATCGCCTCTTCTTCTGCTTGACGTCGTTTTGCGACCAGATCAGCGATCATATTATTGAGATCTTGGCTGTCTTTAGCGACTAAATTCCGCGCAGCTGCGACGATCGTTTGGGATAGACCCAAGCGCTCAGAAATATTGAACGCATTACTTTGGCCCGGGATCCCGATCAGTAACCGATATGTCGGCCGTAATGTTTCTTCGTTGAATTCCATCGAAGCGTTGATCGTTTGGGTCCGCTCAAAGCCATATGTCTTGAGTTCGGGATAGTGCGTCGTTGCCAAAACGTAAGCCCCACTGGCCCCGATAGCGTCTAAGATCGCGATCGCAAGCGCAGCCCCTTCTTGCGGATCAGTTCCAGCCCCCAACTCATCGAATAAAACAAGGGAGTCTTGATCGACATGCTCTAAAATATTGACGATATTTGTCATATGAGAGGAGAACGTACTTAAACTTTGCTCGATCGATTGTTCATCCCCGATATCAGCAAAAATATCCTTAAAGACTCCGATCCGACTATTTTCAAAAGCCGGGATAAATAGCCCTGATTGGCCCATCATTTGCACTAACCCCAAAGTCTTTAACGTGATCGTCTTCCCACCTGTATTAGGTCCGGTGATCACCATTGCTTGATAATCTTTTCCTAGGATAATATCGTTTTTGACCGCTTTATCCATCTCTAGAAGCGGATGCCAAACTTGGCGCAGGTAAATATCTTTTTGTTCTGACAATAAAGGTTGCGTTGCTTTGAGCTCTTTAGCATATTTGGCTTTAGCATTGATAAAATCAAATTCACCTAAGATCTTAGCATCGTGGGCTAATTCAGCCGTATAAGGCATCGTCTCTTCCGATAGTTCGCGCAAGATCCGCAAGATCTCCTCTTTTTCAGCCACTTGCTCTTGCTTGAGGCGATTATTCAATTCTACGATCTCACGTGGTTCGATAAAGTAGGTCTGCCCCGAAGAACTTTGGTCGTGAACGATCCCACCAAATTTGCCCTTATGCTCAGCTCGCACAGGGATAACATAGCGGTCATTTCTGATCGTCACATTGGCTCCGCTTAGATACTTGGCATTATTACCACGGGTCAGTGCCACTAAACGGTTTCTGATCGTGGCTTCAGTCGTTGAGATCTGACGGCGCAATGAGCGTAAGAGGCTAGAGGCGTCATCGGTCACATAGCCATCAGCTTCCAACGATACTTGCAGTCGCTTAGCTAATTGCGGTAGCGTCTCGAGTTGTTCTTCGAGTTCATATAGATAGTTCAATTCAACTTTTTCATCGGCTAGAGCCATAAAAAAGCGATGCACTTCGTTAGCTGAGCGCAATACCTGACTGATCTCAGCTAATTCCTTGCCATTTAGCGTTGCTCCGATCTCTAAGCGCTTGAGATGATCGGTGATCAACGTTAACTGTGGGACTGGTACCCCACCTTTTAAGCGCAAAATATCTGCGCCATCTTTTGTTTGTAAGAGCTTCACCTGGATCTCATCAAGATCGGTGCTGGGTCTTAAGCGTTTGACTTGCCGCTTACCCATTTCAGTTGTCGCATGTTGGAACAACTTTTGTTTGATCTTGTCGTATTCGAGGATCGCTAAACTTTTACGATTCATTTCCATCCCCCTGTGGTTCAAGTAACCAGTTATCTAATACTTGTTGTGAGATGACTGGTGTCTTTTTTAGCATAAACTGTGCTACGCTAGATTCGGCAATAAATGGCTTTGGTTGCACACCAGGCCAAGTATCCACTAGTAGCAACAAAAAGAAGATCACCCCATACATCATTGCCAACGAAAAAAGCCCACCTAATAGACGGTCAGCTTGGGAAATGATCGGTATCTTCTTAGCTGTTTGGCGTACTGCATTTGTAATGAGCCGTAGTCCTAGGCCACCGATGAGCGCGATCATCCAAAAGGCCAGCATCTGGTAGAAGATCCGATTCACTCCTGTCGTTGCAAATATACTACTTAACTTTTGTCCCAAACTAGGCGCAAAGTAAAGCCCCAGACCTGCGACCACTACAAAGCCAACTAGCTTGATAAAGATCGCTGCTAGTCCTTTATGCGTTCCATGACGAAAAGCTGCTACTAGTACGATCAAAATACCTATTGTTAAAATCATTTTTTCTCTATTCTTTTGGTTCTGTTTGCTTTAATTTCAGCAATTCTTCTTGTTTATATAATTGATCTGAGACTGCATTGATCGCTAATAGGATCGCTGCTTTTTCATTATTCAATGACGGCATCAATTCCTTGATCTCCGCCAATTGTTCTTCCACGATCTTGACAACAGCTGCCATATGATCTGGTTCAGCTTTACCAATGATCGTATAAACTTCATTTGCAATCTTAACTTTAAAACGTCGCTTATTTTCAGGCATTCTCAAAAAAGCCCCCTAATTAAAAATTAACATACTATATTTTAGCATAATATCTAAGTGTGGAGAAAATCGTTTTGAGCCGTACGGATAGCCTAAATCAAACGATGATGTGTTTTTTGCATTATTGCTTGACTGTAGCTATACGCTAGGCTTAGATTTTTGCAACACGTCAATATCTACGTGTGGAGAAATGCGGATCGCACCGTACACCACTTACAGAAAAAGGCCCTCAATATCCAAAAGATATCCAGGGCCTGTAAGCGAAAAGAATTATTGGAGATTTTCGTCATTCAAGAAAGTATCTAAGACACCTTCGACCATATCCCATTCTTCATCACTTTCGATATCGTAAAGTTCAGCATCCTTAGCTTGACCATCTTCGTCAGGGTTAAAGGAGAAGGCTAAAACATCAACTTGTTCTTCAGGTTCTGAACCGGCTGGGATCAACAAGATATAAGCCTTGCCGTAATCTTCTGATTCAAATGTGAATAAAATTTCGTATAAAGTTTCGTTGCCATCTGCGTCAACTAATGTGATCATCTTTTCTTCTTGTTCACTCATTATCAATACCTGCTCTTTCTTATAATTCTGAGAGTAACTTGCCTTTGCTATCAAGATAGTTTTGCAAGATCAAGCCCGCAGCTAGTTTATCGATAACTTGCTTGCGCTTCTTGCGTGAAGTATCAGCTTGTTCAACTAGCATACGTTCTGCTTCGACCGTTGTCAATCGCTCATCACAAAAATCAACGGGTAAAGCAAATCTTTCTTCTAAAAGTTTACCATAATTTTTAGAAGCTTCTGCTCGAGGTCCTAAAGTATTGTTCATATTCTTAGGCAATCCGAGAACAAAACCCTTAACATCATATTCTAAGACCAATTCAGCGATCCGGTCGATCCCAAACTGTTCTTCATCTTCATTGATCCTAACGATCTCAACACCTTGAGCTGTCCAGCCCAATTCGTCGCTGACTGCTACTCCGACGGTTCTTGAACCTACGTCTAGCCCCATCAATCGCGCCATTAATTTTCTTCCTCCTTGTTGAGATATGAACGAACCAACTCTTCGATTATCTCATCACGTTCATGTCTTCTGATCAGGTTGCGCGCATCGTTTAACCGCGGAATATAGGCTGGGTCCCCTGATAATAGATAGCCTACTATTTGGTTGATCGGATTATAGCCTTTTTCTTCCAAAGCCGCATAAACGGTTTCCAGCGTCTCGCGCACATCCTTTTTATCGCCGTCATCAAAGTTAAAATACATTGTTTTATCCAACGAACTCATCTCAAAACACCTCCGTGATCTTGTCTACTAGTTCTATTTTACTAAACAAATGCTTACGCTACAATGAATATCTCTCAATTTGTATATTACAAAAAGATTATGTTTGTAAACTAAACGTCATGCTAACGAATAAAAGACCTTAGAAATCACCTTCTAAGATCTTTTAACGCTAAATTATTTATCAGCCAACCAAGTCTTGGCTTTAGCTAAAGCTTCACCGATACCAGCTGGGTTCTTACCACCAGCTTGGGCTAAGTTAGAGCGACCACCACCGCCACCACCAACAAGTGGAGCGATGCCTTTGATCAAGTCCCCTGCTTTGATGCCTGCTTTGATGCCGGCATCGGAAACACCCACGATCAAGTTGACCTTATCCTTAGCTGGTGCTGTCGCTAAGACTAACACTTCGGATAGATCTTTTTCTTTCCATTGATCAGCTAATTGACGCAATTGATCCATTCCAGAAACGTTGACTTTAGCCGCGATCAACGTATGACCGTTGACTTCATTAACATCTTTGAAGATATCTTGTGCTTGTTGACTTGCAAACTTAGCTTCAAGTGCTTGTTTTTGTTGTTCTAACTCTTTGATCTGTGCTTGTAAAGCTTCGACCTTACGTGGCACTTCTTTTAATTGTACGACTTTCATTTCAGCAGCTGTTTCTTGCAATAAATTATTACGTTGTTCTAAGAATTCAAAAGCTTCCTTAGAAGTTACCGCTTCAATCCGTCGAACCCCAGCACCAACACCGGATTCAGAAACGATCTTGAAGAGACCAATTTCGTTAGTATTGTCAACGTGATTACCACCACAGAATTCCATGGAGTAGTCGCCGGCTTTAACAACACGCACGGTATCGCCATATTTATCGCCAAACAATGCGATCGCACCCATCTTTTGAGCAGATTCAAGGTCCGTGACCACTGTTTCGACTGGTAAATTAGCCCAGATCTTAGCATTAACGATATCTTCAACTTGTTGCAATTGTTCAGCTGTAACTGCGCCAAGGTTCGTGAAGTCAAAGCGCAAGTAAGTTGGTTCCACCAATGAACCAGCTTGATGTGTGTGTTCGCCTAAAACATCACGCAAGGCTTGGTCTAACAAGTGAGTTGCTGTATGGTTCTTTTTGACCTTATTATGGAATTCACGGTTTACTTCTAAGCGGTAAGTCATGCCCTTAACCAATTTTTGGCGTAATTTCAAGGTATGCATGTTTTGGCCATTTGGTGCATGTTGCACGTCCATCACTTCAGCTACCACATTGCCGTCTTCATCTTTGACGAGACCTTTATCGGCTACCTGGCCCCCCATTTCAGCATAAAATGGTGTCTTGTCAAAGATAACTTGCACCGTCGTATCAGCTTGTGCTTCATTTACCAAAGCATCATCTAAAATGATATCTTCAACAGTCCCTAAAGCATTTAATTCGCTATAACCGACATATTGACTTGGGGTCGTGATATCAGTCAATAAGCCATTTTGAACGCCCATGGATTTAGCCCCAGAACGCGCATTTCGCGCACGTTCACGTTGTTTTTCCATTTCAGTATCAAAACCAGCTTTATCCACACCTAGACCATTATCACTTGCATATTCAAGTGTCAATTCATATGGGAAACCGTAAGTATCGTAAAGCTTGAAGACACCTGCTCCAGAAAGTTCAGTTTGACCAGCAGCTTTAGTTTGTTCGATCAAGTCATCCAATAAAGCGACCCCATCTTTTAGGGTCTCATTGAAACGATCTTCTTCCATGCGGATGACTTTTTGAATGTAGTCAGCTTGTTCCAAAACTTCTGGATAAGCGGCTTCCATGATCTGACCCACGATCGGCACTAATTTATACAAGAATGCTTGGTCGATCCCAAGTTTTTGACCATGCATAACAGCTCGCCGGATCAAACGGCGGATAACATAGCCACGTCCTTCGTTTGAAGGTAAAGCACCGTCGCCGATCGCAAAAGTCACAGCCCGTGCATGATCAGCGATGACCTTAAATGAGATATCTTTTTCAGGGTCTTGACCATAATGATACTTACCACTTAACTTTTCAGTTTCCTTGATAAGTGGCATGAAAAGATCAGTCTCAAAGTTTGTCTTAGCGTTTTGGAAAACAGAAACGACACGTTCTAAGCCCATGCCCGTATCAATGTTTTTATGTGGTAGTTCTTCGTAAGTGCCGTCTGGCTTGTGGTTGAATTGAGAGAACACGATATTCCAGATCTCAAGGTAACGTTCATTTTCGCCCCCTGGATAGTTTTGTAGATCATCTTCAGCCACGTTGTTCATCGCTTGGCCACGGTCATAGAAGATCTCAGAGTCGGGACCAGATGGACCTTCCCCGATATCCCAGAAGTTGTCTTCGTCTTCGTAGATATGATCTTCTTTGACACCAGCTTCAAGCCAGATCTTCTTAGCATCAGTATCTTTTGGATAAACTGTGATGTAAAGTTTTTCGGGATCCAAAGCAAACCATTCCTCACTCGTCAACAATTCCCAGGCCCAATTGATCGCTTCTTTTTTGAAGTAATCACCGATCGAGAAGTTACCTAACATTTCAAATAACGTATGGTGGCGCGCAGTCCGCCCAACATTTTCGATATCGTTAGTTCTGATCGATTTTTGAGAACTCGTCATGCGGTGGTTCTTAGGCACAACAGAACCATCAAAATATTTTTTCATCGTAGCGACCCCAGAGTTGATCCAAAGTAAAGTTGGGTCATCTTGAGGAACTAAAGGTGCACTTTTCATGATATCGTGACCTTTTTGTGCAAAGAAATCTAAATACATTTGCCGGATTTGGGCACTTGATAATTCTTTCATCTTTGATCCTTTCTGGGCTGAAGGCAAAAAAACACCGCTGCTAGCAAGGACGCCTTAGCGCGGTACCACCTTGCTTGCAACGATGTTAGTCGTAACCTCTCAGCTGCTCAAATACGTGAGCACGTTATTTTCATGTAATAATATTAGTTTCAGGGAGCACCAATCAGTTTTTGCAAGTCCTTTCACCCACCGGACCCTCGCTTTAGCAAAATAGCTGACTGACATATCCTGAGTCAATGCAAAGTATAGGCAAAAATCACCCTTTTGTCAAGCTTACGAACGTTGATTTTTACGTTCTTGTCGGCGTGCGATCTTGCGTTTTTTTTGAGCATCACGTTTTAACGCCCACTTGATCTTATTCTTGTAGCCTGGTTTGCGCTTCTTCTTAGCCTTTTTGACCATCCCGATCATCTTAGGATCAAGACTTTCTTGTCTCGTCCGGCGTTTTTGGCGCCGATTGCGATCATACGAATCCACGATCTCACCATTTTTGAGCGCTTTAGGGACAAAAGTGACTCCCATCTTTTCTAATTCTTCGATCTGAGCTTCTTCACTTGGGACATACAATGTGATCGCTATGCCCTTAAGGTTGTTACGCCCAGTCCGACCAACACGGTGTACGAAAAATTCAAGGTCTTCTGGTAGATCGTCATTGATCACATGCGAGACCCCCTCGATATCGATCCCACGAGCTGCGAGATCAGTTGCAACGACATATTGATATTCGAGATTTTGGATCTCACGCATCAAACGTTTGCGTTCCCGTGGTTGGATACCCCCGTGGATCTTAGCGACTTTTAGACCTTGATGACGCAAATAAGTCGTCAATTCGTCAGTCCGTTCTTTGGTGTTAGCAAAAACTAATGCCAAATATGGCTCACCCATCGTCAACAATTGATAGATCAATTGCTTTTTATCGCGTCCTTTAGTCGAAAGTAACCAGTTATCGATCGTCGGACTGATAACTGTTTTATTTTCCACCACTTCAACCACGGGATCATTCATATATTTTTGTAAGAATGGTTTTAATTTTTGGGGGATCGTTGCTGAAAAGACCAACATTTGGAGATCTTTTGGCAAAGCTGACGCGATCGCATAGGTCTCTTTTAAGAAACCTAAGTCTAACGTCATATCAGCTTCATCAACGACTAAATAATGCGCATTATGCACATCTAAAGCATTTGAACGCATCAGATCCAAGATCCGTCCCGGTGTCCCGATCACGATCTGTGGTTGGTGATGCTTTAATTTTTCGATCTGGCGTAATTTATCAGTCCCACCGACATAGTTTTGGACTAAGATCTCAGTTTCGGAATGCTTAGCTAGTTGCTTAGCCGCACCATAGATCTGATAGGCTAATTCCCGACTCGGAGTCGTAATAACAGCTTGGACTGCATGGACAGCTGGATCGATCGCATTAAAGATCGGTAGCAAGAAAGTATGAGTCTTACCACTCCCCGTTTGCGATTGTCCGACAACACTTTTGCCCTTTTTGATCACCGGGATCAAGCGTTTTTGCACTTCAGTCGGTGCTTGAAATCCGATCTCGGTCAACGCTTCATTTAAGAAGGGTTTTAAGTTAAAATCTTTAAATGTCTTATTCATAATATCCTCAATTTCTATTTTTCTGCGCTTGCAGCAATCTTATCTAATTTAGCAAGATAAGTTGGCAGCTCATCTAGGCTCCTCAGAATTGCTCCGCTGGCTAGGGGATGACCGCCACCTTCATATTCCTTAGCTAATTCGTTGATCACAGGCCCCTTGGAGCGGATCCGTAAACGATAGGTCTCGTCTTTTTGTTGCACGAGCACGGTCCAACAAATGACAGAAGAGATCTTACCCACTAATGGTACGATTGGAGCTGTGCCAGCATCCTCTAATGTGAATTGTTCCAGCGTCTCATTATCTAAAACCACGTAAGCTGCATTGTGTTCAGTGTACTTGATGTTTTCTAAAACATAGGCTGATAACCGCGCAACCTCTGGCGTCACTTCGTCTAAAGTCCGATTTACTTGACTGGCATCAAAATCATATTCCATCAATTTAGCCGCTGCCCGCATAGTAGCTGGGGTCGTGGCATTATACATGAAACGTCCCGTATCCCCAACGATCCCCGCATACAATAGACGCGCCGCTTTTGCATTTAGTTTTAATTTGCCATCTAAATTTTCTACTAAACGCGTGATGATCTCAGAACAGCTAGAAGCTGAACTATCGACCCAACAAATATCACCATAAGGGTCATCATTTGGATGATGATCGATCTTGATCAAAAACTTGCCCTTAGTATAGCGGTCATCATCGACACGCGGTTGATTAGCTGTATCAGTGACGATCACTAAAGCATCCCGATAGCATTCATCGCTGATCTCTTGGGGCGTATCGAGCCAACTTAGGCCTTTGACATTTTTACCGACTTGATAGACTGTCTTAGTCGGAAATGTTTCGCGAATAATTTCAGCTAACCCACATTGTGATCCATAGGCATCTGGATCGGGACGCTGGTGGCGATGGATAATGATCGTATCATACTGTTTGATCTGTGCTAAGATTTCTTCTTCAACCTTCATTTTTCGTTTCCTTATCTTTTTTTGTAGTTAAATACCTATAACAATGTAGTATACCACGTTATTTCCCTATTGTTCAAACAATGGTAGACTCAAGTTTTCAAATTCCAGTGGGGCTAACCCCGTCATCGTCAGGCCCAACAAGCGTAATTCTAACTCTGCCGGGGCTACTTCTTCAAATAACTGCATGGCATAATAGACGATGGTCGCGACATCATTTAAGAAATAGTCTTGCTTAGTCAAGCGTTTCGTGACCGTTTCAAATGAAGCTGTCCGCAATTTCAAAACCAAGGTCTTGCCATGCTTTTGCTTGTTATTTAATTCTTTTGCCAGACGTGTGGCTAATTGCCTAAATTCATCATTGACTTGGGCTTCACTCACTAACGGGCGAATAAATGTCCGCTCCGTCCCGATCGATTTGCGTTCCCGAACTTCGACTGGTCGTTCATCGATCCCCCGCACCTGCTGGTACAAGACCGTACCGATCTTGCCAAAATGTTTATTTAAATAGCGCTCTGATTTGGCATAGAGATCTTCACCCTTCTCGATCCCTAAAGCATGCATCTTAGGCGCAGTCTTTTTACCCACGCCACGAAATTTTTCGATCGGTAGTGGGAATAAGAAAGCTTTTACCTCCTCTGGCCTGACCACGGTCATTCCCACCGGCTTGCAAAAATCCGAAGCCAATTTTGCTAAAAATTTATTGTACGAAACGCCGATCGAACACGTCAGTTGCGTTTCATCATAGATCCTTTGCTGTAAGCGATGCGCGGTCAAGACCGCTGAGCCAAGTTTTTGTTTATCAGCCGTAATATCTAAATAAGCCTCATCAAAAGCGATCGGTTCAACTAGATCGGAAAACTCAGCAAAGATCGCATGGATCTGGCGCGATACTTTACGATATTTTTCAAAATTTGGTGTTACAAAAACTGCTTTAGGACAAAGTTTTAAGGCTTGTTGCGCATTCATCGCCGAATGGATCCCAAAAGCCCGCGCCTGATAATTGGCCGTTGCTACGACTCCATGTCCCCCGGTTTTACGCGGGTCACGGGCGATCACAACTGGTTTATCACGTAACTTAGGCTCATCGCGCATCTCGATCGAAGCATAAAAACAATCCATATCCACATGGATGATATCACGTTGTTTCATCAGTTTCCTCACATCACAAATAGGACCCAGGCTAAAACATCCCAAGGTCCCAAATATTTAATCATTCAACTTTTTTAGAAGATCCAATGGTGACCTGCTTTAGCCAATAATTCATCTGATGCTTGTGGTCCCATCGTCCCGCAGGCATAATTTGGGAAATAATCAACTGGTAGGTCTTCTTGATCCCAAGCATTTCTGATCGCATCAACGAATTTCCAAGAATATTCCAATTCGTCCCAGTGCGTAAAGTTTACCGAATTACCTTGCAACGCATTTAAGATCAAGCGTTCGTAAGCTTCAGGAACTTTAGCAACTTGTTCTTCAGTCAAGCGATAACCGATATTAGTTTGCCGTGTTGCAAATTCTTGACCGATCTTTTTGGTGTTCAAAGTAAAGTCGATCCCAGTATCGGGTTCAACATTGATCGTCACAGTATTATCGGCTAAACCTTGGCCGCCAAATAAGGAATCATCATCTTGTTTAAAGACGATATCGATCCGTGTAGCTTTCGTAGCTAATCTTTTACCTGTCCGGATATAGATCGGTACACCCGCCATATCACAGTTATCCACTTCAAGTTTACCCGCTACAAAAGTCTCAGTCATTGAATCGGGAGCGATCATACTTTCATCACGGTAAGCCACCATATCCTTACCCTCACCATATTGACCGCGGACAAAATTTTGTGCGACTTCTTCGGGTGAATAGATCTTCAACACCTCAAAAGTTTCAACTTTTCGCTTCCGGACGTCTTTAGCACAATAAGAATCCGGCCGATCCATCACAAGTAACGCAACGATCTGTAAAATATGGTTTTGGACCATATCCCGCAAAGCGCCGGCTGTATCATAATAGCCTCCACGTTCTTCGACACCTAATGATTCGCTGAGTGTCACTTGGATATTACTGATCATCTTATTGTTCCAGATCGCACTTAAAATGCTGTTGCCAAAGCGCAGCGCCATAATATTTTGGATCATTTCTTTACCTAGATAGTGGTCGATCCTGAAGGTCGCTTCTTCTGGGAAATATTTACTGATCTCATCGTTTAATTCTTTAGCACTAGCATAGTCATGCCCAAATGGTTTTTCGATGATCACACGATTATAACCTGCCGTTTTAGTTAGACCTTGTGATTTCAAATGTTCACAGATCGTCCCAAAGAAACTAGGTGACATCGCTAAATAATACAAGCGGTTGCCTTCTAAGCCGTAATCTTGGTCTAACTTATCGGCCAAAACACGTAAAGTCTCATAGTGGTCAACATCATTGACATTATGTGATTGATAGTAGAAATGGCTAGCAAATTCATCGATCTGGGTCTGGGAGTTGACCATCCCATCGATCGATGATCTAACTACATCACGGTAATAGCCGTTTGACCAAGGGCGTCTTGCTGTACCGATAACTGCAAAGTGTTTTTTTAAGTAGCCACGCTTATACAGATTAAACAAGGCAGGATACAATTTGCGTTGTGCAAGATCACCAGTCCCACCAAAAATAACAAACAATGCTTTTTGTTCTTTCTTAGCCAAGTTAAGCACCACTTTCATGATTAATTATAGTTATGTTTATTTTACTAATTCAGCTAATATTTAACAAGTAATTCAGTGCGGAGAATTACGAAAAGGAGCGTAAAAATAACGGTAATATCACTTGGAGGCACTTTTGGCCTCGAAGGGATATCATTGTTATTTTCTAGATCCTGCAATTCGCAGCCCGACATAATTCAGTGCGGAGAATTGCATGTATGATCCATTGCACAAAAAAACGCCCCGAATCACTCGTGAGCGTATTACTTTGTTTTCATTAGATCAAGTGGACACCCTTATCTACATAAATGACATCGCCAACTACACCAGTCGCTAAGTCACTCATCAAAAAGGCACAAGTTCCCCCGACTTCTCTGATCGTCACAGCCTCTTGATCGACCGTTCGTTGCTTGGAGATCTCTAGGAGGTCAGAGTGACCCTTGATCCCCGTCACAGCTAGTGTTTTGATCGCACCCGCTGAGATCGCATTTACCCGGACCCCAAACTTACCCAGATCACGTGCTAGATAACGCACACTAGATTCTAAAGCGGCTTTGGCGATCCCCATCGTATTATAGCTTGGGATCGCCCGAGTCGAACCCATATAGGTCAAAGTTACTAAACTGGCAGGATCATTTAAAAGCTCTAACTCCATCGCCACCTTGCTAACAGCGATCAAAGAGTATGCTGAAACATCGAGTGCCGTTTGAAAACCATCACGAGTCGCATTCGTGATCTCACCTTCAAGTTCTGCTTTTGGAGCATAAGCGATCGCATGAACGATCCCATCGATCTTGCCATATCGTGTTTTGATCTCACTAAAAGCTTGGGCGATGCTGTTATCATCTGCAACATCACACTCAAGTAAGGAAGCTTCATCGCCCGTCAACTTGAGTAAACCTTTTTTTAAGCGCTCATTTTGATAAGTATAGATCAAATTAGCGCCTTGCTCTTGCATTACTTGGGCACAACCCCAAGCGATCGAGCGTCGATTAGCGACACCCATTACCAAAATCGTTTTATTTGCTAATAAATCTCCCATGATCATAATTTCCTTACTTTAAAATTTCCGAAAACGTTCATACCGCTCGGCTAACAATTCGGTTGGATCTTTTTTTACTAAAAGCTCTAGATCACGTTTTAAAACAACCTTGATCGCTGCTACCGTCGCCAAATGGTCATTTTCATCTTCTGCGATCACCCCTTCGATCGCGCCGTGCTCTAACAACGCTTCTGGGGTCAACTGCATCACTTCAGCGGCCTCATCTGCTCGCTGACTATCCTTCCACAAAATAGACGCGAACCCTTCAGGTGATAAAACAGAGTACATGCTATCTTCTAACATATACACCCGATCACCACAGGCCATGGCAAGAGCGCCTCCACTACCACCCTCACCAAAGATAAACGTGATCAGCGGCACTTCCAATTGTCCAAGTTCTAACAAGCAGCGGGCGAGCGCTTCACCTTGTCCTTGTTCTTCGGCACT
Organism: Ligilactobacillus animalis KCTC 3501 = DSM 20602; assembly: GCF_001434535.1. Lineage (GTDB taxonomy): Bacteria > Bacillota > Bacilli > Lactobacillales > Lactobacillaceae > Ligilactobacillus > Ligilactobacillus animalis. The sequence goes on from NZ_AYYW01000002.1 coordinate 19,116, forward strand.
ACGCCCCGGATAAGCACCGGCTGTATTGACAAAAGTCACTACTGGACGACCAAATTTTTCGGCTTGTTTAGCTAACCGCAATAATTTGCGGTACCCCGCTGGTTCAGGTGAGCCAAAATGCTTAGCCACACGCTGCTTAGGAGTTTTACCCTTGTCAGTTGCGACGACAGTGACTGGACGGCCACAAAATCGGGCCAAGCCACCAACGATCGCAGGATCATCTGAACCTTGACGATCACCATGTAATTCAAAAAAATCATCAAATAAATGCTCAATAAGTTCAGGGGTGGTGATCTTAGCTTGTGATCTAGCTGCAGCTACTACCTGAGCTGGCGTCTTACTATTTGCCATTAGCTTCACCTTCCTTTTGATGGAATCTCAATAACTGTGCCAAAGTTTGTTTTTGCTCGCGCCGCTTAACAATCGTATCGATAAAGCCATTTTGCAACACCGTTTCGGCACTTTGCAGATCAGCTGGGATCTTTTGATGCATCGTCTGTTCGATCACCCGCTTACCGGCAAATCCGACTAAAGCATGAGGCTCAGCCAAGATCAGATCACCTTGCATCCCAAAACTAGCCGTAACTCCGCCAGTTGTCGGATCGGTCAAGACTGAGATATACAACAAGCCAGCCTCTGAGTGCTTAGCGACGGCATTTGAAACTTTAGCCATCTGCATCAAGGCATGGATCCCTTCTTGCATCCGTGCGCCCCCTGACGCCGTAAAAACGACGACAGGTAAGCATTCTTTAGTCGCACGCTCAAATAAACGCGTCAATTTTTCGCCAGTAACTTTGCCTAATGAACCCATGATAAAATATGGATCCATGATCCCTAAAGCAAATTTTTGGTCTGCAATCTGAGCCAGACCTGTCAAAACGGAATCATTCAACTCTGTCGTTTTTTGCGCTTTAGCTAATTTTTCAGCATACTCAGGAAAGTCCAACGGATCATCGGTCACCAAGTCTTCATCCCAAGGAATAAACTCATCGACCAGCCACGATAGACGCTTTTTAGCCTTTATTCTAAAACCATAAAAACATTGTGGACATTCTTGTAATGGGCCTAAATCTTGATGAAAGATCTCATAGCCACATTTAGGACAAGCGACCCACAAGCCAGCTGGAACCTTTTTTTCAGCGGCTTTATTGGCCTTTATTTGTTTATTTTGGACTGTATTGGCCTCATCAAACAGTTTCATCGGTATTTCCTCGTTTCCACTCTGGTAATAAAACACGTTCTAAATAATCAGTGTTAAACGTTCCATCCAAGAAACCTTGGTCTTCTAAAATAGTCAGATAGAAATTCTGGTTAGTCTTGATACCCGAGATCACCATCTCACTTAATAAACGTTTTAGCTTTTCGATCGCTTCATGGCGATTTTCACCCAAAACGATAACTTTAGCGATCATCGAATCGTAATATGGTGAGATCTTGACCCCAGCATACAAATCAGAATCGATCCGCATCCCTAAGTTACCCACCGGGAAGTACAGATAGTCGACTTTACCAACAGAAGGCGTAAAATTCTTGGCGGGATCTTCAGCATTGATCCGACATTCAATCGCGGTCCCCAGTAATTTGATATCAGCCTGCTCAAATGGTAGATCTTGGCCAAAAGCGACCTTGACTTGGGCCTTGACCAGGTCAACGCCAGTCACCATTTCTGTGACAGTATGTTCCACTTGGATCCGCGTATTCATTTCCATGAAATAAAATTTATGGTCTTGATCCATCAAAAATTCGATCGTCCCAGTATTACGGTAATCGATCGCTTCAGCTGCTTTGACCGCCAATTCACCTAAGTATTTGCGTTCAGCTTCCGTGATCAACGCACACGGACTTTCTTCGATCATCTTTTGTTTATTTCTTTGCAATGAACAATCCCGTTCTGGGAAATAGACCGTGTTGCCGGCATCATCGCGAAAGATCTGGACTTCGATATGCTTAACATCTTCCATAATCTTTTCCAAATACATCCGCGCATCACCAAAGGCCATCTGGGCTTCACGTTTAGCCTCATTAAAGGAATTAGCGAGCTCTTTTTCTGTATCGACCCGCCGGATACCTTTACCACCGCCACCAGCTGCCGCCTTCAATAAGACCGGATAACCGACCTCTTTAGCGACCCGCTTAGCCTCTGCAACATCTTCTAAAAAGCCAGTACTGCCAGGGATCACCGGAATATCGTGTTTTTGCATCTGGATCCGGGCATTGGCTTTATTTCCCATCAATTCGATCGTCTCGGAACGTGGCCCGATAAAGACTAAGCCACAAGCCTCACACAACTCTACGAAGCGACTGTTTTCTGATAAGAAGCCAAATCCGGGATGGATCGCTTCAGCACCCGTCAAAACAGCAGCTGCCAAGATATTTTTCATATTCAGATATGAATCTTTTGGTTTAGCCGATCCAACACAGACCGCTTGATCTGCCAGTTTGACATGCAAACTTTCACGATCTTCAGTCGAGTAGATCGCAACTGATTTGATACCAAGCTCTTTTAAAGAGCGAATAATGCGGACCGCGATCTCACCACGGTTAGCCACCAATACTTTAGAAAACATGTAACTACCTCTTTTATCCGATCATAAAAGTCAATTCAGCTAGGCAAACTACTTGACCAGCCACTTTGGCGGTCGCTTTACCACTGCCGATACTGCTCTTGATCTTTTCAAGTTTTACCTCAAGTTCTAACACATCCCCTGGGTACACAGGGCGTATAAATTCTGCTGCTTTGATCCCGCCAAAATAAGCAGTCTTACCAACAAACTCTGGCAACGTCAGCAACGCACAGGCCCCTGTCTGTGCTAAAGACTCGATGATCAAAGTTTCAGGCAAGACAGATAATTCCTGTCCTGCAAACAAAGCTTCATGTTCTGTCACACAGCGAAGCGCCCGCGCTGACTTTCCGGGTTCTAATTCTTCGACCCGATCGATCAGCAACAACGGGTAACGATGGGGCAAGATCTTTTTGATCTCTGCACTACTTAACTTCATCATTTAACCTCGCCCTACTTTGAACAGCGGTTGATCAAATTCGACTAAGTCTTCATTTTCGACCAAGACCTCAGTCACGATACCATCTTGATCACTTTTGATCTCAGTCATCATCTTCATCGCTTCGATGATGCAGACCACGTCCCCTTTATGAACACGTGAACCCACCGTTACATAAGGATCTTGATCAGGTTTAGGTTGTAAATAAACACTACCGACCATCGGCGATTTGATGAATTCCCCTTCAGCCTTGGTATCTTTTGTTACCGGTGGCACATTTTCTTCAACGGCGGTGATCGCTGGTTGCTCAGCTTTTTCACGCACTGGTAAAAATGGGATCTCATTTTTACTCAAATGGATATGAAAGCCATCCGTCGTGATCTCTAATTCACGCATTTCTGACTTTTTAAAATCATCCATTAATTTTTCAATATCATTAAAGTCCAAGTCTCTCAACTCCATTTTCTAAAAGCTAAAACTGCATTATGGCCCCCAAAACCTAATGAATTGCTCAAGGCATATTCAAGTTTTTCAGGGTGGGCTTTAGCCTGTGTTACTACATTAACTTTACACTCTTTATCTTGTTCTGTCATACCTATATTAACAGGTAATTGCCCCTTTTGTAAGCTAGCAACTACCGCAATGGCTTCGATCGCCCCAGCAGCACCTAATAAATGCCCTGTCATCGCTTTGGTACTTCCGACTAAAACTTTACTATCTTCACCAAAAACTAAATTGATCGCTTTTGCTTCAGCAGCATCATTAGCTTTAGTTGCCGTCCCATGAGCATTGATATAATCAACTTGCGCTGGCTCGATCTTTGCTTCAGCGAGGGCCAGTTGCATTGCAGTCGCAGCTCCTTCGCCCGTCGGATCAGGTGCCGTCATATGAAAGGCATCACAGTTGCTACCATAACCAACGACCTCACCTAAGATCTTAGCGCCCCGTGCCTTAGCATGTTCTAAACTCTCCAAGACTAAAGCACCACTACCCTCGCCCATGACAAAGCCAGAGCGGTCTTTATCAAATGGGATAGAGGCTTTTTGCGGATCAGTTTGCGTCGATAGAGCCGTTAATGCTGCAAAACCAGCGATCCCGATCTCATTGACTGATGCTTCTGCCCCACCAGCGACCATCACCTTGGCCCGCCCTTCTTTGATCTGGCGGTAAGCTTCACCGATCGCATTGGTCCCTGAAGCACATGCCGTTACGATCGAAGTACAGATATTTTTAGCCCCGATCCGCAAAGCGATATTCCCGGCTGCCATATTGACGATCGAGGTCGGAACAAACATCGGTGAGACCCGCTTAGGACCTTTTTCATGCATCTTGATCACTTGTTCTTGGATCGTCGTCAAGCCCCCGATCCCCGAACTAAAAATAACGCCAAGATCTTTAGAAGCGGTATTTTCAGAGGTGATTTGAGCTTGCTTCACTGCTTGAAGGGCACTATCAACGGCATATTGTGAAAAAAGATCCATGCGTTTGGCCGCTTTTTTACCGACCCGTAAAGTGGTATCAAAATCTTTGACTTCACCCGCATTGGTGACTCCAGTCTCAGTGGCATCAAATTTAGTGATCGGAGCGATCCCCAACTTTCCCTGAAATAAATTGTCACTATATTCAGTCACATCATTACCGATCGGGGTGACCGCCCCCATTCCTGTAATTACTACTCTTGTCATCTAAAACACCTCTCGTTTTGTTCTGCTTTAAAAGGCTAACCCACCATCGACCGTGAGCACTTGGCCTGTCAAATAATCATTTTCAGCTAAAAAGATCGCTGCATGTGCCACTTCATCCGGTGTCCCAAAGCGTTTTAATAAGATCTGCTCTTTAACTTGGTCTTTGACTTTATCGCTTAAGATAGCTGTCATATCACTGGCGATCATTCCCGGTGCGATCGCATTACATCTAATGTTGCGCAAAGCACCCTCTTTAGCCGTCGTTTTGGTCAAGCCAATGATCCCCGCCTTGCTGGCAGCATAATTAGCCTGACCTACATTGCCGTAAAGCCCGACCACAGAAGCGACATTGATGATCACCCCTTGACGTTTTTTATACATTTGCTTTAAAAAAGCTTGCGTCATGCGAAATGTTCCCGTCAAGTTAACATCGATCACGTTGGTAAAATCTGCTTCTTTCATACCGATCAGTAACTTATCATCGGTGATCCCCGCATTGTTGACTAAAATGTCGATCTGACCAAATTTGGCTTTAGCTTCTTTGACCATTCGCTTAACGTCAGCGGGCTGGGAAATATCACCTAAAATAACTTCGACTTGAACACCAGTCTGCTTTAATTCATCAAGCAATTCGCTTGGGACTATTTTGCGAGCGTTAAGCGCAACATTAGCTCCTTTTTTAGCAAAAGCGACCGCCATGCTAGCTCCGATCCCGCGCGAAGAACCCGAGATAAAAACATTTTTTCCCGTTAATTCCATCTTTAATTCCTCAATTCTGCCAATGTGGCTTGATAATGCTCCCACGTATCCAACCGATAACGTGGGATTTTTTTAGCGATCTGACGCGCAAATTTGCTCAAGGCATCACCCGGTCCGATCTCAAGTAAGACATCTGGCTTTTCTTGGGCAACGATCTGAGATAGACAGGTCGCAAAATGGGTCGGGGCAGCAACTTGTCTTGGTAAGATCTGGGCTAAGTTAGCCTTGGTAAATGGAGCTTCGATCGTATTACTAAAGACTGTAAATCCCGGTTCTTGCCACTCGATCTGGACGACAGCTTGTTTTAATTGCTGTTCAGATGTTGAAAAAAGTGGTGTATGAAATGCCCCAGCTACGTTCAAAGCGATCACTTTTTTATTTGCAGCAGCTAAAGCTTGAGCTAACCTGTCAACTGCTGGCTTATGTCCCCCAACAACAACTTGTTTGGGCGCATTGTAATTTGCGATCCAAACACCTTCTTCTGGGGTACTGCATTTGACACATAACCGCTCCAATTCAGCGAGCTCGGGCTTTAACACAGCTAACATCGCCCCTGGCTTTTGAGCTACTTCTGCTTCCATGTATTGAGCTCGCTTTTTCACTAGCTCTAGACCAGCTTGTTCACTCAGCGCTCGACTAGCTATCAAAGCGGGATATTCCCCCAATGACAAGCCCAAAGCACCGCCAACTTCAAGCTTTAGATCACGGGCCAAGAGCTGATAGACATTATATGCAAAAGCAGTCAAGGCGGGTTGTAATTCTAACGTACTTGCTTGTTGGCTGTTTTGAAAGATTTTTAGTAGCGGAAGCCCCGTCAGCTGTGTGGCTCGAGCGATCCCAGCTTGAAAATCAGGATCTGCTTGATAAAAATCAAGCCCCATTCCATCAAATTGCGCTCCTTGACCGCTAAATAAGATGACCGCTTTTTTCATTTAGCTCACCTGACCTTAGTCGTTAGCTTCGAGTTGTTTAGCCACATGGTCAACAACATCTTGGATCGTTTTGATGCTTTCATCTGCTTCAAGTTGGATATCCAATTCATCTTCAAGCTCGTTCATGATCTCAAACACATCTAAGCTATCAGCTTCAAGATCTTCTTTGATGTCAGCTGTCAAAACGATATCAGCTGCATCAACATCTAATTGTTCACTTACGATCTCTTGTACTTTGTTTAAAATTTCTTCTTTTGTCATTTTTTATTCCTCCAAAAATCATTAATACTTGATGATAACTGTCCCCAAAGTCAAGCCCCCACCAAAACCACTAAAGGCAATGATCTGCCCGCGTTCAAGCACGCCCTGCTCACTTAGCTCAGCTAGTAAAAGCGGAATACTTGCCGCCGAGGTATTTCCATATTTAGCGATATTAGTTGGAAATTTTTCCAATGGTAACTTCATCTTCTTAGCTACACTTTGAATGATCCGTGCATTTGCTTGATGTAATAAAAATAGATCGACTTGATCTGGCGTCAGCCCCGCTTGTTCACAGGCCCGGACCAATGACTTAGGTACTTGACGGGTCGCAAAGTTATAGACCTCACGTCCATCCATCCCAAAAGCTGTCGGTCTTTGTGGTCCAGTAGGCGGAAAGCTGGGTGATACTTGGTCACATCCAGCCGTCAATTTAGCATGCGAAGCTCCAAAAGTTTTGATATCAGAGCTCAATAAATAACTCTGCTGTGTGTCAGCACTAGTCAGTAAAACTCCTGCCGCTCCATCGCCAAATAAAACAGCTGTCTTGCGGTCAGTCCAATCAACTAACTTGGATAAGACCTCGCCTCCGATCAACAAAACATTTTTGATCTGTTCATCCTTTAAGAAATTAGCTGCCACTTTTAACCCGTAGACAAAGCCCGAGCAAGCAGCCGAGATATCAAAGGCAAATGCATTTTTAGCTTCAATTTCTCCCTGCACGATCGCAGCAGTTGCCGGTGTATTACTATCAGGTGACATGGTAGCCACGATGATCAGATCGACTTCTTCTGCCTTGATCTTACTTTTTTTTAATAATTCTTTAGCAACTTGGACGCACAGACTTGACGTATTTGCCTTCAAACTCACGCGACGCTCTTTTATCCCCGTTCGCGTCGTGATCCATTCGTCTGAAGTGTCCATTATTTGTGCTAATTGGTCATTTGTGATGACTGTTGGCGGTATATAACTCGCACTTGCAACAATTTTCAATTCGTCCATTACGCCACTTCCGTCTTTTGATTTAAGAATGCTCGGCTAAGAACGACTCCAAATTTCGGATCGCTTTTTCGACCACTTGTAACTCAGCCGGCGTCGTATCCTTGAGAAACCCTTCGACCATTTTATGGTGAAAAGCATCATGTGCGCGAAACATTACGCGGCCCTTTTTAGTCAAACCTAAGCGAATGACCCGGCGATCATCACTACTTCTGATCCGATCAACATAACCCTTTTTAACGAGGCGATCAACGGTCGCAGTTAACGAACCCGGTGTTAAATGGAGTTCTTTAGCCACTTCAGAAGCAGTTTTATGGTTATACATTGAAATAGCACTGATCGCATGCATCTCCTTGATCGTTAAATCATTGAAACGGCTCTTCTTAAGTTCTTTTTCCTCGATCCAAAGAATATCACTATAGATCTTGACCAAAGCATCATTGATGTACCTACTTCTTTTATCCATAACTACCTCACCTTGAATATTTTGATTACCATATTGTTTGGTTATCAAAATAATACCAGAAAAAAGTACCTAACACCATTAAATTTTATCCTTAGACTGACCAACGATAAACATCAACTCAGCCGTGCAGACCTTTTTCCCTTCAACGAGGGCTTTAGCTTTGACGATCCCCATGTTTTCTTTTTGTTTGTCCATCGTTACTTCCAGTTGTAAGACATCCCCTGGACGAACTACTTGACGAAAACGTGCATTATGGATTGCGCCTAAATAGGCGGTCTTACCTAAAAAGTTAGGATCTTTTAAGATCATGATCGAAGCCGCTTGCGCTAGGGTCTCAATGATCAAGACCCCAGGCATGACTGGATTTTTAGGAAAATGGCCTTGGAAAAATGACTCATTGATCGTCACATTTTTCACAGCGGTGATCTTCTCACCTAAAACCAATTCTTCGACATAATCAATATAACAGATCGGATAGCGGTTAGGGATCAACTCCATTACTTCTTGAGCGTCCATTAACTTTTTCAAACACGCCACCTCTTTCAATTTATTTCGAATACCAAAATATTCGATAGTCGAATGTTATTATATTTAGCTTTGGGTGTCAAACTGCTAAAAAACCGCTCTTATATCGAATGATATTTAAAATAATTTATATTTATCTAAAAAACCGAAAAATAGTTAATAACTTCAAAATAAATGACTTGTGATCACATTTTTTGTCCAATGAACTGATATTTATCCACACTTTATACTTAACAAAAAAATTATCCATCAATAAAAAATAACAAATGTTTTTTAGCAACTTGTTCTCCTGATATTTATTTTGTTATCCAAAATTCTAATTAAAATATAATAAAAAAGATGCCTACCACTCGTTTTTGCAGCAAACATCTCTTTTAAACTATTTTTTCCAAATAAAATTAATGATAGCTCGGTCAACTTGACGATTTTCATGCAACTTACTATGTTGTCCGCCTTCACCTTTGATCTCAAGCTCTTGGTAACTGCGGTAAACCTCTTGCAAAAGATATTTCTCTGATCGTGAAGAATTATTGCTTACTCGACCATCAGAATCAGATCCGTCATTTAGATCACCATAGATATTTAGGACCGAGACCTGCTTTTTAGGATAACTATCATCCAATTTCAATAGCTGTTGGTAAGTTCCTGTCATCTGTTTAGGAGCACCATCTTCTTCTAACTGCATTTGATTGGCTTGATCATCCATACCAATGATCCCATTATAATGCCCTGCAATATTGACTTGCTTTTGCAATTGAGGTAATTTTTTATTTTGACCATTATCCAACATGTAGTAGGCCAAAGTCAGATTTCCCATCGAATGCGCAACAGCATTAAATTTCTTAAAGCCATACGTTTTTTGGAGTTTGACCAAAACATTTTTGAGCCAGACCCCATTTTGACGATAATTCGCATTTTTATTATCTTCAAATTCCACTTCGACTAGTGGATTATATGCACTTTGCGGTAGCGCCCCTTGCAATTTGACTGTCCCATCTTTAGCCACTGTCGCCCGGATCACATTTTGGGTAACTCCGGCCTTGACGATTGCCTGCGTCATATGCTCTTCTGCACGATGACTACTGCCATAACCGTGCAAAAATAAAGTTGGCACTTTAGTTTTTTCATATTGCTGGCTTGCATTATCACGTAAACTTTGTGAAACGATCAACCAGCCACCAAAAATGAGGACTACCAATAGTAATATCGGCCACCAAAACTTTCTTTTCATCCACGACCTTCCTTTCTTATGCCTGTTTATCGGATAAGATACCATATACTAAGGTTATTCTTCAAGCTAAAAAGGCAAACTCCATCATATGAGTTTGCCCTTAAAAGAGATATTATTAATCTGTTACGGCTTTAAAGTGGTACATATCCGCCGTGAAATCATGGCGTTTAACGGGATCATAGAACCCTAACTCCATCAATTCGTTCCCACTAAAGAGCGCCTTAGTTTTTTGATCTTGATAATTTTTGGCTGGGTCTAAACCGGCTAACTTAGTCAAGGTCAAGGTTGGTTGTGCTGAAGCTAAGCGGTCAAAGACAAAGACCAAAGCTTCATTTTTATCTCTGGAAACAAACATCCAGGCACATTGGTTACCCTTAGCTGGATCTTTCAAGCGGATAAAATCACCAAATTGGACTAATGGTCGGATCGCTTTATAAGTCTTGACCTGTTCTTTGACCGCTTCCTTTTCATCGGCTGTCAATTGAGTCAGATCGAGCTCATAACCAAAGACGGCACTCATTGCTACTGCACCACGAGTTTCAAATGGCGTGATCCGCCCAGTTTGATGGTTAGGCACGGCCGAAACATGCGCGGTGAAGACAGATGGTGGATAAACTAGTGAAGTACCATATTGGATCGTTTGACGTGCGATCGCATCGGTATTATCACTTGTCCATGACTGTGGCATGTAATAAGCATAACCCGTGTCAAAACGGCCACCGCCACCTGAACAACCTTCCCATAAGATATCTGGATATTTGGTCGTCAATGTTTCTAAGATCTCGTAAAGCCCTAGCATATAGCGGTGGTAGACTTCGCCTTGGCGTTGTTTTGGCAAGGACACCGAATAAACATCTGAGATATGACGGTTCATATCCCACTTGATGTAATCGATAAAGCCACCATCTAATAGAGCACTCAATTGGGCTACTACGTTTTCACGTACAGCCTTTTGCGTTAGATCCAAGATAAATTGATTTCGCGAAGGACTTGGCTTTCTTCCAGGAACTTGCATCAAATATTCAGGATGCTCTTGGTAGAGCTTTGAATCGATGGAGATCATCTCTGGTTCGAACCAAAGTCCAAACTTCAAGCCTTGTTCGTGGACATAATCAGCAAAATGCTTGATGCCTTGAGGGAATTTACGTTCATAAACGGTCCAATCCCCTAACGAAGTATTATCATCATCTCGATGACCAAACCAGCCATCATCTAGGACAAACATTTCGATCCCTAATTCTTTAGCATCATCAACGATCGTCTTTAACTTATCTTCATTGAATTCAAAATACGTTGCTTCCCAGTTATTTACGAGGATCTCACGTTCTTGATGTTTGAATTTACCACGGACGATATGTTCTCTGATCAATTCATGGTAATTTTGACTCATCTCATTCAAGCCGTTAGCTGAGAAAGCTAGTAAAACTTCCGGTGCTTGGAAGCTTTCACCGGCTTCTAAGTGCCAGCTAAAATTATAATCGTTGATCCCAGCGACCACACGTGTTTGTTCGAATTGGTCTTTCTCGATCTCAAAACTGTGATTACCGGAATACACTAAGTTAAAGCCGTAAACTTCACCCGAAAATTCATCGGCGTTGTGCTCTAAGACCGCGATAAAACTGTTCATTTGGTGACTTGAAGCACCTCGGCGACTTTCAAAGACTTTTCTACCTTGTCCGATCGCCTCACGTTGGATATGGCGTTCATTAGCATGAGCTCCAGGTAAGGAGATGACATCCATATCTTGTTTGATAAAATCAAGTTGCATAGAAGCGACTTTTTTGAGTTCTACCGGTTCAGCACCTGCATTAGTGACCTTAGCGGAACGGGCTACAATGGCTAGATCTTTGAAGATCGTGTATAACAAGGTAACTTCGACACCACTGACCTCATCTTTAAGAAAGAGCGCTAGGGTCTGAGCTTCATCAGCGTTAGCATAGGCCGCTGGCAAGCCTTCAAGTTTAGGTTTACCCGCTGTGACCTCGTAGCCTTGATAGACTAAACGAGCTGCAAATGAACCATCCGCATTTTGTAGATCCAAAGCCGGTGTGCGATAATCACAATTCCCAACACCACTATACTCTTGAAGTAACGAGTCAAGTGAATATGTCCGGTCTAGACTCTCAGGTAAATTCCCTGAAAAGCCTCGATCTACCCGCGGATAACGCAACTGACCATGATACCCATTCACTTTTTTCCCAAAGTATAAGTGACTTAAATAGCCACCTTCTTCTACCGATAAAATGTATGAGATCTTATCATTATGCAAATGAAAGACTTTATTTTTTTCATCAAATTCAATCAACTTGTTCATCAATACACTCTCTACTTTCTAAATTAAATTACCCCTCTAAGCCTACAAATTCAGCAAATCTCACAAATGCTGCTTGCCCCTTTTGGTCGCGATTAAAGACTCCTGCATCCTCTAAAACGCGTGCAAAGACTTTACCGACTTCAGCTTTGACTAAATTATCAACATTTTGTTCACTTACTTCTGGATGATCAGCCTTGATCTTTTCAGCCCACTTAGCATGGTAGTCGGCCATTTGGTTGGGCTTTCCTAGTAAGTATTTTTCAACTTCAGTCAGCTCGTCTTTTAGACGTGGTGGTAAGATCGCTAAGCCCATCACTTCGATCAGACCAATGTTTTCTTTTTTAATGTGTTGTACATCTTGATGGGGATGGAAAATACCATCTGGATATTCAGCGGAAGTTTGATTATCCCGTAACACTAGATCTAGTTCAAATTCAGCACCTGACTTACGTGCGATCGGAGTGATCGTGTGGTGTGGTTCGCCATTTGAGCTGGCTAAGACATCCACGCTCTCATCCGAATAAGTGCGCCACTTATCCAAGATCTTACTTGCTAGTTCAACTAGGCGAGCTTGATCTTTAGCTCGTAGTCTGATGACAGACATCGGCCATTTAACGATCCCAGCCTCAACATCGGCAAAGCCCGCAAAATGTAAGGCTTTTTCGATCGGTGCTTTTTGCATCGCAAATTCATGGTTACCACCTTGGTAGTGTTCATGTGTCAAGATCGAACCACCAACGATCGGCAGATCCGCATTGCTCCCAGCAAAGTAGCCTGGGAATCGGTCCACGATCGCTAATAATTGGCTAAATGTCTTGTTTGTGATCGCCATTGGCTCATGTTTGCCATCTAAAAAGATACAATGTTCATTAAAGTATGCATAAGGTGAATATTGAAAGCCCCAGGTCTTGTTACCTAGATCAAAGCGAATGATCCGGTGGTTAGCCCGTGCTGGATAATCGAGCCGCCCTTGATAACCTTCATTTTCAATACATAATTGGCACTTAGGATAACCTGTTTGTTTCATCTTTTTAGCAGCTGCGATCGCTTTAGGATCTTTTTCCGGCTTAGATAAATTGATCGTGATCTCGATATCACCATATTGTGTCGGCACACTATAGGCGATATTTTTAGCGATCGCTTTAGTTTTGATATAATCATTTTGTTTACTCAAAGCATAGAAATCTGCGATCGCCTTTTGTTTATCTGTTTCATATGTTTGCCAGAAACGTTGATTCAAAACGCTCGGTGCTGGCATGATGAAATTCATCAATTCAGCGCCTAAATTATCGCGTTCATTTTGAGTTTCGCCCACTTTACCATTTTTAGCCGCGATGGTTAATAATTCATCTTTCAACGCGATCAAGTCAGTCGTTTCCACTTCTTGTTCAAGCTCGCCTTCACCAACTAGCGCTAAAACTCGATTATACAGGTAAGGCTTATCCATTTGGGTATAGTCACTATTTGCGATAACGCCATCTACAAAGCGTGCCACTACATCTACCTTCATCTCTTATGCCCCCATTTTTTTACAATTTCTTTGTTCCGTCGGCGATCTCAGCAATATAGAATGCTGGTGCATAGCCGATCTTTTCTTCGTAAACTTTACCAACATTTTCCTTAAAGGCTTCCACATCGGCTTTATTTACGATCGCGATCCCACAACCACCAAAACCAGCACCTGTCATCCGGGCACCTAAAACGCCTGGTTGTTGCCAAGCTGTATGAGCTAGCGTATCCAATTCCTTACCCGTTACTTCATAGTCGTGTTCCAATGAAACGTGTGAGGCATTTACTAAACGCCCGAATTTTTCGAGATCTTCTGCTTGTAAAGCTTCACGTGCTTGTAAAGTTCTTTGATTTTCCCAAACTGCATGCCGTGCGCGCTTCAAACGATCTTCATCAGCGATCAAATAACTGTATTCATCAAATGTTTGCTCATCCAAAGCACCTAAGCTCTTAGCAGCTAATTTAGTGTTCAACTCTTCTAACGCAGTCTCACATTCACTGCGACGTTCATTGTACTTAGAATCAGCTAATTCACGGCGTTTATTTGTATTCATGATCACGATCACGTTGTCTTTTAGGTCCAAAGGCACAAGATCATACTTCAAAGTGTTAGTATCTAACAAGATCGCTTTGTTTGCTTGGCCCATACCCACGGCAAATTGATCCATGATCCCTGAATTTACACCGATGAAGTCATTTTCAGTCTTCATCCCGATCTTTACTAGATCGAGGCGTTCAAGGTCGAGATCAAATAAATGTTGGGCAATGACACCCATCAACAATTCCAATGAAGCTGATGATGATAGACCGGAACCATTAGGGATATTACCGTTGACATAGACATCCATCCCAGTATCGATCTTATGTCCAGCTTCTTTTAAGAAATGGATCATGCCCTTAGGATAATTCGTCCATTTATCGGCTTTATCAAAATGTAGGTCAGCTAATGGAACTTCAATGATCCCTTCATCCGCAAAGTTTTCTGAGTAAAAGCGCAATGTTTGATCGTCACGTTTAGTAGCAGCACCATAAGTCCCTAAAGTGATCGCACATGGAAAAACATGGCCTCCATTGTAATCGGTATGTTCACCGATCAAATTGATCCGACCAGGTGAGAAGAATTCTGCCTCTGAGGGCCGACCAAAGATCTCTTCAAAGCGTTGTTTTAATTCTGTTTTTTCCATTTTTTATTACCTCTCTTCATTTGTGCAAGCGTTTTATTTACAGTTATAATTATAGAGACAATTTCGGAATTTATCAACTTTTTTACTTAAAATTTAGTAAAAAATAAATCTGTCTCTTTTCCCATTCTTAAAAAAGCTCATTCTGGCCTTTACTAAAATATATACAACTTGTAGGCGTTTTTTTACTAAGCTTATGCTATACTAGATTACATATACTTATACGTAACGATCATGAATGGAGGAAAATATGGCTACGATCAAAGATATCGCAATTAAAGCAGGTGTTTCTGCTGCTACAGTCTCACGCGTTTTAAACTATGACGAAACAATGTCTGTCAGTCCTGATACTCGAAACAGGATATTTAAGATCGCTGAAGAACTAAATTACGTCAAGCACACTCAAAATAAAAAGCAAATAACAGATCGACCTTTAGAGAAACGTTTAGCGATCATTCAATGGTACACCGAACAAGAAGAAGTCCACGATCTTTATTACTACGCGATCCGCTTGGGGATCGAAAAACAAGCTCACAAGCTCGGTTATGAGATCACACGGATCTTCCATAATGATCCTTTGGAAAAAGCTACCCAAGCTAATGGCGTGATCGCGATCGGGAAATACAGTCGCCAAGAAAGCCACGACATTGCTGCTTTAAACTCAAATTTAGTATTTGTCGATAGCAACACTTTGAATTTGGGCTACAATTGTGTCGTTTCTGATTTTGATGGTGCTGTTAAAATGGCTTTAGACCACTTTTTGAACCAAGACCAAACCAAGATCGGACTTTTAGCGGGGGAAGAAAAAACCGCCGATCAAACCGATTCCTTGATCGATCCCCGTTTTAGATCATTTAAAAACTATTTGAGCGATCTAAAACTTTACGATCCGCGTTATGTTTACATCGGAAAATTCTCACCTGAATCAGGTTATCAGATGATGAATCAAGCGATCAAAGAGTTAGGCGAAGACTTACCGCAAGCTTTCTTCATCGCTAACGATGCGATCGCCGTCGGAGCTTTACGCGCATTACAAGAAAATGATATTCCTGTACCCGAGCGTGTCAGCTTGATCTCATTTAATGACACATCTTTAGCTAAATTTGCTTTCCCCGCTCTCAGCAGTATCAAAGTCTTCACCGAACAAATGGGACGTTCAGCGGTGACTTTACTCAGTACCTTAGCTGAACAAGATCAAGAGACACCCGAAATGGTGACCTTGGCAACTAAATTGATCAAGCGTGACAGTAGCTTAAATTAGTTCATACCAAAAAAGACCGTAAAAACGTGGTTGCGTTTTTACGGTCTTTTGTATTATTTTCTATTCATAGATCGGATGAGTGGCTGTCAACTGAGCTACTTTAGCTTTCACATCAGCTAAAACTTCGGCTTCACCTTTTGATTCAAGGACTGCTAAGATCAATTCAGCAACTTGCTTAGCATCGGCTTCATCAAAGCCACGGCTCGTGATTGCTGGCGTACCTAAGCGAATCCCACTCGTCTTAAATGGACTAAGCGTTTCAAATGGGATCGAGTTCTTGTTGACGGTCAAAGAAACACTGTCGAGCAATTGCTCTGCTTCTTTACCATTCAAGCCAAAGCCTAAAACATCAACTAATAACAAATGATTATCTGTCCCACCAGAGATCAGTCGGGCTTTATCATTTTGTGCAAACACTTCTGCCATCGCTTGAGCATTCTTGATAACTTGAGCAGCGTAATCATTAAATTCGGGACGCAATGCCTCACCAAAAGCAACTGCTTTACCCGCGATAACATGTTCTAAAGGACCACCTTGTAAGCCAGGGAAAACAGCACTATTGATCTTCTTAGCCAATTGTTCATCGTTGGTCAAGATCAAACCGCCCCGTGGTCCGCGTAAAGTTTTGTGTGTCGTAGTCGTTACGATATCAGCATACGGCACTGGATTTTGGTGTTTACCCGCTGCAACTAAGCCTGCGATATGCGCCATATCGACCATCAGGTAAGCTCCGACGTCTTTAGCGATCTGACCAAAGCGTTCAAAATCGATCTCACGTGGGTACGCACTGGCACCAGCTACGACCAACTTAGGCTTGACCTCTTTGGCTAAAGCTAAGATCGCATCATAATCTAAGCGTTCTGTCTCCTTATCAACACCGTAGCTGACAAAATTATATGTTTGCCCACTAAAGTTGACGGGCGATCCATGCGTCAAATGACCACCACTAGCAAGATCCATCCCCAAGACCGTATCACCTGGTGCGATCAAGGAACGATATGCGGCTGCATTAGCTTGTGAACCAGAGTGCGGTTGAACATTAGCATATTTAGCTCCAAAAAGTTCTTTTGCACGGTCGATCGCCAAGTCTTCTACAACGTCGATGTACTCACAACCACCGTAATAACGTTTCCCTGGATAACCTTCAGCGTATTTGTTGGTCAAAACACTGCCTTGCGCTGCTAAGACCCCTTCAGAAACGATATTTTCTGAAGCGATCAACTCGATATTTCCTTGTTGGCGTTTCTTTTCTGCTGCAATAGCTGCCCATAATTGTGGATCTTGTTCTTGATAGTTCATCTAAGCGCCCTCTTTTCGTTGGTATAATTTCCTGTATTGTAGCCGAAAATTAAACTTTTTTCAACTAAAATAGTTTACTTATCGACCGCAAAAAACCTCGCCGGGTTACCAGCGAGGTTTTTAGTAAAACTATTTTTCGATCTCGACTGCGACATCTGTATGACTTACTTCTGTCCCAGGCTTGACTTCAACTTCAAATTTTTCAAAGAGATCTGAGTTAGCAAATGTAAACATCACCGTATCATCTAAGCCAGCCTTCTTGATCGCTGGATCCCAGAATTCCATGATCTGTTCACCTTTTGTCACATGTTGTCCTTCATTGACATAAGTTACAAAACCTGTCCCTTTCATCTTAACAGTTCCGATACCAACGTGGATCAAGGCTGGGATCCCATTGTCGGAAACTAAGCCGATCGCATGGCGTGTGACAAAGACTGTCTTGATGACCCCATCAAATGGAGCATAAACTTTACCATCACTAGGAACGATCGCAACACCGGCTCCCATCTTGCCCGAAGCAAAGGTTGGATCAGAGACATCATTTAAAGCTACTACTTTACCAGCTACAGGTACCATGGCTGTCAATTCATCATCTTTGATCAAGACACCGGCTTCGCTACTTTCACTGCTAAATTGATCACCCCAAGTTTTTTCCAACTCAGCCACGATCTGTGCGTGACGTTCTTCGGTCAAAGTGATCTTCTTAGCAAAGATAAACATCCCGATCAACATCATGACTGCTGGGATCGCAAACATCATGATCTTGAAGGTAAATTGATCGCTTGCTGTGATAGAAGAAGCTGTCGCACCCGTAGTCATCCCAGCTAAAACAGCGATCTGACCAACAACACCGTTGGAGATAGCCCCACCGAATTTATCGACTAACGGACGAACGGATAAGGCTAATGATTCATCACGGTGACCTAATTTCCATTGACCATATTCAACTGAGTCAGTGATGATCATCAAAATGATCAAGAAGACGACTGGTTGTGGGATGAAGAACAATTCAGCTGCAAATAAAACTAAAGCCAAATTGCTTCCGGCAACAGAAAAGACTGCTAGACCGATCAACATCATTGTTAAACATCCGATAAATAATGGCTTACGGCTGAACTTCTTCGCTAAGAATGGGAAGAAAGCGACCGAGAAAAGCCCGACGATCATATTGATGAATGAAAGGATCGAGAAGCCTTTAGAAAAGCCCATGATATACGTGAAGTAATACAATTCAAGCGCATTTACCAAGTTGATCCCGATACCATAGAAGAGATAAGCGATCGCTACCCATAACAATTGGTCATTTTTGACTAACATCTTTAAGACAGCGCCGATACCAGCTGTATCTTCTTCGTTTTTCCGGAGATCATTTTCAACTTCGCGGGTCCCAAAACCAACAGCCAACGCACTAAGAAAGGCGGTAGCACAGACGATAAAGGCAAACCAGAACCAACCACGATCATCACCAGTCCCACCATTACTTTGAAGTGAGAAGAATAACACCAATGGCATTACGACGACCCCGACTAAAGAACCACCGATCGTTGAACCGATACGAGCTAACGTTGCGATCTTTTCACGTTCCCGTGAATCAAAGGAAAGCGCTGGTAGCATCGACCAAAAACCGATATCCTTAAAGGAATAAAAGATGTCCATCGTGATATACAATACGGCAAAGATAAAGAGGTATAACCAAGGGTTTGATTTATTCAAGCCCCCCATATTAGTAAATAAGATCAAAAGTGCGATCGAACTGATCGTCCCACCGACTACGACCCAAGGACGAAAATGTCCCCAACGCGTTTTTGTTCGATCGATCGCATTTCCGATAAAAGGATCGATCAATAACTCAACGATCCGCAAGATCATGATGATCAAAGTCACATAACTGATCAAACGGTTATTAGTTGCTTTATCACCTGTATTAAAAAGGTGTGAGGTAATGAACATGATCAAATAACTTGATAAGGCAGCATAAAATACGTCATTACCAAAAGCGCCAAAAGTATATGATAAACGTGAAGTAAATTTACTTACAGGGCGTTCTTTTGTTTCCATCATAATTCTCCTAACTATAATTACTATTTCTTTTACAACTCTAATATTAACCGCTTTCAAAAGATAAATCAAGGATTATTTACTAAAAATTACTTAAATTCATATTTGAAGTCGTATCACTTGACTTTTAACACTGCACTCTATCCATAACCTATCAGATATTTTAGTAATTTAATTTTTCCTAAAAAGTAATATTTTTACTAAATATAACTTGAATATCTAAATGTAATCGTTTACGATAGAGATGTAGCAAGAACTTAAAAATTACTATCTATCCAAGGAGGAAGCCTACTGATGCATGTAACAAAACCAAAATTATCTTGGCTTGAAGACCCAACTGTCTTTGCCGTAAATCGTTTAGCCGCTCATTCCGACCACGAGTTTTACAGTGCTAAAACAGGTAAAAATTCACTAAACCAAAGTCTAAATGGAACTTGGCGCGTTCATCTCGAACCTGATATCGCTAGTCAAAAACTTGATTTTATCAAACCAGATTTTGACTTTGGCCGTTTTGACTACATTCAAGTTCCCGGTCATTTGCAAACACAAGGATTTGATGGTCATAAATATGTTAATACCCAATATCCATGGGATGGTCACGAAGAACTCCGGCCCCCTAAATTACCTAAGAAAAATAAGATCGCATCTTATATCAAGACCTTTGAATTAGATCATGCGCTAAAAGATAAGCCCGTTCATATTTCATTTCAAGGGGTCGCGACTGCCTTTTATGTTTGGTTGAACGGCCACTTTATCGGCTATAGTGAAGATTCCTTTACTCCAAGTGACTTTGATCTGACACCATATTTAGTTGAAGGTCAAAACCACTTAGCCGTTGAAGTCTTTAAATACAGCAGTGCTAGCTGGATCGAAGACCAAGATTTCTGGCGCTTGAACGGAATCTTCCGGGATGTCTTCTTGTATGCTTTGCCTAAAGCTCATCTAGCTGATATCCATGTTACCGCAAACTTAGATGATGATTACGAGACCGGCATTTTTGAACTAAAAGCAACTGTAACTGGGCAAACTGACGATAACTTTTTACATGCGCGCCTCTTAGATCCCGATAAGCGCGTTGCTTTTGAGACCAAAGTACCTTTGACCCAAACGATCAATTTAGGCCAAGAATTGAGTCAAGTAGCGCCTTGGAGTGCTGAACTTCCAAATCTATATACACTCGAATTGACTTTAGAAGATAAAGACGGAGCTGTTTTCGAATTTGTTCCGGAAAAAGTCGGCTTTAGACGCTTCGAGATCCAAGATGGGCTAATGTTGTTAAATGGTAAACGTATCCTCTTTAAAGGGGTCAACCGCCACGAATTTGATCCTAAACTCGGCCGGGCGATCACCAAAGAAGATATGCTATGGGATATCAAATTTATGAAGCGCCATAACATTAACGCCGTGCGGACATCGCACTACCCTAACCAAACGCTTTGGTATCGTTTATGTGATGAATATGGGATCTATTTGATCGATGAAGCTAACCTTGAATCCCACGGTTCTTGGCAAAAACTCGGTGCCTGCGAACCATCGTGGAACATCCCTGGCAACCTCCCAGAATGGGAACCGACCTGTATCGATCGTACAAACAGCATGTTTGAACGTGATAAAAACCACCCTAGCGTGCTCATCTGGTCGTTAGGTAATGAATCTTATGCTGGAACAGATATTGCAGCCATGGGCGATTATTTACGTCACAAAGATCCAACCCGTGTCGTTCATTACGAAGGTGTGACTTGGAACCGCGAATTTGACTACATTACAGATATCGAAAGTCGAATGTACGCTAAACCACATGAGATCGAAGAATATCTCCAAAACGAGCCTAAAAAGCCATATATCTCATGTGAATACATGCATGCGATGGGGAACTCAGTCGGTGGCTTAGACCTCTACACTAAACTCGAAAAATATCCACACTATCAAGGTGGCTTTATTTGGGATTACATTGACCAAGCGATCTATCAAAAATTAGGTGATACGACGCGCTTAGCTTATGGGGGCGATTTTAACGACCGCCCAAGTGATTATGAATTCTGTGGCGATGGCTTGGTCTTTGCTGACCGGACGATCTCACCTAAAGCCCAGGAAGTCAAGCATCTATACGCTGACATTAAGATCGAACCCGATGAAACGGGTGTCACCTTGACTAATGATGGCTTGTTCACTAATAGTGCCGATAGCTACTTTACTGCTCGGGTCTTACAAGACGGCAAAGTTATTTTTGAAAAAGACTATCAATTGATCGTCTTACCGCAAGAAAGCAAGCACTTTGACCTTGAGCTTCCACTACCCGAAACAGGTGAGATCATCTATGAAGTTCAACAACATTTAGCCAAGGATACAGCTTGGGCTAAAGCTGGCTTTGAGATCAACTTTGGACAAACAGTGATCCGCCAAGCCTTACCTAAATTTAAAGCTCAGGGTACACCTAAAGTCGCTATGGGTGATGTCAATATCGGGATCTCGGGTAAGAACTTCGAAGTGCTCTTATCTAAAGACAAAGGTGGTTTAGTCTCACTTAAATACAGTGGCCAAGAATTTATCACGCGAACGCCACAACTATTATTCTGGCGTCCAATGACTGATAATGACCGTGGCTGTGGTCATGGCTTTGAACGTGCAATGTGGTTAGGTGCTGGCAAATTTGCCAAGGTCGTTGATCTTCAAGTCACACCTAAAGAACACGCCGTTGAAGTAAGCTACACCTATGAACTGCCATTACCAAAGCAAGTCACTGTTCAGGTCACATATTTGGTCGATGGGACAGGTAAAGTCAACGTCAATGCCAAATATCCAGGGCATCCCGACTTGCCATCCTTACCGACATTTGGGCTTGAATTCAAGTTACCTGCTAAGTACGACAACATGACTTACTATGGTCGCGGTCCAGCCGAAAATTATCTCGACCGTAAACTAGGAGCTCGCTTAGGAACATTTACTACGACTGCAAAAGATAGTGTCGCTCCTTATTTAGTTCCACAAGAGACCGGTAACCACTGTGATGTCCGTGCCTTAGCACTTACGGATGACAAAGACCTTGGCTTAACGATCAGCGCTGATAAACACGCATTTTCAGCTAGCCTTTTACCGTATAGCACGATGATGCTTGAAGAAGCGCTCCATCAAGATGAATTACCACCAATGCGCTTTGCTTGGTTACGTCTCATGGCTGACCAAATGGGTGTCGGCGGGGATGATTCTTGGGGCGCACCAGTTCACGAAGCTTACTGGCTCAAAGCTGATAAACCACTGGAACTTAGTTTTACACTCGAACCTTTAAATTAAAAGTTTAATTTTTAGATAGGTACTTTGCGTTGGCAAGGTGCCTATTTTTTTATGCTATAACACCTAACAAATACTAAAAAAACGCCAGAATGCACTTGCATCCTGACGTTTCTTTAGGCTCTCACACGCTTGGTTTAATCCTTACCGAGTTGGGCTACGTGATCTTTGATATATTGGACTGAGCGTGCCAATTGTTCTTCTTCTTTAGCATTCAACTTGAGCTCAACTACTTCTTCGACCCCATCAGCTCCGATGATCGCTGGATAACCGATGTATGTCCCTAGAGATTCAACATATACTGAAGCCGGAGCAAACAATTTAGCGTTAGACATGACTGCTTGCGCTAAACGCACCCCGCAAGTTGCGATCGCATAAGAAGTATAACCCTTACCGCTTGCCACGGTCCAAGCCCCTTCAGATGGTTTACTATCCAAAGCTTCGATCTCAGCTTGACTCAAGATCTCCGTGATCGGCTTATTATTAGCCCGAACCGTTGACCAAGCGTTGAATTGGGAATTACCATGTTCACCTAGAACATAGCCATCGATATTACGACTGTCTTGATGCAAGTAGTCACCCACTACATGTTGCATCCGCGCGGTATCCAAGAAAGTCCCCGTTCCAAAGACACGGTTGCGGGGTAAACCAGTCTCTTGTTGCAAGATCGTCGTGATCGCATCACATGGGTTGGAAATATTGATCAAGACCCCATTAAAACCAGCTTCTTTTAACTTACGCCCTACTTCGACCGCATTTTTGCTGTTGATCTCAAATTCGGCAAAACGATTACCGGTTCTGACACTGGCTTGAATATCACCAAAGGCAGTGATCACAACATCGGCATCCTTTAGATCAGCATAATCTTGGATCTTGATCTCGGTGTGATATGGCATCCGTGGCATTGCATCTTCAAAGTCCAACTTTTCAGCCAAGACTTTTTTATCATTGGCATCGATCATCACAAGTTCATCAGCGATCCCTTGAGAAACGATCGTATAAGCCACAGTTACACCAACATTACCAATTCCGATAACACCTAATTTTCTCATTTAAAATTCCTCCCCGCTGATGCTCAGGCATCAATTTAGTTTGTTTCATAATACTCCGTTTTACTAAAACTCGCAAGTAAAGTCTACTAAAAAAGGATGTCACACAGACATCCCCCAAAATTATTTATCTTCTTTTGTTTCATCTGCCACAACTGAGTCATTTTTGGCTTCAGTCGTTGTGGCTGTTGTCGTTGTTTCAGCCGCTTTCTTTAAAACGCGTGCGATAGCTGAACGAGTAAAGTCAAGGTAAACCCCATCGCAATCGATCGTTACGATGTTTTTATCTGCATTTACTTCACTTACGACCCCATGTAAACCACCGATAGTTACGATCTCATCGCCTGGTTTCAATGCGTTCATCATTTCTTGATGTTGTTGTTGTTGCTTCTTTTGTGGTCTGATCATCATAAAATACATCAAACCGATCAAAACAACAAACATTACAATTGTTGAAATTGAAGAATTCACAATATTTGCCTCCTTAGTATATGTGTTCTTTATAACTGTATCAAAAAAATCTGTTAAAAACTAGCGTAATTGCCTTAAGAACTAAAAGTTTTTTGGATTTTTAACATTCAAACCGTACTCTTCAAAGAAATGTTCTTTAAATTCGAGCAGATTATCATCCATGATCGCTTGGCGAACTTGCTTCATCAAATTGAGCAAGAAATACAAGTTATGATAACTCGTCAAACGCAAGCCAAAGGTCTCATCAGCTTTGAACAAGTGACGCACATAAGCGCGTGTGTAATTGCGGCAAGTGTAGCAATCACAGTTATCATCGATCGGTGAGAAGTCACGCGCATATTTAGCATTTTTAACGACTAAACGTCCATGTGATGTCATACATGTACCATTGCGTGCGATCCGTGTTGGCAAGACGCAATCAAACATATCGACCCCACGTAAGACCCCATCGATCAAAGCATCTGGGGAACCGACACCCATCAAGTAACGTGGTTTGTCTTCAGGAAGTAACGGTGTCGTAAAGTCTAAGACGCGATTCATCTCGGCTTTAGATTCACCAACTGATAGTCCCCCGATCGAATAACCTGGGAAATCTAACGAAACGAGGTCACGGGCGCTTAACTTACGTAGGTCTTCGTGCCCGCCCCCTTGAACGATCCCGAATAATGCTTGCTTTTCAGGATTTTGGTGTGCTTTTAAGCCACGTTCGGCCCAACGACTTGTCCGTTCAACTGATTTTTTGATGTAATCATAACTTTCGTAAAACGGTGGGCATTCATCAAAACTCATCATGATATCCGAGCCCAAAGCATTTTCGATCTGGATCGCCTTTTCCGGTGACAAGAAAAGCGGTGCCCCATTCAAGTGGCTCTTGAAATGGACGCCTTCTTCTGTAATATTACGCATATCAGCTAGTGAAAAGACCTGAAAGCCACCGGAATCAGTCAAGATACCTTGATCCCAGTTCATAAATTTATGCAGACCACCGGCTTCTTTGACTAGATCTTCACCAGGACGTAACCATAAGTGATAGGTGTTGGATAAAATGATCCCAGCCCCCATGGCTTTTAGTTCCTCTGGTGACATAGCTTTTACGGTCGCTTGGGTCCCAACTGGCATGAACATCGGTGTTGGGAATGTTCCATGTGGGGTGATGATCTCACCTAAACGTGCGCCAGTATGTTTTTCTTTTTTGATCAAACGATATTTAATTGCTGGTTCAGTCATCTATTCGTGCTATAAAAATGTGGAATAGCATATACATTATGCCATTTAGAAAGAATTATATACTTCCTTTCTTGATTCTTGTTTATCTTATCCCCCACATTTCATCTTTCTAGGGAACTCATACTTGTTTTAATAAATAAACATTGCATCACCAAAGCTAAAGAAGCGATACTTTTCTTCAACTGCGTGGCGATAAGCATTCAAAATATTTTCACGCCCTGTAAAGGCTGAAACTAACATTACTAGGGTTGATTTTGGTAAATGGAAATTAGTGATAAAGGCATTGACCACTTTCCATTCGTAACCTGGCTTGATAAAGATGTCGGTCCAACCGCTATCAGCCTTGATCTCACCGTTAAACTTGCTTCCGATCGTTTCTAGCGTCCGGATCGAAGTCGTACCCGTAGCTACGATCCGACCACCATTTTTGCGAACTTCATTTAATGTTTCTGCTGCTTCTTCTGACAAACGGTAAAATTCACTGTGCATCTTGTGCTCTTCAATGTTGTCCACACTGACTGGTCTAAAAGTTCCTAAACCAACATGTAGTGTCAGATAGACTAATTTGACACCTTTAGCTTCGATCTTAGCCAGTAATTCTTCCGTAAAGTGGAGCCCAGCTGTAGGAGCAGCTGCCGAACCGACTTCTTTAGAATAAACTGTTTGATACATTTCAGGATCGTCTAATTTTTCCTTGATGTATGGTGGTAATGGCATTTCACCCAAGCTTTCTAAGACTTCTAGAAAGATACCGTCGTATTCAAATTCAACGATGCGACCTCCATGTTCAAGTTCTTCTTTGACAACGGCCGTTAATTCACCGTTGCCAAAGCTGATCTTAGTACCAACTTTAGCCCGTTTAGCTGGTTTGACCAAGGTCTCCCATTGATCACCTTTGATATTATTTAAAAGTAGCACTTCTAAATGTCCACCAGTATCTGGTTTGACGCCATAGATCCGAGCTGGTAAAACGCGTGAATCGTTCATGACTAAAGCATCACCAGGGTTTAAGCGGTCGATCACATTGTAAAAATAGTCATCTTGATATTCTCCTGTTTTAGAATCTAAAACTAACATCCGTGATTGGTCGCGATGCTCTAACGGTGTTTGTGCGATCAATTCTTCGGGTAGATCATAATCAAAATCTTCGGTCGTTAAATGTTCTTCTGTCAAAAAAATCATCCTCTTTAATTTTTGTTATGTGGTAGGTGTAAATGCTCATACGCCAACGGGGTCACCACACGCCCCCGAGCAGTTCGTTTGATAAACCCGATCTGTAAGAGATAAGGTTCGATCATATCGGCGATCGTTTCCGTATCTTCACCGATATTGGCAGCTAAAGTGTTCAAGCCCACTGGCCCACCGCCGTATAATTCGATCATTGTTCTTAAAACTTTATGATCGGTCTCATCTAAGCCCCGATCATCAACATGTAGCATTTCCAAAGCAAATTTCACGATCTCAAGGTCGATCTGATCTTTGGCCGCTACTTGTGCAAAATCACGCACACGCTTTAATAAGCGGTTAGCCACCCGCGGAGTCCCCCGCGAACGGCGCGAGATCTCCAAGGCGCCTTGCTCACTGATCGCAGTTGAAAAAACACTTGCAGACCGGGTAACGATCTGCGCTAGTTCAGCATCAGTGTAGTAGTTCATATGCTCGACGATCCCAAAACGCGCGCGCAAAGGGGCCGACAACATGCCAGCCTTAGTCGTAGCTCCGATCAAAGTAAATGGTGGCAACGGGAATCTGACTGGATGAGCGGTCGCATCTTGGCCAACGATGATATCGATATAAAAATCTTCCATCGCCGAATAAAGCATCTCTTCAATACTCTTTGGCATCCGATGGATCTCATCGATAAATAACACATCGCCTGGTTCAAGCTCATTTAATAACGCCACTAGATCACCTGGTCGCTCAATAGCAGGCCCTGTCGTCGTCTTGATCTTAACTTCCAATTCATTAGCAATGATCGTCGCTAATGTCGTCTTACCTAAACCAGGTGGCCCATAGAGCAAGACATGATCGAGTGACTCTTGGCGACTTTTGGCAGCTTCGATATAGATCGCCACTTTTTGCTTGATCTTTTCTTGGCCGATATATTGCGCTAATTTTTGCGGACGTAGACTCAATTCTGTTTGCTCATCATTTTGATCAAAAGCCGCATTTGAGATCAGACGCTCATCTTCCATCCAAATCAGTCCCTTCTACTTATTTTTTCATGATCAAGCGTAAACCTTGCCGCAAATAAGCATCGGTCGAATCGCCAGTGTAATTTTCCAACTTCTTAGCAACGCGCTTGATCTCATTTTTCGTATACCCTAATGCGGTCAAGGCTTCGATCGCCTCTTGTAAATATGGTTGCTCAGTCGTGGTCAACTCGATCCCTTGTTGGCCGACGAACTTAGTCTGGTCTAGATCATTTAACTTGCCCTTCAAGTCTAAAATGATCTGCTTAGCCGTTTTCTTACCAATACCAGGGAAATTAGTCAGATAACCATCATCTTCTTGTTCGATCGCATTGATCAAACCGCTGTGGTCTTCACTAGCTAAGATCGCTAGCGCACTTTTCGGCCCGATCCCTGAAACATTCAATAACTTCAAGAAAAGTTGCTTTTCAGCTTCGTCGACAAAACCGTAAAGCATGATCTCAGTCTCACGAACAGCTTGGTGCAAATAGATCTTTTGCTGGCGCTCAAGATCGACTTGATAGCGAAATGGATTAGCCACAAAGACTAAATACCCCATTTGATCACGCTCGACTACGATATAACGCGGAGTAACTTTAACTATCGTCCCAATGATATATTCATACATAAATTTTCACCTGTTCTTTTTCTACATGCCTTTTAATGTTACCACAGAAACAGCACCTTGACCGAACTTTTTTACAATTCTGTCTGTTTTCCTTGGTGGGGATCTTGGATCCGTTTGAACATCCGCTCAAGCTCTGAATTTCTAAAATGCACTAAAGTTGGTCTACCATGCGGACAATTGAATGGATTATTACATTTAGCCAGCTGTTCCAATAAAGCCTTAGCTTGGAAATCATCTAAATGGTGATTGGCCTTGATCGATCGTTTACAGCTCATCATGATCGCTGTTTTTTCGCGAAATTTTGCAACTGTCAATTTATGATCTTCTAAAAACCATTCGATCATTTCTCTGATCGTGTCTTCTTCTTGTCCCTTGATGAACCATGTCGGGTGACGCCTTACGATAAAAGTGTTTTGTCCAAACTCTTCTAGTTCGATCCCTAACTCGGCTAATTTAGCGCGATTTTCACTGATCTTTAGCGTATCTGTCGTCGGATAAGATAAGATGATCGGCACTAACAACTCCTGCTGAGCTTTGGAAACTTCACCGATCGCTTCACGGTAGTATTCATATTTACACCGCTCTTGGGCAGCATGCTGGTCAACTAAGTATAAGCCATCTGCTGCTTGCGCCAATAAATAAGTTCCATGGAGTTGTCCGATATAAGTTAACCCAGGAAATTTTTCTTTTACCGGCGTTTGACTACTCTGATCATCAGCATGTTCAACTTCTAACTCAGCGGTATTTATTGGCTTGGCTTGCACTTTTGCTCGATACTTTTCATCCCACGCTTTGAGTTCGTCAGAATCCAGTTGGCGCTTATCTTCAATGATCACTGGCTTAGTTAGCGCCACATCTTGTGCTTTAGCAGGCTTAGGCGTAGTTTCTTGAGTCTGTGCTAAAGAGCTCCCCATTAAAACCTGGGTTATTTCAGCCGTTGAACGCTTTGGCTTTGGCTTTACTTCATAACTATCACTAGTTTCAGCTAAGGTAAAATCCAACTGTTCGGCTTTAGGTTCACGTTTAGTTTTAGGTTTTGAGCCGAGATTTTCTAAGGCACTCGGGATCAGATTTTCTTTAGCTAAACGCGCGTAGATCGTTTGTTCGATCAAATTTGCTAACTGCTCTTCTTTGCTGATCCTGACCTCTTGTTTGGTCGGATGCACATTGACATCAACTAACAAAGGATCCAAGTGGATATCGATAACTCCAATGGGATAGCGTCCGACCATCAACTTTGAGCCATAGCCTTGTAAAACTGCTTTTAGCAATTGCTTATTTTTGATGTACCGGCCATTGATCAGTAAACTGATATAATTTCGGGATGCACGCGTCAATTTAGGTAACGACACGTAACCTTGGACCTTAAAATCTAGGTCTTCGCCCGAAAAGGCCACCATCTGTCGGGCATTTTGGATCCCGTAGATCGCACTTACCGTTTGGATCAATTTCCCATTTCCTGCCGTTTGCAAGATCCGCTTACCATTATTATATAGTGCAAAAGCGATCTCACCATGACTTAAAGCCAAACGGTTGACGATATCACTGATCGCTGCTAGCTCGGTCTGAAGCGAACTGAGGTACTTTAAACGGGCAGGTGTATTATAAAATAGATCAGTTACCGTGATCTTTGTACCTTGGCGCATGGCTGCTGGCTTATGAGCCGTAACTTCGCCGCCACGCACGTGATAAAATGTCCCCTGCGTTTCAGTCTGAAGTGCAGTCTCCAAACAAACGTCGGCCACTGAGGCAATACTTGGTAATGCTTCGCCCCGAAAGCCTAACGTATTTACCTGAAAAAGGTCTTGGCGATCCTTGATCTTACTTGTCGCATGCCTAAAAAATGCCAGTGGGACATCTTCAGCAGCGATCCCTTCACCATTATCGATCACAGTAACTTCTTTGATACCTGCTTCTTTAACATAAATATCGATCTGCGTACTGTTAGCATCGATCGCATTTTCGACCAACTCTTTGACCACTGAGGCTGGCCTTTCAACAACTTCGCCGGCTGCGATCTGATCGGCTAAAACAGTCGCTAACTCATGGATTTTAGCCATTTTCGTCTCACCTTGCTATTTTAATTTTTCTTGCCACTTAAAGACTGCATTCATTACATCCATCGGCGTCATTGCCATTAAATTCAGATCCAAGATCTCGTTTAAGACGTCCATTTCTTTGCCAACAGGTTCTTTTGTTGTTACAACTTCGGGACTAAAGAGCGAAAGTTGGGCCTCACTATCATCAGCTTCAACTTGAACTGGAGCGACCTCCTTAAGTGTGGTCGTCATCTTAGGTGCCTCTTTTCCTTCTAGTTGATGTAAGATCGTATCGGCTCGGGTCAATAAACTTGCGGGCATACCAGCTAGTTTTGCAACATGGACCCCATAAGAGCGATCAGCTGGACCGGCTTGCATCTTGTGTAAAAAGACTAATTCACCGTCTTTTTCGACTGCGCCAACATGAATGTTTGCCAAATGTGGTAATTCTTGTTCGAGGACAGTCAGTTCGTGATAGTGCGTCGAAAATAATGTCTTAGCTTTGACTTTATCATGCACATACTCGATGATCGCTTGGGCTAAGGCCATTCCATCATAAGTAGCCGTCCCACGTCCTAACTCATCAAAGAGCAACAAGCTATTTGGGGTCGCCTGTTTTAAAGCTAAATTAGCTTCTTTCATTTCGACCATGAAAGTGGATTCCCCTGAGATCAGATCATCAGCTGCCCCGATCCGGGTAAAGATCTGGTCAAAGATCGGCATTTTGGCTTGTTTAGCTGGTACAAAACATCCCATCTGCGCCATGATCACACTGAGTGCCAATTGTCGCATATAGGTACTTTTCCCAGACATATTTGGCCCAGTGATCAATAAGATATCCAACTCCGAAGACATTTTGACATCATTTGGAATATAACTTTGCTTACCTAAAACTTTTTCGACGACTGGATGCCAACCTTCAACGATATCCAAAGTTCGCTCATTTTGACTCAACACTGGGCGGACAAAATGGTTATCCTCACTAACAGTCGCAAAACTTTGCAAGACATCTAATTGAGCGACCTTAGCTGCTAATTTTTGCAGGCGTTTGATCTGATCTTTGATCTGGTCACGGATCTGGGTGAATAATTGATATTCTAGCTCATAAGCTTTAGTCTCCGCACCTAAGATCAATTCTTCTTTTTCCTTTAATTCAGGCGTGATAAAGCGCTCAGCATTTGTCAGCGTTTGTTTTCGTTGATAACGATCTTGCGGAAGTTTTTTGACATTAGCTTTCGAAACTTCAATATAATAACCAAACACCCGGTTGAAACCGATCTTTAGATTTGAGATCCCTGTTACTTGACGTTCGCGCGCTTCTAACTGAGCTAACCACTGTTTACCATTTTTCATCGCATCGTTGTACTCATCTAACTGAGAATTATAGCCAGCTCTGATCAAATTACCTTCAGTGATCGACAGTGGTGGCTCGTCGACGATCGCCTGTTCGATCAGATCAGCGACGTCTTCGACTGGATCTAATTCAGCTAAGAAATCACGATAAATATCTTGATCTAGTTGTTCTAAAATATAGCGGATCTGCGGAATATGAGCGAGTGAGGTCCGCAACTGGACTAAATCGCGACCATTGACATTGCCAAATGCTACGCGCCCGGCTAAACGCTCAAGATCATAAACTTGGGTCAATTGTTCAATGATCCCAGAGCGTTCAAAATAATTATCTAATAGATCTTCCACGATCGCTTGGCGTTGCTCGATCTGTTTGAGATCTAATAATGGGCGCCCGATCCATTGTTTCAATAAACGCGCTCCCATGGCTGTTTTAGTCTCATCTAACAGCCAAAGTAAGGTCCCGGATTTTTTATGTGTCCGTAAATTTTTCAATAATTCTAAATTACGTTGGGCATTGTGATCTAATTTCAAATAGTGGGATGGTTCATAGTGGACAGCTTTTTGTAGATGGGCTAAAAAGCGTTTTTGCGTTGTCGTCAAATATGCTAGCAATTGCTTGACCGTTTGCTTTTCTAAAGTCTGTTGGAGGTCTTGACTTACATACGAAACTTCTGCACTTGGTGTCACTTCTGGCTGAGTTGACGTCAAAACTTTCAACTGTTCTAATAATGTTTGCGTTGGCTGACTGAGTGAATCATCGATCACGACTTCTTTAGTCTGCAAACTCATCAATTCATTTAAGAGCGATTCGGTACTTGTTAAGGTCGCAACTTTGATCTCCCCCGTCGATAGATCAGCATACGCAAAACCATACTGTCCCTTTTCTTCGTGTAGCGCTGTTAAGTAGTTGTTTTCTTTAGCTTCACTTGCATTTTGGTCGATGATCGTCCCAGGTGTCACTAGTTGGACCACTTCACGCTTGACCATTCCCTTAGCTGTCTTAGGATCTTCGACTTGTTCACAGATCGCTACCTTATAGCCCTGGTCAACTAAAATATCAATGTAATTTTGTGCAGCATGATGCGGTACACCACACATCGGGATCGGATCGACCGCATTTTTATTGCGCGTCGTCAAAGTCAACTCAAGGATCTGAGCTCCCTTGACCGCATCGTCGTAAAACATTTCATAGAAATCCCCTAAACGATAAAATAAAAAGGCGTCGGGATACTGTTTTTTGACCGCCAAATACTGTTCCATCATTGGCGTCTTTTTTGTCTTTTGTGGCATCTATCCAAAAATCCTTTCTAAACTAAAAAATGGGCCCGCTCCACCCACTTACTAAACTGATTCTCTTGTTAATTTTATCATTTTAAGCTACATTTTGCACCATGCTGTCAGATGCTAAAAAAAACAGGAAGCGACGTATCACTTCCCGTAATTGTTTTTCAAATTCTAATCTTCTGCAGCATCCATCGCTTTTAAGATCACACCTAAATGATCTCGGCGGTCTTTTGTATCTTTTAGCTTAGCATCATATACAGCCACCAGATGGCTACCACGTTTAGTTCCATGTAATTTTTCGCAAACATTGGTGAGCTCGGCACATTTTTGCTCCGCTAACTGATACTCATGTAAAATATCAAGTTTGTTGCCCATCACAAATCCTCCCAAAAAATATAAATTGATCTCGACTTGACTAATTTACCACTTTTGAATGCATTTGTTAACCATCTTTTTTTAAGATTTCGTTACAAAAAAGTTTCGTCTGTAATAATCAAAAAATTTAACTATTCATTGACGACCAGCGTATCTGCCTTGGTATTTCGAACTACATACGATGCCGTCGAACCTAAAATAAAACGATCGAGCTTATTTAAGCCAGTTGCACCAACGATCACCAATTCAGCTTGATACTTCTGCGGTAATGTTTCGCTCAACATCACCTTAGGATCACCGAGAACGACCACTGCTTGCTGCTTGACTTGCCCAGGTAGCTTTGCTTGATATTCGGTCAACATTTTTTGTGCTTGCGCTTGTTTTTCTTCAAGTTGCTTAGCTGACAAAGTGTTGACCTCAAGTCCAGGTCCACCAAAACCAACTTGAAGTTCTGGTTTGACTACAGTGACCAAAACCAACTTAGCATCCATGAGTTGTGCCAATTCCCCGGCTTTTTCAAGGGCACTAAGTGAATTAGTCGAACCATCTAGGCCAACTAAGATCGTTTTATAGTGTTTCATCTGTAAAGACCTCTTTTCAAAATATAGCTACATCTTCGCTTATATTTTAGTTCAATCCCTTGACAATTAACAGCAAAAAGACTGCTTTTTTCTTTTTGCCAAATCCAAACTGATGTGCTATTGTAGAAAAATGCGAAACACTTTGAAAGGAAGCCGCATTACCTATGACATTAGATGAACAATTGTTAACATTGATCCAGAAAAGACCTGAATTTCGTGAAGTTTTTACGATCTTAGATAAAATGCATCTCGGAGACGCTTTTCTTTGTGCTGGCAGTATCCGCGACCTAGTTTGGTCTGAACGCGAAGAAAAACCATTCAATTTGATGCTTGGAAATTTAGACATCTATTACCGTGATCCTAATGAGTCCTATGAACAATATCTAACCCGTAAAACTGAACTAAATCAGCGTCACTCTAAATATCTGTGGGAATTGACTAATATTTCGCTTAATAATCCTCATAGACCAGACTTTCAAGGTAAAGATACGATAGCTGACGTGATCGCAACTTTCCCCGAAACCTGTAGTGCCGTTGGGATCTGCCACTCGCCAGCAACAGATTTTGAATTCATTGCGCCATACGGGCTAACTGATCTATTTTCAGAAAAGATCGTCCCTACACCGGCTTATCTTGAAAAAAATACGCTCGAAGCCTTTCAAAAGCGAGTCGAGCGTAAAAAATGGTTGCAAAACTTTGAAAATACAACTTTAGTCTTGCCTTGATACCCTTTTAGAAACAAAAAATGCGTGAAAGATTTTCACGCATTTTTTCTTACCTATTTTTGTTTTTCTACATTATTCATTCCATAGAAAATATAAACTAAAAGTCCTAGGACAAACCAGATCCCGGTAACAAATTTTGCCATGTGATCTAAACCTAAGAAAACAAACAACGCACCTAAAAATGCTACTGCTGGTAAGACCGGATAAAGTGGCATCTTAAATCCTGGCACTGGTAAGTCTTTACCTTCACGGGGACGTAAGCGGTAGATCCCGATCGTCACAAACATGAAGGCGATCAATGTTCCAGCTGAGATCAATTGTGATAGAAAGGCAAACGGGAAGACTGCCCCTAAAACGATCGCAACACCAGACAGTAAGATCAACGCATGATTTGGTAAGTTATTCTTATCTAACTCACCCAACCACTTAGGTAATAATCCATCACGCCCAAATGAATAGAGCAGACGCGAACCTGCTAAGGTCATCCCGATCAAAGCAGTAAACATCCCGATCACAGCGATTGCTTGGACAACTGTCGCAACGATCGGATAACCGGCATGGCGTAACGCCCAACCAACTGGTTCAGCGTTACCAGCATAGTTTGAATAATGGAACATCCCGACTAAGACTAAAGAAACACCTGAGAATAACACGACCGCGATCAACAAGGAACCCAAGATCCCGCGTGGCATCGTTTTAGACGGATTCTTAGCTTCGGCCGCATTAGCTGCGATCGAATCAAAACCGATATATGATAAAAAGATCGATGAAATACCGGCATAGATCCCTTGCCAACCACCAAACGAAGTCCCATCAGCATTGACTTTGTGAGCTGGAATAAATGGATGATAGTTAGCTGTTTTGATAGCTGTTGCACCAACAGCGATGAAAACTAAGATCGCAGCCACTTTCAAGATAACCAATAAATTTTCAACAGCTGCCGCACCAGATGTTCCGCGTGAAAGTAAAATAGCAACTAAAACGACCACTAAGATCGCCAAAATATCAACTACACCACCATTAGTTCCAAAAGCTGCGGATAACTGCACTGGTAATTTAAAGCCTAGTGGTTCCAAAAGACCTTGTAAATTGGCTGAAAGTCCCGAAGCAACAAAGGCGACTGCGATAAAGTATTCAGCTAGCAAAGCCCAACCAGCTATCCAGCCAAAGCCTTCACCAAAGACAACGTTTATCCAAGAGTAAGCTGAACCAGCAAATGGTAAAGCCGAAGACATTTCAGCATATGCAAAGGCAACTAGCCCTGCAACAACTGCTGCTGCTAAAAAGGATAAAACAACGGCAGGACCCGCATGTTGTGCTGCCACGATCCCTGGAAGTGTGAAAATTGAGGTCGATACGATCGTCCCTACACCTAACGCTAAAAAGTCCTTAACACCTAAAACTTGAAGTAGATGGGCATCCTTTTTTTGATACTCTTTCGGATCTTTTTTATGCGTCATTTTTTTCCACAGTTTACCCATAGAAAATCCCCCTATATAAATTTTTTCTGAAAGTTTACATTAGAATAAACAGATTATAGCAAAGCATTTAGAGATTAGTCAATACGAAAAATTAAATAAATTTCATTATATTTTCATATCTCTTCTGAATCTCTACCAGCATTTTCTCCTTTTCGATCTCTTCTTCTACTAGTCATTAATAGTAAATTAATTTAATAAAGCCTAAAAAAATAGTGACTTCACTCATCGAAGTCACTATTTTTCAGTCTTAAAGTAATAGCCCATAAAATAGTACGGAGCTATAATTATCTCTAAACAAATTTTCGCAAATGATTTTACTAAATTAGTTAAAAGTTCACTATCGATCTGACGCTTTGTCTTGGGTTTAGAACGGCGCAATGGGCCACTCTCTTCAACGACTACCTTACTTTGTTTCGTTAGTAGTTGTTGGCGTCGGTTATATGGAAATAACATCAAATAATTACTGATCGTATAGTAATACAATACTGACCGCCAAGCTTGGTCAGGCACTAAACGACATAACGCCAATAAGACGATCACAGCCGCTAGTCCATCTAATAATATCATACTGTATCGTTTGATTTTCTCTGCCTCACATACAAACTTATTATTTAGCTACTAAAATATTTAGGGTTGCAATATTTCCACGCAATACAACGATATTGCAGATAGAATATAAACTGAGAAAGAACGCTAATTCTTCCATCTCACCGACAAAAGCAACTAACAACGCCACCCAAAAAAAGACTCGCCCTAAAATATTCCATTTCTTCTTGTCTTGATTGATCGCTTGCAAGCGCGCACTTTCATCAGGCAAAATATCTTCTGGTCGGCGCAACAAGGCCGAAGTCTGTAATTTAGATAAACGCCAAGCTAAGCGTAAATTATACGCCGATAAAACGATCAGTGCTGCATAGATCACAAGTGAAATAGTATTGATTTGCATTCTTGACCTTTCTCTGAAAATAGATTAATTCTTAACGTGCAATGATAACATCACACTTAGCGACACGAGTAACATAGTCAGTTACCGCCCCAACTAATAACCGTTCGACTGGATTTAAGCCAGTTGGTCCCATGATGATGAGATCATTTTCATGGTCATCAGGAAATTCGCGCGCGATCACGGCCCGTGGCGATCCAAAACGTGCGTGAGCCGTTACATCTTCTAGCCCCTGTTTTTTTACACGTTCAACTAAGGTATTCAAATAGCCTTCAACATCTTCAAATGCTTGGTAGACTGCATCACCATTAGCGTCGACCATCCCACCAAAGCTAACGGAAAATTGCTTGAGATCGATCACATTTAAAATATCTAAGTGTGCTTTATTTCGTAACGCGATCTCAGTTGCACGCTCTAAAGCTTTTTCAGCTGTTTTGGAACCATCAACTGGCACTAAAATGTTGCGGTATTCTTGTTTGATCAATTCCATAATTCTCCACTCCCAACTGGTTATTTAAATGTTTAACTACACTTAGATTATAGCATTTTTTCTGTTAATTGTCCTGAGCGACACATGTAAGCTAAAAAAAGACCTGTAAGCCAGTAAACACTGGCCTACAAGTCTACAAGAACGGTAAAGTCTTATGCCACTAGCAGGAGTCGAACCTGTACTTGGATAAACCAAACAACGACCTGAACGTTGCGCGTCTGCCAATTCCGCCATAGTGGCATTAACTTCTACTATTTTACACTAAAAACCCAAATAGTCAAGCAACCTAGTTTAAACTGATCACAGTTCCGTAACCATGCAACATCAAATATTTAGGCCCCACTGAAACGCGGACGATCTGGGGCT
Organism: Ligilactobacillus animalis KCTC 3501 = DSM 20602; assembly: GCF_001434535.1. Taxonomy (GTDB): domain Bacteria; phylum Bacillota; class Bacilli; order Lactobacillales; family Lactobacillaceae; genus Ligilactobacillus; species Ligilactobacillus animalis. Next base: position 57,085 of record NZ_AYYW01000002.1, read on the forward strand.
CAAAACTAACACCAATGATCCCGTCACCGTCTTTAGCGACTGCGCGTTCGATCAAAATATCTTGAACTTGCCGATAGAGCTCATCGAAATTATCAACTTCATCAAGTTGTTCTGCTGTCAAAGTTTTCTTGACGGTCGCATTTACGATCCCTTTGATCGTGTAAGCTTGCTTGACTTCACCTGTAGTTAAAAACAATTGCTTCACCTCATTGATCATTAAAGAAAGATTCGGTAATTATGCTGAGTGATATTTATGATCTCGCGCCGATTTGCCTTAGACCGCTTGCGTAATAAAGTATCAAGCATCTTTTTTAGCTTGGCATCATCGTCTAATTTAGGCAACAAGCTGTTATCAACTCGCAAAAAAAGATCTTCACGCCGACTTAAAACTTTAAATAGTGTTGTTTTCTCATCGCTTTGGGCTGAATTCTTTTCCAAAAAACCTTTCTTCATCTTAAATCCCTGCTATATAAAATGCAAACAAGTACATCGTTCATACTTGCGAAAGAAATATAGTTTTTCCCTTCTATAATTACCGCAAACATGGCCCGCGGTCCTTATCTCAAGTAATCCCAGCTTCACATTTTGAACTTTCTAACTGTTACTTACTCCGCTAGGCTAATGTTACTCTAACTTCATTTTACGCCCTTTTTTTGAAATTATCAAAAAAAGACTGCCATCCGACAGTCTTTTACTAAAACTATTCTTATTTGATCAACTCATAGATCGATTGCGCATAGATCGCTGCTGCCTTCACAAGGTCATCGATCGGCATAAATTCGTTTGCTTGATGCATTGTATCGGGTACACCTGGGAACATCGCGCCAAAAGCGACCCCACGTTCCATCAAACGGCCGTATGTGCCACCACCGACAACTTTACCTTCAGCTTGTTCACCTGTTTGTTCTTGGTAAACATTAAGCAAAGTCTTGACCAATGGATCTTCAGGGGAAACGTAATGTGGCACTTGTAATTTACCACTACGTTTTACTTCGATATCTAATGGTTGGGCAGCTTTTTGCAAACCAGCTTCGATATCTTTTTCATCTGTACCTTTAGGGAAACGGAAATTAAGGGTGATCTGTCCACCTTTGCCCGCTTCAAAATTGTAGATCCCTGAGTTCATCGTTAAATCACCCATGATCTCATCGGTATAAGCAACACCAAAAGCTTCCATCCGTGAATCTTGATGCAAGTAGTCAGCCGTGAACTTGATAAAGTTAGCTGCTGCACCACCAAAATCAAATTGTTGCAAGAAAGTAGCCATATAAGTAGCTGCATTTTCACCATTACGTGGTTCTTGGGCATGGGCTGCTTTACCAATAATATGCAAGTAGACCTTGCCTTCTTTCAAGTAAGCTGTCCCTGTAATAGGATTTTGGGCTACAAATTCATCAAAAGCACTCAAAATAGCCTTTGAGTCTTCGGCTTTCAAGTAAACTTCAGCATCACGTGGTACCATGTTTTCACGTAAACCAGCTTCGAAGCTAACTAATTCAACTTTACCACCATTGGTTCCAGCAAAATCAGCGACAAAGCTAACATTACCCTTTTCACCATTGATAATTGGGAAAAAGGCATCAGGTGAAAAGCCAAAATCAGGTTGTGGCATTTTTTCAAAGTAGTGCGTCATACCACGCCATTGGCTTTCTTCGTCAGTTCCTAAGATAAAACGTACCTTTTTCGAAACTGGCAAACCAAGTTCCTTAACGATCTTTAAACCGTAGTATGCAGCCATACTTGGGCCCTTATCATCTGAAGCCCCACGTGCGTATAAACGGCCATCTTTTTCAACAGGTTCAAATGGATCAGTATTCCAACCGTTACCAGCTGGCATAACATCTACGTGAGCTAGCATCCCTAACGTTTCAGGACCATCACCATATTCAATGTGTCCAGCTAAGCCATCTAATTCAAGTGTTTCAAAGCCATCACGTTGACCAATTTCTAAAAATTTGTCTAAAGCTTCCTTAGGACCAGGTCCAAGTGGAGCTTCAGGAGTTCCTTTTGCTTCATCACGTACACTTTCGATCCGAAGCATGGTCTTTAAGTCCGCCAACATATCGTCTTTGCGTTTAGCGGCTTCTTCTTTCCAATCGATTGTCATAAAAATCCACCTCTTATTTAGATTCGATCTCTCCCCTATTTTAGCATAAATTTTAACAACTTCCACCTTAACACTTATCTTATCAGTTGAAAAATATACTAAAATGACTTAACTTGGACATAGAATACCTTGAGTGATCGGAGTTGGATACAAATGGAAACTATGAAAAATTTGACCACGGTTTGTCTAAAACAAGTCATCAAGCCACGGCCTAAGCAAAGTCACAAAGGAAATTTCGGTAAGATCTTGATCATCGGCGGAAATAAAAATATGGGTGGGGCTGCAATCATGTCGGCTAGCGCTGCTGTCCATGCCGGTGCCGGTCTTGTCACATGTGCCACAGATAGTTCAAATTTTTTTGCACTTCATGCTCGCTTACCCGAAGCAATGGTCGTTGATCACAGTGATTTTGAGACCTTGACTCAAGCTATAAAGCAAGCTGATACGATCGTTATTGGCCCTGGTCTAGGCCTCGATCAACTTGCAAGACAGATATTGAAAATTACCTTATCAACCGTAAGCCCAACCGCAACTTTGATCATTGATGGATCAGCGATCACACTACTTGCACAACAAAACGAGCCCTTACACCCAACATGTCAGGTGATCTACACCCCACATCAGGCCGAATGGGCTCGTTTATCTGGACTAGCGATCGCAGAACAACTGCCTCAGGCCAATCAAAGTGCCCAACAAAGGCTAGCTGCTCACGTCGTTTTAAAAAAATATCACACTGAGATCTATCACCAAGATGGTACGATCAGTCGGTTACCCATCGGCGGTCCCTACATGGCGACTGGTGGGATGGGCGATACTTTAACGGGGATCATTGCTGCTTTTATGGGGCAATTCAAAACACTAGCTCCAGCTGACGTTTTAGATGCTGCCGTTTATTTACACAGTGCCGTTGCCAGTGACCTCTCGCAAAGTAAATATGTTGTTTTACCGACCGATATCATTGAACATCTACAAGCTTTCATGGCGCAATTTAGCTAGTTCCTGCTCGCTTAAGGGACGGTAATCTCCCCGTTTTAGAGTGGGATCGAGTTTTAAACTCCCCATTTGAAGACGTTCTAGCTCCAAGACTTTCATCCCTGCCGCTGCAAACATCCGTTTCACTTGATGATATTTACCTTCCGTGATCGTGATCTCGACCTTAGACCGCTCATGTGCTTCATCAACAGTCAAGATCTTCAATTTGGCGGGCTTAGTTTTTTCGCCATTTTTTAACGTCATCGAACTAGCAAAGGTCACACAAGTTGCTGGTGTTACTATTCCTGCGATCTGGGCAACATAAGTTTTAGCCACGTGCTTTTTGGGACTCAGTAATTCATGACTCAAGGCCCCATCATTTGTCAAAAGCAACAATCCCGTCGTGTCTTTATCTAAACGCCCCACTGGGAAAAGTTTTTGGTTACTTGCAGGTTCGACCAACAGATCTAAAACTGTTTTCTCGACCCGATCTGTTGTTGCTGAAACAACCCCTTTTGGTTTATTTAGCATATAGTAATAATAATTTTGATACGTCAGTACTTTTTGTCCTACCATAACCTGGGAAATAGCAGGATCAAGTTGAAATTTTCCGTCAGTGATGACCGCACCGTCAACACTGACACTTTTTTTGCGTAATAATTTTTTTACTTCAGAGCGTGTTCCCAGACCCACCGTCGCTAAATATTTATCTAATCTCATCTTATTTCCACCTAAATATCTTTTGTAATTTACTTGTCACCTTTGTGCCTAAGATTCGTTGTACTAGACCGAGTTTAAAACACGCTAATAAATATAAGTATCCCCCGACCCCAGCAGCTAAGCTCAAACTCACCAAAGCTGACCAGCGACTATTCCCGGGAAATATCATATAATAACCACCTACAAACAGTAAAGTCACACCAAACATCAGTAATGCTACCATGAACATCTTATTGACATTAACTTGTAACTGTCCTGTCGGTAAATTATATTTCAAATATAAAAAGCGCAGCATTAAATAGCTGGCCCAACTCATCGCGATCCCTGTCGCTAAAAGTGGTCCAAAAACACCCAACCAAAGAGTCAATGGATATTGCAGGACTAATTTTAGCCCTAGCCCCCAAGCGGTATATTTGATAGCTTGTTTATTTTCATAGATCCCTTGCAATAATGAACCTAAAACATTGAATAGTCCCATTGCTAACGCCACATACGCTGAGATCGCTAAAACAAAGATCCCCGTTGCCTCATAACCGTAGAATACTAGATAAAGCGGACGACTGACTGCAGCCATACCAAAGACAGCTGGTAACATCACAAAAAACAACAACTCTAGAGATTCTAATAGTTGTTTTTTCATCAAAGTACTATCGCATTTAGCAACAGCTTCACTTAAAAGTGGGATCGCTGTCGTTGCCATTGCAGTCGATAGTGCCACCACGATCATGATCAGCTTATTGGCATTCCCCGCAAATAGAGCATATAAGGCATTGATCTGAGCCATATTATACGCACCTGCTTGTTGCATGATCACAGGGAAGGTAAACTGATCGACCAAATTAAACATCGACATCGCACATGCAATAAAAATAAAGGGTAAAGCCTGATATAAGACCTCTTTTAATAAGGTCGCATTGGTTATTTTGAGCTGATCGTTACTCTGAGATACTAGCTTATCTAATCTTTTTTTATGCTTGAGATAATATCCCACTAACAATAGAGTTCCACCTACAGCGCCGATAAAAGCTGCAAAAGTCGACTGCCAAACGCCGGCTTCAAATGGTAACCCCATAACTTTGATCGTGATATAGGTCGCTAACAATATATAGATTATTCGCAAAAATTGTTCGATCAATTGCGATAAAGCAGATGGTGCCATATCCTGAAAGCCCTGAAAATATCCGCGCAAAAGACTCATCGACGGAATGATCAATAAAGCTAAGGCCAAGGAACGATAGATTGAGACCATCCTTGGATCACCTTGTGAGATCCAAGGTGCGATCAACCAAAAGACCAGCGTACAGACTGCCCCTAAGATGAACAAAGCTACTAAACTTGTCTTAAATAATCTTTTTGAAACGCCATATTCATTTTTAGAATTATAATGTGCAACTTGTTTAGCAACAGCTGAAGGGATACCCGAGATCGCGATCATCAAAAAAATACTATAAACAGTATACCCCTTTGTATACAGGGCATTTGCCTGCAGTTTGTCACTTCCAAACCAGCTATACCAGGGAATGATGTAGAGCGCACCTAAGATGCGGGAAATGATACTCCCAGCTGTCATCCACGCCGAACCACGAAGCATTTTTTCTTTCATCGTTTGTTCTTTCATAGCATATATTCCTTTCTACTGTTTCAGTATAGATTCTAGCAAAAAATATAGTACTAAAAAAGATTTTCAACTTAAAAACACCTCAGAGTCTGAACTCTAAGGTGTTTGTGCTTAATTATTTTCTTTAGTGGTTTTGAGTTTTCCTGAAAGGATGAACAATAAACTAAACCAGACCAACGCAAAAATGATCGAGATCAAAGTACTTGTACTCGTTGCCAATAGTCCTAAGACGATCACAAAAAAGGCGATCGTTAAGAAGTTAGTCCAAGGATAAAGTGGCATCGGAAAAATACTTTTAGCGGTTTTATTTTGTTGCCGATACTTATAGTGGCACCAAACTAAAATGATCCAAACAAAGATAAAGCTGACCGTAGCCACCCCTGAGATGATCTCAAAGATGCTACTTGGTAAAATATAGTTCAAGATCACGATAATAAAGAGGACCGACGAAGAAAAGACTAAAGATCCGACCGGTACACTGCGATTACTGATCTTAGCCATCTTCTTTGGTGCTTGTCCGCTATTGGCCAAAACAAACAGCGTCCGACTCGTACTAAAGATCGCACTATTACATGCTGATAGTGCCGCAGTCAGAACCACAAAATTGATCACAGCTGCAGCCATCTTGATCCCGATCCCAGAAAAGACTTGGACAAATGGACTTGAAGTCGTTGCGATCTCGTTCCAAGGATAGATGCACATCAAGACAAACATCGAACCGACATAAAAGAGACCGATCCGCATCGGTAACGTGTTGATCGCCCGTGGAAGATCTTTTTTAGGATCAGCCGTTTCACCCGAAGTCAAACCGACCATTTCGATCCCTGTAAAGGCAAAGATGACCATCGGAAAAGCAGCTAATAACCCGGAAAATCCTTTTGGAAAAAGGCCACCGTAATCGACTAAGTTACTCAATTGTACTTGATGACCACCAACATTAGCCGAGGTCAATAATAAGATCAACCCCGTCGCGATCAAAGCCATGATCGCTAAAACCTTGATACTAGAAAACCAAGCTTCTAATTCGCCAAAAACTCCCACACTCAGTAAATTAAAGGCTAACAAGATCAAAATGATCGCTAAAGCCGTCACCCATTGGGGAATATTAGGGAACCAGTAGCGAATGTAGATCCCACTGGCGGTCAGATCGGCCATAGCTAAACTTTCCCAACATAGCCAATAAGTCCAACCAACAACAAATTCCCACTTTTCACCGAGATATTGGCGTACAAATTCAATAAATGATGCTTTAGAGGTATCAGATAAGATCAATTCCCCGATCGCACGCATCATCAAAAAGCAAAAGATCCCTGCAACCAAATAAGCGAGAATGATCGCAGGCCCTGCTTTTTGGATCGCACTCCCAGATCCTAAGAAAAGCCCCGTTCCTATGGCACCGCCGATCGCGATCATCTGTACATGGCGGTGCGTCAATGCACGAGATAGTTCGTTTTTCATGCTATTAAAATCCTTTCTGAGATATTAATGTTCCTTTTTATAAATATGTTTACGTTCTATTCTATCCAATTTACTTTGATTTCGCAAATTTCTTTCAAAAAATCAAACACATTTTAATTTTCGTCTGTTAAAAAATAAAGAAATGAGACCCCCACTGGATCTCATTTCTTTATTTACTATTAGTTAGCAACTACATTGACTAATTTGCCTGGTACTGCGATCACCCGACGGATCGTCTTACCTTCAAGCTCAGCCTTGATCTTTTCGTCATTCAAAGCAAGTTCTTCTAACTCTTCTTTTGAAGCTGTCCGCGAAACCTTCAAGTGTTGCTTGATCTTACCATTAACTTGGACAACGATCTCAACTGTATCTTCGACTAATTTATTTTCATCATATGTTGGCCATTTAGCATAGGCGATACTTCCAACATTACCTAATAAAGTCCAAAGTTCTTCAGCCATATGCGGTGTGATCGGCGAGATCAATTTGACTAAGCCTTCAACGTATTCTAGTGGTAAGGAATCAGCCTTGTAGAATTCATTGACTAAGACCATCAATTGTGAAATTGCAGTGTTGAAATGCAATTTTTCGTAGTCTTCAGTAACTTTCTTGACTGTTTGATTGTAAATCAAATCCAAATTACCTTCGTTGATCGTTGTGATCCGGTCGCGTAATTGACCATTTTCATCGATCAGCAAGTTCCAAACACGATTGATGAACTTATTAGCCCCATTCAAGCCATCTTCGCTCCAAGCAATCGAAGCATCAAGTGGTCCCATGAACATTTCGTATAAACGTAATGTATCGGCGCCGTATTGCTCAACGATATCATCCGGGTTGACCACATTACCCTTAGATTTAGACATTTTTTCATGGTTGTTACCTAAGATCATCCCTTGGTTGACCAATTTTTGGAATGGTTCTTTAGTTGGGACAACGCCTAGATCATATAAGAATTTGTGCCAGAAACGAGCATATAATAAGTGCAAGACTGCATGTTCAGCCCCACCAACGTAAAGATCTACTGGTAACCAAGCCTTTAATTTTTCAGGATCAGCGATCATTTCATTGTTGTGTGGATCAATATAACGCAAGAAGTACCATGAACTACCAGCCCATTGTGGCATTGTGTTAGTTTCGCGTTTCCCTTTACGTCCATTTTCATCGACTACATTGACCCAATCTTCGAGGTTAGCCAATGGACTTTCACCTGTACCTGAAGGCTTGATGTCATTTGACTTAGGTAAAAGAAGTGGTAATTCATCTTCTGGAACTAAAGTTGTTTCGCCATCTTCCCAGTGGATCACAGGGATCGGTTCGCCCCAGTAGCGTTGACGTGAGAAAGTCCAATCACGTAAGCGGTAATTTACTTTCTTATCACCCACACCGTGTTCTTTCAACCAGTTGATCATCGTCCCGATCGCTTCTTCTTTGGTCAAACCATTCAAGAAATCGGAGTTGATATATTCACCCTCACCGGTGTAAACTTCTTTTTCAACATCTCCCCCAGCAATGACTGGGATGATCGGCAAATCATATTTCTTTGCAAATTCCCAATCACGCGGATCATGGGCAGCCGAGACCATAACCGCTCCGGTACCATATGAAGCCAAGACATAATCAGCTAACCAGATCGGTAATTTTTCACCATTTACTGGATTGATCGCATAACTTCCGGTAAAGACCCCAGTTTTTTCTTTAGCTAGATCTGTTCTTTCAAGATCAGACTTGTGTGAGATTTCTTCAACGTAAGCTTCAACAGCTGCTTTTTGTTCTGGTGTCGTTAAACTAGCTACCAGTTCATGTTCAGGTGCGATCGTGATCGCTGAAGCACCAAATAAAGTATCTGGACGTGTAGTAAATACTTCTAATTGTTCATCTTGACCATCAACTTTAAAATCGATCGTAGCACCAACTGAGCGTCCGATCCAGTTGCGTTGTTGTTCTTTAATCGCTTCAGGCCAATCAAGATCTTCTAGATCATCGATCAAACGATCCGCATAAGCCGTGATCTTTAGGACCCATTGACGCATTGGTTTACGGATAACTGGGAAGCCACCCCGTTCGGTCTTACCGTCGATAACTTCTTCATTAGCCACTACAGTCCCTAGATCTGGACTCCAGTTAACTGGGATCTCAGCTTCATAAGCTAGACCACGTTTGTAAAGTTGTTCAAAGATCCATTGTGTCCATTTATAATAAGCCGAATCGGTCGTATTTACTTCGCGATCCCAATCGTAAGAAAGACCCAATGATTTGATTTGACGTCTAAAATTGTTAATATTTTTCTTAGTAAATTCACGTGGCGAATTACCTGTATTCAACGCATATTGTTCCGCTGGTAAACCAAAAGCATCCCACCCCATTGGATGTAAAACATTATAGCCTTGCATCCGTTTCATACGTGAAATGATGTCAGTTGCCGTATACCCTTCTGGATGGCCTACATGTAGCCCTTGTCCCGATGGGTAAGGAAACATATCTAAAGCATAGTAATTCTTTTTATCCTTATCCTCAGTTGTCTTGAACGTCTTATGTTCATCCCAATAACGTTGCCATTTTTTTTCGATCTCTTTATGATTATAGCTCATCTATCCATAGTTCCTTTCTAGAAAATAAAAAAGTCCTATATAGAGTTATAAACTCCATATAGGACGAAAAACCGCGGTACCACCCATATTCCAACACTAAGTTGACACTTAACTTCGTAACGGGAAGGACCGTTTTCACTTACTAACTTCGGTGAAAAACTCAAAGGCGAGTTCAGAAAAACCAACTTGTATACTCACAGCAACCGTATACTCTCTGAAAATAGTTCAGTTCTTCCTAATACTCCTTATCTGCGTTCAAATATTTACTTCATCTTAGCAAAACCGCTCGACTAATTCAAGAGAAAATTATTTTAATTTCAAATTTTGTCCGACATAGATCATGTCTGAGGTCAAATTATTCAAGGCTTTCAATTGATTTACCGTCGTACCATTATTGGAAGCGATCCGCCAAAGTGAGTCACCCGCTTTGACTGTATATGTTTTCTTTGGACTACTTTGGGCGTTTGTCTTATTAGCCGTTGTAACTGCACCTTTAGTTACTTTAAGCGTCTGGCCAACATAGATCAGATCACTTGATAAGTTATTGACTTGTTTTAAGTCATTTAACGTCATTTTATGTGAATTAGCGATCGCCCACAAGGAATCACCCGCCTTGACCGTATACGTTCCATTACCATTTGCTTGATTTTGATTTGAATTTTGAGCAGTATTTGTACTTGGCTTGTTAGAAACTGTTTTACCAGAGACCTTCAAAACTTGACCAGGCATGATCAAATTACTGCTCAAGTTATTCAAATT